>JBCCGI010000046.1:0-63925 GCA_039029355.1 Planctomycetota bacterium
CGACCGGCGCCGGCTCGGCCGGTTGGCTGGCGGTCGGGGCGGCGGCGGGCTCCTCGCCCGCCGCGGGCTGCGGCTCGGGCGCGGCCGGCGCTACGGCCGCGGGCTGGCTCGGAGCCTCCTCGGCGGGGGCGGCCTCGGCGGCTTCCACCGGTGCCGGCTCGGGCTCCGGCTCCGGCGCGGGCGCCGGGGCGGGCTCGACGGCCTCGACCGGGGCCGGCTCGGGCTCGGGAGCGGGCTCCGGGCTCGGCGCGGGGGCCTCGGGCTCTTCGGCCTCGGGCTCCTCGGCGACCGGTGCCGCGGGCTCTTCGGCCGGGGCTTCGTCCGCAGCGGGCTCGACGCTGGGGGCGGGGGCCTCCTCGCCCTCGCTCGCCTCCGGCGCCGCCTCCTCCGCGGGCTCGTCCTCGACCTTCTTCTTCTTCTTGCGCTTGATCTTGAGGCCGCCCATCGTCGTCGAGCTGCTGGAGCTCGACTCGCCGATGATGCCGTAGGCCTCCAGGCGCGCCTGGATCTCGAGGACCTCGAACTCGCTGAGCGCGGTCATGTGGCTCTTCACCTGGGCAAATCCCAGGTCTCGGAGCTTGGCGGCCAGGTCCTGGCCGGACATGCCGTACTCCTTGGCGAGGTCGTAGATGCGCTTCTTCGGGCTCAACGTGTTCGAGGTGGTTCGAGTTGAATTGTAGGACACCGACGCCGGGGCAAGGGCTCCGGACCGGTGCGCGACGCGGCCTTTTTAGGCCTCGGCGGTGGGGCCGGCCTCGGCGGGGGTCTTCGGGGCGGGCTCCTGGGCGGCGGCTTCGGCGCCGCCCTCGGCGACCGGTGCGGCCGGCGACTCCGGTGCGGCCTCCGCGGGGCCGCCCTCGGGCTCGGGCGCGCCGAGCTCATCGTCACCTTCCTCAAAGGGCTCACCGTCGGTGTCCCCGTCTAGCGGGAGGGCCGCTCCCATGTTCTCCGCCTCGAACTCCGCGCGCGTCTTGATGTCGATGTCCCAGCCGCAAAGGCGGCTGGCGAGCCGGACGTTCTGGCCCTTCTTGCCGATCGCCAGCGATTGCTGGTCCTCATCGACGATCACCACCGCCGCGTGGGCGTCCACGTCGGCGTAGATGTTGTCGATGTGGATCGCGGCCGGCTTCAGGCCATTCATGATGAGCGTCTCCAGCGAGTCGCTCCAGCGGATGATGTCGATGCGCTCACCGCGCAGCTCGTCGATCACCGCCTTGATGCGGGAGCCCCGGACGCCCACGCAGGCGCCGATGCAGTCGATTTTGGGATCCTGCGAGATCACGCCCATCTTGGTGCGGTAGCCAGGCTCCCGCACGACGCGCTTGACCTCGATGATGTTGTCGGCGATCTCCGGGACCTCGAGCTCGAACAGCCGCCGCACCAGGTCCGGGTGCGTGCGGCTGACGATGATGCGCACGCGCGGGCCGTCCTTGCGGACCTCCAGGACGATCGCGCGGATGCGGTCGCCGGGCGAGAAGGTCTCGCCGCGCACGCGCTCCTCGCGTGGGAGGTAGGCCTCGGTGCGGCCGAGGTTGATCACCAGGTTGTCGTTCTCGAAGCGCTGCACGGTGCCGTTCACCAGGCTGCCGACCCGCGCCTCGTACTCGTCGTAGATCACGTCACGCTCGGCCTCGCGGACCTTCTGAAGGAAGGCCTGCTTGCACGCCTGCGCCGCGATCCTGCCCAGCTCGGCGAGGTCGAACTCGTATTCGCCCTCGTCGTCCTCCACGGCGATCTCCCCGCTCTTGCGGTCGATCGCGACCACGAGGTCCTCGCCGGCGCCCAGACGCTTCTTCACCGCCGTCGCAATCGCGGTCTCCAAACCTTCGAAAAGGACCTCTTTGGGGATGTCCTTCTCGCGGTGGAGAACGTCGATCATGCGCAGGATGTCTTCCTGATTCATGGAGGGGATGCGTCGTTAGGTTTCTGGAGCGTCGTCGAACCGTCGGACCATCTCTCCGGCGCCCGGCTGCCTGCGGGAGCGATGGGGTAGGGCTGTTAAATGAACAGGAAGAAGAGGCGCGCCTCTTCCCCTACCTCGAATCCAACGGAGCGAGACGCCCCGTCCGTATTTAAGGCGGCGCAGTCTGCTATATCTAGGGAATCGAGTCAACGACGTCCGACGCGTGCCGTGAACGCGGCCCATGAGACGGACTTCACCCCGCCGTATGCCGGATCTAAGCGCTTATCTGACTGGGTCTTGTGAGTCCTTCCGGAGGTTCGTTGACGAGCTCGAGGCGGTCGCCACCAGCGACGCCACGGTGCTCTTCCAGGGCGAGAGCGGCGTGGGCAAGGGCGCGGCCGCCCGCGCGCTCCACGCGGCGAGTCCGCGCGCGTCGGGCCCCTTCTGCATCGTCAGCCTCGCCGCCCTGGCCCCGACGTTGATCGAATCGGCCCTCTTCGGGCACGAGCAGGGGGCCTTCACGGGCGCCAGCCGGGCCCGGTTGGGGCTGTTCCGGCAGGCGCACGGCGGCTCGCTCGTGCTGGACGACGTGGACCTCCTGCCGCGCGAGGCCCAGGTGAAGCTGCTGCGCGTGCTCCAGGAGCGCGTCGTCGAGCCGCTCGGCGCCGAGGAGCCGGTCCCGATCGACGTGCGCGTGATCGCCACCACCAACCGCGACCTGCGGACGGAGGTCGAGGACGGCGCCTTCCGCGAGGACCTCTTCTACCGCCTCGCGGTCGTCACGCTCGCCGTCCCGCCGCTGCGGGCGCGCCGCGGCGACCTCGAGGCGCTGGTGGGCCGCCTGTCCGAGCGGGTGGCCGAGCGTCTGGGCACCCCGCGCCGCGAGCTGTCGCCCGCGGCGCTGGAGCGCCTCGCGGCCCACCCCTGGCCCGGCAACGTCCGCGAGCTGGAGAACGCCCTGGAGCGCATCCACGTGCTGGGCGGCGGCGGGCCCGTCCAGATCGGCGAGCTGGGCTTCCTCGACGAATCGGTCGCCGGACGGGCCGACGACCTGGCCCGCGCGGCCCTTGCGGCCGGGCTGGTTGTGGACGACATGGCTCTGGCGATGATGCAGCTGGCCCTGGCCGAGGAGCGCGGCAACGTCAGCGCCGCGGCGCGGCGGGTCGGGCTCACGCGCCGCGCCTTCGACTACCGCATGTCCCGCGCCGACGACGGCGCGGACCCTCAAGAAGACGACGCATGATCCGCCGCCTGGTCCTCCCGCTCTCCGCCCTGGCCGTGCTCGCGCTCGGCGCGCCCTCCGCCGGGGCCGGAGCGATCGCCGACGCCATCGACGAAGCCTGGGCGGCCCTCGACGCGGCCCGCGGCGAACAGTGGTCCACCCGGCGCGCCGCGCTGGTCGAGCTCGGCCCCGCGGCCGCCGCGCGCGGCCTGTCCACGGTTCCCGGCGCCGGCCGCGCCGCGCGGCGCACCCGGGCGGGGATCGCCAGGGAGATCGGCGACGCCGCGTGCATCGCACCGGCGGTCGAGCTCCTGACCGACCCCGACGCCGAGGTGCGCCTGGACGCGGTGCGGCTGCTCGGCGAGCGGCGGCTGGAGCGCGCCGACACCGCGGTCCGCATCGCCGCGCTCGCGGACGCCGCGCTGGGCGACGAGAGCCGCGAGGTGCGCGCCGCCGCGATCGAGTCCCTGGCCGCGGTCGACGACCCCGCGGCGATCGCGCGCCTCGACGCGCTGCTCGACGAGCTCGCGCCGCGCGACCGCGGCTTCGCGGCCGAGCAGCTGGCCGACCACGCCGGCGCGCGCGAGCGCCTGGTGCGCCGCGTGTCGCGCGCCTTCGCCGGCGACGGCGAGGGCGAGCGCGCGCTCGACAAGCGCTCGCTGGCGGTGCTGCTCGACGAGTACGGCGACGCGCTGGCCCAGCTCCCCGGCGGCGGCACCGGCGCGGCCGAGCGCCGGCCGCTGGTCGTCGGGCGCCGCCATCCCTCGGGGATGGTGCGACTCGCGGCCGGGACCGCCCTCGACAACCTGCTCGGGCGGCTGGCGCAGATGGGCGAGTTGGAGCGCGCCTACGACGTTCTGGCCGGGCTGATGGCCGACGGGCTGGACCCGCTCGACGCCCACTATCGCCGCGCGACGCTGTCGCTCGGCTCCAGCCCCTCGTCGGTCGAGGCCGGCGAGTCCGCCGCCGCGATCCTGACCCTGGCCCGGCCGCGCGACGACATCGAGGGGCGCGAGTGGCGCGTGCGCGGTGCGCTCCTCGCCGCCGCCGCGGAGGCGTCCGGCGAGGACTTCCCGGCCGCGCGCACCTACCTGGGCGAGGCCGCGCGCGCGCTCGACGGGCTGACCGCCGAGCGCGGCGAGCTCGTGCCTTCGGCCTTCCGCCCCGCGATCGGCAACGTCGACCACGCGGTCGGGCTGCGCCTGCTGCGCTGCTCGGTCGACCTGTGGACCGCGTTGACGTGGCTGGCCGAAGGGCGCGAGCCGTCGGATCCGGAGCTCCTGGCGCTGCTGCGCGCCATGCACGTACGCCAGCTGCGGGCGCAGCTTCTCGCGGTGCGGGGCCGCTCGCGTGTCGTGGCCGATGGCTTTCAGGTGCTGCTCGACGATGCCCTGGGTCCGCTGCGGCTGCTGCTGTCGAACACCGAGTCGGCGGTCTGGACGCCGGCCCGTTCGCACCTCCTGCAGCTGCGTCTCGGCGAGGGGCTGGCGGGGGTGTCGGCGCTCGAGATGCCCGGCTTCGCGCCCGCGTCGCCCGAGCCGATCTTCCACGACCCGCTGGCCGACCCCGAGCGCCGCCGGCTGCTCGAGGAGATCCAGGCCGCCTCGCTGGAGGCGGTCGAGAAGGACCTCCTGGAGGAGGCCGACCGCGACGAGCCGGACGAGTCCAAGCAGCACCGCCTGCTGCGCTACCGCCAGTTCCTCTACAGCGAGGTGCAGAAGATGCGCGACGGGTCGCTCGACCCGCTGCGCCGCTACCGCGTCGCCTCGAACTCGGCGCTCGACCTCTCCTACGACCTGCGCGCGGACGGCAGCTCGACCGAGGCGCGCCTCCTGTCGGAGCGCATGAAGCTCGACCTCTTCGCCGCCGCCGCCCAGGGCGGGGGCTCGGTGCCCGAGGTGTTGATCGCGCGCCTCGAGGTCTCGGTCGGCTCGTCGTGGATGGACGAAGGCGAGCCGGAGAAGGCCGAACGCGCGTTCCTCCAGGCCGAGGGCCGGCTTGCGGCCTACGAGGAGGACCTGGCCGAGCGCAGCGGCGAGGGGCGCGGCGACCCCGAGCTGCGGGCGAGCTACGCCGCGGCGCTGCTTCAGGCGCGCTCGCTGCGCGCCGACGTCCTGCTCAGCCTGGCGGTCAACGCCAACGTGCGGATGGGCGACAGCGAGAAGGCGCTCTCCTACTTCGAGCGCGCCTTCGACCTCAAGCGCAGCGACTTCATGCGCGTGCTGCTCGCCTGCTACCGCGCGCGCGACGGCCGCTTCAGCGAAGCGCGCCAGGTGCTGGGCGAGGTCGCTCCGAACCCGGCGCTCTACTACAACCTCGCGTGCACCCACGCGCTCCTCGGGGAGACCGAGCTGGCGCTCGACTACCTCGCGCGCGAGCTCGACGAGAACCACGCGAGCGAGCGCTCGCGCGACCGCCAGAAGGAGTGGGCCGCGGGCGATCCGGACCTGGCTCCGCTGCGCGGGCACCCGCGCTTCGAGCGGCTGGTGAAGGTGGACGGCTGACGCGGCCGAGGCCGCGCCGCCGTCGCTTGCTGTCGCTACGGCGCCAACAGGAACGCCGCGACGAAGCCCTGGGCGTTGCTGCCCAGGTCGGCGTCGAAGTCGGGTGCGGTGAGGTCCGCACCTCCGAAGTTCGCCTGGCCGTGGAAGACACCGGTCACGACCAGCCCGACCGCGTCGCCGCTGACCTGGTCGTAGACCACCTCGACCGCCGTGCCCCAGTCGTTCCACGCGCCGCCGCCTGAGAGCAGCCACTCGGCCGTCGCGCCGTCGCCGTTCGCCGCGTCGTCGGGGAACTTGGCCAGCATCACGTCCGAGCGCCCGATCGCGTCCGCGCGGTGCACGGTGAAGCCCGCGGAGAGCAGCGCGATGTGCTCGCGGAACGAGCCCGTGCGGTAGGCGGCGTCGGGGGAGAGCGCCTGGTAGCGCTTGACCCCGAGCCCCTGGGCGCCTTCGCCCGGCGACAGGCCGTACTCGCGGGTCGGGTCGAGGTCGACCGCCGTGCCCGGGTTGACGTGGAGGTCGCGGTTGACCTCGAGCACCTGCCCGGTGGCCGGCGCGTAGTGCACCCGCACGAAGCAGTGCTCCTTCAGGAGGCTCGTCGGCACGCCCTCGATCTCGTCGTCGAGCACGATCGACGCGCCGGAGGACCCGCAAGCGGAGTTGATGGCGCTGTCGAAGGACGGCCGCTCGAAGGTCTGCACGTGCGCGACCACCGTGCCCGCGGTCGAGTCGTAGTCGAGCTGTACGGCGCGGTCGAGGTAGCCTCCGCCGCCGCGCGCCAGCCAGACCACGTTGCCGAAGAGGTCCAGGCGCGCCACGAAGGCGTCGCCCGAGCCGGCGTCGACGACCGAGCAGCCGCCGAAGGGCAGCTCGTCGCGGAACTCTCCCGCCACGTAGATGTCGAGGCCGTTGACCAGCACGTCGTAGACGTAGTCGTTCTCGGATCCGCCCAGGTCGATCGACCACGCGTGCGACGGCGGCGTCGCGGCCGCGTCCGGGAAGTTGAGGTTGTGGAAGGTCGAGCCGATGCCGTCGAGCTCGACGTAGCGCAGGCCGTCGTAGAGCTTGCCGTTGGCCTCGAACTGCAGCGTGTACTGGTCCGCCGGGTTGGCGACGGCCGCGTTGCGGAAGTCGATCTCGGCCTCGGCCCAGGTCGGGTCGGTGGCGAGGTGGTCCTCGAGCACGTGCTTGCGCTCCTCAGCGAGCGGGCGCGCGTCGGTGGCGGTCGCGTCGAAGTGGGCGTTGACGCGCAGGAAGTCGAACTTCTGGTTGGCGGTGTCCTTGGTGACGTGGTCGAGGTACTCGAACGCGACGGTCGCGTCGTACTGGCTCCCGGAGAGGAGCGCGCCCGCCTTGACGCCGGGGTAGCCGGGCAGGTCATAGCTCCAGTCGACGCCGAACTCGGCGACCTTGCCGAGCACGGTCGACTGCATCCAAAGCCCCTGCTCGCAGGCCGGGAGGGCGAGCGGCGTGGTGAGCGGAACCCCGCCGCCCGGCGTCGCGGTCAGGTCCAGGCCGAAGGAGTTGGGCGGGCAGCCGCCGCCGTTGTCGTGCTCCCACCGGAAGCTGAAGCGCGTGTTGACGATGCGCGCCGCGCGGAAGAGCCGCAGCGAGCTCTCGAGCGCGTCCAGGCGCGACTCGATGCCGGCGACGTCCTTGGCCGCGGCGCCCAGCGCCAAGAGGTCGTCGCGGATCGCGTCGGCGTCGGCGGTCGCCGCGATGAGCTCGGCCGGCAGCGTCGAGCCCGCGCGCTCGACCGCGCTCGTCAGGTCCTCGATGGACCCGCGCAGCTCGTAGAGGCGCTCGGGCGCGCGCAGCAGCCGCCGCAGGCGCCGGACGTCGGAGGCGTTGGGCGGGTCGTTGTCCGCGAGCGGGCTGGTCTTCCAGCGCGCGAGCTGCTCGGTCAGGTACTCGACGTCCTGGAAGCCGCGCTCGCGCGTCGGCTCGATCACGTGGCCCTCCTTGAAGCCGTTGAAGCTCATGAGCCAGGCCACGCGCCGGTCGCGGTCGCGCAGCTCGTCGAAGGTGGAGTGCAGCAGCCGCGTGCCGCCCGGGTCCTCCCAGGCGATGTAGCGCTTGTCGTCGAACGGGTTCCAGTCGTGCGACTTGGTGTCGTTAAAGCCGGTGAAGACGGCGCCGTAGAAGTCGAAGCCCGGGTTCGCGCCCGGGACGAGCGCGCCCGAGACGTCCTCGGCCACCGCCAGCTCGCCGTTGAGGATGCGCCACTGGTTCTCCTCGTTGTTGAGCCGCACGTGGAGCTCCAGCTGATCGCGCACGGTCGAGAAGGCGGTCGCCGGGTAGTAGGTGTCGAAGACCGGCGCCAACGGATCGAACTCGAAGGTGACGTTGGACTTCGACCACTGCGCGAAGGCGTCGACCTGCTCGGAGATGCCGTCGGCCGCCGCCGGCGAGGTCGGCGTGTCGCCGGTCGGGCGCAGCAGCGCGACCTGCGGGTCGGTCGGATAGCTCTGCTGGAGCAGCTCGATGTCGGCGGCGTCGAGACCGTGCACCCAGTACCAGCCCTGGGCGAGGTTGAAGATCTCCCTGCCGTCGAAGAGCGGCGCGATCCCGCCCAGCTTGCCGGAGACCAGCGCCGCCATGGCGGCGGGGTCGGGGCCGGTGGGGGGGACGTCGACCGGCTCGAGGGTGGTCGTCGCCATCGGCTGGCTCCCCTGAGCGGCGATCATCGAGTCCAGCGAGGCGTCGATCACCGAGCCGAGCTCGCCCCACTCATGGAACAGGCCCTCGATGCCGGCGAGGCGCGCGAGGAGCACGTGGTACTCCGACGTCGGGCGCAGCGAGTCGTCGTAGTAGCCGATGCGCGGCGTAAGCGAGGGCGCGGCGTTCTTCAGCTCGGGCGCGAGGTGGTTCTCGCCCAACCAGGTCAGCAGCTTGCGACGCTCGTCCCCCGACGCGTCCACGTCCGAGGAGTCCACGAACTCGTCCATCCGCACCCAGTGCGTGTTGCGGTTGGCGAGATCCGGGTGCCCGTTGGACGTGTGGCGGTGCTTGCCGATGTACTCGGCGTAGGCGTGGCGCTCCGGCACGTGGGGAGCGTAGTCGTCGGTGACGAGGATGCGTCGGATCAGGCAGCGGTACACCGTGCCGCCGCCCGGACCCAGGAAGTAGTAGTCGTTCTCGCCCGGCACCTGCGGGTGCCCGCCGGTCGCGTTCGTCCCGAGCCGGAAGCGGATCTGGTTCACGTCCGACGGCGTCCACGGATCGTCGTAGGCCGTGCCGGTGCCGTCGAGCGGCCCGCTCATCGGGTGCAGGTACGCGGGCCGCGTCGCGTCGTCGTGCACGTCCTGGAGGTCCATCGCCAGCACCTGCCAGCCGAGGTTCGGCCGCAGCTGGAAGTCGCGCCGGCCCCAGTCGGAGGCCGAGTACTTCTTCCAGTTGAGCATCACCGAGATGCGCTCGGGGAACTCGCCCGCGAGCACGGCGGGCTGCACGGACGAGTCGACCGAGGGAGCCTCGGCGAAGGCGCTGAGGTGCAGCTCGACCACGAGGTAGCGGCTGCCGCTCGGGATCGCGAGGCCGTTGTCCGACCAGATGATGGGGTTGAAGTCGCTCGGGCCCTGGGGGCTTGGGATCGCGGTGTACTCGCAGCGGAGGAAGTCCTCGCCGTCCACCTTGGAGGCCGCCAGGCCGACGGTCGACGACACGTGGTTCCAGCCGAGGTCGTCGGTCCCCAAGGCGGCGAAGACCCAGCAGCCGGCGGAGGGGCCTCCGCCGTCGGGCGGGGCGGCGCGGACCGCGGCCGCCGAGCTGAGGAAGAGGGCGAGCGGGAAGGCGAGGCGACGGAAGTCTCTCATGGAAGCTCCATAGGGCGAGGGGCAGCTCGCCCGGCGACAAGGGAGGGCGCGCCCGGCACGCACCGGACGACAGCACGACCCTAAGCAGGCTCCCCCGATCCCGACACCCGTGTGGGCGATTACGCGTACAGCGACTGGATGCGCTCGACGTTCGCCGCGATCGAGTGGTCGGCCTTGACGCACGAGCGACCCGCCCGCGCGAGCGCGCGGGCCTCGTCGGGCTCGCGCAGGAGCTCGAGGATGCCGCCCGCCAGCGCCTTGGCGCCGGGGCGCGTGACGTTGGCGAAGGCCCATGGGCCCGCGGGGGCGGAGCCCTCGTCGCCCGACCGCAGGCTGGTGGCGATCGGCACGCCGGCGGCGAGGCTCTCGAGCAGCGTCAGCGGCACCGTGCGGCTGGCGTGGGGGATGCAAAGGACGTCGGTCGCGGCGTAGAACGCGGGGCTGTCGCCGTAGCGCCCGACGGCGTCGACGCCCTCGGGCGTCGGCACGCCGGTCAGGTCGATGCCGGCGACCAGGAGCCGCGCCGCGGGCAGCTCGGTGCGCACGCGCGAGAAGCAGTCGAGCAGGGTGTCGAACTCCTCGGAGTTCGGGGCCTGGACGACCGCGCCGACCAGCGGCGAGTCGACCGGGATGTCCCAGTGGTCGCGCGCGGCCTCGCCGGCGCCCTCGACCGCGAAGCGCTCCAGGTTGACGCCGTCGGGCACGACGACGGTCTTGCCCGGCGGCACCCAGCGCTCGCGGAGGAGCGCGTCCTGGACCTCCCCCGACGTGGCGACCACCGCGCGCACCATCTCGCCGCAGAGCCGTCCGGCCCAGGCCAGCCGGCGCGAGTCCGAGAGCAGCCGCGTGTCGCGGAAGGTCGCGACCGAGGTGGGGACGTTGCCGAGCAGGCCGCCCAGCGCGCCCACGAGGTACGCCCGCCGCGCGTTGAGGCTGTGGACGACGTCGATGCGCCGGCGGCGGATCTCGCCGGCCAGCGCCAGCGGGAAGGACAGGTCGAGCCCGGCGCGCCGGCGCAGCGGGAAGATGTCGATGCCGGCCTGCTCCAGCTCCTGCGCCAGGGGCCCCCAGCCGTTGTAGCAGCACACCGACGGCGCGAAGCGGGCGCGGTCCAGGCGCAGCGCGAGATCGGTGGCCGCGCGGCCGCCGCGGGTGTCGAGGAGGCGAGGCGTCACCAGGAGCACCCGGCGCACCTCGCCCGGCGCGTGTGGCGAGTTTTCGGCTTCCGTCACGGTTCCAGTCTGGAGACAGGCGGGGGCGGGAGCAAGCGCCGCTACAATCGCCGGATGGGTCGCATCACATTGACCGGCCGCGGGAGGCGTCGCGTCCTCGGCGGCCACCCCTGGATCTACAAGGACGACATCGCGGCAGGCGAGGGCGATCGGGGCGAGCTGTTGCCGGTCGAGGCGCCCGACGGTTCCACGCTCGGCTGGGGGCTCTTCAGCACCGCGTCGAAGATCGCCGTGCGGCTGGTGACGCGCGAGAAGGAGCAGCCCAAGCGCGAGTTCTGGCTCGGGCGAGTCCGGCGGGCGGTTGAGGCCCGGCGGGCCCTGGGGCTGGACGAAGAGCGCGGCGCCTGCCGGCTGATCGGCGGCGATGCCGACGGGCTGCCGGGTTTTGTGGTCGACCGCTACGCGGACACGCTGGTGGTGCAGAGCGGCTGCCAGGGCTCGGACCGCATGCGCGATTTCCTGCTGACGCTGTGCGACGAGGTGCGCGGCGTCGAGGCGGCGCGCGTCTACGACCGCTCGGACGCGCGCGTCCGCAAGCTGGAGGACCTCGAGCCGCGCGCCGAGTGGGTGCGCGGCGCGGCGTCGGGCCCGATCGAGGTCGAGGAGCCCACCCCCGGCGGCCCCGCCCTGCGCTTCGAGGTCGACGTCGTCGAGGGGCACAAGACCGGCCACTACCTCGACCAGCGCGACAACCGCGTGCGCGCCGCGGCCTACGCGGCTTGCAAGGACGGCGCGCGCGTGCTCGACGCGTTCTCCTACGACGGCCTCTTCGGCATCCGCGCCGCGCTCGCGGGCGCGCGCGACGTGCTGTGCCTGGACCAGTCCGGCCCGGCCGGCGAGCGCGTGCTGCGCAACGCCGAGCGCAACGGCGTGGCGGACCGTGTGCGCTTCGAGAAGGTGAACGCGATGCACGACCTGAAGCGGCGTGCGACCGAGGGCGAGCGCTACGAGCTCGTCATCGTCGACCCGCCCGCCTTCGCCCGCAACCGCCGCGAGGCCGAGGGCGCCGGGCGCGGCTACCGCGAGCTCAACCTGCGCGCGCTGGGGCTGCTGCGCGACGGCGGCTACCTGGTGACCTGCTCGTGCTCGTTCAACGTCAAGCCGGCCGACTTCGCCGGCTTCGTGGCCGACGCCTCGCGCGACGCCGGCGTGCCGGCGTGGCTGGTCGAGACCGCCGGCGCGGCCCCGGACCACCCTGCGCTCGTGACGCTGCCCGAGTCGTCGTACCTCAAGTGCCTGGTGCTGCGGACGTGAGGGTCGCGGTCAACGGAGAGCCGCGCGAGCTGGCGGACGGCGCCACGGTGGCCGCGCTCCTGGCCGAGCTGGAGCTGGCGCCCGAGAAGGTCGCCGTGGAGCGCAATCGCGAGCTGGTGCGCCGCGCCGACCACGCGGCGACGGCCCTCGCCGACGGCGATGAGGTCGAGATCGTGACCCTCGTCGGCGGGGGGTAGGCCCGGCGGGGCCCGAAGGGAACGGCCGGAATGCGGCCAATAGGTGCCTCCGGAGGGGGCCTTCGTTAGACTCCCAGCCCCATGACCGACCCCCTGACCGACGCCCCGCTCGTCCTCGGCGAGCACTCGTTCCGCTCGCGCCTCTTCGTGGGCACGGGCAAGTACAAGAGCTTCGAGGAGACCCGCGAGGCGCTGCGCATCTCGGGCACCGAGTGCGTCACGGTCGCGGTGCGGCGCGTCAACCTGGATCCCGAGAAGGGCGAGTCGCTGCTCGACTACATCGACCGCGACCGCATCAAGATCCTGCCCAACACGGCCGGCTGCTTCGACGCGCCCAGCGCGGTGCGGACGGCGCGGCTCGCGCGCGAGCTGCTGGGCACCGACCTCGTGAAGCTCGAGGTGCTCGGCGACAAGAAGACGCTGCTGCCGGACCCGGTCGGCACCCTGGAGGCGACGCGCGAGCTGGTGCAGGACGGCTTCACGGTGCTGGTTTACACCTCGGACGACCCGCGCTTGGCGGTGCGCCTGGAGGAGCTTGGCGCGACGAGCGTCATGCCCGCCGGCTCGCCGATCGGCTCGGGCCAGGGGATCCTCAACCCGAACAACCTGCGCATCCTGATGGAGCTCGTCTCCGTGCCGGTGATCGTCGACGCCGGCGTGGGAACGGCGAGCGACGTGGCGATCGCGATGGAGCTGGGCGCCGAGGGCGTGCTGCTCAACACCGGCATCGCCGGCGCCCGCGACCCGCTCCGCATGGCGGCGGCGATGCGCGATGCCTGCGCCGCCGGCCGCAACGCCTACCTCGCCGGGCGCATCCCGCGCCGGCTCTACGCGAACGCGTCGTCGCCGGCCGAGGGCCTGATCACGCCGGCCGCGCCGCCGGCGGACGAGGCCGCGGGGCGCCAGGTCCCCGCGCGCGGCTGATTCCCGTGCTCTTGCAGGAGGCCGAGCCCGAGACCTACGCCGCGGCGGGCGTCGCGCTCGCGGCGACCGCGGGCGCCACCGTGCCGCTGGCCGGCGCGATCCTGCGCTACGTCGTCCCCCAGCGGGTCGTGTTCTTCGCGCGCTGGGGGTTCTCGCACGCGCTGGCGGTGCTCGCCGCGGGTGTGCTCGGTTTGGCGGTCTTCTCCTCGCTCCTCCCCGGAGAAGGCGTGCTGCGCCAGCTGCACCTCACCGTGCTGACGCTCGCGGCCGCCGTGGGCGTGGCGGTCTGGCACGCACGGCGCATGCAGCCCGAGGGGATCGCCAGCTTCGGGTTCCACGGCGGGCTTGGAGCGCGCAGCGCGCTGGCCGGGCTCTGTGCTTATGTGTGCCTGGTGCCGGCCATCGTCGGCGTCGAGCGCCTCTGGCCGACCGTGCAGCGCTGGATCGAGCTCGAGGGCGCGCCTTCGCCGCTGGTCGAGGGGCTGCTGGGGCTCGAAGGAGCGTCGCTCGCCTGGGCGGTGTTCCTGTGCGTCCTGCTCGGGCCGCTGCTCGAGGAGCTGCTCTTCCGCGGCTACCTCCAGCCGCTCTTCGTGCAGAACTTCTCCGAGAAGGGCGGCATCGCCGTGACGTCGCTGCTCTTCGCGGCGCTGCACGGCGCCGACGCCTTCCTGCCGCTCTTCGCCCTCTCGTGCCTGCTCGGCGCGATCCAGGTGCGCACCCAGCGCCTGCTCGGCGCGTGGACGGTGCACGCGGTGCACAACGCGCTGGTGATCTTCGTCGCCTTCCGTTTCCCCGAAGTCCGCGAGCTCGTCCAGTGACCTTCTTCCCGCGCAAGGGGCTCTTCGAGCCGATCGAGGCCGCGTTCGCGCCGGCCGGGACCTCCGCCTACGCCGCGACCAACGCGGTCGTCACCGGAGACGTGACCTTCGGCGAGGACGTCGGCATCTGGTTCTCGTGCGTGGTGCGCGGCGACGACGCGCCGCTCACGATCGGCCGGCGGACCAACGTGCAGGACCTGACGATGATCCACGCCGACACCGGCGTGCCGAACACGATCGGCGAGGAGGTCACGATCGGCCACCGCTGCGTGCTGCACGGCGCGCGCGTCGGCGACCGCTGCCTGATCGGCATGGGCGCCATCCTCCTGGGCGGTTCGGTGATCGGTGACGAGTCGCTGATCGCCGCCGGCGCCGTGGTGCGCGAGGGCATGGAGATCCCGCCCCGCTCGCTGGTGGCCGGCGTGCCCGGCAAGGTGCTGCGCCAGGTCACCGACGAGCAGGTGGCGGCCTTCCGCGCCAGCGCCGAGGGCTACGTGCGGAAGATCCGGCTCTACCTAAAGGACGCTTAAGTGCCTTTTTCCGCCGGGGTTACGTTGCAATGGTGGGCCCCTCCGACGCCGGCTGCGGGTCCGGAAACCGGGCTCCCTTAGACCGGCGGCGGGGATGGGGTAGCTTTCGAGTGCCGGCCCTTATTCCGGGTCCGCTCGCATTCTCTCTTCACCCCCGGTCCCTCCTCCGAGGGCCCTCAGCGTCCCGCCTCCATGTCTCAGGTCAATTCGTTCCAACGGCGTGCTCGGCTCGCAGGCCAAGAGCGCGCGTCGCTCGCCGGACTCGCCGTCCTCCTCACCCTCGCGTCGTGCTCCGACTCCGGAGCCGACGTCGACACGTTCGGCGGGGGTGCGCCGCCCATCGATCCGCTCGCGGTGGACTTCTTCCTACGGCGCGACCTGCTGCTGGGCGGGAACCAGGTCGCCGACGCCCTCGCGGTCGACCTGAACGGCGACGGCCGGGCGGACCTGATCGAGACCAACGTCCTCGACCGCTCGATCCGCGTTGCCCTGCGCGACGCCCTCGGCGGCTTTGCCACCGACTTCGTGCTGCCGACCACCGGAGCCGCCTGGCGCCTCGGCGCGGGCGACTTCAACGGCGACGGGCTCATCGACGTCGCCGTGGTCGAGGTCGAGGACCCCTTCGGCGGCACGCCGGGCATGACGGTGTTCTTCCAGGACGCGCCCGGCTCGTTCTCCGGCAGCTCCCACATCGCCTTCCCGCTGGCGCC
The DNA here is from genome assembly GCA_039029355.1 of Planctomycetota bacterium. GTDB lineage: Bacteria > Planctomycetota > UBA1135 > UBA1135 > JBCCGI01. The sequence goes on from JBCCGI010000046.1 coordinate 15,110, forward strand.
GCTCGACATCGACGTGATCCCGGCCTCGGGCTCGTCGCTCGCCGGGGGCAGCCTGGGAGACGTGCTGGTCGTGGCCGAGCACGAGTCGCGCCGCATCAGCGCGATCGTGTGGAACGGCACCGAGCTGGAGGTGGTCGAGACGCTCGACTCCACCAGCCTCGAGATCGGCGAGCCGCTGACCGTCGCGGCGATCGACGTGCTCGGCGACGGGCTCTTCGATCTGGTTGTGGGTGAGGTCGACGTCGACGGCGGCGCGCTTCCCGACCGCGTGATCCTCTATCCCGCCGACGTGGCGGGTGGCTTCGGCGCGCCCGAGCTGCTGGCGCTCTCTTCGGTGCCGGTAATCGACAACGCCGGCGACATCGACGGCAACGGCTTCGACGACGTGTCGATCGCCGAGCTCGGCGGGAACACCGCCCAGGTGCTGTTCTTCGACGGGGCGGGCGACGTGCTGTCGGCGAACATCGCGTTCCCGGGCGACCCCTCGTCGGTCGTCTTTGGCGACTTCGACGGCGTGGACGGCCTCGACGCGGCCGCGACGCTCCTGGGCTCCCAGGAGCTGATGGTGCGCCTCTCCGACGGCCTCGGCGGCTTCGAGCCGCCGGTGCGCTACAACGTGGGCTTCCTGCCGCGCGCCGTCGCGGCCGTCGAGCTCACCGACGACGGCATCGTCGACCTCTTGTGCGCCTCCAACGGCGACCTCAACATCCTGCCCGGCAACGGCCAGGGCGGCTTCCAGGGCGCGCGCGGCTACGCGGTCGGCAACAAGCCGGTGCTGGTCGCCTGCGACGACCTCGACGGCGACGGCGACAGCGACGTGATCAGCCTCGACATCGAGCAGCGCCAGGTGACGTTCCTCGAGAACGTCGACGGCGCCGGCACGCTGGTCATCGTCTCCGAGGTGCCGTTCCTGCAGCCGGCCGAGATCGAGCTGCCCGGCGGCCTCGACATCGGCGACGTCGACGGCGACGGCCAGCCCGACGTCGTGCTGGCGCTGCACGAGCTCGGCCAGGTGCAGGTGCTGCGCAATCCCGGCTCGGCGGCCTTCGGCGCGGCCGATCCGCAGGATATCTACGACCTCGGCGCGGGCCTGTACGGCGTCGAGATCGCCGACGTGAACTCCGACGGCGCGGTCGACGTGATCGTGTCGAGCGCCGACGACGACACCGCGCGCCTGCTGCTCAACGACCCGACCGATCTCGGCATGTTCCTCGAGCAGCCGCCGATCAACCTGCCCTTCTCGCCGGCCGCGGTGCTGTGCGTCGACATCAACGACGACGGCTTCGAGGACCTGGCCTTCACCGGCACCCAGCCCGACGGCGGCGGCGCGACCGGCGTGGTCGGCGTGCTCGGCGGCGACGGCCTCGGCAACTTCGCGGTCGAGGCGGTGCTCCCCGCCGCGACGGTCAGCGCCTCGCTCGCCTGCGGCGACCTCGATGAGGACGGCAACTGCGACCTCGTCACCGGCCAGCCGGCCCTCGCCTTCGACGAGGTCTGGATCTACTTCTCGTCCGGCAACTTCGGCTTCACGCCGACGCCGCTCGAGATCGGCCAGAGCCCCGGCGCCGTCGAGGTGGCCGACGTCGACCGCGACGGCGACCTCGACCTCCTCGTGCCGGCCGGCGAAGGCCAGCTGCGCATCGCCATCGGCGACGGCACCGGCGCCTTCGACACGATCGAGCCGCCGGACGACGTCACCTGGCCGGTGCCCGACGGCACGACCTTCGTGTGCTTCGAGGACATGGACGGCGACGAGCTCCCGGACCTGGTCCTGGTGTCGCCGGACACGCCCAACGTCTGGGTCGGCCTCAACGCGAGCATCCCGATCCCGCAGGACTAGTCCTCCGGAGACCGCTCCTGGCAGCGCCGCCGGGCATTCCCCGGCGAGCGTTGCTCCGGGGCGGGCCGGCCGGTAGGGTTCGCGCGAAGATGACCGACGTGAACGAGTTCCAGGGCGTGATCCTGGCCGCGGGCAAGGGCAAGCGGATCCGGCCCTTCAGCAACCACACGCCGAAGCCGCTGCTGCCGGTGCTCGACCGGCCGCTGCTCGTGTGGCAGATCGTCGCGATGCGCGAGCTCGGCATCCGCGAGATCGTGATCGTGATCGGGCACCTCGGACACCACGTGGTCCAGGAGCTGGGCGACGGCTCGGGGCTGGGCGTCAAGCTCTCGTACGTCGAGCAGGACAAGGTGCTGGGCATCGCCCACGCGGTGGGGCAGCTGGAGCCCTACGTGCAGCGTCCTTTCCTGCTCTTCCTCGGCGACATCTTCTTCGAGACCGCGAACCTCGCCAGCATGCTCGACCTGTACGCCCGCGACGGCGTCGACGGCGTGCTGGCGGTGAAGATCGAGAAGAGCACCGACGCGATCCGCCGCAACTTCACGGTCGACCTCGACGACAAGGGCTTCGTCCGCCGCGTGATCGAGAAGCCGCGCCACCCGCGCACCAACCTCAAGGGCTGCGGCCTCTACCTCTTCGACACGACCATCTTCGACGCGGTCCGCCGCACGCCGCGCACGGCGCTGCGCGACGAGTACGAGCTGACCGACTCGATCCAGATCTTCATCGACTACGGCTACGGCGTGCTGCCGGCGCCGGTCGTGCAGGCCGACCTCAACCTCTCGGGGCCCGAGGACCTGCTGGCGCTCAACCTGCACGTGATGCGCCAGGGCGAGGACTCGCGCCACGTCGCGGCCGACGCGACGCTGGAAGCGGGCGCCGACGTCGACGACTCGGTCATCATGCACGGCGCCCGCATCGAGGCGGGCGTGACGATGCGCCGCTGCCTGGTGCTGCCGGGCGAGACGGTGCGGGCGGGGAGCTACACCGACTCGATCTTCGTGGCGGGCAACGAGCTGCCCTGCAAGTAGGTCCGGCTAGGGGAGGAGCTCGGCGCCGTCGACGGCCAGCGCTTCGACGCCCGTGATCCGGATCAGGCTCCCGAGCTCGCCCGGAGCCTCCGTCGCGTCGCAGCAGCTCGCGCTGGTGCCGGTGGTGAGGGTTGCGTTCGCGCCGTCGAGTGCGACCACGGCGGCGCGCGCGCCGTTCAGCGTGAGCTCGATCCGGCCGCCCGCCCAGCGGAGCACCTCGCCGGTCGGAAGCTCGCGTGAGCCGGTGCCGTCGAGGTCGACCGCCTCGAACGCGAGCGGCAGCCGTGCGGTCGAGATTGAGAGCGAGGCCGCGCGCGCGAGCACGCGCTCGCGCACCAGCTCCGAGCGCGAAGCCGCCGCCGTCCCGGCGTCCGGGAATCCCGGCGCGGGCGCGGTCGCGTCCGCCGGCGTGGGCGTCGCGAGCGCTTGTTCATGCCACACCGCGGCGACGTTGACGAGCTCGCCCGAGAGCGTGTCGACCATCGCGACGGCGTACAGCCCGTCGGGCGCGGGGTCGATCGTGGCGCCGAGGGTCAGCGGTTGGCTCGGCTCCAGCAGCGCGCCGGTCGCGACCGTGGCGATCAGCGTCGGCAGGAAGCCACCGCCGGGCTGGGGTGTGAAGACGGCGAAGAGCAGCTCGACCAGCTCGGGGCTCGGGCCGGTCTCCTCGGCGGTGAGGGTCAGGGTGAGCCCGCCGCCACCGGGGTAGTCCGCGTCGAGCGCCAGCGACACGGTGCCCTCCTCGAAGGAGAGCTCGCTGGGCGTCGGGTCGAGCGCCCACAGGAGGCGCCCCTCGGACACGCCCGTGGGCCAGCGCACGCCGGCGAAGAGCAGCTCGTCCTGCCCGTAGGCGAAGTAGTTCGGCCCGGTGTTCTGGCAGGTGAAGGCGTAGCTCGCGTTGCGCTCCTGGGTCTGCACCTGGGCCGCGCCGCCGCCCGCGTCGCGGATCAGCTGAATGCGCGCGCCGCGGGCGCCGGGCGGGCTGGTCTTGGGCTCGAGCGCCAGCTCGACCGCGTTGTATGGCAGGCCGTCGGCGTTGCCGGTGTTCGACCAGTAGAGGTTCTTCTGCCCCTTGTCCTTGATCGCCGGCCCGCCGTTGCCGACCACGACGTCGGCGCGGCCGGCGCGCGTGTTGGCCGACAGGCCGTGGGCCATCTCGATGTTGGCGTACACGCCGACCAGGGCGCCGACCTCCCAGAAGCACTTGCCGAGCGGCTGCGCCGGGTTCTGCTGGAAGTCCGCCGGCCAGGAGGTGGGCTCGTTGATGTAGACGTAGTCCTCCTCCATGTCCTTGTCGAGCTCGGGGCCGCCGCCGCCCACGTAGAAGTCCACGAAGCCGTCGCCGTTCAGGTCGCTCGCCACCGAGCCCATCGCGCCGCCGACGTGCGCGAGCCCGATCTCGCCCGCGACCTCGCGGAAGAGGCCGTCGCCCACGCCGTTTCGATCCTGGTCGCCGCGGTTGAGGTAGGCGTAGCCGCGCTCGGCGGGGGAGAACATCGCGCCGACGGCGCTGAAGGCCTCCTCGTCGTAGACCTGGATCGACCAGCAGAAGTTGACCACGTCGAGCCAGCCGTCGTTGTTGATGTCGACGAGATGCATCGGCATCGTCCGCTTGCCGCGGAAGGGGATGATCATCTCCTCGGTCAGGCTGATCGACGACGCCGGGAAGTCGAACGAGCCGTCGAACTTCTCGGTCATGTCGTCGAGCGAGTACGAGAAGCCCGGGGTCCCCGCCGGCACCATGAACGCGAAGGTCATGTCGCCGTTGTTGTAGAAGACCTTGTTGAGGTTGGTGAAGCAGCCGACCACCACGTCGGGATAGCCGTTCAGCGTCAGGTCGCCCGCCACCACCGAGAAGGCGTTGCTCTTCAGCGGCGTCCCGGCCGCGACCGCGACGTCGACGAAGGTGCCGTCGCCCTGGTTCTCGAACAGGCGGTCGGTGGGGTCGGGGTCGGGGGCGCCGGTGTAGTAGTGCGTGCTGACGACGGCGCCGTTGCCGACGTAGAGGTCCAGGTCGCCGTCGAGGTCGGGGTCGAACCAGGTGCCCGAGAAGGTGTCCTGGGACTGGCCCATGCCCGCCGCGGCCGACACGTTGACAAAGGTGCCGTCGCCCTGGTTCTGCTGCAGCGCGTTGATGCTGCTCGTGTTGAAGCCGCCGCAGGCGTACCACAGGTCGGAGTCGCCGTCGCCGTCGTAGTCGGCGGGGATGACGCCCCAGGGCGAGCCGCCGGGCCAGGCCAGGTTGAAGCCGTTCGGGTCGAGCGGCGACATCAGGTCGGTGACGTCGGTCCACGAGCCGTCCGCGCCGCCGCGGAACACCAGGCAGCGCGAGTGCGAGGTGCCGATCGGCTCGACGATCCACTCGGTCGGCCCCGCGCCGAGCGGCAGCGCTGCCGAGTTGGAGTTGGTCTGCACCAGGTCGAGGATCCCGTCCGGCGGGCCGACCTTGTTCGGGTTGCCGGGGTCGGCCGGGTCGGGCCCGACGAGGTCGACCAGCGAGTGCCCGCGGCCCGAGCCCACGTCGCTGTAGTCGGTGCCGGGGCCGGCCAGCGAGTCGCCGACCTCCTGCAGGACCGGCCAGGTGGCGGTGGGGGGCGGGTCGGGCGTGTAGTCGACGACGCCGGGGAGCTGCGCGGCGGCGGGGGCGGCCGTCAGGCCAAGGAGGAGGGCGAGGGGGGACGGGAAGGCGCGCGGCGTGCTCATGGGGGCTCCTCGGGGCAGGGGGAGCGCCGATTCTCCCCGCCCCGCGGATTCCCCGCAAGGTCGCTAGGGCAGGCGCAAACCCGTAGGGCTGAGCCGCACGCCGTCGAGCTCGAAGGCCTCCGCACCGGCGATGCGTACCAGCGTGCCCGCGCCGGTGCGCGGCAGGGTCTCGCAGCAGCCCGAGGGCTCGCCGAGCACGAGCACAGCGCTCTTCGCGTCGAGCTCGAGCGTCGCTTCGAAGCGCCCTTCGACGTCGACGCTGAGTGTGCCGTCGGCCCAGAGCAGCCGGTCGCCGCCCGGCAGCGCGAGCGCCTCGCCGGGGGCGAGCTCGCGCCAGGCGATCGGAGCACGCGCCTCTGCGACCTCGACCCGCTGCGCCTGCGCGCGCAGCGTGCGCCGGACGGGCGCCAAGCGCCGGCCGCGCCGCTGCTCGACGCCGTCGGTGGCGACGCCTGGATCCGGCGGGTCGTACGAGGCCGGTGCGGGTCCCGGGTTCTCGAAGGCCGGCTCGTGCCACACCGCGCCGGCGTTGATGACGTCGAGCGTGAACGCGTCCACGAACGCCAGCGCGTAGAGCGCCGTCGCCGGCGTGGACACCGTCGCGTTGAACGAGATCGGCACGCCCGGGTTCAGCGTGATCCCAAAGGCCGCTGGGATGAATGCGCCGAGCGTGTACAGCCCGGGCGCCAGCGGAACGAACGTGGCGAAGTAGAGGTGCCCGACCGTCGGCGCAGCACCGGTCTCCTCCAGCGTCGCGTCGAGCACCATCCCCGCACCGGCCGGATAGCTCGCGTCGAGCGACATCGATAGCGTCGGCTCTTGGAACGTCAGCTCGCTCGGCTGCGGGTCGAAGAACCACAGCAGCCGCCCCTGCCGCACTCCGCTAGGCCAGCGCAGGTTCGCGAACAGGAGTCCGTTCTGCCCCAGCCCGAAGGCCAGCGGCCCGGCGTTGTGCGAGGCGAAGGCGGTGCCCGCGCCGCGCTCCTGCACGAGCACGTGCCCGGGGCCGCCCAGCGTGTCGCGGATCAGCTCGACGCGCGTGCCGTTGGCGCCGGGGGCGCTGGTGGACTCCTCGAGCGTCACCTCGACCAGGCTGTACGCCTGCGCATCGGCGTTGCCCTGGTTGTCGAGGTAGCGGTTGGCCTGCCCCGCGTCGAACGCCGCCGGCCCGCCGTTGCCGACGATCAGGTCCAGCCGGCCGCCCCGCGCGCGCGTCGCGAGGCCGTGCGACATGTCGGTGTTCACATACGTGCCCGCGAGCGCGCCCAGCTCATAGAAGGCCTGGGCCAGCGGCTGATCCGGGTCGCGCTGGAAGTCCGCCGGCCAGGCGCTCTTCTCGTTGACGTAGAGGAAGTCCTCCTCGAAGTGCTGGTCGAAGTCCGGGCCTCCGCCACCGACGTAGACGTCGGGTAGGCCGTCGCCGTTGTAGTCGCCGACCATCATGCCCATCGAGCCGCCGACGTGGTCGAAGCCGACCTCGTCGCCCACCTCGCGGAACTCGCCGTCGCCCTGGCCGTCGCCGTCCTGGTCGCCGCGGTTGAGGTATAGGTGCGAGCGCTCGTGGGGCTGGAAGAGCGAGTTGATCGAGCTGGTCGGATCCGCGTCGAGCAGTTGGTTCGACCAGCACACCGACGCCACGTCGAGCCAACCGTCGCCGTTGAAGTCGGCGATCTGGATCGGCATCGACCACTCGCCGAGGAGCGGCAGCACGTCGAGATCGGCGGCCGGCACCGACGGGAAGTCCTCGCCCGGATACAGCGGGTCCGGAGCCAGGTCGTCGATCGAGTAGCTGTACGCCGGGTTGCTCGCCGGCGCCATCAGCGAGAACACGCCGCTGGGTGAGTTGTAGAAGACCTTGTTGAACTGCTTGAAGCAGCTGACCGCGATGTCGGGCAGCCCGTCGCGGTCGAGGTCCGCCGACGTGGCCGAGAAGGTCATGCTCGTCAGGTTGGTCTCCGCCGCACCCGCGACATCGGTGAACGACGCCGAGCCGTCGTTCTCGTACAGCCGGTCGACGGTGTTCGGCACCGGCGGCCCCGACCAGTACACGTCGAACATGTTGCCGCCGTTGGCGACGTACAGGTCGAGGTCGCCGTCGAGGTCCTTGTCGAGGAAGCAGGCGCCGAAGGTAGCCTGCTGCGGCAGGAAGCCCGCGGCGGTCGTCACGTTGACGAAGGTGCCGTCGCCCTGGTTCTCCTGCAGCGCGTTCTGCGAGGTCGTGTTGAAGCCGCCGCAGGTGTAGAAGAGGTCGGTGTCGCCGTCGCCGTCGACGTCGCCGGCGAGCACGCCCCAGGGCGAGCCGCCCGGGTTGCGCAGGTTCCAGCCGGTCGTGTCCAGCGGCGACATCGCCGCCGCCACGTCCTGCCAGCTGCCGTCGGCCGCGCCGCGCCACACGCGGCAGTCGTCGTGGTTGGTGCCGATCGGCGGCACCAGCCAGGTGGTCTCGTCCGAGCCGTAGGGCAGCGCGGGGGAGTTCGAGTTGGTCTCGACCACGTCGAGGATCCCGTCCGGCGGGCCGATCTTGGCCGGGTTGAGCGGATCGGCGGGGTCGGGGCCGACGATGTCGATCAGCGCCAGCCCGCGGCCCGTGCCGCGGTCGTCGAAATCGCTTCCGACCCCGAGGCTCGGCGCCGTGTCCACGAAGTCCGGCCAGGTCGCCGTCGGCGGCAGCGGCGGCGACGGGTCGGCGGGCCCGGGGACCTGGGCCGCGAGGGGCGCTCCAAGGGCAAGGGAGGCGAGGAGGGCGAGGGAGGGGCTCGGGGTCGTCATGGCGGAGAACGCTCGCCACGCGCCTCTGGAGGGCCGCTTGAGTCCCTTGGAGGGGGGGAGGGCGCCGGGGCCCCCGGCGGGGTACCCTCCTAGCCCGATGGCGCGTGGAAGCGTGGAATCCAAGCATACCGGACCCGGGTACGCCGGGCGGCTCGCACGGCTGCAGGACTTACTCAGGCAGGCGGACGGCCTGTGCGTGGCCGTCTCGGGGGGCGTGGACTCGGTCGTGCTGCTGCACGCCGCCCACACGGCCCTGGGCGAGCGCGCGGTCGGCGTCGTGGCCGACTCGCCCTCCCTGCCGCGGGCCGAGCTGGCGGCGGCGCGCCGCGCGGCGGCGGCGATGGGGGCGCGCCTGGAGGTCGTCGCCACCGACGAGCTGGCCGACCCGCGCTACCAGCGCAACGCCGGCGACCGCTGCTACTTCTGCAAGGAAGCGCTCTTCGACGCGATGGCGCTGGTCGCCGAGCGGCACGGCCTGGTCGAGCTCTCCTTTGGCGAGATCGTCGACGACGCGGCCGACGACCGACCGGGCGCACGCAGCGCCGCCGAGCGCGGCGTGCGCGCGCCGCTGGCCGAAGCCGGCTTCGGCAAGGACGACGTGCGGCGCTACGCGCGCGAGCACGGCCTCGAGGTGTGGGACAAGCCGTCTTCGGCCTGCCTCGCCTCGCGCATCCCGCGCGGCACGGCCGTGACGCGCGAACGCCTCGCCCGCGTCGAGGCGGCCGAGGCCGAGGTGCGCGCGCTCGGCTTCCGCGTGCTGCGCGTGCGCGACCACGGCGAACACGCGCGACTGGAGCTCGGCGCCGACGAGCGCGAGCGCGGCGAACGCCTGCGCGACGAGCTGGAGCGCAAGCTCGGCGAATTCGGCTTCACCGAGCTTGCGCTCGCGACCTACGTGACGCCCGGCGAGCGCCCCGCGCCGCGCCCCTAGTGCGAGATGTTCGCCCAGGCCGACGTCGCCGTCTTGACCGTCTGCACCGGCGCGTCGTCGTTGCCCGCCGAGATCGAGTAGTCCGCGGTCGTGTTGTTCGCGGCGGTGTTGCGGAACACCGCGTTCCGCTGGGCCCCCGCGTCGAGCTGCAGGCCCGTGCCGTTGGCGTAGAGGTGGTTGCCCTCGATGCGGCAGTCGTCCTCGACCGTCAGGTGGATGCCGATGCCGTTGCCCTTGCACACGTTGTCGAGCAGTACGGCTCCACCGCCGTCCACGTCGAATCCGGCCGCGGTGTTGTCCGTCGCAGAGCATTTCTCCAACCGCGAGGCGGTCGAGGTGCGGTAGCCGTCCGCGTTGCCGTCGGAGAGGCAGGAGATCGCGCTTCCGCCGGTGCTGAGGTAAAAGCCGCTGCCGCTGTTGTCCCTCGCCACGCACCCGCGGACCACGCTGTCGGTGGCCGCGCGGATACCGTGGGACCCGTTTTTCCGCGACGTGCAGTCGACCGCGAGCGAGCCGTTGGAGACATCGATTCCGTAGCCCGTGTTCTCCTCGGCGCGCAGACCACGCGCCACCCCACCCGAGATGAGCTCGAAGCCATCGCCTCCGTTGCGGAGCGCGGCCGAGTTCTCGACGACCGCGTTGTCCGTGATGCTCGCTCCTCCTGCCGTGTTATCCGCCAGAAGAACCCGGCTGATGCGGCAGTCGTCGAAGCCCCAGATTCCCCAGTCGGTGTTGTTGCGGATGGTCAGGTCTTCGGCCACGAGGCCGTCGCGGCAGAAGATCCCGCGGTAGCCCCAGTTGCGGATCGTGCCGTTGCGCACGGTCAGGTGGTGCGCGTCGGTGTTCAGGACGCGGATCCCTGAGTCCGATCCCGTGCCGATCAGCGAAAAGCCGCGCAGGTCGATCGTCACGTCGCTCGCATAGACGTCGATGCCCGACGCGCCCGTGAGGTTCTGGGAGATCCAGTAGAGGCCCGGGTTCGTGATGTCGTAGGGCAGCGCGGTGATCTCAATCCCCACCGGAACGCCGGCGGGACCCTGCACTCCCTGCGCGCCCGCGGGCCCGGTCGGACCCACGGGACCCTGCGGGCCCTGGTCGCCGGTGGCGCCCATCGGGCCGGGCGCGCCCGGCCCGCCGTCGACGCCGCCCGGGCCCTGCGGGCCGGGGACGCCTTGGGGGCCCTGCGCTCCGTCGGCTCCAATGGGGCCCTGCGGCCCGGTCGGACCTGCGGGCCCGGCGGGACCCGCGAGCGTCGCGGTCGTCTGCACGCTGCCGTCGGGGAACTCGATCCCGACCGCGGTCCGCACCGCGCCGGCGACGTCGAGCGGCGCCGCGGGGGTGAGCGTGCCGACGCCCACGAAGCCCGTCGTCGCGTCGACGAAGAGCTCCTGGCTCAGCGGGTAGAGCGCGCCCAGCTCGGGCGCCGACGAGGCCAAAAGGCACTCGCCCGTCGCCTGGTCGCGCAGGCTCGGGACGCACTGGTAGCCGACGGCGAGCGTCTGGGTCAGCGACGCGGTCGAGACGCCCAGCGGCATCGGAACGGCGCGGAAGCGCGCCGCGCGCGGCGTGCTCTCGTTGTGGAAGACCTTGGCGCCGGTGAGCGTGACCAGGGAGAGGTCCTTCTGCCCGTCGCGGTCGTGGTCGGACCAGGCGGCCGACACCGCGCCTTCGACGTCGGCCAGGCCGGCCTCGCGGCCCGCCTCGGCGAAGGTGCCGCCGGCGGCGCCGAGGAAGAGGCGCGCGCGGCCGTTCTCGTCGACGATCACCAGGTCGAGCTGTCCGTCGCCGTCCGCGTCGCCCCAGGCGGCGCCGCGCGACGAGCTCAGGGCCGGCAGGCCGCTGGCGGCGGTGGCGTCGTCGAAGGCGCCGTTCCCGGTGCTGCGGAGGAGCGCGTCGGCGGCACCGGGCGTGCAGACGTAGAGGTCGTCGCGACCGTCGCCGTCGTAGTCGCCCCAGGCGAGCTGGGTCGAGGAGGAGGTCTGGGCCGAGGCGGCCGGCAGCAGGCCGGCGAGGAGGGCGGGGAAGAGGAGCGCTTTCACGGGAGGATCTCGGTAGGGGCTCTGCGGGGGAGGACACGAGGCCCATCCCCGCGTCCTCCAGCGACGCGCCGCCTGACCCGACCCGCGAAACCGGAAAAGCGAGATTCCGCGAGCGCCATCCGCGGACTCGGCTTCAGGGGCCGCCCCAGCCCTCGACCGGAGCCCTCACGACGGCCGGGGCGAGTCGGACCGCGGGCCGATGAGGGGGCGGCTAGCGCTGGAAGATCGGCAGCAGCCCGTCGGGCAGCGCCAGCACCAGCACGTTCACCGCGGTCGCGTAGCTCGCCCCGTAGCGGCTCGACCAGCTCCCGTCGGTGCGCTGGGTACGCAGCACCCGCGGGGTTTCCTCCGCGTACCAGCGCTCGAAGTCGGTCGGGTCGGAGAGCTGCCAGAAGGCCTGCGCCAGGTAGAGCCGCTCGTAGTGCGGGAACTTCGACTGGTTGCCGGACTGGCGGCGCAGCTCGAGGCCGGACCAGATCGCGTCGACGCTCTCGCGGATGACCGCGCCGTCGTAGCGGCCGGCCATGTTCAGCGTGGTTATCGCGGCGGCGGTCAGCGAGATGCTCGCGTCCTGGCGGTCGAGCTGGTAGCGGAAGAGCCCGGCCTCGTTCTTCAGCGCCAGCACGTAGTCCTCGGCCCGCGCGATGACGCCGCGGTCGACGTGGATGCCGGCGTTGTGCGCCGCGCGCAGGGCCTGCACGAGGCAGATCGTGACCGAGCCCTCGTGGTTCACCGGGCGCGGCGCGTAGTGCCAGCCGCCCTCGGGGCTCTGGGAGCGCTCGATCACGTCGACCGCCGCGGCCAGCGCGCGTTCCAGCCGCGGGTTGCGCGGCGCCATGCCGTAGGCCTGGGTGAGCGCCAGCGTCGCGAAGCCGTGCCCGTGCATGCGCGAGAGCTGGTCGCCCTGGTTCGAGATGTAGCCGAGCTGCTTCGAGCCCTCGGCCAGGTCGGCGTGGGCGAGCAGGTATTCGACCACCAGCTCGGTCTCGCGGCCGTAGGGGCCGCGGCCGGGCGAGTTGCCGCCCGCCATGAAGGCCAGCGCGCCGAGCGAAGCCACGCCGATCGGCGCCCACTCGGTGGCCTTGCCGCGCGGGAACGAGCCGTCCTGGTTCTCGGCCTGCGCGCGGGCGAGGAAGGCGAGCCCCTTGTCGACCGCCTGGCGACGCGCGTCGACGCTCGCCGCGGCGGCCGAGTCCTCGACCGGCGGCGCGACGACCCCGCCGGTCTGGGGATCGTGCTCCTCTTCCTCTTCGACGGCGCTGCCGACGAGGAGCGGCGCTCCGAGGAGCGCGAGCACGAGCGCGCGGGCGAGCATGGCTGGGGCTAGCGGTTGTCGCGGTTCAGCCGGCGGTAGTACGCGTCGATCCAGTCGCGGTACTGCACCGGCAGGTCGTCCGAGCCCTCGTTGCGGAAGATCTCGCGCGTGCGGGCGGGCAGCATGCCCCACTCCTCGGCGTCCTGGTCGACGCGGAAGGGGTCGCCGCTCTCGGGGTTGTGCGGGTCGCCGGGGCGCGTCTGGCCCGGGTCCTCGCTGCCGGCGGGGGAGTCGGGCTTCTCGCCGCCCTGCTGCTGCTCCTGGCCCTGGTTCGGCTGCTCGCCGGGCTGGTCGGGCGTCTGCTCGCGGTCGCGCGGGCCGCGGTCGCGCTGCTGGTCGAGCGGGCTCTCGCCGTCGCTCGGCTCCTGCATGGCCTGCGACATCGAGCCGCCGCCCTGCTGCTGGGCGATCTCGAGGATCCGGTCGATGTCGTCGATCACGCTCTGACTGTTCTGCTTGGTGTCGCGCAGCAGGTCGTCCAGGCCCGAGGCGTCGACCTCGTCGAGCGCGATGTCGCCGGCGCCGGCGTCGTTGAGAATCGTGTCGATGCGCATCAGGTTGCGCTCGACCTGCGAGAAGAGCTTGGCGAGCTCGTCCTGCGGGTCGTTCTGCTCGGGGAAGAGCTCGGGCAGGCGCGGGCCCTGCTCCTCCTCTTCGGCCTCCTGGCCCTCCTGCGGGTCGGGGCCCTCCTGGGGCGTCGCGGCGCCGACGATGAGGGCGAGCGGGAGGGCGAACGCGAGGGTGCGCTTGAAATCGATGTGCTTCATGGCTCAGCGGTCCTCCTGGTCTTCATCCTCGGCGGGCGCCTGCTCGCCGTCCGGGGGCGGGAGCCCCACGCGCTCGCGCAGCCCGGAGAAGAGCACCGTCACGCGCTCGTGGCGCGAGGCGAGGCGTAGGATCTCCTCGAGCACCAGCGGGTCGACGCTGTCGGGGTCTTCCAGCTCGGGGTACAGGATCAGCATCTCGTCGACGGCGTTCTGCACGTCCAGCTCCATGCGGCGCAGGAGCTTCAGCTCGGTCGCGTCCGGCACGAGCGGCTGCTGCTGGTTCTGCCCCTCTTGCTGTTGCTGCTGTTGTTGCTGCTGCTCCTGTTCGCGGCGCCGCTGCTCCTGCTTGAGCGCCTCGAGCAGCCACTCGAGGTTCTCCTCGACGTCGCGCTGGCGTGCCTGCACGCGCTCGCCGGTGTCGTAGTCGCCCTCCTGGCCGAGGTCGCGCGCGATGCGGGTCAGGTCGTCGGCGACGTTGTTCATCAGCTCGGCGGTCACCTGGCTCTGCTCGGAGGCGATGGCCTCGGCCATCTCGTTCGCCCGCGCGGCGAGCGACTCCTCCTCGCGCGCCACGGCGCGCAGGCGCAGGCGCTGGGAGCGGCTGGGCGTCTCGCCGGGCGTTCGGCCGGCGTCGATCTCGCGCACGGCGGTCATCTGCTCGCGGTGCGCGCTGATCATCTGCAGCACCTCCTCGGCGATGCGGAAGAGGATCTCCTCCTGGCGCAGGCGCTGGTAGGCCTCCTCTTCTTCCTTGAGCTCGTCGAGGGCGTTCTCGAGCTCGCGCTCGACCTCTTCCTCGTTGCGCTCGGCCTCGGAGAGGTCGCCCTGCTCCAGCGACTCGCCGGCCTGCTGCGCCGCCTGGTCGGCGCGCTCCAGGCTCGGCAGCGGCTGGGCGTTCTTGCGCTCCTCGGCGCGGCGCGCGAGGTCGAGGATGTCCTGGCGGATCTGCTCCTGCTCGCGCGCCAGCTCCTCGGCCCGCTGGCGATCCTCGGGGCTGTCGGGCGACACGCCTTCGCGCGCGCTCTCGGAAGCGCGCGAGAGGGCCTCGCGGGCCTCGCGCTGCGAGGCGGCGGCGGAGGCGCTCTTGCCTTCGGAGAGCTCCTGGGCGGCGCGCTCCATGGCCTCGGCGGCGCGCTCGAGGTCCTGGCGCACCGACTCCTCGGCCACCGGGTTCAGCGAGCCTTCGGCCACCTGCGGCTGGGCGGAGCGCGTCTGCTGCGCGAGCTCCGACTGGGCCTGGGCGCCCTGGCGCGCGCTCTGGGCCACCTCCTGGCCGGCGTTCTCGCGCGCCTGGGCCAGGGCTTGGGCCGCTTCCTTCAGCGCCTCGAGGGCCTCGCGGGCGCTCTCCCCGGCCTGGGCGGCGTCGTCCTGGCGGGCGGCCTGGGCGGCCTCCTGCATCTTGCTCGCGGCCTCGGAGAGCTGCTCGCGCGCCTGCTGCCCCGACGGGCTCTGGCCGGGCGAGAGCGTATCCAGCCCGCGCGCGATGCGCTCGGAGCGCTCCGACCCCTCGGCCTGGGAGCGCGCCAGCGCCTGGCCGAGGAACTCCAGCGACTCCTGGCCCTGGCGCAGCGCCTGGGCGGCCTGCTCGAGCGCGCGGCGCGCGCCCTCCTCCTCGCCGGCGGCCTCGCGCTCGGCGACCTGCGAGAGGGGCTCCTGCGCCTCGCGCGCCATCTGGCCCGCGGCGGTCTCGCGCTCGGCCAGCTCGCCGACTTGTCGCTCGGCCTCCGCGCGCGCCTCGCGCGCGGGGGCGCGGGCCGCCTCGGCGGCGGCGTCGAGCCCCTCGGCCAGCTCGCGCAGCTCGGCGGCGGTCGCCTCGCGCGGCTCGGGCGAGGTCGAGCCCAGGTCGGCCTCGGCCACGGCCTCGGAGCCGGCCTGGAGCGCCTCGGCGGCCTCCTGGGCGGCGGGGTCGCCCGACACGCGTGCGTGGCGCTCCTCGCCTTCGGCGGCCGCGGCGAGCGACTCGGCCCAGTTGCCCTCGGAGGCCTCGGCCGGCGTCGCGCTCTCGATCTCCTCGGCGGCCTCGCGCAGGCTGTCCGCCGCCTCCGACAGGCGCCCGGCGCGCGCCTCGCCGCTGCGCGCCTCTTCGAGCTTGGCGAGCGCGGAGCGCAGCTCCTCCGACTCCGCCGGCTGCCAGGCGTCCAGCACCTCGCTGTCGGTGGTCTGGTCGCGGACGAGCTCGTTCAGCTCGCGCTCCAGGAGCTCGAGTTCCATCGTGCCCGACTCGCGGCCCAGCTCTTCGTTCTCGGAGAGCTGGCGCGTCTGCTCCTCCATGAGCGATTGCAGCGTCTCCTCGAGCGCGCGCTGGCCCTCGCTAGAGGCGCTTTGGCGCAGGGACTCGGTCTCGCGGCGCAGGTCCTGTTCGCGGCCGAGCAGCTCGCCCAGCGTCTCCTGCAGCTCGAGGTTCTCGTTCAGGTGCTCCTCTAAGGACTCGAGGTTCTTGCGGTCCATCAGGATCGAGAGGAGCCGCTCGAGGTCGCCGATCAGCGTCTCCTGGCGCTCGAGCGACTGCACGAGCTGGCCGCGCTCGACCGACTCGCGCGACAGCTCCATCAGCTCGTCGAGCGTCACCGGCGTGGCGCCGCTCGCGGCCGCGCGCTCGTCGAGCAGGCCGAGGCCCTCGCGCAACAGGTCGGCGGTGTGCGTGCGGCCCTCGGTCTCGATGCGGTCGAGCAGGACCTCCATCGTGCTGCGCAGGCGCTGCAGCTGCCGCCGCAGGAGCGCCTGCTCCTCGGCGATGCCGGCCAGCTCGCGGCTGACGGGAACGTCGTCGTCCTCGTCCGGCACCGCGAGCGAGGCGGTGGCGAGCGGGAGCGTGCAAAGGAATCCCAGTCCCAGGAGGTGGAGCTTCATCGCTGATTCTCCTTGGCGGCGCGCTCGGTGCGGTCGCGCAGCGCCTTCGAGCGGTTGAGGATGTCGCGCGTGAGCGCGAGCACGTTTTGGAAGTTGTCCCACTCGGCGAGGCTCTCGAGCAGCACCTCGATGCGTTGGATCGCCTCGGCCTGGCGCTCGTAGGCGCGCGCCAGGGCGTCCTGCGCCGCGCCGCCCTCGCCGGCCTGCTGCGCGGTGTCGAGCTCCTCCGCGGCCTCGCGCGCCGACTCTTCGCTGACCGCGAGGGCCTGCTGCACGAGCGTCACGAGGTTGCCGGTGAAGCCCGGCGCGCCGAGCTCGCCGCGCTCGAAGGCGGCGGTGAGCTCCTGCCAGACGGTGGGGTCGAAGGTGGGGGAGGTGGTCTCGCGTGCGCGGGCGTCGAGGAAGGAGAGCAGCGCGCCGGACTTGTCGTCGAGCCGGGCGTAGAGCATGTCCTGGGTGACGCCCGCGAGGTCGCGGGCCAGAGACGTCGCGTCGGTCTGCACCCGGCGCTGGCCGACGGCCGCGGCGTGCAGCGCCAGCGCGTCGCCGGCCTCGATCGCGCCCTCTTCGAGCGAGTCGATCAGCTCGGTGGTGCGACGCTGCTTCTCGCGCTGGAGCTCGGCCAGGCGATTGGCGTCGAGGCGCGCCCGCGCGAGCTTGTCCTGCATGCGGCGCAGGAGCTCGTCGGCCGAGATCAGCCGGATGCGCACGGGCGCTGCGCGACCGACGCCGGGCTCGGGCTGGTGGTTGTCGGCGGCGGTGCAGATCAGCTCGAAGCGCTGGTCGAGCGTCAGCTCGGCGCCGCCGGGTGCCAGGTCATCGACGTCGACGCGCGTGGCTACCCAGGCCACCGCGGCGCCCGCGGACCCGGCGGCCTCGGGCTGGGACTCGACGGTGAGCGCCTCGAACTCGCCGCCGACGATCGGCTCCGGCTCGTCCGGGCTCCCCTGCGCCTTCTGCGGCCGGATGGCCCACGACATCGAGGTCAGCCCGAAGTCGTCGTCAGCGCGCGCGCGGACCGGGATCGCACCGCCGAGCACGGTGTCGTACTCCGAGCGCGCCGGCGCCAGCATGCGCACGTCCGGCGCGCGGTCCTCGATCACCTGGATGCGGAAGAGCCCCGGGTCGGGGTTGGCGAGCCCGGTGTCGTCGACCAGCTCGAAGCGATAGCCGACCGAGGTGGCCGCGACGAGCTCGAAGGAGAGCCCGGTCTCCGGCGCCACGTTGTCGTCCTCGTCGCGCGGGAACGGGGCGGGGGAGAGGTCGACCGTCGCGTCCTCGGGCAGCAGCCGCACCCGTCCGGTCGCGCCGCGCGGCGTCGGCAGCACGTGCACGCGCAGCCGCGAGCCCGCCACCACCTCGACGTCGCGGTTGAACGCGAGCGAAGGCGCGAGCCCGGTCCACGACGGGGGCTCGATCTCGACCGCGACGCCCTCGACGTCCGGCGGTTGGAGCACCTGGATCTCGACCCGCGGCAGCCCGTCGTCGTCGTCGCCGCCGGTCACGTGGAAGGCCAGGTCCTGCTGCTGCGAGCTGAGCAGCGTGCGGAACACGCCTCCGCCCGACGGCGTCAGCACGCGGTCGCGGCCGTTCTGGAAGTGGAGCGTGACCTCGCTCGGAACCACGCCTTCGGCCCGCACGAGGATCGGCACGTCGGTGCCGCGCGCGATGCGCACGCGGACCAGCTCGGGGCCCTGCTCGATCTGGGCGCTCTCGTCGTGCAGCGGGATCTCGAGCGCGAGGTAGGTGCGCTGCGGCCACGGCGTGTTGCCGCCGAGCAGGTGCCCGACGAAGATGCGCGTCAGCTCGGGACGCGCGAGGGCGAGCAAGCCGACCAGGACGACGCCGAAGGTGCCCGCTCCGAAGCGCAGGCGCGGGGGGCGCTCGTCGAGCACGCCCGCCGTGTCGAGCGAGGCGGCGCGGGTCTCGGCCTCGGCGAGGACCGCCTGCACCAGCTCGCCGGAGACCGGGTCGCCGGCGGAGTCCTGCGCGGCGTCACCCTGCAGCTGGGCGGCGCTGACCAGCAGCTCGCGCAGCTCGGGGTGGGGGCGCTCCAGCAGCACGGCCAGCCCCGCGCGGTCCGGCAGGTTGCGCAGGGGGCGCAGCAGGTCGCGCCACAGGAAGAACCCGAGCACGCCCAGGAACACGAGCCCGTGGAGCGCACGCACCGCGCCGGGGACGCGCAGCCAGTAGTCCGCCACGAAGGCGAAGAGCAGCCAGACCACGCCGGCCGTGGCCGTCGTGCCCAGCCCGTGCAGCCAGACCTGCAGGCGCATGCGCCGGCGCAGGCGACCCAGCAGGCGCTCGAGCGCCGGGGTCTTCGTCAGCGGTGTGTCGGGGTTCACGCGTCTGTCGCTAGCGTTGGAAGATGGGGAGGAAACGGTAGGGGATCTCGAGAATCAGGACCCCCATCGCCGTGCCGAAGGCCGGGCCGGGCCCGGTGCGGTTCGGCCAGTGGCCGTCGGGATCCTGCAGCCCCAGGAGCTCGGAGCGCACGTTCTCGAAGTACGGCTCCCAGTAGTTCGTGTGTCCGGAGTTGCCGGCCGTGTACATGGCCTGGACGGCGTAGTAGTGGCCGTACCAGAAGAAGTAGTGCCCGCCCTCGCGCCGGCCCCAGGTGTAGTTGAAGTCGTCGAGGTTGCGTCGCATGTAGTCGAGGCCCTGGCGGATCGCCTCGTCGGAGTAGATGCCGACCCCGTGCAGCGCCGTGACGCCCGCCGCGGTGAGCGGGAACGAGGAGCGCGAGCCGCCGCCGCGCTGGTAGCGGAAGGCGCCGATCTCGTCGCCGAACACGTTCATCCGGAAGCGGCTGCCGGCCGGGCGCGTGATGGCCGAGTCGACCACGTACTGCGCCGCGCGGTCGACGGTCGACTTCGGGACGCGGATGCCGATGTTGCGCGCGGCGCGCAGCGCGAGCACCTGGCAGACGACGATCGACATGTCGGACTCGGGCGCGAACGGCACGTAGCGCCAGCCGCCCTCTTCGTTCTGCGTCGAGACGATGAAGTCGACCGACTTCTGGAGCTTCTTGCGCACGTCCTGGCGGTGGGTCATGCCGTAGACCTCGGCCAGGAACAGCGTGGCGAAGGCGTGGCTGTACATGCGCGTGTCGCGGTGCGTGACGAAGCCGTCGTCGTCGACCGTCGACAGCACGAAGTCGAGCCCGCGCTCGACGACCTGCCCGTACTCGCCGCGCCCGGGCAGGTTGCCGCCGGCGAGGAACGCCATGCACGCCAGCGAGGTCACCCCGGTGTGCGGGCCCTCGCCGGTGTAGCGGTACTCGTTGTTCAGCTTGTAGCCGATCTTCGCGTTCCAGCTCCCGTCGACGTTCTGGTGCTCGGCCAGCCAGGCCAGGCCGCTGTCGACCGCGGCCTTCTGCTCGGGTGTGACGACCAGGGGCTCGGCGTCGAAGCGGTCCGTCTGGGCCGCGGGGGAGCCGAAGGAGGCCGCGGCGCACGCCGCGGTCAGGACGATCGAGGTCAGTTGCTTCATCTCACGGTCTCCAGCACTTCGAGGCGACTGATGTCGCGACTTCCGAGGCGGCCCGCGCCGACGGCCAGGAGCGAGGAGCCCAGACCGTACAGCTTGACGTGGGATTTGGACATCTGCGGCGAGAGCAGCATGCTCGCGCGGCGGAAACCGCCGGTCTTGTCGACGAGCTCCAGGTGGGTCTCGTCGCGCGACAGGTTCGAGCGGTTCTTGGTCGAGTAGGCGACGGCGACGAGATCGCCCGACACCGCCGGCCGCGGAAGGCCGTCGTTGTAGAGCTCGTCGTAGGTCACCTGCAGGTGGTAGATCCAGCCCGGCGTCGAGTCGAGCGGGATCATCTTGATCGGGATCGTGCGCGCGCCCGGCCGCACCTGGTAGGTGAAGAGGAACGGCTCGGCGAGCCGCGTGCGCTCCTTGCGCGGCAGGCCCATCGTGTCCTCGCCGCCCTTGAGCGACGCCACGCGGCGCCCGCGCCCGGTGCGCGTGTCGAGCTTGAGCACCTCGCCGGCGTCGCCGCCGCGCGCCGTCGCGACCGGCAGTACGACCAGGTAGTTGTCGCGCTCCAGCGTGGCGATTCCGGACAGCTCCTGGCCCTCGCCGAAGGGCAGCGTCCAGCGCGGCTTGCCGCTGACGAGATCGAAGGACTGCACGCGGCTCTCGCCGTTGCGCGAGGTGCTGAAGAACGGGACGACCACCTGCCCGTCCTCAACCCAGGCGCCGCGCCAGGAGTCGACCAGCACCGCGTCGCCGAGGTCGATCTCGTTGAGGATGCGGCCGCGGAAGAGGTCGACCACGAGCGCGACCGACGACGACGACCACAGCGGCCGGAGGAAGACCGCCTTGCCCTCGCCGCACACCGGCCGGGTCCAGCCGGCCGTCTCGCCCGCGGAGATGGTCCACAGCAGCAATCCGCTGTGCGCGTCGAGCGCGCGGATGCGCTCCGACACGCGGCCGGTGGCCGGGTCCTCGAGCTCGGTCAGCACGATCGCCATGCCCGACGAGGCGCTGACCGACTTGACCTCCTCGCCGGAGGCCTCGAAGGTCCAGGCGACCTCGCCCTGGTCGGAGCCGAGCGCGACCACCGACTCCTCGCCGCCGACCAGCACGCGTCCCGGCTGCAGCGCGACGTTCTCCTCGCTGAAGCGGAAGGAGAGCTCGTGGCTCCAGCGCTCGTGCAGCGGATCGTCCGACGAGAGCGCCATCAGCCGCGGCCCGGCGTTTGCGCCGCGGAAGCGCTCGCTGAGGACGAGCACCGACGCGGGGGCCCGCTCGGCGGTGTTGGTGCGCTCGAGTACCTCTCCAACCACCTCGTGACGGCCCTCGAAGGTGCCCATGCGCTGGAGGCCCTCCCCGAAGGTCGGCTGCGGCAGCGGGGCGGAGGTCGCGTTGGCGCCGAGCGTGCGAGCCACCTCGGCGAAGGTCTTGCCGCCGTGCGCGGGCAGGTCCGAGGCGCGGTCGCCGAGCTCCGTGCCCAGGTGGCTCAGCAGCGCGCGGCCCAGCTCGTCGTTGCCGGCCTCGGACAGCACCTGGCCGAGCCGGACCAGCACGTGCGCGTCGTCCGGGGTCGGCGTCGGCTCGTTCGAGAAGGAGCGGTAGGCGAGCGCCGCCGAGGCCGCCGGGTCGCCGGACTCGAGCGCCCAGGCCAGCCCGAGGTCGGCCGAGCGCTCGGCCGCCTTGGCGTGGGGGTAGAGCCGCTCGACCTCGGCCAGGAGCGCCGGGTCCTTGGCCTCGACCGCGCGCTCGAACAGCGCCCGGGCGCGCTCCTCGAAGGGCGCGTAGGGGCTGCGGCCGTCCAGCTCGAGGCGCCGCGCGATGCGCGCGGTGGCGAC
This sequence comes from Planctomycetota bacterium, assembly GCA_039029355.1. Taxonomy (GTDB): domain Bacteria; phylum Planctomycetota; class UBA1135; order UBA1135; genus JBCCGI01. The sequence goes on from JBCCGI010000046.1 coordinate 36,673, forward strand.
GTCGCTGATGGAGAGGTCGTACGCCAGCGGGCGCGCGCCGTAGCGCGCGAGCGCGGTGTGGAGGTCTTCGAGCGCATCGCCGTGGCGACGCTCGCGCGCCGAGGCGTCGGCGCGCGAGAGGAGCACCCACAGCCCGACGGGCACGTCGGCCCGCTGCAGGTCGCCCGGCACGAGCACGAGCAGCGACTCGCCCACGAGCCAGTCGACGTCTTCCGCCAGTCGCTCGGCGGGCATGGAGAGCCCCCCGCAGCGCGTCTCCAGCTCGCCCAGCACCGCGCGCCAGCGCTTGGGCTCGCGGCGACGCAGGAGCTCCTCCTGCAGGAGCAGCGTGTCGCGGATGTCCTCGGCCGAGGAGGCGAGCGTGAGCGCTTCGTCGAGCACCTTGAGCGCGCCGGGCCCGTCGGCCTCGAGCTTGAGCGCGTAGGCCTGCTCCCGCAGCACGCGGTAGAGGCTCTCGGCGACCTGCCCGTTGCGCTGCCCCGAGGCGGCGCCGCCGGGGCCGTACAGCACGCCCTCGAGCACCTCGCGCGCCTGGCGCAGCAGCGGCTGTGCGCGCTCGGGGCGGCCCTCGGCTTGGTACGACTGCGCGCGGCGCAGCAGCAGGCCGGAGTACGAGACGCGCGTACCCACGTCGTCGGGCCGCTCGGCGAGGTCGCGCTTCGCGCGATCGAGCAGCAGCTCCCAGTCGAAGAACGCGGAGAGCTTGCGGTTGCCGATCGTCACCAGCAGCCCCTTGCCGATCAGCGCGTTGCCGCGCTCGCGGTCGCCCCAGCCGGCGGTCTTCGAGGCGATGCGGTCGCCGGTGCGCTTGGAGACCACCAGCCGCTCGTCGTAGGTCGGGATCACGACCTCCTCGGCGCCCACGACCGGCCGCGGCAGGCGCGAGAAGTAGCCGGTGATCGCCACCGACCAGCGCGCCTTGAACGCGTCGTGGCGCAGGCCGCGGCGCGCGCTGGCCTGGAAGTGCAGGCCGCCCTGCTTCTGCAGCGCGCTCACCGCCTTGCCGCCGAGGTAGACGGTGTCGCCGTCGGCGCCCAGCAGCACCCCGTAGGTCGGGTCGTCGTCGGCGAGGTCGGGCGTGACCGGCAGGCGGTCGTAGTCGTACGACCACAGCACGGTGCCGTCCTCGCGGTCGACGCCGACCAGGAGGTACGAGTCGTGCGGCGTCGCGACGACCACGTCGTCGGTCACCACCGGCGGCGCGTTGCGCCACACGACGTCGCGGTCGCTCGTGGTCCAGCCGCGGTTCTTCGGGATCTTGATCTGCTCGTAGCGCGACTCCCACAGGATGCGGCCGCTGAACAGGTCGAGCCGCGCGATCGTGCCGAGCTGGGTCAGCACGTAGACGCCGTCGCCCTCGACGGTGACCGGCGCGCCGCAGAACTCCTGGGTCTGGCGGCCGAACATGTTGAGCTCGCGCTGGCCGCTGACCAGCCCGGTCGACCACAGCCGCTCGCCGGTGCGCAGGTCGTAGCACGCGACCTGGAAGTCGATCCGGCCCGCCATGCGGTAGCAGGGCACGATCACGCGCGACCCGCGGATCGTCGGCGGAGCGGCGACCAGCATGCGCTCCTCGTAGCGGCCTGTCTCGCCGTCCCAGCCCAGCGGCGGGGCGTGGTTCCAAAGCTCCTCGCCCGTGGCCAGGTCGAAGGCGAACAGACGCCGCTCGGGGATCGCCTTCAGGATCTCGATGCCCTGGTAGTCGTGGTCCTCCTGGTTGGCGTAGGGGACCTGCAGCGGCGCGACGCAGATGCCGCTGCCGGCCGCGGGGGCGACCAGGCACAGCTCCTTGTCGATCGCCGCGAAGAGCTCGTTGCGCTTCCAGTCGGCCAGGTTCGACCAGCCGTCGGGCGGCTCGCTGGCCCAGCGCAGCTCGGACGAGAAGGCGTCGAGGCAGAAGAGCTGCAGCGTGCTGCTCACCAGCAGCGAGTCGCCCGCGAGCACCGGGAACAGGTTGTAGCGCTCGCTGCGGCCGGTGCCGTGGAAGGGGCTGAAGTCGAGCTCGGTCTCGACCCAGTGGTCGGCGTTGCCCTGCGGGACGGGCCCCGAGCCCTCGCCGGTGCCGCTCAGGGCCAGGCCGCCGCGCAGCCAGCGGTCGGTCTCGTCGTCGTCCGCGTCGGCGAGCGCCTCCGCCGCCCGCCAGCGCGCCTCCGCGCCCGCGGGCGCGCCGGCGCCGAGCGTGTCGAGCAGCTCGCGCGCCTGCTCCCAGGCCGCGAGCGCCGCCGAGCGGTTGCCCAGCTCGAGCTCCAGGTCGCCCAACGCGAACCACGCGCGCACACCCGCGTCGGTCAGCGCGAAGCGCCGCGCGACCTCGGTCAGACTCTTGCGGTCGGCGCGCGCGCGCGCCTCGGCGAAGGCGGTGTCGGCCTCGGGCCCGAAGCGCTCGCGGTAGCGGTCGCGCGCCACCGACGGCAGCTCCGACAGCGTGTGCAGCGCCCACGTGGCGGCGCCCGGGTGTAGGTCGTACTGCGACGTCTTGCCCCGCGCGAAGCGCTCGGGCAGCACGGCGCCGCGGTGGTCGTCGAACAGCACCTGCAGCTCCTCGACGGCGCGCGCCCAGTTCTCCAGGCCCGCGAAGCGCAGCACGTTGTCGGCGCGCACCTCGGCGTCAGCGTCGAGCGGGACCCGGAACAGCCGCGGCCGCAGGTCCTCCTGGAGCGCCGCGGCGGGCGTCGCGGTCAGGAGGAGGAGCAGCAGCTGGCTGAGTCGGCGCGGGTCCATGGTTCGAGAGGTGCGTTTTGCGGGTTGTTCCGCCGCGCGCGTGCCGTGCGTTAGACGAGCTCGACGCGCTTGCGGAGGATCCACTCCAGGGAGAGCAGGCCCAGGGCCAGGAGCAGCGTGCCCCAGTGGTCCCAGGCGTCGTCGAGGCGCGAGGAGATCGGCTCGCGCCGCTCCTCGTCGCCGGGGAACTCCTCGGAGAGCGCGTCGAGCTCGGCGAGCGAGACGGCGCGTCCTCCGGTGGTCGCGGCGAGGCCCTGCAGCGCCTCGGGGTCGGGCGCGGGGTTGGCCGTCTCGCGCGAGGGCAGCGTCACGTCGAACTCCACCGTCGCCACGCGCTCGCCGCCGGCCTCGATCCAAGCCCGGTAGAGCCCCGGCCGGTCGACCTGCAGCGCGGCGCGGTAGAGGCCGGCGCGGTCGGGCACGGCGAGCAGCCTGAGCGGCACGGTGCGGCCCTCGGGGCCGCTCCAGAGCACATCCTGCGACGGCTTCTCGGCCGGGCGGAAGTCCTCGTCGAGCACGCGCGCTTCGAGCGTGACGCGCTCGTCGAGGTGGTAGCTGGTACGCGGCGTTTCGAGTCGATAGCGCCGGTCGCCGCTCTTCAGTCGGCCCAGCGCCAGCCAGCGGATCGCGTTGCGCCAGAAGCGCTCGTGGTAGCGGTCGCCGAAGTGGTAGCGCCACATCCAGGTCGAGTCGACGCCGAGGTACATCGTGCGGCCCGACGGGAAGTAGCCGACGACGACCAGCGGGTGCCGGCCGTGGTTGTTGCCCAGCGAGGGGTGCCGCGCGAGCACCTCGGCGCCGGGCTTGGCGCGCTCCACCGGCCGGTACCAGAAGAAGCCGCGCAGGCCGCTGGGGCCCTCCCACAGAGTGCGGTTGGTCTCGGTGTCGGGGTGCAGCCGGACCACCTCGTGCGGGTTGGTCGGGTCCTCTAGGGCCGGGTGGAACTCGAAGCGCGTGTCGCCCTCGAAGGCGAGCATGTTGGTCGAATCCAGCACGACCGGCAGCACGTCCTCCAGAGGCGTCTGCGAGTAGGCGCGCGGGTTGTCGTACTCGCCCGCCTGGAACAAGAGGCCGCCGCCGGCCTCGACGAACTCGCGCAGGGCGGTCAGGAACTGCTCGCCCTCGGTGGGGTCGAGCGAGATCTTGTACGGGTTGACGTCGCCCAGGATGACCACGTCGTAGTTGTCGAGCAGCTCGTCGCGCGTCGTCGGCACGCGGCGCAGCGGCTCTAGGTCGCCCGAGGCCTCCTGCGGGAAGTCGGGCGTGGCCGACAGCAGATAGCACTGGGCCTGGATCTTCTTGTCCGAGCGCAGCAGCAGGTTCTTGAGGTAGCGGTACTCCCAGCGCGGGTAGCCGTCGACGTAGAGCACGCGCAGGAGCGCGGTGGAGACGTGGACCGACAGCTCGACCTGGTTGTCGTCGACCATCGTCTCGCCCGGCAGCGTCGGGACCGACACGCGGAAGCGGCGCTCGCCGGGGAGGCCCTCCGGCGGTGCGACGAGCACGACGCGCTCGCCGCTGGGCGTCAGCGCGACCTCCTCCTCGGCCAGGAGCCGCGGCGACGCGGTCGGGTCGCGCGGGTCGAGCTCCTCGAGCAGCACCTGGGCCGCCGCGACGTCCTCGGTGCCGCGGCCGAGCACGCGCACCGCGACCGCGATCTCATCGCCTTCGAGCGTCGTCCGCGGCGCCTCGACCAGCTCGACCAGCGCGTTGCGCTCGGGCCGCGTGTCGCCGACGACCACGGTGTGCACCGGGATGCCGGCGGCGCCCGCAGCGCGCCCGGCCTCCAGCAGCGGCAGCCCGCCGTTCTGGCGGCCGTCGGAGAGCACGACCACGTCGGTGACGTAGCGCCCGCGCTGGGTCGCCAGCACCTGGGTCAGCGCGTCGCCGAGGTGCGTGCCCGGCCCGCGGCCGGCGCCCTGGTCGGGCGAGGTCCAGGCCGTCGCGCCTTCGTCGAAGCCGTACAGCGAGGTCTTGTAGCCGCCGGCCTCCAGCTCGCCCAGGAAGCCGCCCGAGAGCGCGCCCTGCACCAGCGCAAGGCGCGTCGTGTCGCCCAGCCCGCCGGCCGCGAGAGACGACAGCGCCGCGCGCGCGTCGGCGTCGCCCGAGTAGGAGTCCTTGCGCCGCATGCTCGCCGAGTCGTCGACGAGCACCACGACCTCGGCCGGGTAGACCTCCTCGCGCTGCTGCACCAGCACCGGGCGCGTGAGCACCAGGAAGAGCAGCGTCAGCGCGGCGAAGCGCAGCGTCGACAGCACGGCGCGCGCCGAAGTCGAGATGCTCTCGCGCCCGTAGCCCAGCCAGGTGACCAGGGCGAAGAGCGGCAGCACCACGAGGACGATGATCCAGGGCGCGGGCGCGTCCAGCAGGCGCAGCGTCTCGCTGGTGCCCGACTGGGATTCGACGACCTCCTGAACGGCGAGCGGCAGCGTCACGCGATCCTCCTCCGACTACCGATCCATGCGGCCCACAGCGACTCGCCGATCAGCGCGGCGAGGCACCCGAAGGCGAGCCAGCGCCACAGCTCGCCGCGGCTTGGCGTGTCATCCCCGGCGGCTGAGCTCCCGTCCGCATCGCCCGGGCCGAGCGCGCGCAGGCCGGGGTGCAGCGCCTCGACCTCGTCCGGGGCCATACGCATCAGGTCGCTCTCGCTCGCGTCGAGCTGCACCGAGAACGACACCGGCGGCGCGCCGTCGCGCTCGATCGACCACAGGCCGACCTGGTCCGGCGAGGCGATGGCGGGCAGCCGCCACAGGCCGTCGCCGATCTCGGTCGGCTCGCCGTCCAGCGGGCGGCGCGAGCCGTCGGGGCGCAGCACCGAGAGGCCGCGCGGGAAGGCCTCGACCTCGGCGATCAGCGGGCTGCCGACGCGCACGTTGCGCGAGGGACGCAGCCCGCGCCCGGCATAGCGCAGGAGCTCGTGCACCAGCGGCACCAGCGTGCGCGGCGACTCGGGCAGCTTGGTCCACGCGGGGTCGATCGTCGACGTCCACAGGAACACGCGGCCGCGGTCGTAGGGGCGCTCGTAGAGCAGCCCCTGAGCGTCTTCGTCGAGCCGGATCAGCGGGCGCGCGTCCTCGCGCGGCTCGGTCGCCAGGAAGCTCCACACCGGCACCTCGGTGAGGAAGGGCCGCCACCTCTCGTCGGCGAAGAAGGCCAGCGCCGGGTGGTCGGCGTCGAACTCGGTGGCGCGGAAGTAGGACGAGCGGCGGTCGAGCACCTCGCGCCGCCGGCCGAGGCGCGCGGGCAGGAGCCCCGACCCGTCGGGCGGGTAGAAGCGCAGGTTCCAGTCCTCGCGCCAGGTCTCGACGCGCTCGCCGCAGGTGACCAGGAGCGAAGCGCCGGTCGCGACCCGCGCCTCGAGCTGATCGACCAGCGCCTGCGCCGGCGCCGCGACGTTGGCGAGCACGATCATGTCGAACTCCGCCAGGTCCACCTCGCCGCTGGCCAGGCCGAGGTCGGTGACCACGGTGGGGAGGAAGGGCGAGCTGCCCGCGACCGCGAGCGAGCCGGGGATCGAGGCCTCGTCGGGCGGATCGAGCACCGCGCGCAGGTAGCCGACCTCGTCCTCGGCGATGTCGTCGGCGGGCTCGCCGTTCACCAGCAGCACGCGCAGCGGCGGCGGCACCGAGAGCACCTGGTCGCGCGCGTCGTCGATGGTCATGCGGTCGCCCTCGAGGCGCGCGGTCACGGTGTGGTGACCCGCGGCGCTGAAGACGACCGGGAAGATCAGCTCGGCGCTGCCGCGGCCCGGCAGCTCGACGCTCTGGCTCGGCTGGCGTTCGCCGTCGATCTCCAGCGCCACCCGCGCCGAGCTCGCGCCGCCGACGCCGAAGCTGGCCACGCGCACGCCGACCTCGACGGTCGTGCCGGGGCCGAGGATCGGCCCGAAGGTGTCGATCCCCTCGATCGCCAGGTTCGGCGGGTCGACGGCGCTGGGGCCGAGGTCCTCGACGACCACCGTCAGGCCGAGCTCGTGCAGCTTGTCGAGGGCCGCGAACAGCGTCGGCGTGGCCTGCTCTTCGTCGTCGGCTTCGGCTTCGGCTGCCTCCGCCACCGGCGCGGGGACGAACGCGCCGCGCTGCAGGTCGGTCAGGAGCCGGATCTCGATGCCGCCGGCATCGCCGCCCGCGGACTGTTCCTCGGCCCACTTGGCCACGTCGGCGAGCGTCGCGCCCAGGTCCAGCGGCTCGTGCGTCGGCGCGGTGACGGTCGACAGCACCGCCAGGGCGTCCTCGGGCGAGCGCGCCGACAGCAGCCGCGGCGCCGCTCCGGCGAGGATCAGGCGCACGCGGTCGCCGCGCGTGCCGTCGAGGTCGGAGAGCAGCGTGCGCGCCCGCTCGAGCTCGCGCTCGAACACCGTCTCGACGTTCTCGCGGTAGCCGGTCGACGCCGAGCCGTCGATCAGGAGCACGACCTCGCGCCGGCTCTCGGTCAGCGGCGCCAGCACGCTGTCCTTGCCGGTGAACGGCCGCGCGACGGCCAGCGCCAGGAGCGCCACCGCCGCCATCCGCAGCAGGAGCAGCAGGAGGTTCTCGAGCTGCGAGCGCCGCCGCGTCTTCTTGTACGCCGCCAGCACGAAGCGCATGGCCGCCCACTCGATCGGGCGGTGCCGCTGCCGGTTGAGCAGGTGGATCAGGAGCGGGACCGCCGCGAGCGCGGCTCCGGCCGCCAGTCCGGGGTGTACGAAGCCTTCGAACATCAGCTACGCGCCCTTGCCCGCGCCGTGCGGTGTGCGAGGTAGGTCGAGAGGGCGACGTCCAGCGGCGTCGAGGTGGTCAGCGGCACGAAGTCGACGCCGAGCAGGCGCGCGTTCTTCTTGAGCTCCTCGTTGTGGCGCAGGATCTCCTCCTTGTAGGCGCTACGGATCGACTTCGGGTCGACCTTCACGCGCCCGGCGCCCTCGAGGCCGTCGAGGCGCAGGAGGCGCTCGTAGTCGAACTCGAGCTCCTGGGGGTCGAGGACCTGGAACAGGATCGGCTCGTGTCCGGCGTGGGTGAGGCGGCGCATCGCCTCGACGACGCTGTCCACCTCGTCGAAGAAGTCGGAGAAGATCGCCACGATGCCGCGGCGGCGGAGCTTGGTGCCGATCCACTGCAGCACCTCGCCGACCTTGGTGGCGCCGGTGGGCGTGGCCTCTTCGAGCGCGGTCGTGATGTCGGCGAGCTGGTGCATCCCGCTCTTCGGCGAGACCTTGTCGCGCACGTCCTCGTCGAACAGCACCAGGCCCGCCGAGTCGCGCTGACGGATCACCAGCGACGCGAGCGCGGACGCGCACCAACGCGCGTAGTCGAGCTTCGACCACTCGACCGACTTGAAGCCCATCGACTCCGAGCCGTCGACCAGGAGGTGGCAGCTGAAGTTCGTCTCCTCGATGAACTCCTTGACCACCAGCCGGTTCGAGCGCGCGAAGATCTTCCAGTCCACGTGCCGCAGCTCGTCGCCCGGCACGTATTGACGGTGCTGGGCGAACTCGATCGAGCTGCCGCGGTGGGGCGAGCGGTGCTGGCCCGCCATGAAGCCCTCGACCACCGTCCGCGCCACGAGGGCGAGGCTGGAGAGCTTGTCGAGGACCCGCGGGTCCAGCGACGTCGCCGATTGGTTCGCGGGCACCCCGCTAGGCTTCCTTCACGCTGGGCACGCCGGCGCCGACGCCAGCGCCGGGGTCGACCTCGTCCAGGAGGCGATCGATGATGTGGTCGGAGGTGATGCCCTCGGCGGCCGCCGAGAAGTTGGTGACGATGCGGTGGCGCATCACCGGCTTGGCGATGGCGCGGACGTCCTCGACGGCGACGTGGTTGCGTCCGGCGAGCGCGGCGTGCGCCTTGGCGCCCAGCACCAGGAACTGGCTCGCGCGCGGGCCCGCGCCCCAGGTCACCCACTGCTTGAGGAACTCGACCGGCTCGTCCGAGTGCACGCGCGTGCCGCGCGTCAGCGCCAGCACGTAGTCGAAGACGTGGTCCGCGATCGGCAGGGCGCGGACGGCCTTCTGCAGGCTCAGGAGCTCCTCGCCGCCCAGGACCGGGCTGAGGTCGGTCTTCTGGTCGCCGGTCGTGCGGCGCAGGATCTCGCGCTCCTCGTCGGCGGTGGGGTAGGGGACCTGCACCATGAACATGAAGCGGTCGAGCTGGGCCTCGGGCAGCGGATAGGTGCCCTCCTGCTCGATCGGGTTCTGGGTCGCCAGGACGAAGAACGGATCCGGCAGCTCGTGCCGCGTGCCGGCCGAGGTGACCTGGCGCTCGACCATCGACTCCAGGAGCGCGGCCTGGGTCTTCGGGGGCGTCCGGTTGATCTCGTCCGCCAGCACGACGTTGGCGAAGATCGGGCCCGGGGCGAAGCGGAACTTGCGCTCGTTGGTCTCCGGGTCGATGTGGAGCAGCTCGTTGCCGGTGATGTCGCCCGGCATGAGGTCCGGGGTGAACTGGATCCGGTTGAACGAGAGATCCATGGTCTTTGCCAGGCTCGAGATCATGAGCGTCTTAGCAAGACCGGGGACCCCGACGAGCAGCACGTGCCCCCGCGTCAGCACGGCGAGGAGGAGCTGGTCGACCACCTCTTCCTGGCCGACGATCACGCGATGGAGCTCGTCCTTCATCCGCCCGTGGGCCTCGCGCAGTCGGGAGAGGGCCTCGGGAGCGTTGTCGTGCGTCGTCATGAACTGCGCTTTTCCTCGGCCCGTGGGCCTGGTTGCCTCGGCCCGTTGGGCCTGGTTGATAGGGGCCTTGGTGGATCGGGGCCTGGTGGATACGTGGGGGAGAGGGACGAACGGATTTCTCCAACCGTCTTCGGCGCCTTGGGCCTCGAACCGGAGGGCTTTACGGCGGCCGGAGCCGGGGCGCGAGCGTCCAATGCCTCTCTTAAATACGCCGTGGGCGCCGAAGCTACAGCCGGAAACCGCCCCAGGGTGTCCGGGCCGGGCCTTTCCGCATAGTCCTTACCTGACGGTTCGGAAAGCCCACACGCCGTTTTGACCCACAACGACGACGGTGTCCCCGCTGAGGAACAGCTCGCCGCCGGAGGCCCCTTCGAGCGGCGGCAGCCCGGCGTAGTCCAGCAGGTAGAGCTCGCGCTCGAGGTCGAAGAGGTAGAGCCCGCGGTCGCTCGCGGCGAGGGCGCGCCCGGCGCTGGTCGCGCCGACCCCCGAGAAGCGCTCCGCGCGGCCCAGGTAGACCGCCTCGCGCCGCTCGGCGCCGTCGACCGAGCTCCAGAACACGGTCCGCTGCCGCCCAGCGCGGCCCTGGAGCACGACCCCGCCCGGCTCGCCCGCCCCGAGCAGGGCGGCGGCCTCGCCGATCGCCAGCGGAGGGCGCGCCAGGAGCGCCCCGAGGGCGTCGTCGCGGGGCGTCAGCTCCGCGGCCGCCAGCCAGTACAGCCGGTCCGAGTCGGCGGGGGCCCACAGGAGCTCCCCCGGGCCGCCGTCCGCGGGGGTCCGCCGCGGCCGGTCGCCGGACCAGCCACCGGCCCCGGCGGGGCGCCGGCGGGGGCGGAAGCTCCACAGCATGCGCCCGTCGAGCGGGTCGACCAGGTGCCCCGAGCCCAGGTGGGTGCTGGCGAAGACCAGTCCGTCCACCAAAGCCAGCGGCTGCGCCGCGGAGCGCCGGCTGGCCCCGGCCGAGAAGCGCCCGCGCTCCTCGGTCAGGTCTGAGCCCTTGGCCAGATAGCGCGTCCAAAGGAGCGAGCCATCCGCGGCCGAGAAGCCCAGGAGCCAGGCGCGGACCTCGCTCTCGAGCGTGCGCGCCTGGGCCACCACCGTATCGCCCACAACCAGCGGCCCGGGCTGGATCTCCGCCCCCCGCAGCTCGGCCAGGCCGGGCTCGGTGCTGACGGCTCCATCCGGGCCCACGCGCAGGTCGCCGAGCACCGCCCAGCGCAGGGTGGGCAGCTCGTCGGTCGTCAGGAGGTCCTGGGTGGGGGGCGGGGGCTCGATGCAGGCCAGCGCGTTCGCGATGGGCTCGGCGTCGCGCCGGAAGAGGTCGAGCAGCTCGGCGCGGCCCTGCACGACGTAGAGCGCGTCCCCGTCGGTGGCGGGGAGCAGCGGCCAGCCCGGCGCGCCGTCGGCGCGGCGCACGTCGGGCGGTCGCTCCAGGGCGTCGCCGATCAGCTCGGCGGGCTCGAAGCCGGCCTCCTGGATCGGCCCCTTGGCCGCGTCGAGGCGCAGCAGGATCACCCGCGACGCGGTCTGCACCGCCAGGCGCCCGTCGGCGAGCAGCGCCGCGCCCGGCCGCACGCCGCGCCCGGGGCCGGGCTTGGGCAGGCCGCGGTCCCAGCGCTGCTCCGGGCGCCAGGTGTGGCTGCCGAGGGCCAGCAGGCGGTCGCCGCCGGACCAGGGGGCGGGGGCGTAGTCGCGCTCCTCGGTGTCCAGCCAGGACTGCCGGCGCGCGAGCGCCGACGCGAGCGACGCAGCCGGCTCGGCGCCGTCGAGGAGCGCCAGGTGGCGCAGCGCGCGGGCGCACCAGCTGCGGGCCCGTTCGGAGCGCCCGGAGGCGATCGCGCGGTCGGCGAGCAGCAGGCCGGAGCGCACCGCGAGCTCGGTCCCGGGGTAGCCGCGCTCGATGCCGCGGTGGGGCTCCGCATCGCGGCCCGCGGCGGCGCGCGCCGCCTCGACGGGCTCGGCCACGCGCGCGCGCCAGACCGCGCGCTCCTCCGGCGTCAGGGCGACGATCCGCGCCAGGAGCGCCGCGGCCGATCCCTCGGTCAGCCGGCCCGGGGTCGCCTCGCGCTGGGAGGGGTGGACCACCGAGCTGCCCTCGGGGGCCGCGGCGAGCGCGGTGCGCCAGCCGTCGAAGGCCTCGTTGTAGAGCCGCTCGGCGTCGCGGGCCGTCGCCGGGTCGGCGGCGGCGGTGCGCGCGCGGGCGAGCGCCTCGTCGCCGCGCGTGAAGAGCTCGTCGACCGCCCGCTCGACGGGCAGGAAGACGTCGTTCGCCAGCGGACCTTCGGCCCCCGGCGGGAAGCGGTCGTCGGGGCCGTCCTGGGCAGCGCCCAGCGTTAGCGCGGCCCACGCAAGGCCCGCCCCGAGCGGCGAGAGGAGGGCCAAGGCCGCTCCCCTAGCGCGCGCCCGCGCCCGGGTCGCGAAGGGGCGCGGTCAGCGGCAGGGCCAGCGGCCGCGGCGCGCTGGCGAAGGCCTCCGAGCGCCGCGCGCGCTCGACGCGCGCCCGGAACATCGGGTCGGACAGCGCGCGCAGCTGCCGCAGCAGCCGCCCGTTCTCGTGCAGCAGCTTGGCCTCGCGCGTCGCGACCCGGCCCTCGGCGCGCTCGAGGCGGTGACGCTCGACGAGCGCTGGCGAGAGCCCCAGCAGCGCCAGCTGCGCGAACAGCGCAAAGGCGGCCGCGATCGGCAGCCACGCGCACACCGCGCGCACCACCGCACCGCCCTCCGGCAGGAAGCGACGCTCCCGGCCGCGCGGCTCCTCGCCGTCGAGCTCGAGCTCCAGCTGTCGTCCGTCGGAGGTCATGGGGGACGCGGTCTAGGGCAGATAGCGCGCGCCGTAGATCGCGGTATCGCCGAGCAGCTCCTCGATGCGGAGCAGGCGGTTGTACTTCGCTACGCGGTCCGAACGGCTCGGCGCGCCGGTCTTGATCTGGCCCGCGTTGGTCGCGACCGCCAGGTCGGCGATGGTCGTGTCCTCGGTCTCGCCCGAGCGGTGGCTGATGACGGCGCGGTAGCCGGCGCGGTGCGCCAGCGCGATCGCGTCGAGCGTCTCGGTCAGCGTGCCGATCTGGTTGACCTTCACCAGGATCGCGTTGCCGGCGGCCTTGTCGATGCCCATCTGCAGGCGCTCGGAGTTGGTGACGAAGAGGTCGTCGCCGACCAGCTGCACGCGGTCGCCGACGGCCGCGGTCAGCGCGGTCCAGCCCTCCCACTCGTCCTGGTCGAGGCCGTCCTCGATGCTGAAGATCGGGTACTTGTCGCACCAGGACTGGTAGAGGCCGACCAGCTCCTCCTTCGAGTGGCCGCGGCCCTCGATGACGTAGCTGCCGTCCTTGAGGAACTCGGCCGACGCCGCGTCGATCGCGATGCGCACGTCGCGGCCGGGTTGGAGGCCGGTGTTCTCGACCGCGGTGAGGAGCAGCTCGACCGCCTCCTCGTTCGACTTCAGGTCGGGTGCGAAGCCGCCCTCGTCGCCGACGGCGGTGTTCAGCTTGCGCTCGCGCAGGACCGAGCGCAGCGCGTGGAAGACCTCGGTGCCCATGCGCAGCGCCTCGCCGAAGCGGGTCGCGCCGAAGGGCATCACCATGAACTCCTGCAGGTCGACGTTGTTGTCGGCGTGCTCGCCGCCGTTCAGGATGTTCATCATCGGCACGGGCAGCACGCGCGCGCCGACCCCGCCGAGGTATTGGTAGAGCGGGAGCCCGGACTCCTCGGCCATCGCCTTGGCGTTGGCGAGCGAGACGCCCAGGATGGCGTTGGCGCCCAGCCGGCTCTTGTTCGACGTGCCGTCGAGCTCGCACATCGTGAGGTCGAGCGCGATCTGGTCGAGGGCCTCGAGCCCGACCAGGTTGCGGGCGAGCTCGGTGTTGACGCTCTCGACGGCCTTGAGCACGCCCTTCCCGTTGTAGCGGCCTTCGCCGTCACGGAGCTCGTGGGCCTCGTAGATCCCGGTCGACGCGCCGGACGGAACCGCCGCCGTGCCGATCGCCCCGCTCTCCAAGATCACGTCCACCTCGACCGTCGGATTGCCGCGGGAGTCCAGGATCTCCCGGCCTCGGATGTCCATGATCTCGCTCATGGCCGGAAGTTAGCACCGGCCGGGGGCGCGGTGGAATGCGCCGGGCGGGAATTCGCCCCGATTCGGCCCGAAAGCGGGTCCGGTCGCGGGGGGCCGTTCAGGGCCTCCCGCCAGGCCTGCCGATGGTCCCCTCCGGCCCGCCCGGATAGCCTATGCTCCCGCCAAGCCCCCCACCCGTGAAGCGCATCTTCATCCTCCCCACGCTGGTGACCCTCGCGAACGCCTTCTGCGGCGTGCTCGCGTTGTCCAAGGCCATCGACGCCCTCGCCTACTCGGGCGAGGACCCGGGCGTTTTCTACCGCAAGATGGAGGTCGCCTGCAGCCTGGTGTTTTTGGGGATGGTGTTCGACACCCTCGACGGCTGGGTCGCGCGCGTCACGCGCGGCTTCTCGGACTTCGGCGCCCAGCTGGACTCCTTCGCCGACGCGCTCACCTTCGGCCTGGTGCCGGCGATGCTGGCGAAGGTGTTGATCGAACACGAGGCCGAGCTCTGCGGTTACGCCGGCAGCCCGCGCATCGGGTTTCTCGCCGCGGCGGCCTTCGCCCTGATGGCGATCCTGCGGCTGGTGCGCTTCAACCTCGACAGCGGCGACGGCGCCGAGAAGGACGACGGCTTCCACGGGTTGCCCTCGCCGGCGGCGGCCGGGTCGGTCGCGTCGATCATCTGGCTGTACCTGATCCTGCGGCGTCCCGAGCTGGAGGTCTCCGAGGGCACGATGACGCCGCTCAGCCACGTGATGGGCTGGATGGAGGTCGTCAGCTGGGGGCCGGTCCTCGACCTCGTGCCCCCGCTCTTGATCCTGCTGCTGCCGAGCCTCGGGCTGCTGATGGTCAGCCAGGTCCGCTACGCCCACGGCGCGCGCTTTCTGATGCGCGCCAAGAGCCACTTCTTCACGCTGGTTTGGCTCGTGTTCGCGGTCTTCCTGCTGTTCCTCGCCCCGGTTCCGATCGTGTTCGTGCTCTTCAACGGCTTCGTGCTCTTCGGGCTGTTCGCGCCGCTCCTGGAGGCCCTCCGCGGAAGGTTCGCTGCCGCATGAGCGAGGCGCCGAGGTCCGTCCGCGCGATCGTCGCCCTGTCCGCCAACCTCGGCGACCGCGAGGCGACGCTTGAGAGCGCCGTCGAGGAGCTCGACGGGACCGAGGGGCTGCACGTGCTGCGGGTGTCGCCCTGGTTCGAGACCGAGCCCGTCGGCGGGCCGCCCGGGCAGCCGGACTACCTGAACGGCGCGCTGGAGGTGGAGACCACGCTCAGCGCGCGCGAGCTGCTCGAGCGCATGCTCCGGATCGAGGTGGCCCACGGGCGCGTGCGCGCCGGCATCAAGGACGGGCCGCGCACGCTGGACCTCGACCTGCTCTTCTACGGCGAGGATCGCATCGCCGAGCCCGGGTTGATCGTGCCGCACCCGCGGCTGGAGGAGCGCACCTTCGTGCTCGAGCCTCTCGCGCGGCTCGCCCCGAACCGGCACCTGGCCGGCTGCCGGCGCTCGGTGATGGAGCGGCTCGCGGAGCTCCGCATCCGCGCCCGCCGCAGCGTGCGGCGCCCCGTGCCGCGCGAGGCGCCCGAGGCCGGGCGGGCGCGCGGGAGCCGGTGAGCCGATCCGAGGCGCGCCTCCTGGCGCCGGCCAAGGTCAACCTGCGGCTGGCGGTGCTCGGCAAGCGCCCCGACGGCTACCACGAGCTGGATACGACGCTCCTGGCGCTCGATCTCGCCGACGAGCTGACGGTCCGGGCGGATCCGGGGGCGGGTGCCGTGCACCTGACCGTCGCCGAGGCGCTCGACGTGCCGGCCGACGCCTCGAACCTGGCCTGGCGCGCGGCGGCGGCGGTGCTGGCCGAGGCCGGAGTCGACGACGTGGACCTGACCCTCGCCCTGCGCAAGCGCGTGCCCGCGGCGGGGGGGCTGGGCGGCGGCTCCTCCGACGCGGCCGCGGCGGCCCTCGGCGCGGCCGAGGTCCTCGGCGAGCGTGCCCGGGAGGTCGACCTGGTGCGGCTGCTGGCGGGGCTCGGCTCGGACTGCCCCTTCTTCCTGGCGGCCCGCGCGAGCGGCCTCGGCCGCTGCCTCGGGCGCGGCGAGCGGGTCGAGCCGCTCGCCCGCCCGCCGCGTTGGGCGGTGCTGATCGCGGCCCCGGCGCTGCCGGCGCCGACGCCGCAGGTGTACGCCGCCTGGCGTCCGGAGGACCGCGCCCGCGAACGCGAGGCCGAGCCGCCGGACTGGGCCGCGCTGGGCGCCCATGAGGCGCGCGCCTACCTGCGCAACGACCTCGAGCGGGCGGCCCTGCGCGCGGTCGCGGGGCTTGCCCGGTGGCGCGAGCTGCTCGATCGCAGCGGCCTCGCGCACGCGCTGCTCTCGGGTTCGGGCTCGTCGTTCTTCGCGCTCTTCGACGACCCCGAGGAGGCGCGCGAGGCCGAGCTGCGGCTCCGCGTTGCAGCGAATTCGGAAGGACTGCGGGCGTGCGCGGTGACGGCGGCGGCCGGAGCGGGCGTTCAGCGCCTCGACTGAATTGTGGTGCGCGGCTTCGTCGCTGCGGCCGAATCTAGGAAGTCGGAATCAACGTAGCGTGAGAGCCTTGCAATCGCATATCTCGCTCCGTCTCTTTGAACCTCAGTCCAGCGCCCCCCCGCTCCTGCCCCAGTCCGCATGGATATCACCGAGGTTCGCGTCAAGCTCATCCAGAATCAGACGGACAAGCTGCGTGGCTTCGCCACGATCACGATCGAGGATTCTCTGGTCGTCCGGGACCTGAAGATCATCGAGGGTGGCCAGGGACTGTTCCTGGCGATGCCCAGCCGCAAGCTCTGCGACCGCTGCCAGAAGTGCGGCGGCAAGAACCACCTGCGCGCCCGCCACTGCAACGACTGCGGCATGCGCCTGCAGGAGCTGCGCGGCGAGGTCGATGACCGCGGCCGTCCGCGGCTCTACGCCGACATCGCCCACCCGATCAACCAACGCTCGCGCGACTTCGTGCAGCGGCGCGTGATCGAGGCGTACCACGACGAGCTCGAGCGCTCCAAGCAGGAGGGCTACGTGGCGACGACGTTCGACGACCTCGACTACGAGGTCTACGACCTCTAGCGGCTCTCTTCCGTGGCACGGCCCCCGTTCGTCGACCTGGGCGCCCTGGTGCTCGGGCCTGGCGCGGTGGGGGAGGCGCTCGCCCGCGAGCTGGCCCGGGGCGGGGCGGCGGTCGAGCTTTGGGCCCGCCGCCCCGAGCGCGCCGCCGCGGTCGCCGAGCGCCTCGGCGCCGAGCCCCTGGCCGGCGCGGTGCGGGCCGCCCCCGACCTCGCGGGCGCGCTGGCGGCGTGCGGGCTGGTGCTGGTCTGCGTGTCGGACGACGCGATCGCCGCGGTGGCGGAGCGCGCGGCCGGCGTGCGGGCGGACGCCTCCGGGCGTGTGGCGCTCCACACCAACGGCTTCCTCGGGAGCGAGGCCCTCGCGCCGCTGGAGCGCGCCGGCGCGGCGACGGGCGTGCTGCACCCCCTGGCGCCGCTGCCGCCGCGCCTCGGGCCGGTCGAGGAGCCCGCGCCCCTCGCCGGCGCCTGGTTCGCCGTCTCCGGCATGCCCGAGGCACGCGCGCTGGCGCGCCGCGTGGTGGCGGGTCTCGGCGGGCACGAGCTGGAGCTCGCCGCTTCGCCCGACGCCCAGCCGCGCTACCACGCCGCGGCCTCGCTGGCTTCGGGCGGGATGGTCGCGCTCATCGACGCGGCGCTCGCGCCCTTTGCAGCGGCCGCGACCGACCCCGACGCGGCCCGCGAGGCGCTGCTCGACCTGGTCGAGCGGACCCTCGCCAACCTGCGCGCCCGCGGCACCGCGGGAGCCCTCACCGGCCCCGCCGCGCGCGGCTCGGCCGAGCTCCTGAACGCGCAGCTGGCCGCGCTCGCGCCCTATGGCGCCGCCGGCCACGACGCGGCGCCGCTCTACCGCGAGCTGGTCGACCGCATGCTGCTCCTGGCCGAGGAGCGCGGCTCGATCAGCGCGGAGGATCGCCGGCGGGTGGCGTCGCTCCTGCGGCGATCGTGACCACCGCCGACGCCGACCGGAACAGGTCCGGGTGGTGCTGCGGGCCGAACAGCGCCTGCGCGTAGAGCGGCCCCTCCTTCGCCGCGCGCCGCAGCTTGGGCGGGAGCGGCAGCTCGACGCGCCCCTCGGGTCCGATCGGCAGCAGGTACGCGGCCTGGCGCAGGCTCTGGCGCAGATGGTCGCTCGCGGCGAGGCCGGTGGCGAAGCCGGCCACCTCCTCGGCGCCCTGCGCGTCGGAGAAGAGCACCCGTGCCGCGTCGCCGTGGCGGCCGGTGATGACCAGCCGCTGGCCGTCGAGGGCGAGCGTGCGCTCGCGCGCGTCGCTGCGCGCGGCGAGGTCGGCGGCCAGGGGCAGCGCGGCGGCCTCGCCCGCGACCAGCCCGGCGCCGTGCAGCGCGCGGTGCACCGCGGCGGCCATCACCTCGGTCGCGAGCGCGCGCGGGTGGCCGTCGGGGAAGGCGAGCTCCTCGATGCCGAGCTCGGCGACGTAGGGGGCGAGCACCTCTTCGAGGTCGACGAACAGCACGCCGGTGCGCGCCGCGACCCCGCGCAGGGTGCGGTTGATGTCGGGGATCGGGCCCAGGGCAAAGGGGTACGTCAGGAGCATCGGCGCCACGCCGGCCTCGTCGCAGCGGGCGAAGAGCTCGTCGCAGCGGTTCTCGATCGCGGCCAGGAAGTCGCCGCCCTCGAGCCGCTTGCGGGGCTGGTGGAACGTGACCTTCTCGCCCGCGCGGTTCTCGATGCGGAACACGCGCCCGTCCCCGGTGTCCTCGGCCGAGCGGCGGTAGTCGATCAGGCCCATCGCGTCGTCGGTCGTGCGGAAGTCGCCCTCGGCGGTCTCCCCCGCGCCGGCGGAGTCGGCCTCGCGCGAGGCCGACAGGTCGTCCCGGGCCGACAACAGGAGGAAGCACTTCACAATCCGCAGGTCGCCGACGAAGCGCCCGAGCCCCGAGTCGCGCCAGCCGGTCTGCGACCAGGTGTTGTTCACGCCGAACAGCGCGATCACGACGCCGGGGCGGTGGCGCTCGATCTGCTCGGGCAGGTTGCGGGCCACGTGGTCGGCGCCCATGCCCGGCACGCCGAGGTTGAGCACGGCCGGGGCGTCGGCGCCGGCCGTGGCGACCAGCTCGCCGAGGCGCGCGGGGTAGGAGTCGGCCGGCGCGAGGTAGAGCCCGAAGGTGTTGCTGTCGCCGACGCACAGGATCGCGCCCTCGCCGGCCTCGGCCGAAGGGCCGCGGCGGTGGACGGTCAGGTAGGCCCAGCCCGCCGCGCGGAGCAGCAGCTCGGCGCCGACGAGCCCGAGGAGGAGCGCGAGCAGGATTCGGCCGGCCTTTCGCATCTCCCGCAAGGTAGCCGATGGGCCTGGCGGGCGCGCGCGGCGATTTGCCAGGCTGTACCGATGGCCATCGTCGTCTCCCACATCGCCGACCGCTTCGACGACCTCGCGCGCCAGGCGCTGCGCCAGCAGGGCTTGGCCGACCTGATCGAGCTGCGGCTCGACCGGATCGGCCATCCGGGCCCGGACGCGCTGCGGGCCTTTTGCGCCGAGGCGCAGAAGCCGGTCATCGTCTCCTGCCCGGGTCCCGAGGACGACGGGGCCTTCACCGGCTCGATCGACGAGCGGCTGCAGCTACTCGTCGACGCCGCCCTCGCCGGTGCGCGCTTCTGTGACGTGCACTGGGAGCTCTCGCTCGAGCTCGGCGAGCTGGAGAACAAGTGCCACCGCATCGTGTCGCGGCACGACTGGGACGGTGTGCCCGACGACCTCGAGAGCTTCCACGAGGACGTGGCCGAGGTGCTCTACGAGGGCGACGTCACGAAGATCGTCACGACCGCGCACACGACCGAGGACGGGCTGCGGATGCTGCGCTACGTGCGCTCGACGCGCGGCGTGGTCGGCTTCTGCATGGGCGCGGCGGGCAGCTTTACGCGTGTGCTGGCGCCGATCTTCGGCTCGCCGCTGACCTACTGTGCGCCGGCGGTGATGCCGGGCGAGGAGGCGCCCGAGCGCACGGCGCCGGGGCAGCTGCGGGCCGACGAGCTGGTCACGATCATGCCGCCCGGCGGCGCCAACCAGGAGACCGCCATCTTCGGCGTGGTGGGGCGGCACGTCGCCTCGTCGTGGTCGCCGCGGGTGCACGGGATGGCGCTCAAGGCGGCGCAGCTGAACGCGGTGTACGTCGCGCTCGAGCCGGAGTCGCTCGGCGGGCTGCTCGAGCTCGCGGACGACGACAACTACCGCGGCTTCTCGGTCACCGCGCCGTTCAAGGCCGAGGCGGCCGAGCGCGCGGTGCGCCGCGACGGCTCGACCGACGGCGCCAAGGCGGCCAACACGCTGGTGCGCGAGGCGGACGGCTGGCGCGCCTCGAACACCGACGTGCCGGCGGTGCGCGACACGCTCGAGCGCGGCTTTCAGATCCACGCCCGCGAGCCCGGGAGGCCGGCCAGCGCGGTCGAGGCGCACACGCTCGTGCTCGGCACCGGCGGAGCGGCGCGCGGCGTGCTGTGGGCGCTCTCGTCGATCGAGGCGCGGGCGACCGTCGCCGGGCGCGACCGCGCCAAGGCCGAGGCGCTGGCCGCCGAGCTCGGCTGCGAGGCCTGCGGCTGGGACGAGATCGAGGCGCTCCCCTACGACGCGCTGGTCCACGCGACGCCGGTCGGCTCCGCGCTCGGCGGCGGCGGCGACGCCGAGCTGCCGATCCCCGCCGACTGGATCCGTCCGGGCACGCTGGTGCTCGACGCGGTCTACCGACCGATCCGCACGCCGCTCCTCTTGGAGGCGATGCGCCGCGGCTGCACGCCGATCCCCGGCGGGGAGTGGTTCGTGCGCCAGGCGATCGCGCAGTACCGGCTGTTCACCGGCGCGGAGCCGGACGAGGAGCTGATGCGCGCAGCCTTCGAGCACGCGCTGGAGGAGGACCGATGAGCGGCGCGGGACACGCGCCGCGCCTCGCGCTCGTCGGGCTGCGCGGCGTGGGCAAGAGCGCGGTGGGGCGCGAGCTCGCGGCGCTCGTCGGCGCGCCGTTCGTCGACCTCGACGACGAGGTCGTGCCTCACCAGGCGGCGGGGGACGTGCTGGCGCGCGTCGGGGTCGAGGAGTTTCGGCGCCTCGAGCTGGCGGCGCTCGAGCGCGTGCTCGCCGACCGCAGCGCGCTGGTGCTCGCCGCCGGCGGCGGGCTGGTCGAGACGCCCGCTGCGCGCGCGCGCCTGGCGGGCGAGGTGCGCTGCGCGTGGCTCGACGCGTCCGACGATGTGCTGGGCGCGCGTATCGCCGCGGACGCGACGCGCCGGCCGGCGCTGCTCGGCGACGACCCGCTCGCGGAGATCGCGCAGCTGCGCGCGCTGCGTGCCGAGCTGTACGCCGCGGTGTCCGTGGTCCGCGTCGAGGCGCATCCGGGCGAGCCGGTCGAGGTCGCGCGGCGGGTCCTGCGCGCGCTGTCGACACACGACGACGCGAAGGGCTAGCGCGGCCCTGGGCCCGACGCGCTCGGGGGCCGGCTCGGGGCCCCGCCGGCGCTCGGAGGCTCGGCCCCCTGGGAGCCGGCTCGGCCCGACCCGGTGGGTTTTTGCACAACCCTCGCGGAACGCCTCCAAGGGCCGGCTTTCGCCCACCTGGGGGGCTTCCCTGGTTCGGACGCTCGCGTAACATGATGCGATGTCCCCCCTCCGAGTCCTGTCGCTCCTTCCGGTCCTTGCCCTGCCCCTGGCCTCCCCCCACCTGGCCCAGCGGCCGCTCCTTGCGGCCGATGGAACGCCTCCGATCTCCGGCGTCGTCGCCCAGTGGATCGCCGACGAGGAGCCCGACGTCGGCATCTCGGGGCTGGTCGAGCGCTGGATCGACGCCACCGGCAACGGCCTCGACCTGATCCAGGGTCAGGGCCAGTCCAAGCCCTGGCGCAACTACTTCGACGCCGACGGCTACGCGGCGCTGAACTTCGACGGCAGCGACTTCGTCTTCCGCACCGACATCCTGCCGACCGGCGGGCACTCGCGGGCGCTCGCGTTCCGGGTCGACGACCTGCAGCTCGGCGGCATCCTGATGGGCGCGGCGGGGGGCAATGCGCTGCGCTTCCTGCCGGGCAATCCGCGGCTGGTGTTCGAGCAGGGGGGCGACCTGATCTTCGCGAATACGCCGGTGGTGCTGGGCACCTGGAACACGGTCGTCGCCAGCTACGACGACGTCTCCGGTGAGGCCATCCTCTACCTCAACGGCGTCGAGGTCGCGAACGGCTTCCTGCCCGCCGCCACCGACGACGACATCGTGATCGGCGCGACCAAGCTCGGCGGCTACGCGCTGCGCGGCGCCGTGGCCGACGCGATGCTGGTCGACCATGCGCTGGACGCCACCGAGCTGGCGCAGGTCGAGCAGTACCTCAGCCGCTACCTCGGCAACCTGCACCCGGTGCTCCACATCGACGGGCTCCCGAAGGACGGCCAGCTCTATCCGCGCGACGACAGCAACCAGGCGCTGGTGCAGCTTTCGGGCATGGTCGAGACCTCGGGCTTCGAGCTGATCCGAATGCAGATCCTGCGCAACGGGCTGGTCTACAAGACGGCGACCCAGGCGCTCTCCTACGGCGACGACGCCGCGCCGTTCACGGTCTCGGAGACCATCGCCGCGGGGCTGCACGACTACGAGATGCGCGTCTCGCTCGTGGCCGGCACCGAGACCACGGTGGTGGCCCGCCGCGACCACATCATCTGCGGCGACGCGTTCATCATCGACGGCCAGTCGAACTCGGTCGGGAAGGACTGGCACCAGGAGGGCAAGGGCGACGTCTCCGAGAGCGTGTGGATCCGCTCCTTCGGCAACGCCCAGTACGTGGTCGGCTTCGGCCCGCCGCCGCTGGTCGACAAGGCCGCGCACAACAACGACATGCACTGGGACATCGCCGATGCCCTGAAGCCCCATCTGCACGCCACGATCGGGCAGTGGGCGGTGCGCATGGCCGAGCACTTCGTCGTCGAGCAGGGCGTGCCGGTCGCGATCATCAACGGCGGCGTCGAGGCGTCGGAGATCATGACCCACCAGCGCAACGACGCGAACCCTCTCGATCCCTCCGGGATCTACGGGCGCCTGCTGCAGCGCGTGCTGGAGTCGGGCATCAACACGCGCGTGCGTGCGCTCTTCTACTACCAGGGCGAGTCCGACGGCGACAAGCCCGAGATCTGGCGCCAGGGCTTCGCGAACCTGGTCGAGGACTGGATGGTCGACTTCCCGACGCTAGAGCACATCTACTGCTTCCAGATCCGCGAGGGCTGCAACCTCTTCAACGAGGGCGTGCGCGAGATCCAGCGCACCCTCGGCGAGGTGCACCCCGAGGTCACGGTGATGTCCACGACCGACGTGCCGACGCACGACATCTGCCACTACTACTACGTCGGCTACCGCGAGATCGGCGACCGCATCGCGCGGCTGGTGTCGCGCGACCTCTACGGCGTGGAGGGCACCGACATCGAGCCCCCGAACCCGCTGCTCGCGCAGTGGACGACGGCGGAGCAGAACGAGCTCCTGCTCACCTTCGGCCCGATCGGCGACACGATCTCGGTCGACCCCGACGTCGCGAACCACTTCGCGGTCAACGACGGCACCGACGTCGTGTCGGTCGTCGTGACCGGCCAGAGCCAGCTGACCGTCACGCTGGCCGGCTCGAGTACGGCGACCGCCATCACCTGGCGGGGCCACCAGTACGATGGCCCGTGGATCACGAACGCCAACGGGGTGGGCGGGTTGACGTTCTTCGACTTCCCGATTCTGAAGTAAACCGGCCCGCGGGGCGGAACTCGCTCCGCCGCCCGTCCTAGATTCGGGCCGAGCGTTTCCCACGCGTTCGGAATCACGCGTCTGCGTGCCACATCGCTTCTCGCGGGGTGGCGCGTTTACTACGGTTGGTCGTGATGACTCTCGGCCTTTCGTCGCTTCTGCTCGGGATCTGCGCCGTTTTGCCGGAGCCCCAGCCGACGCCTGCACAGGACGACTTCGTGCCCCGCGGGGTCGTCCCGGCCGAGCTCTCGCTGCGGTGGTGGTCGACACCGGAGGGCCTCCCGCAGCGCAACGTCCTGGCCATCGAGCAGACGCGCGACGGCTTCCTTTGGGTCGGAACCCTCGGAGGGCTGGCGCGCTTCGACGGCGTGTCGTTCCAGGGCTTCGGTCTGCAGGACCGCGCCGACTCGCCCGGGGAGCGCGTGCTGGCGCTCGAGGAGGACCGCAGCGGCTGCCTGTGGATCGGCACCGACCGCAACGGCCTCGCCTGCTACACCGCGGGTGAGTTCACGCGCTACGTCGAGTTCGCGAGCCTCGGGCCCATCCGCGACATCGTCGAGGACGGAGCCGGAACGCTGTGGCTGCAGGGCGAACGGCTGGGGGCGCTCCGGAACGGGATCCCCGACCTGGACGCGCGCGGCGAGCTGAGCCTCCACATCCGCGACCTGCAGGTCGGGCCGGAGGGCGCGCTGCACCTGGCCGCCTGGGAGGGCGTCTACCGCGAGCGGGGCGGACGCTTCGAGCCTCTCTTGGAGGGCTCCGACCTCGGCCGCGTGCGCCGCCTGTTGCTCGGCCCGAACGGACGCCTGTGGGCCGTCGCGGCGCGCGGGATCGGCGTGGTCGAAGACGACCGGTTGGTCCGGGTGTTCGAGCGCTCGTTCGGCCCCGGCGTCCGCGGTGCCTTTGGCTGGGGCCGGCTGCTGCTCGCCGACCGCTCCGGCAACCTGACGCTCGATCTGCGCGAGGAGGGCGGCGCGGTCCAGCTCGCCCCGGCGGGGCCGGAGTGGACGCTGCCCGAGACCTACAGCGACGCGCAGTACCTGTTGCCCGACGCCGAGGGCCACGTGTGGGGCGGCTTCGACGGCGAGGGGCTCGCGCGGGTCTGCCTCGAGCCCTTCGTGCGGATGGGCCCCACACGCCTCGGCTTCAAGGCGGTGGAAGTCGTCGCGGGCCCCAACGCGACCTGGTTCGGCGCGCACGGTGTGCTCTACCGCTGCCGCGACGGCCGCTTTGAGCACATCGACCTTCCGCGTCCGCCGTGGGCGTCGCGGGTCGGCCTTGCGCCGCTCGCGGCCGGAGCCGACGGCGCGCTGTGGGTCGGCGCCGATCGGCGGTCTTTCGTGGGCCGCTGGGCCGACGAGCGCGTCGAGTGGCACACGCTCGACACCCCCGCGCGCGGCGCGGCCGTCGACGCGACCGGCGCGACGTGGTTCGGCCAGACCGACGGTCGGATGGTGCGCGTCGACGGTGGCGAAACGCGCTCGTTCGACGTCCCCGGGGTCGAGGGCGAGGCCCGCGTGCACCGCTGCGAAGGCGACGACGTCTGGTTCTCCTACACCGGCGGGATCGGCCGCCTGCGCCGCGGCGCCGAGCCGCGCGTCGAGCGGATTCCCTTCACCGGCGCGGCCGCGCGTGCCGAGTGCCGCTCGATCGTCCCCGACGCGCGCGGACGGGTTTGGATCTCCAGCTACGGCGGAGGGCTCATCTGCTGGAGCGCCGGCGAGCTGAGCTACTTCGGCCTCGAGCAGGGCCTCGTCGACGCCTCGCTCGGCGGCCTCGTGCTGCACGACGAGCGCCTGTGGATCAATTCGAACTCCGGCGTGCAGGTCCTCCCGCTGGCCGGCTTCGACGAGCTTGCACGCGGCGAGCGGGCACGCCTTTCGCCGCGCACGCTCTCGACCGGCGAGTGCGACATGGGCTACGCGGCGAAGGGGCCCGAGGGAAGGCTCTGGTTCCCGACCGTCGACGGGCTCTGCATCGTCGATCCGACCCGCCTCCGCCCCAGCGGTGTGACGCCGCGCGTCTGGGTCGAAGCGGTCCGCGGCGGCCCGGCGGGCGAGGAGCCCGGCTCGTTCTCCGCCGCCGCGCCCGTCGCGCTGCCCGCCGGCACCGAGCACCTCGAGGTCGACTACACCGCGATCCTGTGCGAGGCGCCCGAGCAGGTGCGCTTCCGCTATCGCCTCGAGGGCTACTCGAACGAGTGGGTCAACGTCGGCGCGCGCCGGACCGCCTACTTCACCGGCGTCCCGCCGGGCGAGTACGAGTTCGTCGTCCAGGCGGCCAGCCCCGACGGCGGTTGGAGCGAGCCCGGCGCGCGCGCATCGATCCGCCTGCTCGCGCACTTCTACGAGTCGAGCTGGTTCCGCGGCCTGGGCCTCTTCGCCCTGCTCGCCACCGGCCTGGCGCTGTACCGCTGGCGCGTCGGGAGCCTGGCGCGCCGCAACGAGCTGCTCCGCCGCGAGCTTTGCGCGCGCGAACGGGCCGAGCTCGCCGAGCGCGAGAAGCACCGCCTCGCCGAGCGCCTGCGCGAGACCGAGCGCCTCGAGCTGCTCGGGCGGCTGTCCGCCGGCGCGGCGCACGACTTCAACAACGTGCTGACGGTGATCCTGGGGCGGGCGGAGCTGCTCTCCAAGTTCCAGAGCTCGGAGGAGCTGGCCGACCACGCCGCGATCATCCGCGAGTGCGGCGAGCGCGCCGCCAACCTCACCCGGCAGCTGCTCGCCATCGGGCACGGCGAGTCCGAGCAGGCGCAGTCCCTCGACCCGGTCGAGGTCGTCGCCGGCCTGGAGCCGCTCCTCCGCCAGATCCTGCCCGAGCGCATCCGTCTGGAGCTGCGCTGCGGCGACGACCGCGACTGGGTCCGGGTGGGGCCCGGGCAGCTGGAGCAGGTCGTCTTCAACCTGGTCCTGAACGCGCGCGACGCGATGCCCGAAGGGGGCACGTTGACGATCGAGACCGGCGCGACGGTGGCGCCGGGCGAGGGCGGTGACGACGCGGCCCGCTTCGCGCTGCTGCGCGTCCGCGACACCGGCGAGGGGATCGACCAGGAGCTCCTGCCGCACGTCTTCGAGCCCTTCTTCACGACCAAGGCCGGCCGATCCAGCGGACAGCCCGGCGGGTACGGCCTCGGCCTCGCGTCGGTGCACGGCATCGTCTCCCAGGCCGGCGGGAGCATCCGCGTGTCCAGCCGCGTCGCCGGCGACGAGCCCGACGAGCCCGCACGCGGCACGACCTTCGACGTGCTGATCCCGATCGCCCACCCGGTCGAGCTGATCCCCGCCGCCCGCGGCGGAGGCGAGACCACGCGCACCCCGGCCGGCCACGTGCTCCTGTGCGAGGACTACGAGCCGGTCCTGCACCTCGTGTCCGAACGCCTGGGCAACGCCGGCTTCGCCGTCCACGTCGCGGCCACACCCAGCGACGCGCTCCAGAAGGCCAAGGAGCTCCCCGAGCTGCAGCTCCTCCTGGTCGACGTCGACCACCCCGAGATGTCCGGCAGCGAGCTCGCCCGCCGCGTCGAGCGCCTGCACCCCGGCCTGATTGTCGTCGTCATGTCGGGCTACTCCGCCGACGGCCGCCACGTCGCCGGCTTCGGCCGCGACTGGCACTTCCTGCGCAAGCCCTTCTCGAACCAGCAGCTGCTGGAGACGGTCGGCAAGGCGCTGGGCGCAAGGGGCTAGCGTCCCGGCCCGACGCGCCCTCCGGCGCCCTGCAAGGAGCCGCGCAGCCGCCGCGGAAACTCCCGCCCGCCGCGCTTGACCTCCCCCCAAGCCCGGCCTACACTCCCCGCCTCCAAAACGGTCGCGGGGTGGAGCAGTCTGGCAGCTCGTCGGGCTCATAACCCGGAGGTCGCAGGTTCGAATCCTGCCCCCGCTACCACTTACAACTCGAAGCCGAAGCACGACTTACCGTCGTCCGCTTACCCGCTCATGCGGCGCGGCCCACCCAGATTCCTGGGCAGTGGCTGCCCAAGGTGCCGCATGAGACAGAATTCGAGACGCAAGAGCTGCCAGCGCCGAGCCCC
>JBCCGI010000047.1:0-62855 GCA_039029355.1 Planctomycetota bacterium
CCGCTTCCTCAAAGAGGAGGGCCTGGCGGGGCCTCCCAACCCCGCCAGGCCCCTCTCGGAGGGGCTCCGTAAGCCCCTCCGAGGTTCAGAGAATGTTGAGGATGCCCGTGCCGGCGGGGTCGTTCAGCGTCTCGGTCGACGCCAGGTAGTTGATCCCGAAGGCGATCGGCGAGTTCCAGGGCAGGCGCTCCTTGTCGGCCACGAGCCCCAGCGAGACGGCGGCGAAGGCGCGCGCCTTCGGCTGCTTGGCCTCCTGCAGCAGCGTGATCAGCGGCTGGACCGAGTCGCGGTCGCCGATGAAGCCGAGGGCCGTCGCCACCGCGGCCTGCGAGCCGAGGCTCCGGGCCTCTTCGAGCATGCGGACCAGCGTCCGGCCGGCTTGCTTGTTGCCCATCAGGCCCAGGCCGATGGCGCACTGCTTGAGGAGCTCGGACTTGTAGCTCGACTCCTCGAGCGCCTTCTGGATCGGTTCGATCGAGAAGGTGTCGTTGAGCAGCCCGAGCGCCACGGCGGCGTAGCCGCGGGACTCCCAGTCGCGCTCCGCGTCGAAGCCCTCGCGCAGGGCCGGCAGGGCCTCGCGGTCGCCCGCGAGGGCGGCGGCCAGGGCGAAGGCCGGGAACGACGTGTCGCGGTCGTCGAGCTCGGTGCGGAGGGCGGACAGGAGCCCGCTCGGAGCGGCGTCGCCGTCCTCGGAGAGGTCCCAGTCCATCACGCCCACGGCGAGCCCGGCCCAGGGTCGGATGCCGGCCTGTCCCTTGGAGAGGCTCTTGCCGAGCACGCGCGCGGCCTCCTTGACGCCGATGCCGGAGTCGGGCCCTTCGCCGACGCGTCCCGCCGCCTGGGCGAGGGCGATCAGCGCGAAGCGCCTCGACAGGGGGTCGAGCTTCTCGCTGGCGCGGATCAGGTCCTCGCGCGCGTCGCGGTCGCGCCGGTCGCCGTCGTTGTCGACGATCTGGCCGAGGGCCAGGACCGAGCTCTGGACCACCACGTCCGGCTCCTTCGAGCGCTTGGCGAGCGGCGCCCGCAGCGCCTCGACGATGCGCTCCTCGAAGCCCTCGCGGGCGGCGCTCTCACGCGGCATGCGCGCCAGCAGGCGGGCCAGCGCGGTGGGCGCGTGGGCCCGCAGCAGGCGGTGCCGGTCGGCGTCGGCAAAGAGCTCGAGCACCCAGTCCATCTGGGCCGTCAGCGACGTCCACGGGCTGACGTCCTCGGCGGCGACGTCGTCCGGCACGTCGACGGTGTCGAGGCCGGCGAGGCCGAAGCCGACCAGCGCCGCGACCTGCAGGTCGCGCGTGGCGGTGCGGTCGCTCTCCAGCGCCTCGACCAGGGTGCGCGCCGCCGAGCGGCGCACGTCCTCGTTCGCGGTCTTGCGCGCGATCAGACCCAGCCCGTAGGCGGAGAAGGCGCGCGTGCGGTAGTGGACCTCGTTCCCGGCGACCAGCTTGCGGCCCTCCTTCTGATCGAGCAGGAGCGCGCGCAGGGTGGGCACCGAGGCGTCGTTCGCCAGGATGCCGAGCGAGATCGCGGCGGTCTCGCGGACCTCGAGGTTCGAGCTCGTCAGGTACTCGACGAAGACCTCCTCGAAGGGCGAGCTGCCGTCTTCACGACGCTCGTCGCCGATCCGCGCGAGCGCGATCAGCGCGCCCGACAGGATGTTCTGGTCGGTCTCGCTCTTCAGAGCGGCCAGCAGCGCGGGGACGATCGTCTCGCGCACCACCTCGGGCGAGGGCTTGTAGGCCGCCTCGCCCTGGCGGCGCGTGCCGTCGCCCAGCCAGAAGCCCTCGCTTCCGGAGGTCGCGGGGCCCTGGTGGATCTTGTCCTTCAGGTTGAGGTAGCGGTCCTTGTTGAACTCCCACCAGAAGGTCCAGACCGACAGGTCGGGACCGCCCAGTCCGCCGTTGCCCGTCGCCGGCCTCGGGGCACCCGGGCCGCTGCCGGGCGTTCCGGGCATCGCGCCCGGCGTGCTCGGGCCCGACGGGGAGGGGGTGCCCGGCGCGCCCGGGCCGGGCGAGGTCGGAGCGCTGCCGCCGCCGGCGCCTCCGCCCGCTCCCGGAGGAACGGTGTCACCGGGTCCGCGGTACGTTCCGCCATGCCCGAAGTGCAGGGCGGAGACACAGAGCGCGGTTGCGCCGACGAAGGCCGACGCGCGCGCCGCGAGTGCAAGGGTTCTCATCGCTGTAGTCCTTTGGATGGGATGTGGTCGAAATCGGGGAAGGCGCCCGGGTACGGCGGGCGCCGATCGACCTCAAGGCAAAGGACGTACCGCGGCTTCCTGGGGCGCGAAGGGCGGTTGGAGGACCGTCTCGCGTTCCGACTCGGTGACGCGGAGAGACCGAAAGCGTGACGCATGCGCGCGGCGCGGCTCGCAAGGCCGCGGCTTAAACAGGAGAGGCCGCCCGGACGGTGCTCCGTCCGGGCGGCCTGACTTCCTTCCTCGGTCGCGGGCGACTAGAGGATGTTGAGGATACCGGTGCCGTTCTGGTCGTTCAGGGTCGGCGTCGACGCCCGGTAGTTCAGGTCGATCGCGATCTTCGAGTTCCAGGGCAGCGGCTCTTTGTCCGCCACGATCCCGAGCGCGACCGCCGCGAAGCCGCGGGCGCTGTCGGTCAGGTCCTTGCTCTCGAGCATCGTGACCAGCGGGTCGATCGAGCGCGAGTCACCGATCGAGCCGAGGGCCGAGGCGAGGGCCGCCTGGGTCGCGAGACCCTTGGCGTTCTCGAGCATGTCGATCAGCTCCGGAACCAGCTCCTTGTCGCCGAGGAGACCCAGGGCGATGGCCGCCTGCTTGAGCAGGTCGGGGCGGTACTTGGACTCGGAGATGATCTTCTGGATCGGCTCGATGGCCTCACGCGCGTTCATCAGACCCAGCGCCACGGTCAGATAGCCGCGGGCCTCGTCTTCCTTGATGCGGTCGAGCTTGGCGAGCAGCGTCTCGGTCGAGTCGAGGTCGCCCACGATGCCCGCGCCGATGGCGTAGGCGCCGACCTTGTCGGCCGACTTCTCGTCCTCGAGCGCGATGCGCAGAGCCGAGGTCGCGTCCGTCGGAGCCGGCTGGCCCGCGTCGGTGAGCATGCGCCCGAAGACGCCGATCGACATGCCGGCCCAGGGCTGAAGGCTGTTCTTGCCGCGCGCCAGGGTCTGCATCAGGTGCTTGGAGACGTCGTCCTTCTTCGGAGCTTCGCTCTCGCCGAGGCGCCCGCCCACCTGGGCGAGGGCGACGAGCGAGAAGTTGCGCGCCTGCTGGTCGGACTGGTCCTTGGTCGACGCGATCAGCGCGTCGCGGATCTCGCCGTCGAGCTTGTCGGAGTCGCGGTCGCCGATCTGGCCGAGGGCCAGGACGCAGCTCATCACGACTTCACGCGGCTCCTTGGAGCGCTTCTCGATCCGCTTCAGCAGATCCTCGGCGATCTCCTTCTTGTAGGCACCGTGCTCTTCGGCCGGGAGCCCCTCGATCAGGCGCGCGAGAGCGGCCGGAGCGTGGGCGCGAACGAGGTAGTGGTTGTCCTCGTCCTGCATGTACCCGAGCAGGAAGTCGAGCTGGCCGGTGCGGCACTCGTGCGCCGCGGCGCTCTCGCCCTCGGTGCCGCCTTCGCCCGGGTGGATCTGGTCCAGCGGGACCAGGCCGAGCGAGACGAGGCAGGCGACCTTCACGTCGCGCGTCGAGGACTGGTCGTTGACCAGCATGTCGACCAGGTTCTCGACGATCTCACGGCGCTTGTCTTCGTTCGCCGTGCGGGCGCCGATCAGCGACAGCCCGTAGGCCGAGAAGGCGCGCGTGCGCAGCGAAACCTCGCCGCCGCCGACGAGCTCGCGGCCCGCGGCGTTGTCGCGAAGCAGGTTCACGAGCGTGCCGACCGAGGCGTCGTTCGCGAGGATGCCGAGCGACACGGCGGCCGTCTCAGCGATCTCCTGGACGTTGCTCTTGAGGTGCGGCTTGATCGCCTCCTCGAACTTCGAGTTGCCGGCCTCGTCCTTCTCGTCGCCGATCTTGGCGAGCGCGATGAGGCAGCCGGTCACGATGTCGTTGTTCGTCTCGGTCTCCATGGCGCGCAGCAGCGCCGGGACGACCTTCTGACGGATCTGCTCCTCCGACGGGCGCAGGCTGTCCTTCGCCTGCTTCTTCTGGCCCTGGCCGAGGAACCAGCCGTCCGAACCGGTGGTGACGCCGCCGGCGTGGATCTTGGACTTCAGGTTGAGGTAGGGCTCTTTGTTGAACTCCCACCAGAAGGTCCACGCGGTCAGGTCCGGACCGCCGCCTTGGCCGCCGCCGGTGCTCGGGGCGGAGGGGGTGCCGGGACCGCCGCCGGGCGTGCCGGGGCCGACCGGACCGGGGGTCGAGGGGCCGGACGGGCCGGGGGTGCCGGGGCCGCTCGGGCCGGGCGTCGCCGGACCGCCGCCGCCGCCGCCACCGCCGCCGCCGGGCGGGACCGTGTCGCCGGGGCCCCGGTAGGTGCCGCCGTGCGAGAACGTGAGCTCTTGGAGCCCGAGGGTGGCGCCCGCGGCCAGCGCAGACGCGATGAGGAGCTTCTTCATAGCGCTCGTGACTGAGAGGAGGAAGGGAAGGACGGCCGCGACAACGCGACCTGAGTCCAAGGAAGGCCTGCGAAGATGCAAAGCCCGTTCCGTGGGCCGAGCATTCTAGCGATGCCCGCCGTGGGAGCAGCGCTCGAAGCACGAAGACCCTGTTCTAGCGCCCCAGGGGGGGCAGGCAACCCCTCGAACAGGGGGCGTACGCCCGCTTTTCACGGCCGCGGAGGTCTGTCACGGGGGCCGCGTTCCGGGGGCGTAGCGCCCTTCCCCCGAGGGGGAAGGGGCGGTCTGCGGAAGGTCGCCGATGCGCGCCTGAGCGGGCCTCCGGGCGGGCACCTGCGCACGGGCCGTGCCAAAAAGAAAAAGCTCCGCCCGGGGCGCACCGGGGCGGAGCCGTGGGGAGGCGCGGCCGCGGGCGCTAGGCGTCGTCCCGCGAGCGGAACGTCGCCGCGAGGTACTCGCGGTTCATCCGCGCGATGTTCTCGACCGAGATCTCCTTGGGGCAGGCGGCCATGCACTCGAAGTGGTTGGTGCAGTTGCCGAAGCCCTCCTCGTCCATCTGGCCGACCATGGCCCGGACGCGCTGGTCGCGCTCGGCCTTGCCCTGGGGCAGGAGCCCGAGGTGCGAGACCTTGGCCGACACGAAGAGCATCGCCGACGCGTTCGGGCAGGCGGCCACGCAGGCCCCGCAGCCGATGCAGGCGGCGGCGTCCATCGCCTGGTCGGCGACGAGCTGGGGGATGGGGATCGCGTTGCCGTCGGGGGCCGAGCCGGTGTGGACCGAGACGAAGCCGCCCTTGGTCTGGATCCGGTCGAAGGCCGAGCGGTCGACCACCAGATCGCGCAGGACCGGGAAGGCGTTCGCCCGGAAGGGCTCCACGTGGATCGTGTCGCCGTTCGCGTAGCGCCGCATGTGCAGCTGGCAGGCCGTCGTGCCCGCCTCGGGGCCGTGCGCCTGGCCGTCGATCACCAGCGAGCACGTCCCGCAGATGCCCTCGCGGCAGTCGTGGTCAAAGGCCACCGGCTCCTGGCCGGTTTGGATCAGCCGCTCGTTGAGGATGTCGAGCATCTCGAGGAACGACATGTCGGGCGAGACGTCGTGGAGGTGGTACGTCTCCATCTGCCCGTCCGCGTCCGGTCCGGCTTGGCGCCAGACCTTCAGCGTGATCTTCATGCCGTCGCCGCCGCCTTCGTGCCCGCTCATTTGTAGCTCCTCTGGGTCAGGTGGACGTACTCGAAGGTAAGGGGCTCCTTGTGGAGCGTCGCGGGCGTGCCGACGCCCTCGAACTCCCAGGCGCCGGCGTATGCGAAGCGCTCGTCGTCGCGCTTGGCCTCGCCCTCCTCGGTCTGGTGCTCCTCGCGGAAGTGGCCGCCGCAGGACTCCTCGCGGTGCAGCGCGTCGGACACCGTCAGCTCGGCGAACTCCATGAAGTCGGCCACGCGGCCGGCGTACTCGAGCGCCTGGTTGAGGTTCCCGGACTCGCCGGGGACGCGCACGTTCTGCCAGAACTCGTCGCGCAGCCCGCGAATCTTCTCCGCGGCTCCCCGGAGCCCTTCGGCGCTGCGGCCCATGCCGCAGTTGTCCCACATGACCAGGCCGAGCTCGCGGTGGAGGCTCTCGGCCGAGCGCCGGCCCTGGACCGCGAGCAGCCGCTCGGTGCGCTCGCGCGCGGCGTTCTCGGCCTCGTCGAAGGCCGCGTGGTTCGTGTCGACCGCGCCCAGCGAGCGCCCGGCCAGGTGGCCGCCGATCGTGTACGGCAGCACGAAGTAGCCGTCGGCGAGGCCCTGCATCAGCGCGCTCGCGCCGAGCCGGTTGGCGCCGTGGTCGGAGAAGTTCGCCTCGCCGAGCACGAACAGGCCGGGGATGGTGCTCTCCAGGTTGTAGTCCACCCAGAGGCCGCCCATCGTGTAGTGCAGCGCCGGGAAGATGCGCATCGGCACCCGGTAGGGGTTGTCGCCGGTGATCTTGGCGTACATCTGGAACAGGTTGCCGTACTTGCGCCGGATCGTGTCCTCGCCGTCGCGCTCGATCGCGTCGCGGAAGTCGAGGAACACCGCGTTGCCGCCGCCGACGCCGAAGCCGGCGTCGCAGCGCTCCTTCGCGGCGCGCGACGCCACGTCGCGCGGCACCAGGTTGCCGAAGCTGGGGTAGCGCCGCTCGAGGTAGTAGTCGCGGTCCGACTCGGGGATCTCGGACGCCGGGCGCGGGTCGCCCGCGTTGGTCGGCACCCACACCCGGCCGTCGTTGCGGAGGCTCTCGCTCATCAGCGTGAGCTTCGACTGGTGCGACCCCGAGACCGGGATGCAGGTCGGGTGGATCTGCGTGAAGCAGGGGTTCGCGAAGAAGGCCCCGCGCTTGTGCGCCCGCCAGTTGGCGGTGACGTTGCAGGTCTTCGCGTTGGTCGACAGGAAGAAGACGTTCGAGTAGCCGCCGGTGCAGAGCGCGACCGCGTCGCCCGCGAAGCGCTCGTACTCGCCGGTCGTCAGGTTGCGGCAGACGATGCCGCGCGCCACGCCGTCGACGACGACCACGTCCAGCATCTCACGCCGCGCGTACATCTTCACCTTGCCGAGCCCGACCTGGCGCATCAGCGCGCTGTAGGCGCCCAGGAGGAGCTGCTGGCCGGTCTGCCCGCGGGCGTAGAACGTGCGGCTGACCTGCGCGCCGCCGAAGGAGCGGTTGGAGAGCACGCCGCCGTACTCGCGCGCGAAGGGCACGCCCTGGGCGACGCACTGGTCGATGATGTTGTTCGACACCTGGGCCAGCCGGTACACGTTCGACTCGCGCGCGCGGAAGTCGCCGCCCTTGACGGTGTCGTAGAACAGCCGATAGACGCTGTCGCCGTCGTTCGGGTAGTTCTTTGCCGCGTTGATGCCACCCTGGGCCGCGATCGAGTGCGCCCGCCGCGGGCTGTCCTGGATGCAGACGACGCTGACGTTGTAGCCGAGCTCGGCGAGCGAGGCCGCGGCCGATGCGCCGGCCAGGCCGGTGCCGACCACCACGACGTGGAACTTGCGCTTGTTGGCCGGGTTGACCAGCTTCAGGTCGACCCGGTGTTGGTCCCACCGGTCCTGGATCGGCCCGCTCGGGGCCTTCGAGTCGAGACGGGGAGAAGCTTCGGGGGTCATGAGGTCGCTCCTCCGGTCCAGAAGAAGAGGTAGTAGATCGGGAACGACGCGAAGCCGACGGCCAGCGCCACGGCGAGCCCGATGCCGGCCTTGTCGAGCAGCGGGTCGAGCTTCGGGTGGCTCAG
Organism: Planctomycetota bacterium; assembly: GCA_039029355.1. GTDB lineage: Bacteria > Planctomycetota > UBA1135 > UBA1135 > JBCCGI01. Next base: position 7,785 of record JBCCGI010000047.1, read on the forward strand.
CCCGAGCGACTGGAACGCGCTGCGGAAGCCGTGCGCGAGGTGGAAGCCGAGGATGCCCATCGTCGCGACGTAGAAGAAGCCCGACACCGGGCTCGCGAGCGTGTCCTTGACCACCGCCGCCGGCGCCTCGTGGAAGTCGCCGTTGAAGCGGAAGTCGAAGCCGACGTGCTTGATGAGGAACAGCATCACGACCGAGCCCGTGAAGAGCATCGACAGCGACGCCGCCGTGGCCTGCCCGCGCGACGAGCGGATCACGTAGCGCTGCTTGCGCGCCTCGCGGTTCTCGAGCGACAGCTTCAAGGCGATCGCGATGTGCGACGCGAAGAGCAGGAACAAGCCCACTTCCGCGACCTTGAGAAGCGGCCCGAAGGACTCGAGCCATTCCTTGTACTCGTTGAAGGCGGTCCCGTCGCTGTCTTGGAACAGCGTGAGGTTGCCCGCCAGGTGCTCGATCAGGAATCCGACCAGGAGGAGCCCGGTCAGGCCCATCACGATCTTTCTCCCGACCGAGGAGAACAGTGCGGTGCCGAGCCAGCGAAGCATGGACGAGGAGCGCGGGGGATGGGGTTGGAGAGAGGGTCCGCGATGGGGGAGGGCCGACCCTCGGAGAACCATCGCCTTTTGCAGGTGTTGCAAAGAAGTCTAGGGGGCCGATTCGGCGCTTTCCACCGCCAGGCGCGGCGCGTTAGGCTCCCCACGACGATGCCGGATGCGCCCGCGACCACCCGTTTCCACCTCATCCGCCATGGCCGCGTCGACGAGGCCTGGCACGGCCGCATTTACGGGGATCTCGACGTGCCCCTGGCGCCCGAGGGGCGCGAGGAGGCGCGACGAATTGCCGCAGTGCTGGCCGGCACGACCTTCGACGCGGTGGTCTCGTCGGGGCTGGCCCGGGCCGAGTTTGGAGCGGCGGCCTTGCGGGAGGGGCGTGGGCTCCCGCGGTCCGATGAGCCGCGCCTGCGCGAAATCTCACGCGGCGAGTGGGCCGGGCTCACCTTCGAGGAGCTGGACGAGCGCCAGCCCGGCGCCTTCGCCGCGTGGCTCGCGGACCCGAGCCAGCGGCCGCCCGGTGGGGAGTCGCTGGACGACGTCGCGGCGCGGGTCGTCCCGCCGATCGAGGAGCTGGCCCGCGCGCGCGCCGGCGCCCAGCTCGGCGTCGTCTGCCACAGCTGGGTCGCGCGCGTCCTCGCCTGCCGCGCCCTCGGCCTGCCGCCGACCTCCGCCACGCGGATGGACCTGCCGACCGCGGGCAACGTCGTGGTCGACTGGCCGAGCGGCGCGGTGCCGGGCCTGCGCCCGACGCTGGTCGGCTTCGCGGTGGACATCCCGCCGGCGCGCGGCGTGCGCTGGTTCCGCGGGCCGAATCGGAGCTGATCGATCGAGGCCTCGGCGGGGGAGGCGCGGGTCGAACGCTGAGAGCTAGGCGCGACCCGGTGCGAGCCTGTGGCGTGGAGCTCGGCGGGGGAGTGGCCTAGTTGCTGCTCGGCGAGCCCTTGGGCCCCTTGGGCGGGTTCCCCGGACCGCCGAACCCGAAGCCGGCGGGCCCGGGCGGCCCGCCGGGGCCGGGCGGGCTGGGGAACGAGCCCGCCGACATGCCGTCGAACATGCGCTTCATGTCGAAGATGCCCTCGCCGAAGTGGTGCGCGAGCCAGATGAAGTAGCAGTCGACGTTGTCGACCGGATCGTCGACCTCGAAGGCCGCCTTGCACGTCAGGTCGCAGGGCCGGTCCTTGTCGATGAAGCAGCGCTTGCCGTCCGTCACGAGCCGGCCTCCTCGGCGGCCTTGCGCCGCGCGCGATCGCGCCGGACGAGGGTGCGCCACTCGCCGTCGACGACCATCTGATCCTTCTGGTTGAAGACCCGGGCCTGGAAGATCACCTTGCCGTTGCGCGGGCTGGGCTTGTCCGCCTTCGAGGTGATCTCCAGCCGCAGCCGCACCGTATCGCCGGGGAAAACCGGCGCGGTGAAGTCCATCGACATGCCGGCGAGCGCGTCGATCGTGCCCTCGAAGATGCCGGTCTGCACGCCGAGCCCCGAGGCGATCGACCACACCAGCATCCCGTGCGCGATGCGGCCGCGGAAGGGCGAGCGCTTGGCGAGCTCTTCGTTCGTGTGCAGGTAGGTGTTGTCGCCGGAGAGCCCGGTGAAGAGCACGAGATCGGTCTCGGTCACCGTACGGCCCGGCGACCAGATCACCTGGCCGACCTCGAAGTCCTCGAACCACAGGCCCTGGCGGAACGGCTGCGCGTCGTCCATGGCCTCGAGGGTAGCAAGCTGCCCCCGCGGAGCCGAGCGTGCGGGGTGTTTCGCGCGATGTCCGGACCGACCGCGATCTCCGCCCCCGGCCGCCGCGCCAGCAGGTAGCGTAGGGGAGCCCCGCGCGTCCGGATGCGCGCTGGGCCGCTTCCCAAGCCAGGAGGAGAACCATGCTCCGTTACGCGCTGTGCGTCGCCGCGCTCGTCCCGTCCGCCTTCTCGCAAACGCAGTCGTTCGGCCACGACTGGGTGACCTTCGAGCCCGCGCCCGGCCTGCTTGCGGCCGGCGCGCCGATCTCCTCGCCGGGCGACGAGGTCGACTTCGCGGCGGGGGACCTGGACGCCGACGGGGACCCGGACCTGGTCGTCGTGCGCAAGGAGCCGTACACCCAGTCCGGCGCCCGGACCAACCTGCTGTTCCTGAACGAGGGCGGCGTCCTGACCGACCGCACCGCTCTTTACGCGGCGGCCTCCGACGTGCCCGGCGACGCCGGCTTCTTGACCGCGACGACCGACCGCGACGTGCAGCTGGTCGACGTCGACCTCGACGGCCTGCTCGACGTCGTGACGTGCACCGCGCTGATGGACGGAGCGCCCAAGGCGCTGTCGCATCCGCGCGTCTACCTCAACCTCGGCAGCGACGCGGGCGCGTGGCAGGGCCTCCTGCACCAGGACGCGCGCATCCCGCAGCTCGTCACCTTCGGCGGTCAGCCCGTCGCGACGCACGCGATCGAGGTCCTTGCGGGCGACGTCACCGGCGACGGCTTTCCCGAGCTGTATCTCGTCGATCACGACAGCGGCTTCGCCGGCTACTTCGAGAGCTCGACGATCGACCTCGAGGACCGCCTGCTGATCAACGACGGCCTCGGCTACTTCACCGACGAGACCTCGCTGCGGCTGCAGAGTCTGATGTACACCAGCGGCTTCGGCATCGGCGGCCGCATCGCCGACCTCAACCTCGACGGCCGCGCCGAGATCCTGCGCGGCTCGACGGGGGGGATCAGCGACAACGTGCAGGAGGTCTCGGTCACCTACAACGACCCGGCCAACGAGGGCACCTTCCACATCTACCAGGACTTCTACACCCTGAGCCCGTACGCCGTCGCCGCCGGCGACCTCAACCAGGACGGCCGCATCGACGTGGTCGTCGGCGACGACAACGCCGACCGCTACGTGCTGAACACCGGCGTCGACGCCCTGGGGCGGGTCGAATGGGGGCCCGCCACGCTGTTCGACTTCCTGCTCGGCGTCGACGACGGCTTCACCGGCCAGGTCTTGATCCACGACCTCGACCACGACGGCTGGCCCGACGTCGCCATCGCCGACGAGGATATCGACATCCCCCAGGGCGACCCCGGCCGCCGGCTGCACCTGTACCACAACCTCGGCGGCACCCCCGGCGACGCAATCGTGCTGCGCGAAGAGCGCGAGACCGGCTTCGAGCCCTGGCTCGGCGCCGCCGGGATGCTCCAGGACGACCTCCGCCGCACCTTCGACGTCGCCGCCCTCGACGTGGACGGCGACGGCTGGGACGACCTGATCCTGGGCCGTACCGCGGGCACCTCTGTCTGGCGCAACGCCACCGGCGACCAGGTCTGCCAGCCCGACCTGGGCTTCCAAGGCCCGGGCGACGCGACGCTCACCGTCTGCGGCGATGCCTTGATCCCCGGCGGCCGCGCCACGCTCGCCATCGAGCACGCCCGCCCGGACGCCAACGGTCTCCTGGCCTACGGCTTCACCTCGACCCAGGTCCCGTTCGCCGGCGGCACGCTCGTTCCGATCCCGGTCGCCCTCGCCGGCTTCACGACCGACGACGCCGGCAAGTGGATCCTGCCCGAGCTGGTCTCCGCCGGCGGCCCGATCGACCTCTTCGCCCAGGCCGCGCTGCTCGACCCGGACCAGGCCCAGGGCTTCGCGCTCACGAACGCGGTGCGGATCGAGCTCTTGCCCTAGGCGAGCCCGCACCACGGCCGCGGCCGCCTCGCAGCCGCGCCCGGCACGCCGCCGTCACGGCCGCGCAGCGCCCGGGCGCCGAGGCGGCGGGAGTCGGAGCCGACGGCTCCCGCGCGGTGGCGGCTCGCGGCGGATGCCCGACACGCCGAGGTACACGATCGGCGCCCTGGGCACCGAGCCGGCGGGAGAGCGACGCGTGGCCCGGTGCCTTCGGCTCGGCGGTGGCGACCCGACCGAGGCGAACCGGTGACGGGCCGCCGCGCGACCCTGAGCGTCGAAGGCCGACCGGGTGACCGGATGGGCCGCGGCGGGTCCGGCACTCGTGAGGAGCCCGAACGGCCCTCACGGTTCGTTGGGATGGTTTGAGTGCATCATAACGTACATTATCGGACGCTAGGGGAACCCAAGGCCTCGACGAGCCCATTCCCGGACCTGACTCCAGCGACGCAAGTCGCTTTCCCTACCTCCAGACCTACGCGGTAGGTGCAGCCTCACGCCGGCGCTATTCGAAGGCAAAAGCGTTCCCCTCACCGACCTCGCTCGATCTCTCGTCCGGCGTCCCTCGCGCCCGTGCCCGGAACATGCGCGACGAGCTGCTCGATGGCTGCTTCGAGGTGCTTCGGCGGATCGTCGGTCTAGCCAGGCCATTCCGCCGGGTCCTCGAGCAGATGCACCCCGGTCTCTACGAGGAAGCCCTCGCGCTCGTCGATCGACTCGCCGACGAGCGGACCCGGGCGGCACTCGTCGGGACCGAGAAGCAGACCAAGGTCTGTGCGACCTGCTCGCAGGAGTGGGTCGCGCTGGACCCTGAGGCCGAGGAATGCCCCAGCTGCGTCCACGCCGCCGCCGCCCAGAAGGTCGGCCCCGGCGAGCCCCAGCCGTGCATCAGCTGTGGCGAGCCCACCATGGCCGCCCGCGGCCGATGCTTGGTCTGCCACGCCGAGGCCTCCACCGGGCTGCGCCGCAGGGCGCCCAGCGGGCGCCGCCGCGCCGCCTCCGGCGACGGCAGCCGGGAGGTGGCGTCGTGAGCAAGCCCAAGACGCGCGGCGTGAGCCGCGGCGAGCCTTGGGATCTGGTGCGGTTCGACAAGAACGGCGCCTATCTCGGCGCGGGCCTCGGGCTGAAGTGGCCCGCCAACAACCCCCACGGTCGCCCGAACCGCGTCGGCGACTTCCGCTTCCTCGCCCGTCTCGACCGCGAGACCAACGGAAAGCTCGCGGGCGTTCTGCTGCGGATGGGGGGCGCCGGCTTGGACGCCACGCTCTGCCCCGAGTGCCAGGACCTCGCGCCCTTTGGCCACCAGGAAGGCTGCCCCATCGGCGACGTCGAAGACGCGCTGTATCCGGCCGAGATCGACGGCTGCAGCGAGAAGGCGCGGGAGGCCGTCGGGATCGCCTTCTGGTGCTTCGTGGGCGTTCTCTGCCTCCTTGGGCTGGGAGTGATCGCGCATCTCGCGCCCTGGATCCTGGAGGGCGCGGCGTGAGCCGCGGCGAGCTTCTTGGGCTGGCTCTATGTTCCGGGATCGGAGGCCTGGAGCTCGGCGTCAGCCTCGCCAGCGGAGGCGCCTCTCGAACCGTGTGCTACGTCGAGCGGGAGGCCTATGCGGCGGCCTGTCTCGTGGCGCGGATGGAAGACGAGGCCCTGGATTCGGCGCCTGTTGCCGACGACCTCAAGGCCTTCGATGGCCGCCCGTGGCGCGGCGTCGTGGATCTCGTCTCTGCGGGCTACCCGTGCCAGCCGTTCAGCAACGCCGGACGGCAACGCGGTGCCCAAGATGAGCGCCACCTCTGGCCCGATGTCGCCCGGGTCCTTGGCGAAGTGGGACCCCGCGTCGTCGTCCTGGAGAACGTGCCAGGGCACCTTCGAGTGGGATTCGACGCCGTTCTCGGCGATCTTGCCTCGCTCGGGTTCGATGCGGAGTGGGGCGTGTTCAGCGCAGCCGAGGTCGGAGCGCCCCACCACCGCGACCGGCTCTTCGTTCTTGCGTGGCGAGTATCCGAAGCCAGCCGCGACGCCCTACGGCTCTTCGCAGAACGAGGGCAAAGTCCCCCACGATCGGCCGAGCCGTGGCACACCGAGCCTGGAGACCTGGGCGAAAACGTGGCCGACACCGCTCGCGTCGGATGGCCCGAAGGGCGGCCCGAATCAGAGGGGCGGGCGCGGGGAACGTCGGTTGGCGAGCGCGGCGCTGAGTTGGCCGACGCCGGCAGCTCACGACGGCCGGCGCCCAGCTCCGGATCTTGCGAGCAAGCAGCGCGCGAACTTGTGCCGCGAAGCGACAACTTGGGCGACCCCCCTCGCTGCCGCAATGCAGGCGGGCTACACGGTCGATCCGGGCAAGCGCGCGGATCAGCAGAGGCGGACCCGGAAAGGGCACGACGGGAACGAGCTGCTGAAGCAGGCGCGCTCCCTCTCTGGCCCCCCGGACCACACGAACGCGAGTCCTGGGCGCGACTCCCTGCCGAAGCTCAACCCGCGGTTTGTGGAGTGGCTCATGGGGCTGCCCTTCGGATGGACCGACTTCGAGCCCTCGGGAACGGAGTGGTCCCGCTGGCGGCAGCGAATGCAATCCGCACTCTCGCGTCTCGGGCGCTAGGAGGTGTGGCGTGACGCTCCTCCACGCCGTCACGGGCGCCCGGCCGACCGGCATCATCGGCGAGCACAACGCCATGTGCGGACTGCGCGTGCTCGAGTGCGCCGCGGTAGAGCCACACCTTGCGACCTGCCCCGATTGCCTCGCCGAGATTTCCTCGGTTCGGCGCCTGATCGCCGCTGAGGCGGGGCGCCTGGGCCGTGGATCGGAGCCGGGCATCTTGTCCGGCCACCTGCGGGGCGATCTCGATCGCCACGGCGACATGACCGTCGAGGAGGTCGGCCGCGCGACTCTGGTCCGGGGAAACGCCTGCCTTCGCGGGTGCTTGGCCCTGCGAGAGATCGGCTCCGGCCTGATCGTGACCGAGGCTTTGAACCTCCAAGGCTGCTCTGGGCTCAGCGTCGTCGGCGCAACCTTGCAGGTTGGCCGCAAGCTCGACATGCGAGGTTGCACCGCCCTGGTTCGGTTCTCTGGGGACGTTTCCGTCGGTGGCGATCTCGACCTGCGGGGCTGCACGGCGCTGCGCGAGCTCCCCCCGAGCCTGCACGTTGTGGGGAACCTCCTCCTGGCGGGCTGCACTTCGCTCTCTGAGCTTCCTCCCGGGCTCTCCGTCGGCGGGGCGCTCTACCTCCGAGACTGCATCCGCCTGGTCAAGCTACCGGTCGGGCTGGATGTCGGGGGCGACTTGGACGCAACAGGCTGCCAACGCCTACAGGCGCTCCCCTACCGGCTGCGCGTTGGCGGCGACGTCAACCTGCGCGGCTGCCGCCAGGTCGCAAAGATCCCTTCCGATGCTCGCATCGGCGGGCGCACGTTGCTTGCGAGGCGACTCGAACGCGGGAGGCTCTCATGACCGGCATCGAGTGGACCGACCAGGTCTGGAACCCGACTCGCGGGTGCAGCCGCGTCTCCGAGGGCTGCCGCAACTGTTACGCGGAGCGCCAGGCCATCCGGATGTCCGGTCCGGGCGGCCCGTACGAGGGGCTGGTGAAGTCGACCCCGAAGGGGCCGCGCTGGACTGGCGACGTGGTGTTCGACGAGGACCGCCTCGCCGAGCCCGCGAGGTGGCGCAAGCCGCGGAGGGTGTTCGTCAACTCGATGGGCGATCTGTTCCACCCGCAGCTCAGCGAGGTCGACATCGCGCGCGTGCTCAACGTCATCGGCGCGAACAAGCGCCACGACTTCCAGGTGCTCACCAAGCTCGGCCCGCGCATGAGGCGCTTCTTCGAGCTCGGGCCGCACCGGAAGACCTGGTTCTCGAACCTCTGGCTCGGCGTCAGCGTCGAGCACAACCGAGAGATGGTCCGCACGGTGCACCTCAAGAAGGTGCGGAGCGCTGCGGTCCGGTTCCTGAGTGTCGAGCCCCTCCTCGAGCGCGTCGTGCTCGGGGGGGTGCTCGATTGGATCGACTGGGTTATCGTCGGCGGCGAGAGCGGGCCCAAGGCCCGAAAGTGCGACGTCGCTTGGATCCGCTCCATCGTCCGCGAGTGCAAGGACGCCGGAGTGCCGGTGTTCGTGAAGCAGCTTGGGGCGAGTGTGTGTGCGCCCAACGACACGCTGGAGGGCTGGCCGGGATTGGACTACGGCGAGCTCGGCGTGCGCTACGAGGGAGCGGAGGCGCGCCAAGGCGCTCCGGTACGACTCGACCTCCGCCACTCCAAGGGCGGCGATCCCGACGAGTGGCCGGACGACCTGCGCGTGCGCGAGATGCCCACGCCCAGGACCTGGGAGGAGTTGGCCTCGTGAAGAGAGCTCTTCTCCGGTTCCTGGTGTTCTGCGCGCTCGCCTGGTTTGCCGCGGTGGCGGTCCTGACGGAGGCCTCGGATCGGTTCTACCTCGTGTGCGACTGTGACCCCTGGGTCCAGGGACCTTTCGATCTCGACCCCTCCGAGGCCGCCTCCGCGGAGGTCACGCTCGACGTCGGCCGAGAGTGCGTCGCGACGCTGAGGCTCGACATGGTCGTGCGTGACCCCGGGCTCTGCGGCCCGGGTTCAGGTACGACCTGCACCGAGCCACTCGTGAACGCCACCCTCGACGGGACGCTGACCTACAAGGCCCCCATCGGTGTGCGCCTGTTCGTCAACGACGGCACCTATGGCGAGGGCCTCGTCTGGCTCCCGCTGCCCGAGACCGCGTGCGTCTCGGACGCTCAGACCTGGCGCTTCTCCCGCAAGTGCGGCGCCACGTCCTTCGTGTGGATCCTCGCCTGGGACCAGGCGACCGGGGCCACGGATCTCTCGTTCGTCACGTTGGGAGGTGAGCCGTGTCCAAAGCCGGATTGAGCCTGCCGGAAGAGGGACGCGACAATGTGTGATCTCTACGATCCGGACGGCTACGGCGTGTCCTTCGCGGATCGTGCCGTCAGGGCAGCCCGCAAGAGCCATCGTTGCGATGAGTGTCAGCGCGAGATTCGCGTCGGCGATTCCTACAGGCACGTTTCGGGCGTTTGGGAGGGTGACTTCTTCGCCATGAGAATGTGTCGGCGCTGCTCTAGCGCGAAGGCATGGCTGCTAGGCCGTGGGCACGGCTGGACCGGGGGTAGCGTGCTCGCCGACGTCAGGTCTTGCGTGCAGCAGGAACTCGCCGAGTTTGGCCGGTTGCGCACGGAGCTGGAGGGCTAGATTGGCCGCCGCGGAGCAGGTCGCAACCCACGAGCGCTCCGCGCTCGACGAGCTCGCCGGGGTGTGCCGCAGGCTGGCCGACCTTGTGTCGGCCGTCTCGCGCCGCTCCGACGTGCGCGACCGCCGAGCGAAGATCCTGCTGCTCGTCGCGGCGCGCCGGTGCCCCACCAAGGCCCGGCGCCTGCGGCGCCCCTGGTACGTCCGCGGCGCCGCCGCGCGCTTCGGCGCCGAGCGCATCGCCGCCGAGTGGGTCGACCGCTTCCGAGAGCCTGCGCCCAGCCTCCGGACCATCCGGAAGCACCTCGCCGACCTGGAGGCCAACTGCGCGATCGCGCGCGGCCCTGGCGACTGGATGCCCACCGTCCGCGACCGCGCCCATCCCGAGCAGCGGCCGCGCTACCCCGACACGATCACGCTCCTGGAGACCGACCGGGAGGCCGAGTGGTGGGCCACCGTCGGCGCCGAGCTGCGCAAGCGTCATCCCGACACCCGCCACAACCCCGATCGCTGGCGCATGGTGTTCGGCACCTGGCGCCAGCAGCTCGCCGTCGACGAGGAGATCGAGCTCGGGCCGCTGTTCGCCTGGGCGGCGCGCCAGGAGCCCACCAGCGACTCCCCCACCGAGGCGGCCCAACCCCGCGCGGCCGACGCCGCGGCCACGATCTCAGCCGCCGTGCGCGCCGGCGGGGACACGTTCGCCCTCCAGGCTGCTCTAGCGGCCGCAGGGGCGCGCCTCGCCGGCCCCAACTCCTTCCGGGCCGGTGGAGACCGTGAGCGCCTGGCGGGCGCTGCGGCGCTCCTGGCGCTCGCTCTGGCCCGAGAGGACGGCAGCCCCAGGCGTCGCATCCGAAGCCGCGCCGGCTGGCTCTGGCGGGCCTTCCGGTACGCGAGCGACGCCGAGATGAACCACGCGCGGCGGTGCGTCGCCGCTGCGCGCCCTTTGGACCCACATCGAGGAGGAACCGCATGCGAGTGAACGTGTATGCCGAGGAGATCACCGACCGGGTCGAGATCGTCGAGAAGGACACGGAAGATGGCTCGTTCACGGGCGTCCGGCTCTACCTGTACCTGCCAGTGACCGGTGAAGGCGGGCAGCAGCAACGCGGCCCGTTCCTTCACGGCCCAGGCGACGACGACTCGGCCGCGATCACGTTCTGGGGGAAGCGTGGGCTTCGCGCCGCACTCGTGCGAGCGCTTGAGCTCCTGGACGAGGCCCACCCCGAGTACGCCGAGGCACGGGAAGGGTAGCGCTGGCCGCCATGGAGCAGCTGTCTCTTGAGGCGGCCCTGGAGGCGACGCGGCGCGCTCGGCGCGACGATCTGCAGACGAGCAAGGACGCGGCCGGCCGCTCGATCGCGTTCTCGGGCGAACACTACCGGCGCATCCTCGACGCGCTCCGCGCGCTCGGCGCCGCGGGCGGAACGCTCTACGAGATCGCCGAGGAGTCGGGCATCCACCACGTCGCGGTCGCTCGACGGATGGGCGAGCTGCGGAGGGCCGGGCTAGTCGAGCGGCCCGGCGACAAGCGCACGACCCCGACGGGGGCGCGCGCCGCGGTCTGGTACATCGCTGCGCAGGAGCCCCGGTGCGCCGCTTGTCAAGGACGGGGCCACGAGGAGGAGGAGTGCCCGCATGGGGACTGACAAGCGACGCGGCAAGGAAGAAGAGCAACGCCAGGAACAAGACTCTGGAGGGGTCGCTGGCGTTCGAGGCGACGAGGGCAGGGAAAGCGAGACCATCGCCCCCGTCGCGGGCCCGGCTGGGGAAGTTGGTTCCTCTCCGGCCGGGCCCACTTCAACCACCGACGGCGATGCAGCCGCTGCAACAGCGTGCAGCCTCGCGTCGAGGGCCAGTGCCGCTGTGGCGGAGCTCATCATCCAGACTCCGGATGCAGCGCTCGAATCCGGCCCACTCGTGGGTTGGATCTTCTCGGCGCAAGCCGCGATCTCGGCTCTGGAGGCCGCGCTCGTCGCCGAACGCCGCAAGGTCGTCGCGATGCTGTGGGGCGACGAGGTCGACGTCGAGCTCGACGACGGGCACCCGGCCTACCGCGCGATCATGCGCGAGCGGCGCGACGCTCTGGAGCGCGCGGTGGACCGCCTTCGAGAGCCCGGCGGTTGGACGATCCACGTCGGCTCCGGGAACCTCGTCAAGGACATCGACGGTCCGTGGCTCCTCAACTCGACGGCCGCCGATCGCGTGCTCGAGCTGGTGAGAGAGGAGGAGGCGCGTGGCTAAGCTCATCGTGCAGAACGGCTACTTCCGCCTCGTGAGGACTCGACCGCGACGGCGGTCGCAACAGGCCCGCTACTTGACCGAGTTCCGGCTCTCGGACTCGCTTGGTGGCGCGCGCTGGGAGGTGCAGGAGGGCGGCGACGGCCGCAAGCTGGAGTGGGGCTACGGGGCCCACGAGCACGCGCCTACCGGCTTCCGCACGCTCATGCAGATGGTCGGCGCCATCGAGGCGTTGGAGCGCCGCAGGGCCGCAGCGCAGCGCAGGGCGGAACAGTGGAAGGCCACGGCCCACGACGCTTGGGCGGCGGCGAAGGCGGCTCGGGAGGAAGCGGGATAGGTGAGCGCCAAGCATGCGGGCGGGCGCAAAGCTCCGAACTACGTCCAACCACCACTCTTTGCAGAAGGAGCCGGCGACATGCCGACCAAGACCACCAAGAAGAACGAGCCCGATCCGCAGGCGGCTGCGGAAGAGCCGGACGAGCCCGAGGACGGCTTCAAGCCCGAGCGTGGCGGAAGCTGCGCCTACACCTACCTCCGCAACGGGCCGCGCATCATGACGTGCGAGGCCGAGATCGTGGCCGTGCGCAAGGACGGCAACCTCGACCTGCGCGTCTCGATCCCAGGCGGTCGCGAGGGCCAGAGCCTCGTCGACGTCCCCCGCGACGAGTCCAGAAGCCGCGGCCGCACCTGGAGCGCGCCGCGGTGACCAACCTCCGCCTTTCGGCGGGCAGCAACGCCCACGAGCTCGCCAAGCAGTTTGGCGAGCTCGCGGAGCGTCAGCTCCCCTTCGCCACCGCGGCCGCGCTCACCGACACGGCCCAGGCGGGTCGCGACAAGCTGCGCGACACGCTCGACCAGCACTTCCGGGTGCGGGCGCGGCGGAGGCTGGAGCGAGGGATCACGATCCAGCGAGCCGAGAAGCGCGACTGGCCGCGTCCGTTCGCGGTCATCGGCACGCGCGACGAGTTCATGGCGCTGCACGTCACCGGGGGCGTCAAGCGCCCCCAGCGAGGCGCGAGCAGGCTCGCCATCCCTGCGAAGTGGATCAAGCGCACCACGACCGGCCGCATCCCCAAGCGGTGGAAGCCGCGCCAGGTGCGCGACCGGAAGAGCGCGTTCGTCACCGACGACGCGATCAAGCACCGGCCCGGGAAGCGCGCGCGTGTGCAGCTGCAGACCGTGCACCTGCTCCGCAAGCGAGCGCGGATCGAGCCGACGTGGCCCTTCGTGGCGATCGTCGAGCGGGAGGCGCGCACCGTCTTTCCCAAGCGCATGGTGCGGCGGCTGCGGTTGGCCGTCATCACCGCCAAGAACAGGCACCCGAGCAGGAGGCGCTAGACCCCGATGGAGCAGCCGTCGGACGTGACCCTGACCAAGAGGACGCGCGTCGAGCTCGGGCTCGTCGTTGCATGCCTTGTCGCGCTGGTCGCGATTGGCTCGGCCAACGCCGTGAGCGTGTTGGAGATTCACGCGATCTCAGACACCGTCGACGCGCTCGGCGAAGGGCAAGCGAGCATCGTCGTCGAGCAGGCGCGCATGGGCGAGCGGCAGCTTGCGATTGCCGAGGACGTGCGCGAGCTGAAGGAGTCGCGAGATACCAAGGAGCTGCAGCGCCGCCTCGCCGAGCTGGAAGCGAGGGTCGGTGCACTCGAAAGACCTTAGAGCCACACCCCCATCGACCTTGTCCCTTGCCGAACCCATCCAAGGCGCTGCTGCTCGTCGGCGCCGTCCTCATCGCCCTGGGGATCTTGACCCACATGCAGCTTCGTGAGCTGCGCCACCAACTGACCAAGCCAACGAAGGAGACCAGCGCCATGGACGGCACTCCTCACCACCCCGACCTGCTCAGCCGCACCAAGCTCACCGCAACCATCGAGTGCGGAGAAGACACGGTCGAGGTCTGCACGACCTGCGGCGTCGCCTACCCCGAGGACGGCGGGCAGCTGTTCGACGAGTCGCCCGCAGAATGCAAGGCCAGGCACAAGGCCAAGAAGGCGGAGTGGGAGAAGCTCTGCCGGGAGGGCTAGGGTGCGCGCCTCAGTCTGGGAGCGCGCAGTCGAAGCGGTCATGCGCGACCGACTGCGACAGTATCCCGAGGATCACATCCAGCAGGCCGCTTCCTTGGCGATCGAGAGCCCCGACATGTACGACGTCGACGCGGACGTGCGGCCGATGCTCGACTTTCTGGCTCGCGAGGGACGGCGCCTTCTTGCGCGCGGGGAGTCCATCGAGTTCGCCGAGCACCCGGCGCCTCAGGTCGTCGAGTGCGCGCACTTGCGCGAGCTGGTCGAGGAGTGTGAGAGGGAGGCAGAGGGTTGAGCGTCGAGAGTCTGAACCGCCGTCAACTCCTAGCCCGTGCCCTGGCCTCGGGCCTCATCGCGGCAGGCATTCGGCTCGGTCTTACGCCGAGCCCACGCACCTACCGGGCTGCCGCCACGCATCGGGGCATGACGATCCCGGAGTGGGCGGAAGCGCGGCGACTAGGGGCGGCGCTGGCTGCCGATGCCGACGCTGCCGTCCTCGCCGCCATGGCTGAGGGCGTGGGTAAGGGTCCTTCCCGGGCGCCCCTTTTCCGCGGGTGACGCCGACCGCACAAAACGAGGACTTAGCAATGCTGGAAACCGGGTTGTCACGTTGGGAGCTTGAAGTCGCGAGGGCGCGCCGCTTGGCCCTTGCGCCCCCGCGGCCGCGCAGCGTCGGGGCGATCTTCTGCCTCGTTACCAAGGGCGGCGAGAAAGCCAGCGAGGCAAGCCTGGCGCGGGTCGCGTTCACGAGGATTTGCGTCGAGGAGGACCGTTTCGAGGCGGATCTCGTGCAGCCGTCCGGGCCATGCGTGCTTGAGCTGTTGCGCGACGTGCCGGATCTCGCGCAGCTCCGGTGCTGGCTCCAGATTCGCGTTCGCGAGGACCCGCTGCTCGACTTCCTCTGCGGCTGGGTGCTGCTCGATCGAGACCCGAAAGCGGGCGCCAAGACGGGCGAGGCGATCGAGGTCGCACTCGCTGGCTTCCTCGCGCAGGACGGGCGAACGGCGTTCCCCGTGGGGCTGCCGTCGTGAGCTTGCGTAGCCGCCGAGTTTGGAGGCGCCGACACCCGTGGAAGGAGCACGAGCGGGCCCGCCTCGGGATGCTCGCCGCGCGAGGCGTGTCTGTTCGCCGCATCGCTCTGGTCATGGGGCGCAGCGAGCCGTCGATTCAGTACGGGCTGCGCAGCTACTACGACGGCCCGGCGCCGCCAAGCGGCCGCGACGACCAGCCGTGCCAAAGGAGGAGATCGCTGTGAGCACGCTCGACAAGCTGCGCGCGGCTCTGGTTCGGCTCGGCCGCCTCGACCTCGCCGCCGACGTCCCGCCCGCGGAGCGTCAACGCCTGTTCGTTGAGCTCGCGTACGAAACGCCGGCCGGAGCCGGGTGTGTCAGCCTCGTCGAGGTCGACCTGCAAGCCTGGCTCGCCCGCGTCGAACGCGAGCTCGCGAGGGAGGGCTTCAGGGCATGAGCGAGCGCCACTCGGAATCCATGGAGCAGCTGAAGCGCGAGCTCGGGCCCCGCTTCAACGCCCTTGCCTTGGAGTGCTCGCCAGAGCAGCGCGCCGAGGCCAACCGGATTCTGGGGCGGATGGCACCGCGCTGCACCTGCACTCCGCAGTACCTGGTTGTCGGCGAGACGCACGCCGAGGGTTGCGACGTGACGGCCTCTCGTCGGGCCGCGATTCGGGAGGCGCGTGGCCAAGCGTAAGGCCAAGGGCAAGCCCGAGCGGCTCGGCCTCCGCGCCTACGCTCGCCACCGCGGCGTCTCTCTCCCCGCGGTACAGAAGGCGATCAGCACCGGGCGGCTCTCGGACTCGATCACGCGCGGCGGTCCGAGCAAGGGCTACCCCAACGGTCGCGTTTTCATCGACCCCGAAGTGGCCGACCGCGAGTGGGACGAGAACACCGACCCCGCGCAGCAGCGCAGCAAGCACCGCAAGGCGAAACCGAAGCGCGAGGAGCCGAACCTCTTCAGCGAAGGCGACCCGCTCCCCGAGGGCCAGGGCGACGGACCGAGGCCTCCGAAGCTCGCGGAGGTGCAGGCGGAGCGGACCAAGTATCAGGCGAAGATCGCCCAACTCGACTGGCGCGAGCGGGTTGGCGAGCTCGGCGACGTCGATCGCATGCGGCGGCACGCCTTCAAGATCGCGCACGCGGTGCGGCAAGCGATCGACCAGGTCGCCGACCGGCTGGCGGCCAAGGTCGCCGCGGAATCGGAGGTCGAGGCCTGCCGTCTCCTCCTGCAGGGCGCGCACGACAAGGCGCTGGCCGCACTCGCGGAGGCCGTTCCGAAGATGGAGGTCGACGAGGCGGATGGCCGCGACGATCCAGCATCCGGATAGCGCCGCCGTCTACGCCGAGGCCTTCGCGGCCGGCCTTCGCCCCCCGCCCCGCCTCACGGTGTCGGAGTGGGCGGACGAGCACCGCATGCTCCAGGGGAAGAACGCCGCCGAGCCCGGCCCCTTCCGGACCGACCGCGTGCCCTACACGCGAGAGATCGCGGACGCTCTCTCGCGCGACTCGCGCGTGAGGAAGGTCGTGGTCATGAAGGGGGCGCAGCTCGGCCTCACCGAGGTCGGCAACAACTGGATCGGCTACACGATCGGGCACGCGCCCTGCCCCATGCTCATGGTCATGCCGACGAAGCAGCTCGCCGAGCGCACGTCGAAGCAGCGACTCGATCCCATGATCGAGTCGACACCAGAGCTCGCCCAGGTCGTGCGCGACCGCAAGGGGCGAGGGGCCGGGAACACCATGCTGGTGAAGGACTACGACGGGGGCATTCTCGTGCTCGTCGGAGCCAACTCCCCCGCCGACCTGCGCTCGACGCCGGCGCGCAACGTGTTCGGCGACGAGCTCGACATCTGGCCCGGCGAGGTCGGATCCTCCGGCGACCCGGTGAAGCTCGCGGAGCGCGCCCAGCGCACCTTCGCGACGTCGGGCGCGAAGACGTTCCTCGTGTCGACGCCGGGGGTCGAGGGGCGTAGCCGCATCTCCGACGAGTTCCAGGACTCCGACCGCAGCTACTACCACGTCCCCTGCCCCGACTGCGGCGAGCTCCAGCGCCTCGTCTGGCGCAACGTCCGGTACGAGCTCGACGACTCCGGCCACGTCGACGAGGAGTCGGTCCGTTACGCCTGCGAGGAGTGCGGGAGCCTCTGGCCCGAGAGCGCGAAGGAGGCCTTTCTCGCGGAGGGCGTTTGGATCCCCGAGGCGCCGGAGCGGTCCGCGAAGGTGCGCGGCTTCCACATCTCCTCGCTCTATTCGCCGTACGGGTGGTACTCCTGGGCGGAGGCCGCGCAGCAGTTCGAGGACGGCAAGAGCGACCCCGCCGTGCTGAAGGTGTTCGTCAACGAGACGCTTGGGGAGACCTGGCGCGATAGGGGCGAGGCTCCGGACTGGGAGAGGCTCTACCGCCAGCGCGAGGAGTACAAGATCGGCACCGTTCCGGCCGGCGGGCTCGTGCTCACCGCCGGCGTTGACGTGCAGGCCGACCGGCTCGAGGTCGAGATCGTCGCCTGGGGGCGCCAGCGCGAGAGCTGGTCGGTCGACTACGTGGTGCTCCCCGGCAAGGTCGAAGAGCAGGAGGTGTGGGATCAGCTCGAGGAGCTTGTGGCCTCGACGTACCCGCACGCCTCGGGCCTGCGCCTTCCGATCCGCATGATGGCGGTCGACTCGGGGTTCGCGACCCAGACGGTCTACTCGTGGGTCCGCGCGCGGCGCCGCTCGCAGGTGATCGCCATCAAGGGGCGGGACAGCTTGCCGGTGCTCGTGAGCGCGCCGACTCCGGTCGACGTGAAGTCGGGCGGCCGCAAGATCAGCCGCGGGCTCAAGCTGTGGCACGTCGGAAGCGGGCTCGCGAAGGAGGAGCTCTACGGCTGGCTTCGACGCGAGCCGCCGCTCCACCCCGAGCGCGACGGATGGCCGATGGGGTGGTGCCACTTCCCCCAGTACGCCGAGGGCTACTTCCGCGGGCTCACCGCGGAGGAGATGCACGTCTACGTCAAGCGCGACAAGCACGGTGGGCTCGGGCGCCGGACGTACGAGTGGACGAAGATCCGCGACCGGAACGAGCCTCTCGACTGCCGGGTGTACGCGCGCGCCGCGGCGTACGTCGTCGGGGTCGACCGTTGGGGCGAGGCGGAGTGGGACAAGCGCGAGGCCGAGCTCGGCGACGTCGCGCGTCGCGCGGCCGAGCGCGCGAAGAAGGACGTCGAGCGTTCGGCCGAACCCGAGCCGCAGCGCGAGCGCGGCAGGCTCAACCTGGGGCGCCATCGGCGGCGTCGGTAGTGACCTGTGGGGTGCCCTGGTGATCTCCTGGGGCGTGTCGGGGGCTGTGGTGAGCCGTCGGGATTTGTGCGGGAGCGAAGCCGGCCCCTCGCTGCGCCGCGGGTAGCGTAGCGGCCATGCCGTACACCCAGGCGCAGCTAACCGCGCTCGAGGACGCGCTCGCCCTGGGTGCGGTGCGCGTCAAGTACGAGGACCGCGACGTCACCTATCGCAGCGTCGCCGAGATGGAGGCCCTGCGCGGCCGGATGAGGCGCGAGCTCGGCCTGGCGTCGGTAGGGCAGCGCCGGCGGTACGCTCAGTTCTCCAAGGGGCTAGGGCCCACCGGCACCTCGGACGCGGGATGCCCGTGAGCTCGCTTCTCGACCTCATCCTCCCGGGCGTCGCGGCGAGCCGCGCCGAGGCGCGCCTGCGCGCGACGCGCGCCCGCGCCCGTGCGCGCGCCACGGAGCGGGCAGTCGAGGTCGCCGAGCAGCACTACGGCCGCCGGCGCTACGAGGCCGCGGCGCGCGGGCGGAGGACGGACGGGTGGCGAACGAGTCCCTCGTCCGCCGTCGCCGAGATCGGGCCTGCCCTCGCGTTGCTGCGCGACCGGTCGCGCGACCTGGTCCGAAACAACCCCTGGGCCAAGAAGGCCATCGGCGTGCACGAGGCCCGAACCGTCGGCACCGGCATCGTGCCGACGCCAGCGGTGCCGGACGGCGCGGCCTCGGGCCTGAGGCGCGACGGCGCCGAGCTCGCCGCGCGCTGGAAGGGCTGGGCGGAAACGACCGAGTGCGACGCGGCCGGCCGGACGAACCTCTACGGCCTGCAGGCCCTGGCGCAGCGCAGCGTGGGCGAGGCCGGCGAGGCGCTCGTGCGGCGCCGCTGGCGCCGGACCTCCGACGGTCTGACCGTCCCGCTGCAGCTTCAGCTCCTGGAGCCCGACCATCTCGACCTCTCGAAGACCGAGCCCCTCAAGAGCGGGAACCACGTCCTGCAGGGGGTCGAGTTCAACAAGATCGGGCGCCGCGTCGCGTACTGGATGCACCGCGAGCACCCCGGAGGCTCGATCTACGGCCTGCGGACCAGGAGCTACGGCGAGCCCGTGCGCGTGCCGGCGAGCGAGGTGCTGCACATCTTTCGCTCTGAGCGGATCGGGCAGGTGCGCGGCGTCCCGTGGGGCGCGTCGTGCCTGCTCAAGCTGCGCGACTTCGACGACTACGACGACGCCACGCTGCTCCGCCAGAAGATCGCCGCGTGCTTCGCCGCGTTCGTGCGCGACATCGACAGCACGATCGGCGAGGACTCCAGCCTCCAGAAAGACGCCTCCGGCCGCCGCATAGACGAGATCGAGCCCGGCATGGTCCAGGAGCTTGGGCCTGGGCAAGACGTGACCTTCTCTAGCCCGCCCCCGGCGATGGGGTTCCGGGACTACTCCGAGATCACCCTTCACGCGATCGCCGCCGGCTACGGCGTGACCTACGAGGCGCTCTCCGGCGACCTCTCGCGCGTCAACTTCTCCTCGGGCCGCATGGGGTGGCTGGAGATGGAGGCCGCGATCCGCACTTGGCGCCGGAACGAGTTCATCCCCCAGTTCTGCCAGGGCGTCTGGGGCTGGTTCCTGGACGGCGCGCTGCTCGCCGGCCACGCCGACGCGCGCGTGCCGGCTCGCTGGACCCCCCCGCGGCGCGAGATGCTTGACCCCCTCAAGGAGGTCAAGGCGCTGCGCGAGGCCGTGCGGAGCGGCTTCACGAGCCTCAGCGACGCCCTGCGCTCGCTCGGCCACGACCCCGAGGAGGTTCTCGAGGAGCTGAAGAGCGACCTCGACCTGCTCGACAAGCTCGGAATCGAGCTCGACTCCGACCCCAGAAAAGGCGGCGCGGCGACCGCCGGCGGCCAGGGCGAGCGAGGCCTCGCCGGCGCGCTGTGCGAGGCCGTCCTCGGCGCGCTCGAGGAGTCGGCGCAGCTCGGCGACGACCCCGGCGGGCAGTAGCGGGAGCCCCGCTTGAGGGGCCCGGGGGGCGGCGGAGAGCCTCTCCCCCATGCGACTGCCCCCGATCCTGCTGACCCTGCTCTGCCTGCTTCCCTGCGCGTGCTCGTCGACCGGCGGCGCCGGCCTGGACGCCCGCGCCTCGCGTGACCTCGTGCACGACCTGCGCACCTCTCTCGAGCCGCTCTTCGACGAGCTCGTCGCCCAGGAGGACGACCCCGAGCTCGCCGAGCGCTACGGGCGCCTCAAGGTGGCCGCCAACGCCATCGAAGGTGCCTGGGACTCCTACCTGGAGCAGGGCGCGGAGACCGACCGCGAGGAGCTCGTCGCGGCCCTGAACGGCGCGCTCGACCTGGTCGATGGCCTGCTGCCGCTGTTCGAGGACGACGAGCCCCGCGTCCTGCGCGCGCGCTCCATCGTCGCCGCGATTCGGATCGTCGTGCTCCAGGTCTCGCGCCACGTCGGCGACGTCGACACCGAGCTGCGCGCCGAGCTCACCGACGGCACGTAGGCGATGCCTCGGGAAGCACCGGGAGCCCAGCTTGAGGCCGAACCGGGGCCTTCCAGACTCCAAACCATGCCTCCGATGACCGCCCGACGCCGCACGGTCAAAGGCCAGCGCGGACCCGCCTTCAGCGAGGCTCGGTTCCTGCCGAGCTCGTGGGATCCCGAGACGCGCACGATCGAGCTCGTCGCCGGCACCGGCGCGGCTGTCCGGCGTCGAGACCGGGAGGGACCCTACCTCGAAGTCCTCGGCCTCAAGAGCGGCGAGTGCCGGATGGGTCGCCTGGAGTCCGGACGGGCTCCGTTCCTGGACTCTCACGAGCGCGGCGACTGGGTCGGTGGCGTCCGCGACGGGTGCGTGCTCGGCATCGTCCTGGCAGCGAAGATCCGCAAGAGCGACGACCCCAACGCCCCCGACGGCCGCGAAATCTGGTGCCGCGTCCAGGTCACCGGCCGCGGCGACGCCGAGGGAGTCCGAACCCAGATCGCCGAGGGGACCCTCGTCAACGTCTCGCTCGGCTACCGCGTGTTCGCCATCGAGGAGCAGACGCTGCCCCAAGAGGGCGTTCCGCGGACCATGCGCGCCACCGACTGGGAGCCCTTCGAGGTGTCCCTCGTCTCGGTTGGCGCCGACGCCCACGCCGGCATCCGTGCCGACGAGATCGAGACGAACGACTGCACGTTCCAATACCTCAGCACCGAGCGAGCCATGGACCCCGAAGACGAGCCGCAGAACACCCCGAACACCGACGGCGAGCAGTCCGGCTCCCGGGCCCAGAGCTCCGCCACCACCACCACCGCGGCACCTCCGGCCGCTCCCGCGGCTCCGGCTGCGCCCAGCTCGGACCAGCTCGACGCGGCTCGCGCCGCGGGCGCGCGCGCTGAGCAGGAGCGCCAGGCCGCGGTCCGCGCGGCGACCCAGAGCGCGGTTCGCGCCGGTCTGACCCAAGAGCAGGCCGACCGGATCCAGGCGCGGGTCCTTGGTGAGGACAACGGCGACGCCGCCCGCGTGCGCGAGCTCGCCTTCGAGGCCCTCGCGCAGCGCGACGAGGAGGACTCGATCAACGGGAACCACGCCACCACGACCCGCGGCGAGGATGAGTTCGGCAAGGTCGCGCGGGGCATCGGGAACGCCCTAGAGCACCGCACGGGCGTTCGCGAGGAGGGCCGGCCGGTCGAGCTCACCGAGCACGGCCGCGAGTTCCGGGGCCACACGATCCTGCGCATGGGCGAGGAGATGCTCATCCGTCGCGGCGTGAAAACCCGAGGGATGACGAAGGGCCAGCTCGCGCGCGCCATCCTGAGCCGCACTCGCGGCGTCGGCGCCGGCCTGCACGGTGCGAGTGACTTCCCCAACATCGTCGCCAACGTCGCCAACAAGAACATGCAGTCGGCCTATCGGGCTCAGCGCCGCACGTTCCTCACGCTGAGCGACCGGAACGACCAGCCCGACTTCAAGCCCACCAAGGTCGTTCAGATCGCCGGCGGACCGGCGCTCGAGAAGGTCGGCGCCAACGGCGAGATCAAGCTCGGCAAGGTCGGCGAGAAGGGCGAGAGCTGGTTCCTGTCCAGCTACGGCATCCGCGTCGGCTTCACCTTCGAGATGATGGTGAACGACGACCTGGGCGCGCTGCGGCGCATCCCGCGCTCCTTCGGAGCCGCGGCCGCCGCGACGGAGAACGACCTCTGGTGGGCGCTCATCACCGGCAACGTCGTGCTCGAGGAGGACGCCAAGGCGATCTTCCACGCCGACCACGGCAACCTCACCAGTGGCGCTCTCGACGTCGACGGGCTGGACGCGATGACCCAGGCCGCCGCGGTCCAGAAGGACCTCCAGGGGCGGTACATCAACGTCGAGCTGAAGCACCTCGCCGTTCCTCACCAGCTCGCCGTTCCCGCGCGCCAGCTCATCACGCAGACGACTCCGAGCACGCCCGCCGAGGTGAACCCCTTCCAGGGCCAGTGGGACAGCGTCGTCGTCGAGCCACGCCTCGGCGTCGACTCCCCGACCGCTTACTACGGGTTCGCGAACAACGACCAGGTCGACTCCTTCCAGCACGGCTATCTCCAAGGCGAAGGCGAAGGCCCCCAGGTCGACGAGATGGACGGCTGGGAGATCGACGGCATGGAGTACCGCTGCCGCCACCGCTTCGGCGCGGGCGCCATCGACTTCCGCGGCGTCGTCAAGAGCACCGGCGCCTAGGCGCCGGGCACACCTCCCTCCGGATAGCGATTCTCCTTTGGTGTCCGCGCCGTCGGCCCGACTCTGCCACCGAGTCGGCGGCGCGGGCTCCGACTCCTCCCCTGAGCACCCGAGCCACCCATGGTCACCACGAAATACTCCGACGGAACGACTCTCGACTTCACCGCCGCGGCCGCGTTGACCAGCGGGCAGGGCCTGCTCGTCGGCACCCAGTTCGTGGTCGTCGCCGAAACCTACGCCTCCGGCGCCGAGGCGGTCGGCATCGTCGTCGGCGTCTTCGATCTCCCCGTTGCCAGCGCGGACAACGTCGCGATCGGCGACTCGCTCTACTGGAGCGGGACCGAGTTCACCAAGACCGCCTCCGGGAACGTGTACTGCGGCAAGGCTTGGAGCGCCGCGGGCGTGGGCGTCGCCAATGCCTACGTCAAGATCAACCCCGGCGGCGCCGCGGCGGCGAGCGCCTAGGCCGCCTGAGGCCGACCTGTGGGCTGGCGCGCAATGGTGGCCGCCGCGCAAGAGACTTGCGTGAGCACGTTCGGCGACGAGACCGACGTCACCTGGATCACCTCCGCCGGCTCACAGGTCACCACCACGCCCGCGGGCGAGTCCTTGCGGGGCATCTTCCGCGACGCATGGGCGGACGTCGACGTCGGGCTCGAGGTGGGCGTTCGCGACGTGCAGCCCACCCTCGACGTCCGGCTCGCCCACCTGCCTGAGGAGCCGCGCGAGCGCGGCCGCCTCGTCGTGAACACCCTCGCCGGACCGACGCACTTCGAGATCGTCGACGCTCAGCCCGACGGCGAGGGCATGACGAAGCTGGTCCTGCACAGGGTCGACCCGTGAGCCTCGAAGAGAAGGCGATCCGGACCGCGTTCAAGGAGCTGCTGCTCGGCAAGACGATCGCCCAGGACCGCTGGTCGACGAACCGAGGCGCGCAGGTCTGGGCGGACAACGCGCCCGCGGGCGTGATCTACACCGTCGCCTCCGTCGACGAAGTCGTGACCGACGCGCCCCGGCAGTACCACACCCGCCTTACGCTGGCTATCGAGCTCTTCGGCAAAGACGACGGCGGAGAGCCCTTCGACGACCAGCTCTCCGACTTCGAGACCCAGGTGAAGCAGGTCGTCGACTCGAACCTCTCGCTCCCCGGCCTGCCGGAGCTGGGGATCAGCACCAGCCTTTCCGCCCGCAAGCGGGTCGATCGCGTGTTCTCGGATGATGGCGCGCAGCGGCTCGTGGGAAGCCGGATCACCTACGAGATCGTGTATGGCAACGAGGTCGCGGAGGGCGATCCCGCTGACCTCGACACCTTCGCCATCGCGGGCATCGACTGGGACTTCCCTCCGCCCGGCGTCGACGGCGAGCACGAGGCGGACGACGTCGTCGAGCTGGAGACCGGCTAGGGCTTGAGCCGCGGCGGGTCGAAGGTCACGCCATCCTCGCGCACGAACAGCGATCCGGTCCAGGTGTAGAGGCCCGCCTCCTCCGGGAAGCGACCGTTCAGGGGCTGCTCGGGGTGCAGGTAGAAGCGAGTGCCGGGCTTCAGCACGGTGCGCAGCCCGTCGGTGGCTTCGACGACCAGGTCCTCGGGCTGCGGCTTGCTCTCTTCGGGCTCCATCGGGCACCCATCCTGCCCGGCTCGGGAAGCACCGGGAGCCCGCGTTGACCGGTCCGGGCCTCCGCTGAGACTCGGCATCCATGGCCACCACCAATAAGCGCCCGCCCGCCACCAGGCGGCTCCGACCGGGTTCGAAGGGCCTGGTCGTCCGCGTCCCCGGCCGCCAATCGCCGCTCGCCGCGGCGGGCGAAGAGGTCGCGCTCGACACGTACTGGCGGCGCCGGCTACGTGCGGGTGACGTCGTCGAGGTGGGCGAGCGTCGAGCGCCGAACGCCAAGCGCAAGCCCGTTGCCGACCCCGAGCCCGCCCAACCCCCGACCGAGGGCTAACCCATGGTCTCCGACATCATGGCCGGGTCCCGCGTACCGGCGTTCCACGTTCGATTCAACGCCCAGAACGCGGAGCAGGGGCCGGCGATCCAGACCTACCGCGCGCTCATCGCGGGCGGCCGCCTGCTCGCCGGCGAAGTCGACGAGCTCGTGCCCAAGCGCGCGACGAGCGCCGACGAGGTCGGCCGGATGTTCGGGCGCGGCTCCGTCGTCCACCGGATGGCGATCGGCTGGTTCGAGAACAACCGCAGGACCGAGGCCTGGTTCGTCGGGCTCGACGACCCCGCGGGTTCGAACGCCGCGTCGCGTACCGTGACGATCGCCGGCGCGCCGACCACGTCCGGCACGGTCTTCCTGTACGTCGCCGGCACGCGGCTGCAGGTCGGCGCGAAGACCACCGACACCCCCACCACGATCGGCGACGCGGTCGTCTCCGCCATCGCGGCGGACGACACGCTGCCGGTCTCGGCCGTGAACGCCGCCGGCACCGTCACGCTGACCGCCAAGAACAAGGGCGAGCTCGGCAACGACGTCGACGTGCGGGTGAACTACTTCCCCGGCGAGGAGCTCCCCGCCGGCCTCACCGTCACGATCGGGGCCATGTCGGGCGGCACGGGTGCGCCCGATCTCGACAACCTGTGGGCGATCCTGGGCGACGAGCAGTACCACGTCGTGGCGATCCCCTACACCGACGCGGCGAACCTCTCGTCCCTCGACGCCGAGCTCGCCGACCGCTGGGGCCCCGAGCGGCAGATCGAGGGATTCGCCACGACCGCCAAGGCCGGAACGCACTCCGAGCTCACCACGTTCGGGGACGGTCAGAATTCCAAGCACCTCGCGTGCCTGGGCCTGGCGAAGCCGCTGACCTCGATCGAGCAGACCGCCGGGGCGCTCGGCGCGGTCGTCGCGGCCGAGGGCCAGGCCGACCCCGCGCGCCACTTCCGGACCGTGGAGCTCAAGGGGGTCCGCGCGCCGGAGTTCGTCGACCGCTTCACGGTCGCCGAGCAGGACCTACTCCTGCGCGACGGCGTCGCGACGTTCGAGGTCGACGCCGGCGGCACGCTTCGGATCCAGCGCCTCGTCACCATGCACCAGGAGAACGAGGCCGGCGCCGCCTCTACGGCGTTCCTGGACGCCACGACGCCGCTCACGCTCTCCTTCCTGCGGTTCGACACTCGGAACCGCTTCGGCACCAAGTACCCGCGCTACAAGCTCGCCGACGACGGCACCCGCGCAGGCGCGGGACAGCCGATCATGACGCCGAGCCTCGCCAAGGCCGAGATGCTCGACCTCTTCTTCGGCTGGCAGGAGCTCGGCCTCGTTGAAGGCTACGAGCAGTTCAAGCGCGACCTCGAGGTCACGCGCGACCCGCAGGACCCCAACCGCCTCAACTTCCTGGTTTCGCCGGACCTCGTGAACGGGTTCCTCGTGGGCGCGGCCGACTTCACCTTCCTGGTCTAGGAGATCCCCATGGGAAAGCGAATCGGCGGGACGATCAGCGTGGCCGTGGACGGCAAGCGCATCCTCGCCAAGGGCGAGTTCGAGTGGAACCGCGGCGTTCCCAAGCGGACCACGGTCACCGGCGTCGACGGCGTGCACGGCTTCACCGAAGAGCAGCAGCCCGCCATGACGAAAGGCACCATGACGGTCTCCGACCCCGACGAGCAGGAGGAGATCCTGCACGCGGAGAACGCGACCGTGACCATCGACCTCAACAACGGCCGGAGCGTCGTCCAGCGTGCCGCGCACTTCGCAGGTGACGGGACCGTCAAGACCAACGAGGGCGAAATGGAGGTCGAGTTTCACTCGGACCAGCTCGACGTCCTGTAGGGGGAGCCGTCGCCGCTGGTTCGAGTGTCGTTGTTGAGAGACTCCTGCGCGTGAGAAGGCAGGGGCGGGGAGCCTAGGGGGTAGACGCTTTTGAGGCTCCACCGACGACCGCCCCAACGCCGACCCGCCCTCTTGGCGGGACCGGGGAGCCGCCTGCCCCATCCCGGGCGGCTCCCCGACCTGCCCGCTCGTTGCGGGACGTAGCGGGAGGGCTGGTTCTCCGCACCTGGGCGCGCGCGCACGATCGGGGGCATGACCGAAGCGACTACCCCCATCCCCCTCTCGAAGCCGATCAGCATCGGCGGCGAGACCGTAACGGAGCTCCTGATGGAAGAGCTCCGAGCCGAGCACCTCATGGAGCTCCCCACCGGGCGCGAGCCCAACGTCGGCGAGCTTCTGCGCGTGGCGGCAGCCGCCAGCGGCAAGCCCTTCGGGCTCCTCAAGAGGCTGGGCTTCGATGACACGCAGGCCGTGATCGAGCACCTCGGGAGAGCGATGAGCCCTTTCCCCTAGACTGGCGAGGAGTCGTCGGGGCCCTCGCCGGCGAGTTCGGATTCGGGCCCCGAGAGCTCCTCGGAATGACCGCGCGCGAGCTCCTCTTCTGGAACCACAGGCTGGCCGACTACGTGAACGCCAAGGCGGGCGAGTAGATGGCTCTCGGCTTCCCGATGTTCGTCTCCCTGTTCGGGGAGGACCGCGGAGCTGGGAAGCTGCTCACAGGCTTCAGCGCCAAGCTCGACACCGTCGGCAAGAAGCTCGATCGCGTCGGGAAGAAGTTCACCGCGGGCATCACCGTGCCCGTCGCAGCTGCGACGTTTGGGATGTTCCGGATCGGTGCTTCGACCGAGGACACGATGACTCGGATCGGGCTGCTCACCGGCGCCACCGCGGACGAGCTCGACGAGCTCCGCGCGAGCGCGCGCGGGGTCGGCGAGGACGTCGGGCGGTCGAGCAGCGAGGTCGCGCGCGCGCAGAAGCAGCTCGTGCAGTCCGGGCAGTCGCTCGTGCAGACCCTGAGCACCATCGGCCCCGCCGCGCACTTCGCCGTCGTCGGTGAGAACAGCATGGAGGAGGCGACCGGCACGTTGATTGACGCGCTCGCCGGATTCAACCTGCCAGCGTCCGAGTCGGCCAGGCTCGTGCAGCTGATCAGCGGCTCGGCGCTCGCCACCTCGAAGAACATCCCGCTTCTCTCCCAGGCTCTGAAGAGAGGCGCACCCGTGGCTCGCGCCTTCAATCAGGACGTGGAAGGAACGATCGCGACGCTGGCCGTCCTGGCCACCGTCGGCTCGCCAGGTGAGCAAGGGGGAACGGCCTTGCGGCAGTTCCTTGTTCGCCTCTCAACGCCCTCTCCGCGGGGCAGCGGCGTTCTCGCCGAGCTCGGCCTTTCCCGCGATGACATCCTCGACTCCAACGGAGAGATGCGTGACCTGCTGGGCATCATCCGACGGATTGAGGAGGCGAATCCTCGCGCCGATCAGATCACCCAGCTATTCGGCGAGGAGGGAGGCCCCGCCATGCTCGGCCTCTTGGAGAAGGGGACCCAAGAGATCGACCGCGTGCTGGCGAAGGCTCGCGACTTCGATGTTGGGTCGACCGTCGCAACGACGATGGAGAAGGGCACCGGGCCGACGCGGAGGTTCACGGCTGCGATCTCGGACCTCGGCGTCACGTTCTTCGACAGCGGGTTCGGCGAAGGGATGAACGCGGTCGTCCGGGGCGTCACGGGTTTCGTGCGATCGCTAGGCGAAGCGCATCCGAGGGCGGTTCGGGCAGCTGGCGGGATCTTGCTGTTGGCCGCGACGCTTGGCCCACTGGCCATATTCACCAGCAAGTCCCTGATTGCTGTCAACGCGCTCCGCGTGGGAATCGTTCTGGCTTCCACGAAGCTGAAGGTCTTCTCCGTCCTGCTGGTCACCAAGGCGATTCCGGCCGCCTGGAGTTTCACGGTTGCTCTGCTGAGCAACCCCATCGGCTGGGTCGCTGCTGGGATCGCGGTGGCCATCGGCCTCGTGGCGGTGCTTGCCAGCAAGTTCGGACTTCTCACCAAGGCCGCTAACTTGCTGAAGGCGGCAGTCCCTGACTGGCTTGTGGAACTCTTCTCGGCTGGCGACGAAACGCCAGAGCTCGGCGGCGTCGGCTCTGGTGCCGGGTTCGGTCCGCCCGCTCTCCCCCCAGACTTGTTCGGGGGGCCCGCCGCAGCTGCCCCGAGCAGCGAGACCCGGGTTCGGGTAGACTTCGAGAACGTCCCGGATGGCGTTCGCGTGTCGGCGGACTCCGATTCCCCTGACTTCGCCATGAATACCGGGCTCGCGATGTCGACGTTTTAGGCCTTTGGGGGGTAGGGATGGGCGAGAGAGAATCGAGCTACTGGCGCGGTCGTGAAGAGCGGCTATCTGGCAGGTCCGCGCTTCAAGCCCTGCTCGTTGCGATCGTTGCTGCCGTGCTTGTTGGCGCCCTTGTTGGCGACTGGGCGGTCTCGTTTCCCCTGACGTTCGTCGTCGTCTTCGTGCTGTGCCTCATGGCGTTTATGCCGGGAGACATGGCGCAGGTTGACCGCGAGGTGCAGCAGAGCATCGACGAGGCGCTGCGGAACCGAGGCGGGCTGGGCGACGACGAGACCAAGATCCTCCGTCGTCGCGAGTAGCCCCACCCGGGAACCTGCGGGAGCACGCCTCTCCCCCACCTCCGGCGCCGCGCACCATGGCGCTCGATGTCCTGGCGCGACCGTCTACGCCCCGCGTTCTTCCGCGGCGTCCGCTTCTTTGTCGACTCCCACGACTACGAGGTCGGTCGCCGGGTTGAGCAGCACGAGTTCCCCCAGCGCGAGAAGCCGATCGTCGAGGACCTCGGTCGCGCGGCCAACCGGATTCGAATCACGGGCTACCTGGTAGGCCCGAACTACATGCGAGAGCGGGACCGCCTGCTCGAGGCTTGTGGCACACGACACAGCCGAAGCGTTGCGGATCCCTCGGGTCGCCTGACGCACCCCTACCTGGGCACGATGCGAGTCGTGTGCGCGTCTTGCCGTATGCGCGAGTCCTTCGATGAAGGCGGAATGGCGCGATTCCTCCTCACGTTCCGTGACTCCGGAGATCCCGTGGAGCCCTTCGAGGCGGTGCCGGAGTTGCAGGTCGATAGCGCGGCCGACGGCGTTGAGAACGCCTCGGGCGCGGCGGCAATGGACGCGATCTCAACCAAGGGGCCGCAGTCGGTTCGCGACGCCACGACGGACGCTGTGACGTCGCTCGGCGACGCGCTGCAGGATGCGCAGGCGCTATTCGAAGGCGTCGAGAACAAGGCGGCGGAGTTCGCGTTTGGAGTGCAGGCGCTCGTCGCGCAGGCGAGCGCGCTCTCGACCGCGCCGGCGGAGCTCGTCGCGCGCGTCCGCGAGCTCGTCGACGACGTGCTTGCCACCGCTGGCGCGGCCGGCGACGCGCTGTTCGTCTACGAGACGCTCTTCGGAGTCGATCCCGTGCAGACCTCGTCGGGCTCGTCTCCCGCGGCGAAGGCTGCGGACGAGAACGCGGCGGCCATCGCCGCGCTGGCGCGACGCCTGGCCGTGGCTGGGTCCGTGCGCGCCGCCGCCGAGGTCCCCTGGGAGTCCCTGGACGCGGCGGAGGCAGCGCGAGATCGCCTGGCCGCGCAGCTTGATGTCGAGCAGGAGAGCGCCCCCGACACGGTCTACGCCGCGCTGGCGAGCCTGCGCGCTTCCCTAGTGGCTGCAGTCCCCCCCGCGAGCCAGAGCTTGCCCCGCCAGCGCGAGCTCATTCTCTCCACCGATGAGCCCGCGCTGGTCGTGGCCTGGCGCCTGTATGGCGATGCGGCGCGCGGCGACGAGATCGCGACTCGAAACCGTGCCGCTCACCCCGGATTCCTGCCGGGTGGCGAGCGCCTCCAGGTGCTCAGCTCGTGACGTTCCGCGACGAGGTCCTAGTGCTTGCGCGCCAAGCCAGACCTTTTCGGGCTTGGAAAAGCGTCGAGGTTCGCCGGCGGATCGACGCGGCGGCAGATCAGTTCCGGATCGTGGCGGGCATCGCCAGCCTGCGAGCTGAGCAGGGCCGCGACGTGCGGGGCTTCCTGAGCAGGCTACCGATCGACGTCGGCGATGAGATTCGAGTCGGAACGACTCTCCGCAGCTCGGCGGACTTCGAGAGAGTCTCGACCGGGTACGTCGACGCCATTGAGGCCGTTGGGGATGAGAGTCGGCTCGAGCTTTCGGTCGAAGGACGCTCCCGCTCGGCGGACCTGGTCGACTGTTCAGCAGAGCACGAGTCCCGCGAATGGCTCAATGTTCGGATCGATGACTTGGCGCGGGCGCTAGCCGCGCCATTCGGCGTCGAGGTGGTGGTCGAGGCCGAGGAGCTAGGAGAGCGATTCGAGCGCTTTCGTCTTCGCTCCGGGGAAACGGCCTGGAACGCGCTAGAGCGTGCGGCGAGGCTGCGCTCGATCTTGATTCACTCCGACGAGCGGGGGCGGCTTCTTCTGGCGAGTGCCGGCACGGCCGGAGTGGTCCCGCACGAGATCGCAGAGGACACGTCGGAGCGGACGACGGCGATTCCGGCAAGGCGGTGGCGTTGGCGCCATAGCAATGCCAATCGCTTTCAGGTCTATCTCGTACGTGGTCAAGGGCCCGGATCGGACGACGCCTGGGGAGCAGAGGTCGCCTTGGTTGAGGCCCGCGCCGAGGATTCGGGGGTTGGTCGATATCGCCCGCTGATCGTAGTTCCCGAGAGCAGCGTCACGTTCGAGAGCGCCAAGGACCGCGCACGCTGGGAAGCCAGCTTTCGCGCGGCGCGCTCGACCGAGCTCGAGGTTGAGGTCGTCGGCTGGCATCACTCCGGCGAACCCAGGCTTGGCCAAGACCCGGAGCAGAGCGAGCTTTGGAGGGTGAACCAGCTGGTCCCGTTCTCGATCCCGAGCGCCGGCTTGTCCGGTCGACTGCTCGTGGCCGAAGTGCGCTTCAAGAAGGACGAGCGCGGCATGACGACGCGCCTCCGGCTTGTGCGGCCCGACGCCTATAGCGCTCAGCCCACCGTCCCCAACACCGACCCCCTCGACGAGAGGCTCGTGGAGTGACCAATCCCAGAGACAGCGCAACGGGGCTCCTGCACGGCCTCGTCTCCCGTGGCGTCGTGCGGCTGGTGGACGACTCGAGGCGCCTTCAGGAGCTCCAGGTGGAGACCGGCGCCGGCGATGTCGAGGACCGCGTCGAGCGCTTCGGGCAGTACGGGCTCACTTCCGCCCCGAGACCGGGCGCTGAGGCGCTCGTGGTGCACGTCGGCGCCTCGCCGGACCACCCCGTGGCACTTGCCGTTGAGGATCGCTCACAGCGCCCCACGGGGCTCAGTCCGGGCGAGGTCATGCTCTACAACGACCGGGGCGCGCGCGTCCACCTGAAGGACGACGGCGCGATCGAGCTCACCGCGGGTTCGTCGTCGATCCGGATCGAGGACGGGCGGATCACGTTCATCGCGGCCGCGATCGACTTCGAGGAGGCGTAGCGCCGTGCCTGCCGCCTCTCGCGTTCTCCTGGACACCGCAGGCGGTGGTTTGATCCAGGGCCCCGGCCAGACGTTCGTCCGTATCGGCGGCTACTCCTGGGCGGTGGTGGGCGACCTGGTGACACCTCACGGCCTCCCACCGCACGACGCCGCGGTCCTGACCCAGGGTTCTCCCCTGGTGCGGATTGCCGGCGCGCCGGCGGTGCGCGCCGGTGACCCCGCCTCGTGTGGCGACCCCGCCACGGGCACCGCCTGGGTGACCTCAGCATGACCGACCTGCAGCTTCAGCTCACCGACGAGGGCGCGGACCTGGTGCTCGAGCGCGGCGACGTGGTGCTCGACCACGGGCTCCTAACGCCGGTGCTCGTCTCGCTCTTCTCCGACGCCCGCGCGCGCGACGAGGACGAGCTCGCCGCCAACCAGGACCCGCGGGGCTGGTGGGGCGCCGACGCGGCCGAGGGCGGCGCGGACTACGGCTCGCGCCTGTGGCTTCTTGCTCGCTCCAAGGTCACCGAGGAGACGGCTAACCAGCTGCGCGAGCACACGCTCGACGCGCTCCAGTGGCTTCTCGACCAGGAGATCGCCGCCGGCATCGACGTCGACGCCGCGCGCGTGGGCGGCGAGCGGATCGACCTCACCGTGCAGCTGCGGCGCGGCGACGCTCCGCGCTGGAGCGCGCTCTGGGAAGGCACGGAGGAGACGACGTTCGAGGAGGGGTTCGTGCGCGTGCACCTCGGCGCGTCGTAGGCTGGGCAGCGATGAACCACGTCTACCCGCGCTTCGACGAACTAATGGCCCAAGCCTCCTCCGAGCTCGACGTTGCCGACGGGCGGGTGGTGAGGTGCTGGATCGAGGGGGCAAGCGGCGTTCGCGGCCCCGAGGTCCAGGTGGAGGTCGCGGCCGGAGCCGAAGCGACGTTCCGCGACCTGGGGAGGGGCGTCTACGACAGGCTCATGGTTGCCGGGCATGGGGTGCCGGCGGTCCCAGACCCGCTTCCTGTAGGCCTTGGCGGTTCGGGCGTGGCGCTTGACCACACCATTGCTTCCTTCACCGTGACGCTGCCGCGGCCGCTATTTGGGCTCCGGGTCGAGCCGCTGAGCTGAGCGAGGGCTCTGGCACCTACCCTACCGCACGAATCCAGCTGCTCACCCCGCGCCGCGCTCGACCGCGACCGTGTTCGGATCGAGGAACGGCCCGCCGGGCGCTCTGCCCACGGTGCCCTGGCCCCACCTTCGGTCGCGTTGCGGATCGCTGCGCCCCTTGCGCGCGCGGTAGCGCGCGACGTCTTCGGCCTTCCAGCGCCTGCAGGCGAGGCAGCGGCAGCCGCGGCGGTAGGCGTACTGCGCGCCGTGCGTGAGCTGCGACAGGGGCAGCTTCCCTCTTCGTGCGTCCTTGGGCACTTCGACCACCCTACGCCGGGCCACCTGGTGGATCTACCCTACCGGGCGTCAGCTCCATCACCGGCTACCCTACCGACAAGTACTCGATCGACAGCTGGGGCACGCGCAGGGAAGCACCGGGAGGCCTCCGGGGCGACGACCTCCGGCGCGGGTAGCGTGACGCGCGATGCCCTTCGAGCGTCCACTCCTCGCCGATCTCAAGGCGCAGGCTAAGCAGGAGGTGGCGAGCCGGCTCAGTCTCGGCGCGCTGCTCCCTCGGTCGCCCCTTGGGGCGCTGGCCGTCGTGCAGGCGGGCCAGGCCCACATGCTGCACGGGCACCTCGCGTTCCTGGCCCTGCAGCTGTTCCCGGACACGGCCGAGGGGCCCTACCTGGAGCGCCTGGCGGGGACGTGGAAGGTCACGCGCAAACCCGCCACGTTCGCCGCCGGCGCGGTGGACCTGACGGGCACCGCCGGAGCGACCGCGCCGGCCGGCACCAAGCTGGTGCGCGCCGACGGCGTGGAGTACGAGCTGGACGCGGCCGTCGTGCTCGCCGGCCCGGGCGCGGGGACGGGCCAGCTCACGGCGTCCACCGCCGGCGAGCTCGGCGAGGCGGACGCCGGCGTCGAGCTCACGCTCTCCTCCCCCATCGCGGGCGTGAGCTCCACGGCCACCGTGGGCACGGGCGGGCTGGGAGGCGGCGAGGACGAGGAGAGCGACGACGACCTGCGCGCGCGGCTGCTGCAGCGGATCCAGAACGTCCCCGAGGGGGGCTCCGCGGCGGACTACGTCCGGTGGGCCCTGGAGGTCGCGGGGATCACCCGCGCCTGGACGCTCCCGGGGCACTTCGGCGCAGGGACGGTCGGGGTCATGGTGGTCGAGGACGACGAGACCGACATCCTCCCCGACGCGGCCAAGCTCGCCGAGGTGCAGGCCTACCTCGAGGAGCGCCGGCCGGTCACCGCGGCCGTGACCGCGTTCGCGCCGACGCTGGTCAACCTGGACCCCGAGATCCAGCTCACGCCGAGCAACGCGACCGTGCAGGAGGCGGTCGAATCCGCGCTGCGCGACCTGATCCTGCTCGAAGCCAAGCCTGGCGGGACGCTCGCGCTCTCGAGGATCACCGAGGCCATCTCGAACGCTGAAGGCGAGACGGATCACACCCTCGTTTCTCCCACCGCGGCGGTGACCGTCGAGGCCGGGCAGCTGCTCACACTCGGGACGGTGACGTGGTCGTAGACGAGAAGCTCCGCGAGCGGTACGCCGACCAGTCGGCGGCTCTGCTTCCGCCCGGCGCAGCGTGGACCCGCGCGAAGGGCACGGTCATGCGGAAGCTCTTGGAAGGGCTCGCCGCGCTACCCGCGCAGGTCCACGCGCGCGGCGCAGACCTCGTCGACGAAGCCGATGCTGGTTCGACGACCGAGCTCCTCGAGGACTGGGAGCGCGTGCTCGACTTGCCCAAGCCGTGTGGCGAGCTCGAACCGACGGCGGAGTTCCGTAGGAACGCGGTCCTCGCGAAGCTGACGGGCGTCGGGGGGCAGACGCCCAGCTTCTTCGTGGAGTTCGCCGCTTCGCTCGGCTACCCGATCACGATCGAAGAGCCGAAGCCGGCTCGCGTCGGCGTGTCTCACATCGGCGACCTATTGTGGGGTTCGGACTTCGCGCATGGCTGGATCGTGCACGCCCCCGAGTACCTGCCGCGGTTCTTCCGCGCTGGCGAGGGGCAGGCCGGAGAGCCGATCGTGGCGCATGGGAACGAGCTCCTCGAGTGCTACCTCGACGCCGCTTCGCCAGCCCACTCGACCGTCGCCTACGTCTACGACCAAAGTTGGGACGGGTACGCCCCGTACACCG
Source organism: Planctomycetota bacterium (assembly GCA_039029355.1). GTDB lineage: Bacteria > Planctomycetota > UBA1135 > UBA1135 > JBCCGI01. The sequence continues at coordinate 42,945 of JBCCGI010000047.1, forward strand.
AGCACCACCCAGAGCCGACCGCGATCACGGTCGGCGTGCCGAACGTGATCCGCAAGGAGGAGACCTAGCCCATGCAGAAAGTCAGCGCGCCCGGCGCGTCGCCCGAGGGCTACTTCCAGAGCGGCGACACCGAGACCGGTCAGGCCGCGACGGAAATCTCCGCCGATGACCTGACCGCGCTCTGGAAAGAGATCGTCAACCTGGTCGAGCAATCCGGCCAGGTGCTCGACCCGACCTCGTTCACCCAGGTACTCCAGGCGGTCCAACGGCTCTCGCCCATCTGGCGAAACGCGCTCATCAACGCGCAGCTCGTGATCGCGCAACGCGGTGTGGGGCCGTTCACCTTCGACTCGTCGAACCACGAGGGGTACTCGTTCGACCGCTGGCGCGCCGGCGTCGACTCGGGGGCAGGCACCGACCAGCTCCTCGTCCAGCGTGAGGACTTCACGCCAGGCCAAGCGGACGTTCCGGGCAACCCGAGGCACTACCTGCGCCTCAACGCGACGACCACTCCTTCGGGGCGGTTCTTCCTGGAGCAGCGCATCGAGGGCGTGCGGACGTTCGCCGGCGAGACGGTCGTGCAGAGCGCTTGGTGGCGCAGCTCGGGGCTCGCCGACGAGACGGTGCACCCGAAGCTCGTGCAGCACTTCGGCAGCGGCGGCGCGCCTTCTCCCGATGTCGTCACCGACATGCCGCAGCTCACGGCGCTGCAGGACGACTGGGCGCGCCTGCACTCCATCGTCACCGCCCCGAGCATCGCGGGGAAGACGATCGGCAACAACGGCGACGACTACCTTGCGCTCCGCTGGGAGTTCGATGGCGCTGCGGCCGCGAAGACGCTCGACGTGGCCCTGCCGCAGATTGAGCCCGGCGAGAACCCGAGCAGCTTCGAGGCGCGGCAACTCTCGGTCGAGCTGCTCGCGGCGATGCGGTACTTCGAGCGCTCGTGGGCGTCCGACAACACGATCGGGAACACCGGAACCGATGGCGCCGCGCGCGCCTACGACGGCGACACCGGCGACATGATTGCGCGCGGCCTCTCCACTCGTTTCCGCGTCGAGAAGCGAATGGTGCCGACGGTCACTTGGTACTCCGCGTCTGGCGGGACGTCCGGCCGCATCGACTGGGGCGGGCTTGAAAGGGTGGTCAGTTCGACGAACGGCAACAGCGAGCAGGGAACCGGCGCGCCGTTGACGACCACGGCACCCGCGTCGGCCGGCGCGGCCGAGGCTCACTGGACCGCAGACGCTGAGCTCTAACCCATGCTGGTCGCCGTGCTGTTTCAGGGCGCCGAGGGCGTTGGAATCGTCGAGCATCTGCTCTCTGGTGACAACGTGGCAGCGGCCGTTGCGCTGGCCATGGCCGCGATCGGAACGACCGTGGGCTTCAAAGTGCTCAAGATGCACCGCGACTCGAACGTGGCAGCTGCCGAGGAGCTCAAGGGGATCGGAGAGAGGTGCCACGAACACGCGACCCAGCGCGAGGAGCGCTTCATCGACGAGATCCGCACGCATCGGCATGAGACGACGCAGGCCCTTGCGCGGCTGGAGGACCGCATGGGCCAGTCGCTCGAGAAGCTCGGTTCCGCGCTCGATCGGATGGCGGACGCGGAGCGCCGTCGAGAAGCCTAGGGACACCTGGTGAGCCCCCGGGGGTTGCAGGTAAACGTAGGGAATCGCTGGGAATTCTGCGGGCCATCCGCACGCTGTAGTGCATGGCACCGACGAACATTCCTCCCGCCAGCGAGCACGACATCCCTGCGGATCGCGACGAGGTCTATCTGACCCCGGAGGAGTTGAGCAGGCGGTGGTCCGGCGCGGTCGCGGTAAAGACTCTCACCAACTGGCGCTCTGCGGGCCGCGGCCCGAGGTACACGAACCTGGGCGGCAAGCCTCGGTATCCGCTGAGCGCCGTGCTGCTGTACGAGAGCAAGCAGAGCGGGCCGGCAGACCTGGTCTCCGACAACGTGAGGCTCACCCCATCGCAGCTCGCCAAGCGCTGGGGCTGCTCTCTGAGGACGCTTGCCAACTGGCGCTCGCAGAGGAAGGGGCCCAGCTTCATGCGACTCGGGGTGCACATCGTCTACCCGCTGCGTGAGGTGCAGCGGTTCGAGGAGTCGAACCTGGTCGACACGAGCGCGCCGCGCGCAAGCGAGGCCGCCGCGCCGGACGAGAGCGACGTCCGCACGCGCTCCGCCTAGCGCTCGCGACGTACCCGGGAACGAGCGGGAGGGCCCCTCTGGAGCGGCAGAGGGGCGCCATAGCGTCCGGGGGTCCACTTCGACCCCGACGAGACGCTCCCGATGGCCAACTTCCGCTACGCCCATTTCGCGCACCTGCTCGGCACCGCCGGGATCGACCTCGAGGCCGCCGCTGCCGCCGGCCAGATCAAGGTCGTGCTCGTCATGACGAACACGACCGCGGACACCGAGCAGTCCGTCGAGAACCTCGCGGGCTTCACGACGCTCGACGAGTACGACGGGACGAGCTACGCGCGCCAGACGCTCACGGGTACGGCCTGGACGAAGGACGTCGCGAACCTGCGGAGCGAGCTCACGGGTAACGACTCCGTTTTCCCGACGCTCGGCGCCGGAACCCGCCAGTGCCAGGCCGCGATCGTCGCCTACGACCCGGGCGGTGGCGACGCAAACGTGGTGCCGCTGACCTACGTCGATACCGGGGGCTTCCCCTTCGACGGCACGGGCTCGGACAACACGGTGGGTTGGGACGACGCCGGCGGCCTGATCTACATCTAGGCCGAGCCCGCCTTCGCGCGCCGGGCGCGGTCCCGCGGACCTAGGGCGGCGCCCGGCGGGGAGCAGCGATGGCCAGCGACTTCGTTCGGGTCCAGCGAGGAGTCACCGACTACGGGTCGAGTGGCGACGTGGGGTTCGCGGGTGTGTCGGCCGTCGTGCTCGACCGCGCGTTCAACCGGATCACGAACACGCGGCACTCGAACGCTGGCGACGCCGCCGGCGGGCCCTCGACGCTCACGAACGTCGACCTGGGCGAGACCGCGGCCATGGCCGCGTCGACGTTGGCCGCCTTCCAGCGCTACGCAGGTGGCGCCAACGTAGACCACCGGATCCACTGGGAGGTGCTGGAGTACACCGGCGCCGCCGGCGGGCCCGACGAGTGGATCGTCCGCAACGTCACCGAGCACACCATCGCGGACGGCACGACGGACCACACCACGGCCGCGGTCGCGGGCGTCTCTGACTGGACCGATTGCGTGGCCGTCGTCACCGGCATCCGCAACGACCGCGCCGCGGCGGCCTGGGATTCGAGCACGGTCACCGCTGAGGTGCAGAGCGACAGCACGTTGCGCGTGCGCCGCGGCGACGGCACCGGCGAGCTGAAGGTCACCATCGCGGTCGTTGAGTTCCTGGGCTCCAACTGGAGCGTGACGACGTTCGGGGGAGCGGTCACGTCGACGGGGCGCTTCGCGCTCGCCATGGGGGCCGCTGTGGCGCGTTGGGACCAGGCCATGATCCTAGGCGGCATCCGGATCCCGAGCGGCGAGGTCGAGAACGACGAGGTCGGCGGTCTGTTCCTGCCCTCGGCGACCGAGCTCGACGAGGTCGACGTGGTGCTCTCGACCCTCGCGGACAACCCCGGCGGCGGGGGCTACGTGGCGTTCGGCTACGTCCTCTCGAACCCGGGGATCACGGTCCTGCACGACAACTCCTTTGACGGAGGACTGACGCGGGTCGCCAACACCGACACGACCGAGGTCGAGACGATCCCCGCCGAGGTCCTCGCGGACACGATGCTGCTCGTGTCGGCGGCCTCGGGCGGCTCGACGGCGGCCTACCCGCGCGCGCACATCGGCTACCACCTGGCCAGCACGACCAGCGTCGAGCTCTGGCGCAGCGCGGCCGGCTCGGCGGTGGAGTGGGCGATGCAGGTCGTCGCGTTCCGGCGCACGAGCCGCCCCTCCCCCACCCAGCTCGGCGTCGGGGTGCCTGCGGTCACGGTCTCCCAGGCGACCGCCCAGGCGCCGGCGCCGACGGCGGTCGCGGTGGGCGTACCGGCGGTGTCCGTCGAGCTCCCGACCGCGCAGGCCCCAGCGCCGACCCAGATCGCCGTGGGCGTGCCGGCGGTGACGGTCGAGCTCGACACCGGCCAGGCGCCGGCGCCGACGCCCGTCACGGTCGGGGTGCCGGCCGTGTCGCTCGACCTCCCCACGGCCCAGTCGCCCGGCCCGACACAGGTCGCCGTCGGCGTTCCGCCCGTGACGGTGGGCGAGAGCACCCTGCAGGCCCCAGCGCCGACGGCCGTCGCGGTGGGCGTGCCGCCGGTCTCGCTCGAGCTTCCCACCGCGCAGGCGCCGGCGCCGACCCAGGTCGCCGTGGGCGTCCCCGCTGCGACGGTCTCCCAGCCCACGGCGCAGTCCCCCACCCCGACGCCCGTCACGGTCGGCGTGCCGGCGGTCACGGTTGGCCAGAACCTCTACACGCCGGCCCACGCCGGCCTGGACTACCGCGCGGCGCTTGGGGGCACCAACAACGGGAAGCAGTTCCTCGACGTCTACCACCCGCCCGGGACGCCCCCCGAGAGCGGCTGGCCGTGTGTCGTGTGGCCGTTGAACAACGGCTTCACCTCCAGCGTGCGCGTGGGCTCGATCGAGGGCGACAGCCTCGGGGGCAAGCTCCTCGCGGCCGGGTTCGCGGTGATCCAGGTCGAGACGACCGTGGTTGGCGTGGGCGCCGGCGGGGGGCTGTTCCGCTCCCCGGTGGATCCGGAGTACGACCTCGACGGCGGCGGCGACGACTTCCCGCTGGTCGACGCCATGTGGGCGACCCAGTACGCCCGCGCGAACGCGGCGACCCTGGGCATCGACCCATCGCGCCTGGCGCACTACGGCACCAGCGCGGGCGGCCAGTGCGCCCTCTGGGCCGCGGGCAACCCCGACGTCGCCGACCCCACGAACCCGATCGACCAGCGCCGCCACTCGTCGCGCGGCTTCGCGGTGATCGGGTGGCGCGTGCAGTCCTGGTGGAACGGGATCGTCCAGACCCAGGCCGGCGCGGCGCCCTTCGGCTCCTTCGTGGAGTGCGTCAACCTGCGCGACGAGGGCAATCCGAGCGTGGCCGCGGGCGACTTCGGGAGCGCGTCGGCGGTGCACCGGCTCCACTCGTCGGCGTGCTACTGGATGCGCCAGGCCGCGGTGCAGGCGGCGAACTCGACGCTGCCGGTGTTCCTCTACGCCGACGGCACGATCGACAACCAGGCGCTCGGCACGATCGGCGGCGACTTCGACGCCTTCACCTTCCTGCCGACCTATCAGGCGGGGGCCGCGACCGGGCTGCGCGACCGGCACGATCCGCGGTATGTCGCCTGGCTGATGGGCAGCCTTCGACTGCTCGACAGCTTCCACGACACGGGGTCGAAGCTGCTCGCCGCGGCGGCCTGGACCGCGCCGGTCTCGTCGCCGGCCGAGCTCGGCGACATCACCCCCGACGAGGTCTACGGCGACGAGGGAGCCGCAGAGGACCGGCTGGTGGAGCTTCTGCTCTCGGTCACCCCGGCGCCGCCGACCTCTCAGACCCCGGAGCCGACTGCCGTCACGGTGGGCGTGCCGATCGTCCCGCAGGTCGACGACGGCGGGCCGATCACCAACCTGGAGTATCACCCGCCCTTTGCGAGCGGGCCCGTCTCGACCGCGATCGAGCCGATGCGCCCGACCTACACCGGGGCGACGTCGGTGCTGTTCTCGGTCCTGCCCTCGCTCTGGTTCGCTTTCCAGGCGCCACCGGAGGATCCGGTCGACGTCGCGAACGCCGACTTCGAGGTCCAAGGCCCCGGGGTGACGGGCACGGGATCTGGCGCGGTCGTGCGTCTCTCCGACGGGATGGTCTTCTCGGGCCAGAACTACCCGCTGGCCTACGCGATCTCGATCTCGTTCCCGGGGGCCGTGATCCGCGTGAACTCGCCGGGCCAGCAATGCGACCCGGGGGGCTCGGACCTCCAGATCGGCGGCGGGGACGCTGGGATCAAGCCCTACCGCGCCGACTGGGAGTCGGGCCCGTACGCGGGCCAACCTATCGACGTCACGATCGTCGGTGCCAACGGCGGGCGCGCCGACTGGATCTCGGCGGTCGGCTTCGAGGCGAACATCGGCGGCGCTCCGAGCGGTGGCATCGACGGGATCCGCTTCCAGGACCTCACGATGCGGCCGAAGTTCGCCCAGCAGGCGGTCAGCTCGCCGCTGGGGACCTACAACGGCCTGGCTCGTTTCTACGACGTCAACATCATCGGCCGCGGCGACGGCGGCGACGGCGGCTACGGCATCAAGTGGGGCATGCGGGCGCAAGGTCTCATGCGCTGGGACCTCCGCCGCGTTCACTTCGGCGCGCTGCAGGACGGAACGCAGCCGCCGGGCTCTCTCGACCAGCCGGGCATCCAGGAACACTGTGGCTACTTCGACGGCCCCCAGGGCGACTGCTTCTTCCTCGACTGCACGATGGAGGGCACCTGGCGGACCATGTTCCAGATCGTGAACCGGCGTTTCGAGCAGGACGCCGCCGGCGGTCAGTCGGGCTTCGGCGTGCTGCTGTTTGAGCGCTGCCACGCCTACAACATCCACGGCCAGGGCGGGGGCGCGTTCACGATCGCGGGACACCTGGGGACGGTCATCATCCGCGACTCGGACGTTCGCGAGGGCCCGTGGAACGAAGCGGCGCAGGACGCTTATTCGGCCGTCGTCGTGAACGTCGACGAGGGCAAGGGGCTGTACCTCAACCCCAACGGCTTCCCCACCGATCGGGTGGTGATCCAGGGCCTTACGGTCGTGCTGCCCCACGCCTCGCGCGACTCGATCAACGTCTCGGGCACCGAGCACGTCGAGGTGCACGACTTCACCGCGGCGAACATCAACGGGCGGTACGCCTTCGACTTCAATGGCACCCAGGAGCTCGGCGACCTCTACCCGAACGGCTTCGAGGGCTTCTACCTGCCCGACCCGGTGAGTTCCTACGCCGGTTTCCCCGCGAGCAACAAGGTCCGCAAGTTCGACGCACCCCTCCCCGACGCGGAGATCGACGCGCTGCGCGCCGACCCCGAGGAGCTGCCGCCAGGCCTCTCCCTCGACTCGGTCTCCGGCGAGATCACCGGCACGCCCTCCGAGGAGTTCGACCCCGCGCTGCGCTACGTGCGCGCCGAGAACGCGCAGGGGTGGGACTCCTTCGCGCTGGGCTTCTGGTTCCAGGGACCGCCCGGCCCGACCTCGCAGGCGCCGCCACCGACTGCGATCGCGGTAGGCGTGCCCCCGGTCATGGTCGACAGCACCGGCCCGCCGCTGGAGCTGGAGCCCTCCCCCACCGCGGTCACGGTCGGGGTGCCGAGCGTGTCGGTCTCGTTCGAGGCCCAGAGCGAGATCGTCAAGGTGCAGCGCGGGGTCCTGGACTACGGAGCGGCCGAGGACATCGGCCTGCAGCCGCTCCCCGACGGCTCGGTCGACATTGGCCGCGCGTTCCCGCGGATCACGAACGCGAGGCACTCGAACGCGGGGCGCACGGCGCTCTCGGACGACCTGCTCTCGAACCCCGACCTGGGCGAGACGTGCAACCTGCCTGTGGGCGGTCTGCTCTTCGCGGCGCAGCGGTACGCCAGCGGGGAGGACGAGCTTCACCGGGTTTTCTGGGAAGTCGCCGAGTGGATCGGCCCGCAGGGGGCTGGGCATCCGGACGAGTTCCAGGTCCACGCCTTCGGCGAGATCACCTTCGCGCCCGGCCAGGCCGAGGTGACCACGACGCCTTTCGAGGGCATCGTCGACACGGCGCGGGCGGTGGTGCTGGTGACCGGCGCGCGCTCGGCGGCGACCAATCCCCAATGGTCAGCGTCTCAGTTCACGGCCGAGCTGCTGCCGTCCAAGCGCGTCGTGCTGCGGCGCGGCTCCAGCGTGGGCGACGCCGTGGTCTCGATCGCCATCGTCGAGCTCGTCGGCACGGGCTGGACGGTGCGCCGCGTCGTGCACACCTTCGCGGCCGACGGTGCCTGGGAGCAGGCCTCGCTCGGCTCCGCGGTGGCGAAGTGGGCGCACGCCTTCATCGTCGGCTCCCTGCGCGTGCCGTCGGGCCAGGACGACAACAACGAAGGCGGCGTGGTGGTGCGCCCTGGCGCGCTGGACGAGGTCGAGCTCCGCCTGGCCGCGGGCGCCGACCTGGTCGGCTCGGGCGGGTACGTGTTCGAGGGGTGGGTCCTCGAGAACGCCTCGCTCACCGTGCTGCACGACGACTCGTTCGACGGCTCGCTCGCGCAGATGGGCGTCACCGACGCCACGCTCGAGCACGTCCTGCCGGCGGCCGTGGACCCGGCGTCGACGCTCTGCTTCGTGCGCTCGGTTGTGGGTGGCAACGCCGCGGACTACCCGATCCCGCACGTCGGCTACCGGCTGAAGAGCTCCGCCCGGGTCGAGCTGTGGCGCTCGCGGGTGGGCGCGCGCGCCGACTGGTCCCTGCAGCTCGTCCAGTTCCGGCGCGTGGTGGAGCCTGCGCCCACGCCGGTCGTGGTCGGCGTGCCGGCGGTGTCCGTCGACCTGCCCACCCACCAGGCGCCCGAGCCCAGCGCGGTCACCGTGGGCGTGCCGGCGGTGTCCGTCGACCTGCAGACCGGCCTCACGCCGGACCCGACGGCGGTCGTGGTCGGCGTGCCCGCGGTCGAGCTCGACCGGCCGACGGCCCAGGTGCCGGCTCCGACGGCCGTGCTGGTGGGCGTACCCGCCGCGGCCGTGGAGCTTCCCACCGCGCAGGCGCCAGCGCCGACCTCGGTCGCCGTGGGCGTGCCGGCGGTCTCCGTCGAGCTCGCCACCTCCCAGGCGCCGGCGCCGACCGGAGTCCCCGTCGGCGTGCCGGCCGTGCAGGTCACCACCGCGGGGCAGCAGAGCCCGGACCCCACGCCGGTGGTGGTCGGCGTGCCGGCGGTGAGCGTCTCCTACGACACCTCCCAGGCGCCCGAGCCCACCGCGATCGTGGTCGGCGTGCCGGCCGTCACCGTGCAGGCCCCCCAGAGTGTCTCTCCGGCGCCCACGTCGATCGTGGTCGGTGTTCCCGACGTTGGGGTCGAGCTGCCGACAGCGCAGTCTCCGCCGCCTGTGAGCGTCTCCGTCGGCACGCCGGAGGTCCGGGTGGACCTCCCGACCGACCAGAGCCCGGACCCGGTGCCGGTCGTCGTCGGCGTGCCGGCCCCGACGGTGTCGCTTCCGACGAGCCAGAGCCCGGCACCCGTGCCGGTCGTGGTCGGCGTTCCGGCGCCCACGCTGCTACTGCCCACGGACCAGGCCCCGCCGCCGGTGCCGGTCGTGGTCGGCGTGCCGGCCGTGCAGGCGATCGGCGGCGGCGTCGTGCTGAAACCCGAGCCCACCCGGATCGAGATCGGGATCCCGAACCCGGTGCTGCTGGGCATCCCCTCGATCGAGGTCGACCTCGAGCTCGACCTGTGGACGACGATCCAGGTGGACCTCGACCTGGAATAGCGGCCTTCGCGGGGGCGCTACTTGCGTTCCTTGAAACGTTCGAGCGGACTTCCCCATCTGGCCCAAGGCCCGATGCCGAGGCTTCAGGCCCGCACCGGGAACCACCGGGAAGCCCCCTCGGGGGGCTCTCGCTGCGCTCCTACGCTCGCGAGGAGATGCAGCCCAAGCTCCACGTAGGCGACGAGGGCGTGCGCTTCCTGGCCACGCTGTACGTCCGGAACGACCAGGGCGTCCGGGTCGTCGCCGACCTCACGAACGCCACCGAGCTCGTCGCGAAGTGGCGGAAGGAGGACGGAGCCGTCGTCCAGGGTCCGGCGAGCGTCTACGGCGCGCCCACCGAGGGGAAGGCGCTCGCCGTGGCGCCCGCCGGGCTCTTTGACCAGGTCGGGAAGACCTGGGCCTTCCAGCTCGACGTCACCCTCGGCGGTTTCTCCGGCCACACCTCCAAGGCCTCGTTCGAGGTCGACCACGTCTTCGGCGCGGCGTAGCACCCATGGCACACCGGATCGACACTCCCGGCGCGACTGGCGACGGCAAGTTCAAGAGCGGCCCCGCCGGCGGCACTGGCACCGTCGTCGGCCCCAAGTGGCTCGACATGGCGCAGGAGGAGATCGTGGTGCTGGTGGAGGCCGCGGGGATTCCGCTGGACGACACGGACCACAACCAGGTGCTCAAGGCCCTGGGGCCGCTCCTGGGACGCTGGATCACCCTCCCTGCGCCGTACGCGGTCGTGGTGGGCGACGGTGCGCTCGTGGGCGACACGTTCGGCGTCGCGGCTGAGGCGGCCGCGGCGGGCGCCGACGTGCAGCTCGTGCGCAAGGGGCAGCACACCCTCGCGGCGGTCTCCGCCGACGAGTGGACCGCGGGCGCGCGTCTCTTCTGGGACGACGCGCAGCGCAAGGTCACGGACACCGCCACCGGAAACCGCGCCGTCGGCGTGGCGGCGGCGGACAAGGCCGCAGCAGCGGCAAGCGCCTCCGTCATGCTCGACGGCGTCGCGCTGGCGTAGGGGCGCGCCACCTCAACCCCCAGGCGAAAGGCAGACCCATGATCCTCAAGACCTCGCTCCTCGGCGCAGCGCTGGGAGCGACGTTCGTCGTCGCGTTCCAGCAGCCGAGCTCGACCCCGACCGCGAAGGTGACCAACCCCGGTAGCGTCACGGCCGAGGAGCTCGCGTCGCTCGACCAGCGCTTCGGGCAGCTCGAGAAGCTCCTCGAGGAGATGCAGCAGGCCGGGCGCGGCTACGACTACCGCCAGGCGCTCGACCACCTGAGCGAGCTCGCGGCGGGCTTCCGGGCGGAGATGCAGGAGGCGTACCTCTACGACCCGAAGGAGCTCGAACCCCCGCCCGCCGGCGGAGGCGGCTCCGCCGGGGAGCCAAAGGAGGTGCTCAGCTACGTGCTCGACCCGGTGTTCCTGCCGGGCGGGCAGTACGCCCACCTGGGCGCGATCCCCGAGGAGCACCTCATCGGCGCCGAGCTCGGCGGCCCGTTCTGGGACTGGGGCGGGGAATGCTGGGACAGCGACCGCGCGTGCGTGTTCCCCGAGGAGCTCTGGAACCGCACGGTCGTCTTCAACAACGCGGCGACGAGCTGGGGCGACCGCGGCCCCAACTGGGCGCAGCGCGAGGTGAACGCCACCGGTGAGGTCCGCGGGCTCACCTACTGGCGCGCGGGCAACTGGACGAAGGGCTTCGACGGCCACGCCTTCTACTGGAACGTCTACCACGATGCGACGTTCGTCGACTGCCACGTCTTCCAGGGGGGCGGCCAGGCCTGGCAGCTGGTCTACCGCGACGGGTCCGAAGGTGGGCACAACGAGACCGCCATCTCGCGCGAGGAGGCGGCGAACCACGAGTACACGATCACGCTCCGGGACTGCTCGGCCACCGACAACGGGAACATCCTCTACGGCGCCCACGCGATGTCGAGCTACCCGGTGTCGATCTTCAACCCCGGCCAGAGCGTCGTGATCGACGGGCTCAAGATTCGGTGCGAGTTCCCAGAGGTGACCGAGAAGGGGCGCACGTTCCAGTCCCAAGGGGGGCTCTTCATCGGGCCGGGGCAAACCGCGAGCTCGCGCTGCCCCTCGGCGCTCATCGAGGGGCTCGACATCGAGGTGGTGCGCTCGGGGCGCGAGGAGCTAGTGCTCTGGGCGGTCGACACGGCCCGCATCGTGCAGCCGCGGATCGTCGACCACGGCGGCCAGGCCGACGTGAAGATCGTCGTCGGCGGCTGGCAGGCCTGCGGGAACGTCGAGATCGTCGAGCCGCTGGCCGACCTCTACGTCCACCTCATGGACGGCCACCCGCACAAGGTGCCGATGGAGACCGTCCTGGTGCCCGCGGGCGGCTCGTTCGTGTGGCCGCCGGCCGAGCCTGAGCCGGCGGAGGGCGGGGAGTAGTCGCGGTGGGGCTTCGGGTGCAGCCTCCGCCCGCCAAGCCGAGCACGCGCCGGTGCGCCTTCTGCGGGTGCGCCTTCCGCCCCATGGCGCGGACGGGACGCTGCCAGGAGTGCGGCGCGGCCCCGCGCGTGACCCCCGACGACGGGCGGCGCCGACCCCGGCCAATCGCCGTCGAGCTCGTCGAGGTGCGCCGGTGACCTGGGCCCTGCAGCAGGTCGTCGAGGACACGAACCGGCTTCGGCGGGAGGAGCGGCTCACGCTCGCCTGCTTTCGCGACGGCGTGTCGGTCACCGATTCGCAGTCGCTTCGAGCTGGTCTCGTGGACCTCGACGCCGCGCGCGAGGTGGGCGACTCGGCGGCTGAGGAGCTGGCGCTCGATGACCTGCGCACCGTCGCGGCACGCGGAACGCCCGCGACCTGACGCGACGCGGTGGTTCCCCCTACCCGGAAGGACGGAACCCCGTAGGGGGAACGCGGGTTCCGGGTGCGGCGTGCGTAAGCACTTCGTTCGACTCGCTGTGGACAACCTGTGCGCAGCGTGTGGAGAAGCGACGGCGAGCTCGACGTACCCGAGGGGTCTCTGCCCCAAAGCTTCCACCCTCTTCATCAAAGAGAACCAGAAGGGCTATGTGGTGGGGGCGCGCGCCTCCGCGGTGGGACGCTCGGATCACCGCCGCGAGTTTTCAGCGACTTTCCCGCTGGACGGGGAGTCGAAAGCCGATCTAGTCTCCAGGACAGCCGAAGCCGATGCCTCCGGGCGCGTGGCTTTGCGCTGCGAGGTGCTGGAAGGCCCTCGGGGGGGACGCCCCCCACTCTCGCCTTCCGGATCACGCCTCGAACAACGCCCGGACACGTCTGACAACGACACGGAGCCTTCCAGCCCATGAACCATCTCGCGATTCTCGCGGGGGTGGTGCTCGCGACTGGAGGCCATGGTGTCTCCTCCGCTCCGGCGGAGTGGTCAATGCAACCACTCCGTACATTATCAGACGCAAAGAATGCGGGAGGGGGCTGGGCGCTTTGACGGCTTCTTCCGGGACCTCCGGCGGTCGTTTCGGCAAGTCGCTCAGCGGTACCTGCGCCGGTCCCTTGGTCACTCGTCAGACGGCCGGGCCTCGTCCGCTGGAGAGTTCAGCCGGCGAACGTCTGGGCGCTTCACGGCGCGCCTCTTCCGCGCCGCCTCGGGCACGGCCTGGTGCTTCGAGCTTCGGCTCAGCCGACGGTGCCCTACGGCGCGCCTTCGTCGATCCGGTGCAATGCGGCAAGATGGACCTCATGAGACTTCGACCGACCCTGCGTCTGCTGCACGCCGCTGCGTTCGGGGCGCTCCTGCTCGGCGCCCTGTTGGAGCGGGTTCACACGCATCCCGGTGGCGGCACGCTGTGGCGGATCGCCGTGATGCCCGACACGCAGAAGTACACGCTCGGCGCGCTAGGCGCCGGGATGCCCGGGGCCTATCCGGAGTACTACGGGCTGCATTTGCAGACCCAGGCCGACGTGCTCGCCGCGGTCCATGATGCGGTCGACATCGCCTTTGTGCTGCACGAGGGCGACATCGTCGAGTCGCAGTACCTGTACGACCCGGTGCTGAAGCCGAATCCGGCCACCGACGAGTGGGCCTTTGCGCGGGCCGAGATGGCGAAGCTCGACGGCAAGGTCGGCTGGTGTGCCGCGGCGGGCAACCACGACCTCAGCTATCCGGGGGCTCCGCTCGACCTGACGCCGGACGCCTCGGAGTACCTGGCGCACTTCGGGCCGGCGGCCTATGCCGGGCAGCCGGGCTACGTCGGCTCGTCGGCCTCCGGGCGCGGTCACGCGCACGTGTTCCCCGGCGGTCCGTACGACTTCCTCAGCCTCGTGCTTCCGTTCGAGCCCAGCGACGCCGAGCTGGCGTGGGCCCAGACGACGCTCGACGCGAATCCGTGCCTGCCGGCGGTGTTGACCACGCACGCCTACCTGCGCAACTTGCCGGGCTACCAGGGGCACTCGCCGGATGCGCTGACGCCGGGCGGCAACTCGGGCGTCGACATCTGGGAGAAGTTGGTCCGCCCCAACGAGCAGCTCTTCCTGGTGTTCGGTGGCCACTACCACCAGGGCACGACCGTGTTCAACAGCGGCGAGTACCACCAGGTGTCGACCAACGACGCCGGGCTCCCGGTGTACGAGATGCTCGCCAACTACCAGGACCTGCCCGAGGGCGGTTCCGGGTTCCTGCGCATCGTCAGCTTCGAGATCGGCGCGGGCGCGCCGGATCGGATCAGCGTGCTCACCTACTCGACCTCGCATCCCTCGTGGTGGGTGTTGATGAACGACGCCGACAGTCTCTTCTCGTTCGACCTCGACTTCTCGTCGCGTTTCGGGCTTTGCGATGGCGGTGGCGCGCCGCGTTGAGGGTCGCGCGACGTTGGGCAAGGGAATGTCCTCCCAGCATGGCATCTCGCTACCCGCGGATCGTCGGGTTGCCGCGCTGAGGGTCGTCGGTAGAATTCCCTGCCGGTTCACTACGTCTCCTGCTTCGGCCGCAGACGGGGCGAGGGTTGCGTGGCCTGAGCGCGCTGGCCAGCCGGCTCTGTCCGACGATTGAAGACAAGGAGATCGAGTGACATGTACGAGAATGGACCCAGCAAGGATTCGCTCCTGGACGGTGCGCGCCATGCTGAGATGGTCGCAGAGCGTCATGTCGAGCGCTGTAGAGGGACGGCTGCAGGGCCGGGTGCCTGGCGGCTTCGAGTTCCCGTTACCCCCAAGCTCGTGGTGGGCCTCGCTGCACTGGCGGCGGTCGTCGTCAGCTCTCGGCTCGACGGGACGTTGGAGGGCTACTTTGCGATCGTGTCGGTCACCGCGATGACTCTTCTCGGCAGTGAGCGGCAATACGAGAATCGTAGCGTCAGATCCCTGGGGCCCCGGTCCGATGACAGGGGGCGCAGCACCTGACGTGTGGAGAGCGGCCGGCGTCGACCTTCGCGAGGTCGGGGCCGGCCTTGGCAAGTTCAGCAAGACGAGAGCGTGATGCGGCTTTTCGAAGTGTCGCTTGTGGCGGTCCTTGTAGGCGGGGCAGCTTCGGCGCAGCAGGACAAGATCCCGAACCCCGGCTACGTGTCGGCCGCCGAGCTGGCGGCGCTCGACCGCAAGCTCGTACGCATCGAGGCCACGCTGGTCGAGCTCCAGGGCGCAGGGCCCGGGTATGACGCGCGCAAGGCTATCGACCACGTGGCGGAGCTCGCGCGGCAGCTGCGCGCGGAGATGCAGGAGGCCTGGATCTACGACTGGGTCGAGCCCCTGGCACCCGCCGACGGGAGGCGGATCGAAGTGTCCGGAGACCGGCCCGCCGACCCTCCGCGAGTCGATAGCGCAGGGGCGCCCGTCGTGACCGGTGGTGACGGGACTCAAGAAGGTGGGAGCGCAGCGGGCGTGCAAGAGTTGCCCGCGGACGAGTTGCTCGAAGGCGCGCTGAGCTACGAGCTCGACCCGGTCTTCCAACCCGACGGCCCCTACGGCTACCTCGACCCCATCCCCGCCGAGCACCTCGTCGGTGCCGAGCTCGGCGGGCCGTTCCGCGATTGGGGCGGCGCCTGCTGGGCCAGCGATCGCGTGTGCGTCATTCCCACCGAGCTCTCCAACCGCACCGTCGTGTTCAACAACTTCGCCGCGAGCTGGGGCGACCGCGGGCCCGAGCGCGCGACGCGGGAAGTGAACGTGACCGGCGAGGTGCGCGGGCTCACCTACTGGCGCCCCGGCGACTGGACGAAGGGGCGCGACGGGCACGGCTTCTACTGGAACGTCTACCACGACGTCACGTTCGTCGACTGCCACGTGTTCCAGGGCGGCGGACAGGCCTGGCAGCTGGTGTTCCGCGACGGCGCCGAGGGCTCGCACCACGAGACGCTGTTCACCGCCGAGGAGGCCGACAACCAGAGCTACACGATCACGCTGCGCGACTGCTCCGCGACCGACAACGGCAACATCGTGTTCGGCACCCATGCGATGTCGAGCTACCCGGTGTCGATCTTCAATCCCGGGCAGTCGGTCGTGATCGACGGGCTGCGTATCCGCTGCGAGTTTCCGCCGGTCACCGTGAAGGACCGTACCTTCCAGTCCCAGGGTGGGCTGTTCCTCGGGCCGGGGCAGACGCAGAGTGCGCGCTGCCCGTCGGCGTTGATCGAGGGCCTCGACATCGAGGTCGTGCGCGCAGGTCGCGAGGAGCTTGTGCTTTGGGCCGTCGACACGGCGCGCGTCGTCGAGCCGCGCATCGTCGACCACGGCGGGCGGGCCGACGTGAAGATCGTCGTCGACGGCTGGCAGGCCTGCGGCAAGGTCGAGATCGTGCGCCCGCAGACCGACCTCTACGTGCACCTGATGAGCGGCCATCCGCACAAGGTTCCGCTCGAGACCGTCCTGGTGCGCGCCGGCGAGACGTTCGTCTGGCCGGCCCCCACCGAGCCCCCGCCGGCGGACGAGACGGCGCCGCTTCCCGAGCCGGCGGTGCCCGACGCGGGCGGCGACGGCGAGTCGGGGCGCTAGCCCGCTTCGCTGCGTCGGGTCCGCTTCGCTGCGGGGACGGCTCGTGACGAAAGCGCCGGGGTTCGGGCCCGCGCACGCTGCGGCGCGGGCTTCCTAGGCTCCCTTGGCGGGCCCCGGCGACGGGCGGACGAGGGCGCCGAAGCGCTCAACTTTTTCCCGCACTGGACGGTCCGCGAGACCGCGTACGGCGCTTCGGCATCGGCGCTCCAGCTCGGCGCCGATCGTGTCGATCGGTGGGCCCATGCGAGTCCTCCCCGGAGCCCTTCTCACGCTCGTTCTGGCCGCCTGCGCCACCGCTCCCGGACCTCTTGGCGCCGGCGAGCCGCGCCTGGTCGCGAGCCCCGGTGTGCTGGCCGCGGACGCCGGCGTGACGCTGACGACGCCGCCCTTCGAAGAGGTGCACACGCAGTGGAAGGAGCGCCTCCCGCAGGGCTACGTGTTCCTCGACCACCGCGGTCCGCGCGAGCGCTTCGGCGACACGATGCGCGCGCTGCTGACGGCGGCCGAGGCCGCGGGGATCGCCGCCCAGGGCGCGCCCTTCGGGCTGTTCTGGGGCGAGGACGCCGCACGCGCCTGCGTGCCGGTCAACGCCCGGCCGGAGCCGGCCGGGCTGAGCTTCGACGTGCTCCCGCGCGCGATGGTCGCCTACGCGGTCGTCAGCGGCCCCTATCCCGACGCGCCGCGCGCGCTGCCGGGGCTGCGGGCGGAGATGCAGCGGCGCGGCTGGGAGCAGCGCGGACCGGTGCGCGAGCTCTACCTGGTGAACCCCGCCGACGTCGCCGACTACGGCGCGCTCGCGGCCGAGATCCAGGTGCCCTGGGCCGAGCTTCCGTAGCGCACTCGGGCGTCGAGGCCGAGGCTTCTAGCTGACCGGCCGCCGTGCGCTGGGACGGCGGGCTGCACCCGCAGGCTCAAGTCGGCCTGCCGGCCCGCGCAGGTGCCGACACGAACGGTCGCGGGAACCGGCGTGGGCGTGGCGATCCAACTCCCCCACCGAACGCAGCTTTGCCTCCCCCACCGAGCCTAGGGGGGCCGGGAGGGGCGATTTGGGCACGGCGGGGATCCGCCGCCCGCGTCAGCTCACCAACGTCGCCAGCTCCGGCGGATAGCACGCCGACACGCGCGCCTCGCCCGAACGTCCGATGCTCGCGATCACGAGATCGTCGTCGCGCAGCAGGCCCGCGAGGTCCTCGTGCAGGTCGACCTCGCGCGCCTTGCCGCCGCGGTCGACGAGCAACGCCTCGCCGCTTGGGGAGCGCGAGAAGGTGTAGAGCGCCTCGCGCGACGCACCTCCCCCGCCGTCGGCCTCGGGCTGGCGCTCCAGGCGGCGACGGATCTCGACCAGGCGCGGCACCGAGCGCGTGAGCCCGCCGTGCAGCGCCTCGAAGGCGGTCCAGAGGGCGATGTCCTGGCCCTCTTCGCACCAGCGGCAGAAGGTCTCCAGGGCGTCCAGCAGGCGCCGCGCGTCGTCGCCGCTGGTGACGACCTCGCGCTCGATGGCCCACTTGCCGGCGAACTCCAGCAGGTGCTGGGCGGTGAGGTTCTCGAACACGCCGATGGCCTGCTCGGCGGCGAACTCGCCCAGGCGCCGGAGCGGCGCGAGCGAGCGCGCGCGCTCGTCGCCTTCCTCGCGGCCGATCTCCCACAGGAGCTCCTCGACCATCGCGCCGACCACGCCGGGGAAGTCGGGCGCCTCGTTGAGGTCGTCCTCGTCCGCGCCGCCCTCGAGGCCAAGGTCGTCCTCCAGGGTGCGGAAGAGCTCCTCCAGGTTGCCGCCGTCGCGGCGGCCCTCGTCGAAGCGCGCGAGCGCCTCGGCGATCTGGCCTTGCGACACGCCCTCGTCGACGTCGACCTTCGGGCGCGCCTGGGTCTTGGCGCGCGGCGCGGCGGCGTCTCCCGGAGTGTTCCGCAGCGAGGCCCAAAGCTCGAGCAGACCCGTGCGCGCGACCTCGAGGTCGGCGTTGGTGTCGAAGGCGAGCTGGTTGAGCGCCTCGGTGACCACCCCGTCCTCGCCCGTGCGCGACGCTTCGACCACCTCCGCGACCAGCTGGTCGGCGAGCGGCTCGGCGACGCCGGCCTCGACCAGCGCGGTACGCGCACGGCGTTGGGCCGTCGCCGGGTCTTCGGGCGCGCCGAACGAGCTGCCGGCGGCGTGGAACATGCGCTCGATCTCGGACTGCGCGATGCGCAGCGTGCCGCGGCGGCCCTGGCGCAGGCGCGCGAGGTCGCGGCGCAGCGCTTCGAGCAGCTCGCCGTTGCGGAAGAGGCTCGCCGCCGGCGACAGACGGAAGACCGAGTCGCCCGCCGGGAACACGCGCCCGACGATGACGTCGGCCACCTCGACCTCGGCCGAGGCCTCGGGCTCTTCGATCGGGTACTCGCCCGCGCCGAAGAGATCGCGCAGCCACACGCCGCGGCCGGGCTCGACGCTGGTGACCTCGAACACGCCGGCGAGCGAGTTGAGGAACGCGTGCGGGTCGACGCCCGGGCCGAGCGCGAGCCAGTGCTCCTGCAGAGCCTCGGCGGGCACGCCGCCCAGCACGTCGCTGTAGCGCTCCAGCGCGAACCACTCGAGGTGGCGGCGCGCCGCGAGCTCGGCCTCGGCCGCGCCGTCCTCAGACGGGCCGCCCGCGCCGAAGAACTCCTCCGAAGAGGAAGCAAATTCCTGCCCGAGGGCGGGGTCCGCCTCGATCAACCGATGGAAGCGCTGGACGCCTTCCTCGATCCCCTGTCTTGAAATCGTCATGGCGAGTGAGCCTGTAGCGCTCGACATTGTACCTCCGGGGCGAGGTCGGGATATCCTGGTCCAGATGGACTTGGCATGGATCGACATGGTGGGAGCCGGGCTGCTCGCGGTCTTCCTGTTGCTGGGCTTCTGGCGCGGCCTGTGGTGGCAGGTCATCCGGCTCGTCGGCCTCTTCGCGGCCGTGGTCGTGGCACGGACGATGAGCCCGCGGGTCTCCCCGATGCTGCAGGAGCAGTGGACCGACCTCGAGCCGCGGCTGGCCAACGGGATCGCGTGGTTCGCGGTCTTCCTGCTGGCGCTCCTCGCGGCCACGCTCCTGGGCGTCCTGGGCCGCAAGCTGCTCGAAGCGATGCAGCTCGGGCTGGCCGACCGCATGGGCGGCGCGCTGGTCGGCGCGGTGACCGGGCTGGGGATCCACGTCGCGCTCCTGGTGGTCCTCTGCCAGCTCGGCACCGAGGCCTTCGTCGGGCGCACGATCGGCGGCACCGCGAGCGAGCACATCGTCGACGCGGTCGGGACGCGCTGGCCGGTGGTGCTGGGCAAGGATGCGGGCGAGGAGCTCGACTCGCTGCTCGAGCGCGTGCGGCTCCAGGCCGAGCCTGACGACGGCTCGGACGGGGTCGTCCGCTAGCCCGTCCTATTCATGGAGGTCAGCGCCAGGGGTCGTAGATGCCGCCAGGTTGCGGCTTTGCGACCGAGGCGCCCGGAGGCGACCTGGACGGGTCGTCGAGGACGGCGAGAGAGCGAAGTCGTGACCTGGCGAGCAG
>JBCCGI010000048.1:0-62432 GCA_039029355.1 Planctomycetota bacterium
CGCGGGGCCCCGGCCCTGGGGGGGGCGGGGGCGTCCGGGGGGGGGGCCGGGCGGGGGTTGGGGGCGGGGCCCACAGCCCGTCTGCCTTCTGTCGTTTTGGGGCCTGGACGCAGGTAGCGACTCGGTGAACCTGAGCCTCGCGCACGAGAGCTCGACCGGCGTCCGGTGTTTGGTTGCACGTAGCTCCACTCTGTCGCGCGATCGTAAATGCGCGGAATCGCAGAACCGTCGTTGCCCCGCGAGAGAGAACGGCCTGTGCGTAGGCGTTGCCTTGCCTCAGGCGCACATCCACTCGGACGCCTTTCGCCTATGACAGGAGAATTTGTAATGAAGCTATGTGCAGTGCTTATCTTTGCGATCACCATCGCCCCGGCGCAGCCGCTGATCGCGGCGAACATCGCGCACGCCAACGCGGGCGTGCCGCAGCCGTCGGTGCCGACGGCCGGCGAGTCCAGGGAGAACGCGTTCCCGACCGCAGAGGCCATCCAGCACCTCTACCGCAGCCTTGACGTCGAGGGGTTGGCGCCTGTGGGCGAGTTCACGATCCAGCCCATCGGCAACGAGATGATGAGCGTGGGCACGCTGGCCCACAGCCTCGACCCCGGGGCGTCGTTGGGCCTGGTGCTCAAGCGCGACGTGTACGCCCAGCAGGGCTCGGCTTGGCACCATGCCGTGGACCTCGACCTGGAGTACGGCGTCGACGCGACCCGGAGCACCGGCGAGCTCAACATCGGCTTCCGCGCGGATGCCGCCGAGCTGTTTGAGGGCTCGTCGTCCTACGCGCAGCTTGCCGGCTGGAGCTTCCGCCATCGCGCGGAGATCGACTTCGGCGTTAACCTGCAGAACCTCGTGCCGCTGCTCAAGCGCGCCGACGACCCGGCGGCCTTCATGCCGCTGCTGGCCGGCGCGGCCCAGAGCTTCGAGCGCGAGTCGACGGTCACCGACCCGAGCGGCTTCTCCGCCACGGTCAGCGGCGAGGACGCCACCTGGGCAGACGCGCTGGCCGAGCTCTACCGGACCTCGCCCGCGGACGTGGGCACCGCCGCCCCCGGCGACCTGATGGACTGCATCGACGACTGCTTCGGGCAGATCGGCAAGTACATCTCCTATGCCGGCCTCCTGTGCCTCGCCATCGGGCTGATCGCCTGTGGCGTCAGCGGTCCGGGTTGGCCGATCTGCGCCAAGGGGGTCCTGGCCGCCTGCGGTATCTTCACCGCGCTCGGGGACCTGGAGGTGCTGCTGGTCTGCCTGCTCGTGTGCGTCACGGGCTGAGCCTTCGCAGCCTTGGTCGCCGGCCGGCTTTGCTGGCCGGCGACCCTCGGAAGCGCACCGCCGTCTTGAGGGGAACGACGGATCGAGCGCGTTGGGATGAGGCGGGACCGGGGCTCGGGATCTTGACCGTCCTGCCGAACGGGCAAGGCTGCTCGGCCAGTGTGGGCCCGCCCACGCTTGGCCTGGTCGCGATCGATGCTACCGCCTGAGCAGTTCGTCCTGCCGCGGCAGCTCAACCGGAACCATCAGGTCTTCGCCGCGGCCGCTCAGCGTGAGCGTCTGCGGTTCGGCGACGCCCGTCAGGCTCAGCTGGACCGGGCCCGAGCGCAGGGTGCACACCAGGATGCCTCCGTCCGCGAGCTCCGAGCCATACGACCACACGTGGACCTCCGGATCGCTCTGCGCGTGGGCGACCACGCCCAAGGCGGCCGCACCGTTCGACACCGGGTAGACGTGCCACACGCGCAGGTCCGGCGGTACCTCGAGCAAGCCCACGTCGGTCACGTCGCCGGCCGCCAGGGCGAACGGCCCGAAGCGGGCCAGCTCGACGTTCCGCAATCGGACCACCAGGCAGGCGGGCTCGGGAGTGAGGATCGGTCGCGCCGAGAAGCCGCAGGCGCCGCCCGGGTCGCGCTCGTCGAGCGTGAACCGATAGCGCGACGCGGAGTGGCGACAGTCCAAGAGCTCGAGGCTCAGCCGGCCCGGCGGCAGCCGCGGATCGACGCGTAGCCTGCCCCGGAGAGCCGCTCCGGCCGCAAGCTCGACGACGAGCCGTTGTGACGACGGACCCGGCGCATCCAGCGGCTCGTAGCGCGTCACCGTTCCGGGGAAGCTGAACCCGATCCGGGTCGCGAGCGGATCGATCTCGCCATACAGCGCGAAGGCGCCCGCCGCGTCCGTCAGCACTCCCGCTCGCGGCGGCGACCCCCGGGAGAGTGCGCCCACCACCGGCCGCCTGGACAGGGTCCAGTGTCCTTCGGCGGAGAGCTGCTCCACCCAGACGTTGGCGCGGGCGGCGGCCGATCCATCCCCAAGCCGTACCTCTCCGGACGCGATCCGCGGATGCGCGTCGGCCACGACGGTCGGCGCTTCTTCGGCGCCGAGCACGATCGCCGAGGAGGGGGCGAGCTCGGCCACCCAGCAGGTGAGCGGGTCGACGAGGCGGAGGCTCAGGCGCGTGCCCGGTCGCGAGCGGAGCGCGTCGACCGGGTAGCCCTCGGCCAGGAGGTAGCCCTCCTGGTCGGTCCGCAGGGGATGCAGCGGGATGTGCGGCGGAGAGGTCTTGATCGCGCCCGGGAGCTGGGCGCACGGCTCGCCCGAACGATCGAGGATCCGCGCACGCAGGGCGTGCTCTTGGCCTTCGGGCGACGCGTCTTGGTCGGTCGACGGGCGCCCCACCGCTTCGCGCTGCGCCGGCCCGGTCCCCCCGTCTCGGAGGCCTTGGACCAGCGCGACCTCCGCGGCGTCCGAGGTCGCTTCGGTCTCCGGCGCGGCAGCGGGAGGCGCCACCCGAACGCCGCTGTCCACCGGCGACGGGCGGGAAAGCCACAGGAGTCCCAGGGCCGCGGAACCCGCCGCGAGCGCGGCGCCGAGCATGGTTCTAGGTCGCATGGGCAGGTCAGCCCCGAAGCGCCGCCGCGCTCCGTACCGCCCGTGGCCTTCCCCGCACGGCTTGCCTTCTGTCGAGCGCGGCTACCAACCTGCGGGCCATCCTAGATCCAAGACGCCGGGCACGTCGCGCCGGTAGTAGACGCCCTGTCCGACACATCCGCTCAACGCTCGTCCCACCCCCCAGAGGTTCGCGGCCTCGTAGGTCAGTGCCGAGGGCGTCTGGAAGCCATAAGACGGGTCGTAGAGGACGCCTTCGAAGCGGCAAACGCAGTGATTGAGAAAGGTCTTATGTTCTAGAGTCGGGTTTGGATTCCCCTGGGCCGGAAGGCCCGCCTGGTTGCCGATGGACGTGGTGGGAATGGGATGCGACATGCCGCGGCACACGAGCGTCGACGTCGCGTTCTGCACCAAGAGGACGGTATCGCCCAACTGAGGTACGACGGCGCCAACCTGCACCTCGATCCCCTGCAGCAAGCAGGCGTAGTACAGCATGCCCCCCCAGGCTCCGCACTTGCCCCAGCCGTTGCCCAGCAGCTCGGCGACCGAGAAACCCACCGGCGCGGACGTCGCGTCGGGACCCCAGTAGACGAGCGTCTCGCCGTCGGGCTTGTTGTCCCCGTCGATGGGCTTGCGGTTCAAGCTGAGCGGGACGAACTTCTCCTGCCAGATCTGCTGGAAGGCCGAGGTCTCTTGGCCGGGACTGGCGATCTGGGCGCCGTCCACCGCCGAGCAGCTGGTGTGGATCAGGCTCTCGAAGAGCGGTGTCACGTCGTCATAGGAAACGTAGATGCGGTTGCTCGTCGTCCCCGCCGGGTCGGTCGTAAAGCCCCCCAACAGCAGGTTGTAGTAGCGGATCTCCCAGGTGATCTCGTACTCGTCGAAGAACCGCGCCTTATCCGCGAGGAAGCCGATCGCGAAGATGTTCTCGGCGAAGACGATGTCGCCCTCCTGCTGCGCCTGGCCCCAGAAGATCGACCCGTCGCTGCCCACCCCGTTCACCTGGCTCTGGTTGATGTCCCAGATGTCCGGATCCGGAACCGCGTTGCAGAACTCCACCCGCTCAACCTTCATCAGATCCTGCGGGTAGTAGGCGACGGGGAAGTGGTTGTCACCGGGGTTGTTGGGGTTGGTCGGATTGGCCGGGTCGGTCGCATCGCCGTCGCAGGGTACCGTGTTGTCCTTCCAGTGATCTTGAGTGTAGGGACCCTGCGTCTGCCCCGGAATCGGGTCGCGGTGGATGGTGCGGTGGTTGCCAAAGCGCAGGTAGATGGGCCTGATGTCGTCCTGGGCCGTGGCCGCCGGGGCCAGCCCTAGGAAGAGGGGCGCGAGCGGGAGCAGGTAGGCGCGAGCCAGCATGGAGTCCTCTCGGGTTGCCTCGCTAGGCGCCGAAGGGCGCCGCCAAAGAGATGCCGCGAGGGAGCCTGTGTGAGTGGCGAGTGAGCGCGGGCAATCGCCTACGCGTTGCGACTAGCAACGAGCGGGAGGGCGCGCGCGAACGGAGAAGTGGGCCCTTTGTGGCCCGTGCGGCGCGCGTTCGCTCGATCCGTCTCGGGCGCCGGCGAGGACGCGTCACCTCGGGAGGCAGCTGGGAGCGCCGTGTTCGGGAGCGACACGGCCACACCTTCGAGCCGGTTTCCGCGGGATTGCGAGAACCGGCGGCGCGTTGCGGCAGATAGCGGAACGCCCCTGCGCCTCCTGCGAACTTCACTCAACGTTGGAGAACGTACCCATGAAGCGATTCCTCTACGCGGCGGCCCTCTTTGCGACCGCAGCCTGGTCGGTGTCGGCGGCTCCCCAGACCGGGGGGCAGCACCAGGACAACGACAAGTGCTGTCTTCCACTCACGACCACGGAGCCCCCGCACGGCCCTGGCTGCCCGGCCGGGGTCTTTGACTTTCCGTCGCTTTGCAACGCGACGGGCGTGGCGGGCAAGCTCGTAGGCGGCACCTGCACCGAGGGCGAGGGCTATTGCGAGGAGACCCTGGCCTTTCACGAGATCAAGATGGTGCCGGCCTACGACTGTGTCGCGGTCAGCTCGCAGAACTGCGTCACCGGACAGCCCTGCGGCCCCTACACCTGCGCCTGGGTGCAGAACGGAACCCTGACCCTCACGGCCTTTGGGTACATCTGCCACCCCAACATCTCGGACATGTGTCAGTAGGCACGATGGTCGGCGCTCTCTTCCTGGCGCTGGCTAGCCTGGCCGTTCCCGCCTCCGGGGCGGGAACGGCAGAGCTCACCGACGGCGAGCGGCTGGCCCAACACCGTGCGATTCTCGCGGGGCTCTTTGCCTCGTGCGAGTACCGCGTCCTCGTCGGCAGGCGGCACTCGGTGTTCGGAGCGGAGGGCGCTGCCGACGCCCGGGAGCTGCTGTTGACACTGGGCG
Organism: Planctomycetota bacterium; assembly: GCA_039029355.1. GTDB lineage: Bacteria > Planctomycetota > UBA1135 > UBA1135 > JBCCGI01. The sequence goes on from JBCCGI010000048.1 coordinate 5,270, forward strand.
AGGAGCTGCGCCGTCCGGAAGGGCCATGCTCACCAGCCGCGGTCCTCGCGCGGCTGCGCGCGTTCCATGACCGGCGGGAACCGCAGGGGTGGCAGCGACACTCCGAGCGCGACCTCTTTGTCACCGCTGCGCCGGACCGCATCGTGGAGGCGTACTACAACGACGACGACGAGCGCGACTACGTCACGCTCTGGACGCCGTCGCTCTACGTCGCCTACAACCCCGGCCGGCACAGCGTCAACCTGCAGCTGGCGCCGCGCCCGAGCACGCTGGTCGATCCGCGTCAGCTGTACCAGCCGCTTTGGGTCGGCCCGCGGACGGCGGACGGCGACGGGCGGACCCTCCTGAGGACGCTGGGCGACGGAGGTCGTCAGGGCTTCCTCTTCCGAGGCCCGGCCGAAGGCGAGGCGCTCGTCGTCGAGACCGCGCACGGGCTGCCGGTCGCTGCGGCGCGCCTCGTGGGCGAGATCTGCGCGTTCGTCGCCGAGTTCACGTACGGTCCGGCGGCCGATGATCCGGGACGGTTGGCGCTGTCCTCGGTCGCGCGGATCGACTTCATCCGCGACGACTCGTCGGTCCAGGTGTCGTCCTACGCCTACGAGCTGCGCGACTTCCGCGTCGCTCCCGGCGAGCCGCGGCCGATCGAGGTGAGCACCGAGGACTCGCTCTTCGAGCTCGCGCCGGAGGCGCTGTCGTCCCAGTTCGCCGGGAACGTCGGTAGCCGGGGCCTGCCGGCGGCGCTCGAGCCCTACCTGCGCGTCGCGCGGGAACCCCGTGTCCAGTGGAGGCGCGAGTGATGCGCGGCTTGCGAGTCGGAGTCCTCCTTCTAGCTTCGTCCCTGGCGTTCGGCTGTTCGGACGCCACGGCTTCGGTCGGCCCCGTGATCCCGCCGACGTCGTCCCTCGATCTGGGCCTCATCACGGATGCGCACACGATCGTCGGAGGCACGCTGCGCGTGCCGAACCAGTCGTCGGAGACGTGGCGGGTGGAGAGCGCCAAACCGACCTGCAGCTGCGTCCGCATCCGCTCGCACAGCGCGGAGGTCCCGCCGGGGACACCGCTCGAGGTCGCGTTCGACTTCTCGCCGCGTGGCCTGCAGGGGCCGGTCGAACAGACGGTCAGCGTTCTCTTCACCGGCGGGGCGCGCCACGTGGCGACCGTGACCGGCAACGTCGTCCCCACCGCCTACCCGATCCCGTCCGCCCTGGTCCTGCGCGGAGGTGAGCCCGCCATCGACACGGTCCGGATCGTTGTGCCCGGCGAGGACGGGCGCGCCAGGGTGGCGTCGCATCCGGCGGACCTGGACGTCGAGCTCGTCTCGCGCAGCGCGTCCAACGGGACCGCGGTCCACACCTTCGCCGTCGCTCGCCGATCCACCGCGGGCGCCGAGGACGGAAACTGCCTCTTCGACCTCGACGCTTCGGTCGGCGCGACGGGTCCGTCGGCGCTCGTGCTGCCGATCCTGCGCCAAGAGGCATCAGAGCGGCTCTTCCCGAACCGGGTGGTCGTCGTGCCGGAGCGCGACCCCGCGCGCGCGCCGCTCAAGCTCGGGTTCCAGCCCGGCGTGTCGCTCGCCGATCCCAACGAGCTCGCCTTCACCTTCGAGCCCGAGGGCTGGTGGGCGGCGGAGCCCGGGACCGACGGCGTCCTGCTGACGAGACTCCGCGAGTCCCTTGGGGCGACCGTCGCATGTCGGGTCTCGGGGCGAGGTTTCGACGAGGTGCTCCAGCTTGTCCCCCACCAGAGCTCCGCGCCATGAGAGACCCGACGCAAAGCGCATCGACGAGCGCCGTCTCCCCAGCCGCCGCGTTGCTCCTCGCCGGGGTCTTGGCCGGCCTCTTCGTCGGCTGCGCGAAGCCTCCGCCGCACACGCCTCCGGAGGGCCGGGGGCCAGCACCGCTCCAGGTGTCGGTGCAGGGCTCGTTCCGCGAGATGGGTGTCAGGAAGAGCATGCTCCTGATCGTGGCCGAGTCGCTCCCCCTCCGGCTGCTCGAGGTCCAGGCCTCGCGCGAGATCGAGCTGCCGGACTTCTCGCTGCCGATGACGATCCGCCCCGGGACGACCTACCTGGTCGAGATCGCGTGGCGCGGGGAGCAACCGCCGAGCGGCACCATCCGCTTCCGAACCGACGCTGCGGACGATGAGGTGGTCGTCGATGTCGCCTACGGCTAGGCGGAGCGGTCGAGACTCCGCACGAAGCAGGGGCGCGCTCGCGGCGAGCGCCTGTCTGGCGATCGCTTTCGCGTCGTGGTTGGCGTTCTCTCCCGACCGGTCGTCGCCGGGCCCATCCCGGCCCGCGGCTCGAGGGGAGGCGAAGCGGCCCCCTACCGCGGCGCGGATCGAGGCTCCCCACGCCGAGCGGCGCCGGGTCACAGCCGCCGCCCCGGCCCCCAGCACCCTGCCGGACGCCGCCGCGACCGCCGCGGCTTCGCTCGACCTCGCGCAGCCCGCACGCGGGACCCTGGTTGTTCGCGTCCGGCGCGAGGACGCACCGGACGTGCCGGTGCCCGGCGTCCGGGCGCGCCTGGCGCTGGACCACCGCCGCCTGGTCCACCACGGCGTCTCGGACGCCGCGGGGCGCGTGGTCTTCGCCGAAGTGCGGGCCGGCGCGGCCGTTCTCGACCTGCCCTTCGCCGCCACCAAGGGCGTCCAGGTGGTCGCCGGCGAGGAGCGTCAGGTCGAGGTCTACTCGCCGCGACCCTTCCCGGTCGTCGGGCGCGTCGTCGGCCCGGACGGCGAGCCGGTGGAGGGCGCGGAGGTGTGCATGGCGCTGCGCGGGGACCGCGACGACGACGAGGTCCTGGCGGTCTCCGATGCCTGGGGCCTCTTCTGGAGCGAAGACTGCGTCGCCCGCACGTTCATCCATGCCAGGGCCCGGGGCTACTCGCCCTCGATCTCGGAGTTCCTCGACGAGGCGCGGCTCGAGGGCGACGTTGTGCTCGAGCTCCGGGAGGCCAAGGAGTTCTCCGGACTCGTCGTGGACACCGCCGGGAGTCCGGTTGCGGACGCGCTCGTCCTGGTCGGAGACAGGCTCGACGCCTGGGCCTTCGACGCGGACGGGGTCACCTGCGGGCGCTATCCGACGGCTCGCCGCACGCGGACCGATGAAGCGGGGCGCTTCGTCGTATCGGACGGGTGGGTCCACAGCCGCGGTCCGGTCACCGCCATCGCCGAGGGATACGTCACGACCGCCCTGGAAGGTGTGAACGAGCCGCAGGAGCTGCGCCTCGTGCTCGCTCCCGACGTCCCGGTCCGCGGGGTCGTGTTGGATCCCGCGGGCACGCCGATCGCGGACGCGCTTGTCTCGTCGGGCAACATCACCTCCTGGGCGTACGCCAAGACCTGGACGGACGCCGCGGGCGGGTTCACGCTGGACGGCATCGGCGAGGCGCCGGTCGTCGAGCTGGACGCGAGCCGCAAGGGCTACCGAAGGGAGCGCTTCTCCCTGTCTCGGGCGGCGCTGGAGGGCGAGGTCGAGCTCATCCTGCAGGCGGCGCCCTGAGCCCGGCCTCGCTACGGCAGGGACGGGATCGCGAGAACCGGAGCTGCCGCAAGGCTCGCGGCGTCGGTCCTCGCCGAACGCCGAGCGCGCCGAGCCGCAGGGCCCGGCGCGCTCCACGGACGAAGACTACCAGCCGGCCGGCTCGCCGCCCTCGCACTCAACCGGCTCGTCGATGTCCCACGCGGGGAAGCCGGCGGCGTGCAGGGTCAGGCGCGGGGCCTGGTCGCCGTGCACGTTCGTCGTGCCGGCGGCGCTCCAGGGGACGAGGTCGATCAGGTAGAGCCCGCTCAGGTTCGAGCCCGTGACGTACATCGTGTGGATGCCGTTGCCCTCGGGGATGAGGTAGCCGATGTACGTGCCGCCTGCGTAGGCGAGCAGGAGATCGGTGCTCTCCGGCCGATAGGGCGAATCGGTGAGGTGCACTTCGAGCAGCATCTCACCCGGCGCGTGCCACCCGCGGTAGCCCATCGACGAGATGCGCGGAGCATCCCAGGAGAGGTTCACGATCGGCGCGGCGGCCGGGGCGCTCGCGGGCGGGTCGGTGCTTCCGCCGAACCAGGCAAAGGGCCACGGCGCCGGGTCGGTCAGCAGCGCGATCGGCGGGTTGCCGCCGATCGGCGCGGGCGTGGCTTCGATCATCCGCAGCGAGATCCCGGACGCGTCGTGCGAGACCGTCGCCGGGTCGACGACGGCGGTGTAGATCCCGTCGTCCGCGACCTCGTCTCCGGACAGCCCGTCGTCGAAGAGCTGAATGCCGTCCCAGCTCGACCCGTCGAGCTCCTTCGCGAGCACCGTCAGGGCCATGTTGGCCCGCTGGGCGGCGTAGGCCTCGATCCGCAGCACGCGGTCGTCCTGACTCGTGTCGTCGACCAGCCAGGTCTCGGCGAAGCCGGCGCGGAGGACGACGGCTTCGTCCTCGTCGCTGACGAAGACGTAGCTCGGATCGCTCCGGCGGACCTTGCCATCGATGGTCATCTCGGCGTGGAAGCGGCCGCTGATGGTGTCGCTCGCGAGCGACGTGACCGTCGCGCCCACCAGGCTCAGGTGCGCCGTCGAGTGCGAGTCCTGCACGAAGCCGACCAGCGCGGAGACGTCCTGGACGTCGCCGTTGGAGAACTCGACGTAGGCCTCGAAGGTCACGCTGGAGAGCGGCGCCATCCCGACGGCCCGCTTGGGGAGCGCCGGGTTGGAGGGCTGGATCCAGAAGCGGTCGACCGTCACCGCGTCCTGCGCGAAGTAGATCGGCGGCGTCGGCTGCGACTGCCGCAGCTTGCGGTAGGTCAGCGACTCGTTCGGCGAGGGCCGAGCGAGGACGCCCGGCGCGAGCGGAGCGTCGTTGTAGTAGACGTGGACGCCACCGGTGACGCCGCCGGTGATGTTGTCGCGCGAGATCGCGATGATCTCCTCGCGGTGATCGCCGAGCCCGCCGGGCGGCGTCTGCCACGAGGGGAGCCCGACGTCGAACGGCTTCGCGATCAGCGCACCGAGGTGGAGGTTCGGGTCCGGGTCGTCGATCTTCGGGAAGCTGGTGCCCAGCTTCTCGAAGAAGTGCGTACCCAGGCCGGGTCCGTTGTTGTTCCAGTTCCACGACGTGTTGCCGCCGCAGTCACCCTGGTAGTAGTAGATCCAGGCGCCGTCGGGGGACGAGCAGCCGGGATCGTCCTCGGGCGGGAGGATCACCGGGCTGTCCTGGACCTGGTTGATGTCGGGCACGCCGTAGGGCAGCGGTCCGGTGGCGAGCTCGTCCTTGTGCCCCATCCGGAAGATCGAGACCGGGCGGCGGGACTGCGCGTTGTTCAGGATCTCGTCGCTTGCGTAGTCGCCGTCCCAGTCGACGGGGCTCATGTGCTGCCACGGCCCGAGCGAGCGCGTGAGCACGTCGTTGACCACGGTGTGGTAGTAGACCTTCGGCCCGTGGTAGATGGCGCCGCCGAGCGCCATCAGGGTGAAGTCGAGGTCGTCCATCGGGTCCGACGTGACGCGGATCGAGGTCGCGTAGCTAGCGGTGAAGCTCGCCTGGCCGGGCGGGAGGGTGTACAGGTCGTCGAAGTCCTTCGGCGACGAGAGCGACTCCAGGCCGGGCTCAGCCGCCGACCAGTTGCCGGCGTGGATCACCTGGCCGCCGTCGGCGGGCGCACCGTCCCACTCGCTCAGGAGCTCGCCGCAGTCGGCGTCCCACAGCGTGTCGAACTTGTTCGGGTGGTCGATCGGCTGGCCGCCGTCCACCCACTGCTTCCAGGCGCCTCCGGCCCAGCTCTCGTCGTCGTCCATCACCGCGAGCACTTCGAGCCCGGGGCGGAGCGGGTCGAAGTCACCGACGAAGCACGAGTCGACGTGCGCCTTGACGCCGTCGTCGCCCCACACGCCCGAGTCGACCATCTGCCAGCGGCGCTTGCCCTGGGTGCCGTATTCGACGATCTGACCATTGATGCGGTCGACGAAGTCGATCAGGCCGTTCTGGAAGAGCTCGTCGAAGCCGTCGCCGTCGATGTCGAGCCAGTTGTACTCGTGCGCCCAGCTGGTCAGCTCCTGCAGCACGGAGTTGTCGAAGGTGGCGCTGAACTTGTGCTCAAGCCCGTCGACCGGACCCTCGGTCTCCTGCCAGATGAACGTGTCTCCCCCGTCGTGCTGCGTGAGGATCAGGTCGCGCGGGAACTCGGTGTCCCGGATCTTGCAGACGCCGATGCGGTGCTCGATCTTCGAGGACTGGCCCGCCGGGGTCTGCGCGACGACGGTGACGTTGCGCGGCGCCGTCGGGTCGGTGCGCAGGATGAACAGCGTCGGGATGCCGAGGTACGTGCCGTCGTCCTGAAGCCCGACGAAGGCGACCTCGTTGGTGTTGTCCGGCTGATCGTCGACGATGTTCCAGATCAGCGGGTTGTTGTGGTGCGACGTGTAGCAGGAGTAGGGCGTGTACCAGTCGCAGTCGGGATGGGTCGGACTGATCGCGCAGTCGGGGTCGTCGGGGTCAGGGACCTCGGGATTGGAGGGCGTCCCGCCGAGCCAGCCGGCGCCACCGGCGTAGGGCGACAGCCAGAACCAGAGCGGGTCGAGGGTCATCTCGCCGGTGTTGTCGTCGCGGACCATCTTGGCGGCGAAGACCGCCTCGCCCGACATCGTGATCACCACGTCGTCGGCGACGCCGTCGTTGTCCACGTCGCCGACGCTCACGTCGGTGTGGATGCCGCCGTAGCCGGTGCATCCCGACTGGCTCTCCGGAGTGCCGTGGTTGCGCGTCAGCCAGTTGGCGATGGGCACGCTCCCCCCCCAGCCCGGGGCCCAGTCGGGGATCTCCATGTGATGCCCCGCAAGGTAGAGGTGGTCGGTGGGCCCCGGCTCGAAGATCACCTCGTCCTCGACCCACTGGGGGTCCGGGTCGGGCGGCCAGCCATCGGCTTGGGCGGCGGCGGTCGACGCGATGGGCAGAGCCAGGGCGCCGACGGATAGAAGCGGCAGGTACGATTTCATGGTCGTCGTTGAACGGGAACACGCCTGCGCGGCGGGAACGAACGAAACGCGACGAGCGGCGCTTGCCGCCCATCTCCCCCGTGCGCGCGCTTCGGGTCCTCGAAGGCCTCAGGATTCGGGCGGTTTTCCGTCGTGCCCGCCGCGGGCGTGCCGCCGCCCCCGACCGCGTCCCCCAAGCCGCTGGTCTCTTGACTCTCGGACCCGCGGATTCCGCGTGCCCGAGCATTCCTCGGGGAGAAGCCTCCCGGCCTTCCGCTCGGAGAGCCCACATCAGTCCAACGAGGAGTAAAGATGCGAAGTACACGAATGCCCGCAGTGTCCCAGCGCCGCACGCTGCGCTCCCTTCCGGCGGTTCGGTGACCAGGCGGTGGGCGCGTTGGCCGAGGTCTTTCGTTCCACCCCGCTGACGCTCGAAGTCGGGGATGGCGGCGAGTCCCCCAAGCCCGCGAGCGGCCCCCGCCAGGGCGGAATCACGTTCCAAACGCGAGTCCGCTCCGGAGACGGTCGAACGTCTTCGGCGGCGAGCAGCCCGAGTACGAGCCTCCTGGAGCTGAGCGAGATGGTCTGGGTCACGGACGTCAGCGGCGTCGTGCGCGTGAGCCAGCTCTCTTGGGAGCCGGGCTGGGGGCAGGAGCGGCTCGTGCGCCGCGCGCGCCTTGCCCAGCTCCCCCGTGCGCGCGCTTCGGGTCCCGGAAGGTCTCAGGATTCGGCCGCTTTTCCGACTTGCACCCCGCGGAGTCCCTGCCGAGGATCGACGCGCTCGCTGCGCTGCGGGATGGGAGGCGTCCGCGCGGAGCAGCCCCACATGGCCCCGATCGAAGTGACGACCCAGCCCACTCCCCCGCGATGAGCACCACCGTCATTCGCGACGTAGAGGCATCCGATCTCGCCGCGATCATGCAGATCTACCACGAGGCCGTGCACGGCTTGACCGCCGAGCATTACGACGACGGTCAGCGCCGGGCGTGGGCGCCCGAGAGCCTGCGCACCGACGAAGGCCACTGGCGGAATCGCCTCGGCGGCCTCCAGGTTCTGATCGGCACCCGCGCAGGCGCGCCGGCCGGCTTCTGCGCGTTCACGCTGTCCGGCCACGTCGACCTGCTCTTCACGCACCCCGCTCACGCCCGTTGCGGCGTCGCGCGCGGGCTGCTCGAGGAAGCCGAGGCCCGGATGCGCAGCGCGGGCACGATCCAGGCGCGGACCGGGGCGAGCCGGCTGTCGCGTCCCTTGTTCGAGAAGCTGGGGTACCTCGCGGTCGGCGAGGACTTCTCCGACATCCGCGGTGCCCGTCTGCCGCACACGAACATGCGGAAGTTCCTCTAGTCGGATCCGAGGACGAGCATGAAGATCCCGCTCATGCGTGGCGTCATCGATCGGCGCATCCTGGCCAACTTCCGCATCGCTCCGGAGGTCCTCGCCCGGGCCTTGCCCGCCCCGTTCCGGCCCAAGACGGTCGCTGGACACGGCATCGGGGGCATCTGCATGATCCGCCTCAAGGAGCTCCGGCCGCGCGCGTTCCCCGCCTTCCTGGGGCTGACGTCCGAGAACGCGGCGCACCGTTTCGCGGTCGAGTGGGACACCGACGAGGGCGTGCGCGAGGGCGTCTACATCCCGCGCCGCGACTCGTCGTCGCGGCTGAGCGCGCTCCTCGGCGGACGTCTGTTTGCGGGCGTCCACCACCTCGCGCGCTTCGACGTGCGGGAGGAGGGCGAAGCCTACTCGGTCGCGCTGACGTCGAACGACGGGGAGACGCGCGTGCTCGTCGAGGGCGAGGTGGCGGACTCGCTTCCCGACGGCACGGCCTTCGGCTCGCTCGAGGAGGCCTCGGGCTTCTTCGAGCGGGGCTCCCTCGGCTACTCGGCAACGGTACGCGAGGGCGTCTACGACGCGCTCGAGCTCAAGGTCGACCGCTGGTCGGTGCGCGCCCTCGACGTCCGCCGCGTCGAGTCCAGCTACTTCTCCGACCCCGAGCTCTTCCCCAAGGGCTCGACCGCCTTTGACTGCGCCCTGCTCATGCGCGACATCGGCCACGAGTGGCACGAGCGCGCCCCGCTCTGCTGCGCGCCCGAGGCGCTGGCGCACGGGTAGGTGCGGGTTGCCCGGAGCCGGGGGCGGACCCCGGCTTTCCTCGCGACGCTAGCGATCGCGTCCGCGCCCCGTGGGCTCGTTGGCCTACGGACCGACCCAGCAGCGCGCGCCGCGGGTCAGCCCGGCGCGCCCGGCGGCGGCGTCGAGCAGGCCGCCCTGGGCGATGAAGGTCGTGCCGACCATCGTCGGGGTGTCCGGCACCAGGATCGAGACCGGCACCTTGAATCCGTTCCAGTCGTTCCCCGTCTCGATGATCGGCGGGACGACCAGCAGCAGCTCGCCCGGGGTTCCGGGCACGAGCCCGAGCTCGGGTACGAGGATGCCGCAGGGATAGGCCGGGACGGCGAGCGCCGAGACGGCGAGGAGCGGCGTCGACGGGAAGCCCATCGAGTCGGTGGGGTCGTCGACCCACAGGGTGAGGAACTGACCGACGGTCGGCGGAGAGCCGGTCGTCAGGCTGCCCTCGGGGTTGAGCCCGCAGCCGTAGGGCTCGATGCTCGCGAGCCGGGTGAACTCGAGCGTGCCGAGCGGCGTGGTTCCGAAGAACGGGCCGCCGGTGATCAGCGTGATCGGGTCGGGCGGATCCGTGTCGAGGTCGGGCGACGTGAAGGTCGTGCCGCTGTCGGTCCCCGCGTCGTAGGCGAAGAGCTCGACCGTCTTCGATGCGACCCAGCTGCCCCCCTCGTAGAGGTTCAGGTCGTGCCCGCCGACGAACCAGTCGGGGCTGGGATGCAGCCTGGACGAGAGGGTCACGAGCGGATGCTCGTCGGTCACCCTGACGTGGGCGCCGCCGAAGGGCGCGAAGACCACCTCACCCGCGGTGCCGTCGATGATCGCGTTGTTGATCTGCACCGCGAGCGGCCCGGTGTCTCCGGTCTCGGCCACCGTCTCGATCTCCGGCGATGCGAGCGCACCGGTCTGCCAGAAGGAAACGCCCGCGTTGTGCGTTCCGCCGACGAGCGACGAGAAGAGGCCGGGCTCGGCAAAGGCGCCCGGATGCGTGGCTTCGCTCCAGGTCTTGTTGAACTTGAGCTCGTAGACGGCGACCGCTTCCTGGGCGAAGCTCGGCGCCGCGAACGCAAGGAGGAGAAGAAGGCTGGACTTCATGCCCCGAGGGTAGCGCGGCCGGCGGGATCTCGCCCGGGCGGTGCCGGAACGCCGCCGCGCGTCGTCGGCGCGCGACTTCCCGACTCCCCGGTCAGTTCGCCAAGACCGCCACCTCGAGCCCGTTGCTCAGCTCGATGGGAACGCCGGCGGTGAACACCCCCAGCGCGGCGCCGTGGAGGGCGATGTCGACGCCGATCAGGGCAGGCTGGTCGGGCACCGGGACGACGAAGCTCGCGGAGCCGCCGAGGTAGGTCTCCGCGCCGATCTCCGTCGGCGTAGGCGCCAGGCTGAGGATCAGCTCGCCGATGCCGGGCACGTAGAGACCGCAGCCGGAAGCGTCGGTGCCGTCGCTGCCGGCGAAGAGCAAACCGACCCCACTCGTGACCGCCGCGGCGGTGAGCGAGAGCTCGAAGGGCTCGCCGGCCGCGGCGCCGCCGGCGACGGCGGAGAGCGTCGCGGGGTTGCCGAAGCAGCCGGGGATGTCGTCGATCCCAGCGCCCTCGCAGCCCCAGCGCGTGAGGTAGACGTCGCCGCTGACGGTGCTGTCCATGTTCCCGCCGACGTAGAGCTGCGGCCCGCCGCCGAACGGGTCGGCAAAGCGGTGCAGCGCGAAGACCTCGTTGCCGAAGGCGGACGTGGCGATGCCGCCGGCGAGCGTGTCCCAGCTCGCGCCGTCCCAACGCGCGACCTTGAGCGCGCTCATCCCGTCGACGCCGTTGAAGATTCCCCCGACATACAGCGCGGAGCCGAAGCCCGACCCGTCGTCGTACACCAGCAGGTCGTTCCCCCAGCCTCCCACGAACCCGCTGCCGACCCCGCTCCACGCCGCGCCGTCCCAGCGGGCGAGGTGGAAGACGCTCTGACCTCCGGCCTGGAGGAAGGTCCCGGTGGCGTAGAGCTCAGGGCCGCCGCCGTCGTCGAAGAAGGTGAGGTCGTTGACCCAGCTCGAAACGCCGACGCCGAGGGCGCTCCAGCTCGCGCCGTCCCAGCGCGCGACGTTGTTCGCCTCCACGCCGCCGGCGTCGTCGAAGAGCCCGCCGGCGTAGAGAGCGGGGCCGCCGGGCTCGCCCGCGTCGACCGCGTGCAGCGTGCGGACGGCGCCTGTGAGGACCGGCGACATGCCGCCGCCGACGGGGCTCCACGTCTGCCCGTCCCAGCGGGCGATGTAGCCCGCCGGTTGGCCTCCGGCGGTCGTGAAGCTCCCTCCTGCGTAGAGCGCCGGTCCGGTGCCGTCGTCGAAGACCTCGAGCACCTGGACGTAGCCGTCCTTCATGCCGCCGCCGACCTTGCTCCAGCTCTGTCCGTTCCACCGCGCAACCCGCCGCGCGGGCGGACCGCCTGCCTTGGTGAAGCGTCCGCCCGCATAGAGCGCCGGCCCCGACCCGTCGTCGAACTCGACGAGCGTGTTGACCTCATCGTCCATGCCCGCTCCCAGGGGCGCCCACTGGCCGTCCCAGCGACCGACGCGGTTCAGGACCTGCTCGCCGGCCTGCAGGAACCGGCCGCCGGCGTAGAGCGCATCGCCGCTCCCGTCGTCGAACGAGGTCAAGGCCAGGACCGTGTTGCCGATCGCGCCTCCCTTCGCGTCCCAGGTCGACCCGTCCCAGGAGGCGACATGGTCCGCGGTCTGCCCGCCGGCGGTCTCGAAGGGCCCGCCGGCGAAGAGCGACGGTCCCCCGCCCAGCGCCGAGCCGTCGTCGAAGGCCGCGAGGGCGAGGACCGTCGCACCCACGCCCGACCCGAGCGGACCCCACTCCGTCCCGGTCCATCGGGCGACTCGGCTGACGAGGCCGGCGCTCGCCGAGGTGAACGAGCCGCCGGCGATCAGCTCGCCCTGATAGCTCGCCAGCGCGTAGACCGCGTGGCTCGGGCCGAAGAACCCCCCGTCGAGGGAGGACCACATCTGGCCGTCCCAGCGCGCGATGCCGCGGCTCGGCGAGTAGAACTGCCCTCCCGCGAAGAGCGCGGGGCCCGAGCCGTCGTCGTGCACGTGGAGGACGTTGACGTCGTCGCTGAGGCCCCCGACGGCGCTCCAGACCTGGCCGTTCCACCTAGCGACGTGCTTCGAGGCGATGCCCCCGAAGGCACCGAAACCGCCGCCGACATACAGGCTCGGCCCGCCGCCCGCCCCGTCGTCGAAGACCGCCAGCTTGTTCACCGACGGCACGGTGTCGTCGCTGAGCGAGCTCCACGTCGATCCGTCCCACCGCGCCAGGCCGCGGGCGCTTACGCCACCCGCCGTGTCGAAGCGCCCCCCCGCGTAGAGCGCGGGCCCGCCTCCGTCGTCGAAGACCGCGAGGGCGTTCACCACATCGTCGAGTCCCGTCGAGAGCGGGCTCCAGCCTTGGCCATCCCACTTCGCGATGTTGCTCGCCGGCTGGCCGCCGGCCGCTTGGAAGGAGCCGGCCGCGTAGAGCGCAGGTCCGCCCCCCAGCCCGTCGTCGAAGACCTGGAGCGCGTAAACCCCGCCGTAGAGGCCGGCGTCGATGCCGCCGCCGACGGCGTGGAACGCCTGGCCGTCCCACCGCGCGATGCGCGCCGCCTCGTCGCCGCCCGCGACCGCGAAGTCGCCCCCCACGAAGAGCGCCGCCCCCGACCCGTCGTCGAACTCGGCCAGCGCCCGGACAACGGCGTCCATCCCGGACTCGCCCCCGAAGGTGGGGATCCAGGCGGGGTGGCAGCTCCCGTCGCCCGCTGCGGCGGGGCCGGCGGCGGCGGCGAGCAGCAGCGGTGCGAGGGCAAGGCGAGCGGCGGGCGATGCAAGGGGCGAGGTCATGCGGTCCTGGGCTGGCGAGGGTCGGGCGGCGGGAGGCCGTTGAACCGCGCCGGCAGCACGCCGAGCACGTCACGGGCTCCAACGGCCTCAACCGGCCCGAGCGGACGATGTCCTCGGCGATTCCGGCGGCGAGCGTTGCCCCTCGCTGCGCTCCGCCCCCCCGAGGCGGCGCTGCGGCCGTGCCGCACCCGGGGATCCCCGAGTCGTGACTTGCCTCGGCGCGTCAGCCGTCGGACGGGCCGTCCTCGTGCGGAGTCCAGCCGCCCCCCGGGGCCGGGATGCTCGGCTTGCCGCAGTCTCCGTCCTTGTGCGTCGCGCCCGGTCCGGGGCCGGCCTTGCCGCAGTCGTCGTCCTTGTGCACGTCGGGGCCCCCCGTCCGCGAGATGCCGCAGTCGTCGTCCCCGACGACCAGCTGCCCGCCGGGCTCGGGCGGCTTGCCGCAGTCGTCGTCGGTGTGGACGAGGAAGGGAACCGCGATCTTGGTGCAGTCGTTGTCGCTGTTCAGGTGTCCGTGGGTGTAGCGTCCGCAGTCGTCGTCCTGATGGGCTCCGGGAGCGGGGACCCCGGGGAGGACGGGTTTGGTCTTCCCGCAGTCGCCGTCGCGCATCACGTTCTCGGGCGGTCCCGGCGCCCCCATCGGCTTGCCGCAGGCGTCGTCGCGGTGGGCCGCCTGTCCGCCCAGGCCCGGCGCGGCCTGGCCGCAGTCCTCGTCGGACATGGTCGTCGGGTTGCCCTGCGGCGTCTGCGAGGGCTTGCCGCAGTCGTCGTCCTTCTCATAGACGGTCGGGCCTGGCCCCTGGGGCATGGCACAGGTGGAGTCCGGGACGATGGTCCCGTTCGGGTTCGGCGTCCCGCAGCCGGGTTGGGCGTCGTCGGCCGGGCGCGGGCGAGCGCTGGGAGCGCTGCCGACGAAGCTCACCGAGAGCTGCGTCAGGCCGAGCGCGACGAGCGTCGCGAGAAAGCGCCGCCGGTCGCCGTCCAAGCCGCTGGGCTCGGGCGTCGGGTCGCGGTCGAGCTGGTCCTGCGTCGGCTTCGGTTCGCGTTCGTGGTCGATCTGCATGACGCGCTACTCGGGGTTGCTGCAGGCCTCCGGATCGATCGCGGGCTCGCCCTCGAGTCGTCCGGCGCGCTGCAGGCGATGGATGAGGTACAGCAGGCGTTCGTGCCCGCGTCGGATGCCGTCGCAGCTCGGCTCGTCGGGCTCGAGGATCGCGCCCTCCGAGGTCGAGATGTGCCACGGGCATTGGCCGCCGCAGGTGATGCGAGCCCAGCACTGCGAGCAGTGGCTCTCCTTCACGCGCAGGACGCGGTCGTAGTAGTCGCGCAGCTTGTCGCGGTCGAGCCCGGTCTCGAGCGTGCCGAGCTCAAAGGCCTCGTCGCCCGCGTAGCGGTGGCACGGGTACAGCGTGCCGTCGCGCGTGACGGCGGTCATGTTGCGCCCCACGCCGCAGCGGATGCTGGGCACGGTCGAGGGCGCCGTCAGCGCGGGCAGCAGCTCGCGTACCCCCTTCTCGATGCGGTCCGCGTCGGCCGGCCGCGCGGTCTCTCCGTCGAGCCAGCGCAGATAGGCCTCGAGGCAGTCGTCGCCGGCCTGCGCCATCTCCTCGGCGTCGGCCGCGTCGATGTCCCAGGGATCGCGCCCATCCGCGCGCCCGGTCGAGGCGCCGAGCATGATGCGCCGAAAGCCCTGCTCCTGGAAGAAGCGGTAGATCGCGGCGCCGTCGTGGTTCTCGTGGGTCATGGTCACGCGCACCATCGCCTCGCGCAGCCCCGCCGCGCGCTGGGCCGCAACCAGTCGCCGAGCGCCGTCGAGCGCGGCCTCGCCGCTCCCGCGGCCTTCGAGGTCGACGCGGTGCAGGTCGTTCCACTCCGGCGGGCCGTCGATGCTGACCATCACGCCGAAGCGATGCTCGACCAGGAACGCGATCACCTCGTCGCTGAGCAGCGTCGCGTTGGTCGTGAGCTGGAAGTGAAACCGCTTCCCGGTCTCCTCGGCGCGCGTGCCGCAGTAGGCCACCAGCTCGCGGATCAGCCGGAAGTTCAGCAGCGGCTCGCCGCCGAAGAACGTGATCTCGACGTAGGGCCGGCGTCCCGAGCGCTCGATCAGGAGCTCGATCGAGCGCTTCCCGGTCTCGAGGTCCATCCGGCTGCCGGTCTGATGGAAGCCGTTCTGGACCTCGTAGCAGTACGTGCACTTCAGGTTGCAGCTGGTCTGCACCATCAGCATCAGCTTGCGCGGACGCGTCGCCATCAACGCGTCGCCGACGACGCGCTCCAGGTCCTTTGGGCGGTCGGCTTCTTCGGTCCGAAAGAGACCGGCCTCGTGGCAGGCCTCGAGCTCGGCCAGCGCGCGCACCAGCTCCGCGTCGTCGACGTCCGCGAGTCGGCCTCGCAACTCCGGCGCCGGAACGCGGCGCTCGATCCCCTCGAGCACTCGAAACACCACCGGCCCCAGCTCGAGCAGCGTTCCGGTCAGAAGCTCGTAGACCAGCGCCGCCTCGCGCACGCGGAAGGCGTGGTAGGAGGGCCGCTTGCCGGGCAGGAGGCGCCGAGCTAGACGGTCCAGGCGCTCCTCCAACGCCGGCTCGACGGCGGCGCCTTCGCCGCCACGTTCGGGGACCAGCGTGTTCTGCGATGCGGGAGATCGCTTCATGGCGGTGTCCTTGCGTGAATCGAGGTCCGTCCTCGACGCCGAGCCGGTCGAACGGTCGAGACGAATGGAGGTCGGGAAGGCCCGAGCGCCTTCTGGACCGGATGACCTCGATCCGCCCGCCGGCCGCGAGGAGTTGCGGGAAAGGCCGTGAAACTCCGATCCCCGACCGACACGGCCTTGACCCCGCACATGCCGCTGCGCTCCGCGACCGCACACCGGGCGCCACGGGCGCCGCGGTGGTAGTCTCCGCCACCGGCCGCGTCGTCCTCCAGCCCATCGAAAGGCATCCACGATGCTCTCCGCCTTGCACCTTGCCACGCTCGCCGCAGCGCCCGCGCTGCAAACCGCGCTTCCCATCGTTCCCGACGAGACCTACAACGCCTGCGAAGCCACCATCTACGAGAACCCCGACCCGCACACGCTCGCCGAGTGTGAGTTCGGCGTGGTCCCGCTGGTCGGGCAGAATCCGATCTGCCAGCGCAGCGATCACTTCGGTGCCGAGTTCGCCAGCGGCGATTGGAACGGGGATGGCTACCTCGACCTCGCGATCGGCGGGCGGCACAAGCCCGAGAACAAGAACCTTAGCGCGCAGGTGTGGCTCTACCTCGGCACGAGCACGGGGTTGAGCACGGCTCCGACGCTGACCTTCGACGGAAACGGAGAGAGCGACCAGCTCGGCGTGTCCATCGCGTTCCTGAAGGCCTACTCGACCGTGGGCGGGCAGGCGCGCGACGCGCTTGCGATCGGCGCGCCGCAGTACAGCTCCGAGAACGACCCCGCGCCGGATGAGATGTCCGGGCGCGTGTACGTGTTCCTCGGCCTCGAGGAGGGCGTCGACTACTCCGCCGGGGCGCGCTTCGTGGCCGCGGACGAGGCCGACATCATCCTGGAGGGCGGCTTCTGCAGCGGTTCGTGGTACGGCGCGGCGGTTGCGGGCGGGGACATCGACGGCGACGGCCGCGGCGACCTGCTGGTCGGCGAGCCCGGCAACCCGCACACCGCCGCGACGCAGCAGTGCGCCGGCAACGCGTTCGCGTACCTGGCGGCGTCGCGGCTCGACCTGGCCCTGACCTGGGGTGGAGGGCCCTGGTACGGCGCCTGGTCGGACCTCTTCTTCCTCGGCGCGGCCAGCGGGGACCGCTTCGGCCGCGACGTCGCCTGCCTGGGCGATCTCGACGGGGTCGGGGGCGAGGAGTTCCTCATCGGCGCACCGCAGCAGGAGGTCGACCCGGCCGTCGGCCCGGTCGTGAACACCGGGCCGGGCTACGCCCGCGTGTACTCCTACGATCCGCTGGCGACCCCCGCCAACGAGGGGGTGCTCCTCGCCGAGCTGAACGGCATCCAGGTCGGCGAGGGCTTCGGCAACGCGGTGACCGGCGTCCCGGATCTGGACCTCGACGGCACCGACGACCTGCTCGTGGGCGCGTACCGCTACACCTTCGCGCCCGGCACCGCGCTCGAGGAATTCGAGGTGGGCCGCGCCTTCGCCTTCTCGGGCGCGGACTTCTCGCCGCTGCTGCAGGGCCCGGACCCGCGCACCGGTGCCCCCACCACGCGGCTCATCGGCGAGCTCGCCGGAGGCGCCTTCGGGTGGTCCGTCGCCGGGGCCGACGGGATGGTCGGACAGCCGGGGGGCGACCTGCTGATCGGCGCCTTCCAGGCCGACGCCTTCGCGGACGACTCGAGCTGCGGCACCGGCGCCACGGAGCTGATCGCGGGCTCGGCCTACGTCATCGACGGCGGCGTGGGCGCGAGCCCGTTCGTTCCGCTCGAGGTGCGCGGCGAGCGCTTCAAGGACCACGTCGGCTTCGGCGTGCTCGCACTGGATACCGACCTCGACGGCGACCTCGACCTGGTGACGGGCGGGATGGCGTGGTCGTGCCCGTCGAACTGCCCGATCGTCGGGGAAGCGGAGACCGGGCGCGTGTATCTGGTCGACGTCGACGGCATCCTGACGCCCTAGTGCCGGGGAGCACGCGAGCACGGCAGGCGTCATGAGCGGTGAAGCGGACGAAAGGGCCCTCTCGATCGTCGCGAGCCGAAGGCTGGCCCTCGCGGCCCAGGGCTTCGGACGGGGCCGTCCCCGCACCGCGGTGACGCCTGCACAGGTGCGCGCTGTCCTCGTTCGACAGCAGGTGCTGCAGCTCGACTACGTGAAGACCGTTCTGCCGGCGCACTACCAGATCCTGTTCTCGCGCCTCGGTCCCTACCGGCGTCGGCTTCTGGACGACGCGCTCTGTCGCTCCGGCAGGTTCACCGAGTCCTGGGCCCACGAGGCCTCCGCGATCCCGATGGAGACCTGGCCTCTCCTTCGTGCTCGGCGCGAGAGCTGGGCGAACGGGAAGTGGGGCTATGGCCCCTGGCTTGCGAAGAACCCGCGCTATCTGGAGCGCGTGCTCGGCGTCGTTCGGCGGAAGGGCCCCCTGACCGCTCAGGACGTACCGCTGCCCGAGAAGCCTCCGCCCGTGCCCGAGGGCGCCTGGATCCGCGACGTCCGCCGGGCCGCGCTCGAGCAGCTCTTCGGCCAGGGGCGGGTCGCGGTGTCGAACCGCTCGGACGCCCATGTGCGCGAGTACGACCTGGCCGGTCGGGTCGTCCCGCGTCCCGAGCTCTCGCGGCGCGTCGACCCGATCGAGGCCGAGCAGGCGCTCCTGCTCCGCGCCGCCGGCGCCCTTGGGGTCGGCACCGCAGCCGACCTCGCGGACTACTTCCGGCTCGCCGTCCGCAGCGCGCGGCCCCGGCTCGAGGAGCTCGTCGAGCTGGGGAAGCTGCGACGGGCGCGGGTCGAGGGGTGGCGAGAGGTCGGCTATGTGCTCCCGCACGTCGCGGCGCCGCGCGCGGTGCGGGCGGCCACGCTCCTCTCCCCCTTCGACCCGCTGATCTGGTTCCGCCCGCGCCTAGCGCGGCTGTTCGACTTCGACTATCGCGTCGAGATCTTCGTTCCGAAGAACAAGCGGCGCTGGGGCGTCTACGTCTTGCCCTTCCTGCTGGGAGAGCGGCTGGTCGCGCGGGTGGACCTCAAGCGAGACCGCGAGGCGGGCTGCCTGCGCGTGCTGGGGAGCTACCTGGAGTCGCACGCCGCCCCCGCGCCCGTGGCCGAGGCCCTGGCGCGCGAGCTCGAGCTGTGGCGTGGCTGGCTCGAGCTGGACTCGCTGTCGATCGGACGCCGCGGGAACTTCGCGCGCGAGCTGCGCAGCGCGGTCAAGCGCTACGCGTGAGATCGGTTTCGAGCCTCCCGAAGGAGCTCCTGTCGGCGGAGCGCTTGCCACCGCACCGGGCGCGCTAGCTCGGGAATCCCCGGGCCGTCACCGCATCCAGCACCGGGCCAGGGATCCGGCTCCAAGGAACTCGGGAATCGTTGACTGTTCCCGGCTCCGCCCTGCGTGTGTCTCTGGCGGTGGCGCGTTCCCACTCCCAGGCCTCCCGACAACCAGTCATGTCACCGTTCAACCCTAGCCAAGCTACAATGCCGCTCTCCGCCGCAGCCCCGGCGGACGGACACACTCCGGTGGACGACCACAGCTCGCAGGACGGAGTCGTAGGAGGCGTGACGGATCTGCTGGCGCGAGCCGCCGACGGCGATGCCGACGCGGCGAACCGCGCCCAAGAGCTCCTACGCGCGGATCTGGTGGCGGTCGCGCGCTCGCTGCGCAGGAAGCTGCACGCGGGCCAGACCCTGCAGACGACCGCGCTGATCCACGAGGCCTACATCCGCATGGCGGGCACGTCGGCGCCGCCCAACTCCCGCAGGCACTACCTCTGCATGGCGGCCAAGGCGATGCGCTGGATCCTGATCGAGCACTACCGCCGCAGGCACAGCGCGCGGAGGAACTACGGCGCCGTGCCGGACTCCCTGGACGAGCTCGTCCAGAACATCCCGGCGCCGTTCTCCGACATCGTCGCGACCGACGACCTGCTGACCAAGCTGGCGGAGATCGACCCGCGGCGGGCGCAGGTGGCCGAGCTCCGGATCTTCGGCGGCCTGAAGATGAAGGAGGTCGCCGACGCGCTGGGGATCTCGGAGAGCACCGCCTATCGCTGCCGGGACGAGGCGTTCGCCTGGCTCGAGTCCGCCCTGGAGGCGTAGGCCGAACCATGGGAGCCCTTCATCGCCTTGGCGCCGCGCGTTTCCGGCGCGCCGGTCGGATCGCCCTTCTAGCCCGCGAACGCGGCCGGGGGGAGCGCTGGGCGCGCGAGCGCTGCGGCGACGACGCCGAGCTCGCCGCGGCGGTTCTGGAGCTCCTCGCCGCAGCTCCGCGTGAGCGGACGGCGGATCCGAGCGCCGGGAACGAGGGCGGCGCCGCGGCCCTCGTGCGCAGCGTCGCTCAGCTGGCCGAGATGGCCGACGAGGACGCACAGGTCGGAACCCTCCTCGACCGTCGCTACCGACTGGACCGCCTGGCTGGCACGGGCGGCATGGCGCGGGTCTACCGCGCCCACGACCTGCGCTTCAAGCGCGACGTAGCGGTCAAGATCCTCGATCGCGGCCCGGCTCTTCTGGGCGATCTGTCGACCGAGGAGTGGGAGCGCCAGCGCAGCCTCGAAGCCCAGGCCCTGGCCGCGCTCTCTCATCCGAACGTCGTGGACGTCCACGACGCCGCGTGGTCGGACGAGGCCTGCTACTTCGTCCTGGACTGGGTCGAGGGCGTCGACCTCTGGCGTTGGCTGAAGCACGTGGGCAAAGACCCCGCCCCCCTCCCCCACGGCAGCGACGTCGGAGCGTTCGTCGGGTCCACCCTGGGCGCCGGTACGCCGGGCCCCGGCTGGCAGCGCTCCTACTGGGGGCTCGTGGCGACGGTCCTGGCGAAGGTGGCGCGCGCCCTGGCCGCCGCCCATCGGGCCGGCGTCACGCACCGCGACGTCAAGCCGGCCAACGTGCTGCTGCGGACGGACGGCGACCCGGTCTTGACCGACTTCGGGGTCGCGGCGATTCAGGGCGAGGCCTCGCTCACCCCCGCGAGCGGCGCCGTCGGCTCGCCGTGGTACATGGCGCCCGAGCAGTTCCGCGAAGGCGCCGAGCGCCGTGACCCGGCGGTCGACGTGTACGGGCTGGGCGCCACGCTCTACCACCTCATCACCTTCCGGCCCCCCTTTGACGGGACCGCGACCGAGATCCGCGGGCGCGTCGAGACCGAGCTCCCCACCCGCCCGCGCACGGTGGTGCCGAGCGTTCCGCCCGAGCTCGAAGCGATCTGCTGGAAGGCGCTGGAGAAACGCCCCCGGGACCGCTACGCCGCGGCCGACACCCTGGCCGAGCACCTGGAGGCCTTCGTCGACCGGCGGCCGGTCCCGGTGCACATGCCGAGCCGGTTGCTGCGCGTCGTCCGCTGGTGCCAACGGCATCCGGCCCGCGCGGTGGCGCTGTTGCTCGCGTTCCTGTTGGTCGCGGCCTCCGGGCTCGTCCGCGATTCGCTGGCGGAGCGCTCCGCGGTCGAGGCCGCCGACCGCCGTCACTCGGAGCTGATCGAGACGCTCGCCCAGCTTCCGCCGGTGCTCACGCTGGACTACCACCCCGAGCGCGCGGCGTCCCGCGGCCGCGCCATGTCCGAGGCCGTCGCGGTCCGGACGCGCCGCGTCGCGGAGCTCTCGGGCGACCCGCTGTTCGGCTTCTACGCCGCCGTCTGCGACAGCATGCTGGGGCTGGCCGCCGAGGCCCGCGCCCGCCTCGACCGCCTGGCCGCCGCGGGGCACGCGAGCGCGCTGCTGCAGCAGCTCCGTGGCGTCCTCGGGAGCGACGAGCCGGCCGAGCGTCGGCGCTGGCCCGCGCCGGGCGAGCTCGAGCCGCCCACGGCGGCCTTCGACCACGCCCTGCGGGGCTATGTCGGCATCCTGTTCGACGATCCGGACTTCGCTCTCAACGAGCTGATGGCCGCGGTCGCGCTCGCGCCCGACGTCTGGGGCTACCGCGACCTGCGCGCCCTGGCGGCCATGGACGCGGGGCAGCCGATCCTCGCCGCGATCGACGCCGGGCGGATCGAGGAGGCCTTCAGGCCCACGGCCCGCACCTCGCACGTGCTCGGCTGGTGCGCGCGCGAGCGCGGACGGTTCGCGGAGGCTGCCGCGCTGTGGGAGCTCTCGCTCGATCTCTGCCCCGACCAGCACGCTCCGCTCAACAACCTGGGCCTGATTCGCCTGACGCTCGCCGGCCGGGAGGAGGACGCCGAGGAGGCCGCTCGCCTGCGCGCGTCGGCGATGACCGCGCTCGAGCAAGCCGTGGCGCTCCGGCCGGAGACGTGGACCGCGCGCTCGCAGCTCGCCCGTCAGCTGCGGCGCGAGCGCGACTACGACGGCGCGCTGGGCGTGCTCGCGGCGGGCCTCGACCTCGCGACCGACCTCGACCGCCTGAAGCTCCTGGCCGACATGAGCCGCGTGCACGAGGCCTGGGCGGAAGACCTCGACGGCGCCGGCGACTCGGAGGCGGCCGAGCGGCACCGGCACCGGCAGGTCGAGCTGCTGCGCGAGGTCGGCTCCGAGACCGGCTTCCTTGGCGATCCCGCCTCGCTCGTCCTGGCCGAGCACCGCCTAGGTCTGATCGATACCGACGCCGCGCTCGCCCGGCTCTGGTCGCTGTTGAAGCTCTCCTTCGAGGGGGCTGAGGACTGGTTGACCGCCTGGATGGCAACGGAGACGGCGCAGCTGTACGCGGGCGCCGAGGACTACCTGCAGGGTGAGATCCTGGCGCGGCTGGCGGAGACGCTCGGGGCGCACCCCGAGCGGCGCTCGCTGCTGCGCGACTGCCTGTTGGGGCAGGCCGAGCGCGCGTTGCGCGAGGCCGACGCGGAGCGCGCGCTCGCGCTCCTCGCGGCGCCGGAGCTGGCCGAAGCCGACGAAGAGCAGGCCCTGCGCGCAGCTTCCCTCGCGGAGCGCGCGCGGACCTCGCGTTGATCTGAGTCTCCGCCGCGGCTGCGATGCCGCGGCGGCTCGCCCTATCTCGTTCTTCGAAGGAGGAGCATCGTGATGAGGAAGACACTGCATCACCCCCACCGTCGAACGGCCCTCGCGGCCGCGCTCGTCGGGCTGGCCTGGACGACCGGTGGCGCCAGCGCCCAGAACACCTCCGCCCTGACGTTCGGCGAGGCCGACATCGTGCTCGTTCCGCCCAGCCCGGTCCTTCCAACCGTCGAGTACACGATTACGGCCCTGATCCGAACCGACCCCGGCGTGTGGCCGGCGGCGGATGCCTGCGTGCTTCCCGACACGCCGTGCCAGCTGATCTCACCCGACACCGGCAGCCCGCGCGGGACCGTCGTGAGCCGGGTCGAGTGCGATGTGGGCTCGGGGCCCGCCAACGGCTGGTGGCTGCGCGTGTCGCGCTGCGGTCGCCTGGTGGCCGCCTACGAGGACCAAACGACCGCGGACGCGCGCTTTGACTCGGGGATCTACGTGGCCGACGGCGAGTGGCACTTCGTCGCGCTGCGGCGCAACGGCGTCACCGGAGAGCTGACCTTCCAGGTGGACTGCCAGGAGGTGTCCTGCGTCAACGACAAGCTGCCGGTCGACGTGTGCGACGCGGGGCTCTCGATCGGCGCGCGTCTGGTGTTCCCGGGCAGCGCGACCGACTCTTTTCGGGGCACGATCGACGAGGTCACGCTGTGGTCGCGGGAGCTCTCCCGCCTGGAGCTGGACGAGGTGCGCGTCGGCGACATCAGCGCCGCGGACCCGACCCTGGTCGGCCACTGGCGCTTTGAGGAGAACGGCGGCCAGGTCGCCCTCGACGCCTCGCAGCACGGCAACCATGGCCAGCTCGGCCTCGCGCCCGGTGAGGACGCCAGCGACCCGCTGTGGCTGGATGAGGCCGTCTTGCTCGCGGACCTTCCCTTCCGCTGCGTGCGCGTCTTCGACGGGCTGCCGATGGTGTTCTCCGCCGGCGGGCCCGGCGCGGCGTCGCCCGCGACGATCTACACCAAGGCGCCCGGCGCGGCGACCGCCCTTGCGCCGACGAACGTCGGCCAGGAGCACGACGCGCTCGGGATCGGGTTCGACCTCTGCGGCGGCGCGGACCTCGACGTCGACGCCTTCTCCCTGGGGCTCGACATCCTCCCGGTGGATCCGCTGACCGGCGTGCTGCTGCGCGAGGTTCCGGTCCCGGGCAGCGCGAATCCCGCCCCGATCTGGGGTGCGCTGATGTTCAGCACGCGCGGCGGCACGGGGCGCGACGGGCGGTCGATGTTCTCCTATACCTGGGGGATCGGCCTCCCCGAAGGCTGCTCCGGGACCGGGCCGCTCCTGGACGGCGGCACCTCGCGCTCCGTCCGGCCCGAGGACTGGGGCGTCACGGAGCAGGACGTCGATGCGGTGGACTTCTTCGCGTGGCTCTACCAGCTGAGCAGCGACACCGACGTCTTCTGGAGCGCGGCCACGCAGCTCGCAGGCCCCCCGGTGGAGCCTCCGTCGGTCTACTTCTCCGTCACCAGCGAGACGGCCGGCAGCATCCCGTTGTCCTGGTGTGGCGGCGATCCCGCCTACCGATCCGGCGCAACGATCTTCCGCATGGACATGGCCTACGTGTCCGGTCCGCTCTCGTTCGAGTGGGAGTGGCAGTGCCCCGTGGTGAGCGAGGTCGAGCTGGTCAACCCCACCTGCGGGAGCTCGGACCCAAGCGCCTTCCTGACCTTCGAGGACGACGTCGATGCGTTGGCCTTCGACCGGCAGCGCAACTTCGCCATCTACTCGACGCGGGGCTCCAACGCCGGGGACCGTTCCGACAGCAAGGACCCCTTTCTCTTCCGGAACCTGGCCGTGGACTGCGCCACGCCCGCTCTGGTTGAGCTCGCCGGGTCCTTCGCCGGCGATGGGAGCCCGTCGCACGTGCTCCTGTCGGACACCGTCTCCGGGGTGGTCGGCACGATCGACCCGGACGCGGTCTGCGGCTCCGATCCGCTCTACACCTTCGTTCCGGAGGGCGAGTGCGAGGACGTGAACACGGACATCCTGCTTGCCGTTGGCCCGGGCGCGCCGCCGAACATCATCGACTGGACCATCGGGGTGCCGGCTGCCCAGACGAGTGGCTGCTACGACGCGACGCTCGACGTGTACCTGGATGCCGGCGAGATGCACACGCTCGTCGTGCGCGGCGGACCTCCGGATCCCTCGATCGAGCTCGTGGCGATCTACGCGGACGAGCTCGACTGCATGCCGCTCCCGGGCGCCTGCGAGCTCAACGGCTTCGGAGCGGTCTCCGAGGTCGTGCTCGGCCCGAGCGTGCCCTTCGGCGCCTGGTCCCTACCGCTGTCGGAGCAGCCGGCCCAGCCCAAGGTGGTCTACTACCAGGTGCTCGGCAGGCCCGCCGGGGGCGGCCCGTACGTCTTGGCGAGCAACCCGGTCTCCATCAAGCTGCGGGGCTTCGCGCCGGGCACGTCCCAGGAGGCGAAGCTCTACCCGCCGGCGGCGATCGAGCAAGAGGCCAAGGGCCCGACCCCGGATCTCTGGTTCCCCGACTTCGCGCCGCCTCCGCACGCCTGCCGTACGGTCTGCCCGTAGAGAGTGGCCTGACGGCGCCGCGCCGGCGCGACCGGTCGCCCCCAACGCACAGCCGGCGCGGCGCCCTTAGAATCGAGCCATGGGCTCGACCGACACCGGCCTGGAGCACGCCGAAGAACTGTTCCTCGAGCACCTGGAGCATCTGCCGGGCACGCCGGACGTCGAGGGCCTGTGCGCCGCGCACCCCGAGCACGCCGACCGGCTGCGGCGGCTGGCGGAGGACTGGCTCTGGCTCGAAGGCCAGCGGCGCGAGACGCGCGTCGACCCCGCACAGCTCGCGCCGGACGCGATCGACCTCCTGGCCCAGGGCGGGGGCGCGGACCGCTACACGGTGCTCGACGAGGTCGGGCGCGGGGCCATGGGCACGGTCCACCGCGTGTGGGACGCGCGCCTCCGGCGGGTGCTCGCGATGAAGGTGTCGTCGGCGCGCAGGAGGAGCTCCGAAGCGCGCGGCACGCCGGCCGGCAGCAGCCGCTCGCTGTATCGCTTCCTCGAGGAGGCGCAGGTGATGGCGCAGCTCGACCACCCCGGCGTGCTCGCCGTGCACGACGTGGGCGTCGACGCGAACGGGCGGGTCTGGTTCACCATGCACCTGGTCCGCGGGCTCGACCTCAAGGAGGTCCTGCGCCTGGCGGCCGAAGGGCTGGCGGGCTGGAGTCAGGCGCGCGTCGTCGGCGTGCTCGTCCGCGTCTGCGAGACGCTGGCGTTCGCGCACGCCAAGCAGGTACTGCACCGCGACCTGAAGCCGTCGAACGTGATGGTCGGGCGGCTGGGCGAGACCTACGTCATGGACTGGGGGCTCGCGCGGGTGCGCGGGCGCGAGGATGCGCACGCGGCCGGCCCCGACGTCGCCAGCGACTCGACCGACGGCGCCGCGTCGGTCGCGCTGGCCAGCGTTCGGCGCGAGGACGCCGCGCGCACCGGCGTCCCCGGGCTCTTGACCCAGGACGGCGCCGTGATCGGCACGCCGAGCTACATGGCCCCCGAGCAGGCCGCCGGCGACCTCGCGGCGGTCGGACCGGCCGCTGACGTCTACGCGGCCGGGGCCATCCTGTACCACCTGCTCGCGGGGCGCGCGCCCTACAGCGATCTCGGCTCGGCGCGCGAGGCGCCCGGCCTTCTGCGGGCGGTCCGCGCGGGCGCCCCGACGCCGCTGTCGAAGCTGTCGCCGGGCGCTCCCGCGGAGCTGGTCGCGATCTGCGACAAGGCGATGGCGCGTCGGGCGGACGACCGCTATCGCAGCATGGAGGCGCTCGCCCACGACCTGCGCGCCTTCCTCGAGGGCCGCGTGGTGTCGGCCTTCCGGACCGGGCCGCTGGTCGAGATGGCGAAGTGGGTGCGGCGCAATCGGCTCGCCGCGGCCGCGGCCGGGTTGGCGCTCGTCTCGTCGCTGGCGGGCTCGCTCGGGCTGGCCTACGTTCAGACCGGGCGCAAGAACGACGCCGTCGCCGCACGCGGCCGGGTCGCGCGCGAGAGCAGGCGTGCCAAGGCGAGCGAGGAGCTGGCGGTTGCGGAGAAGGCCCGCGCCGACCTGCACACCTACGCCGCGCTGATCGCCGCCGCGCAAAGCGCCCTCGAGGAGGGCCGCGCGGACTCGGCGCGCGAGCTGCTCGCCCGCTGCTCGGAGGAGCTGCGCGGCTGGGAGTGGAGCTTCCTCACGGGGCAGCTCGACCTGAGCCTGATGACCCTCGTCGACCCGGGCGCGCCGCTGAGTGACGGCTCGCAGTGGGGCGTCGAGTACTCCCCCGCCGGCCGGCTGCTCGCGAGCGGCGGCGACGGCGGGCGCGTGCGGGTCTGGGACGCGGCGACCGGGGAGCTGCTTCAGCGGCTCGAGACGCGCGGGCAGCTGATCACCAACGTCGCGTTCTCGCCCGATGGGGCGCTGCTCGCCGCGGCCGACAACCGCGGCGCGGTGTGGCTCTGGGACGTGCCCCAGGCCCTCGCGGGAGGAGCGGTCGGACGCCTGCTCTACGACGCGCCCGGCCGCTCGCGCGACCTGGTCTTCCATCCCGACGGAAAGCGCATCGCGGGCGCGCACGAGCTCGTGCGGATCACGAACGTCGAGGACGGCGCCGACTTCGTCGAGCTCTCCGCGGGCGGAACGATGGCGCAGTCGGTGGACTTCTCACCCGACGGCTCGCGCCTGATCACCGCCGGGACAGCCGCGCGCCTGCGCGTCTTCGACACCGCGACCTGGGAGCGCCTGGCCGACCTTCCGTCCCCCGACGGGCGCGGGTACTCGCACCACCGCTGGCCGGTCCGCTGGAGCCCCGACGGCGAGCGCGTCGCGGCTCTAACCCTGGACGGGAAGCTCCACGTGCTCGACGCCGAGCTGCGCCCCGTGCGGCTCTACAGCGCACACGACGCGCGCGGCTGGTCGACCGAGTTCTCCCCCGACGGCACCCTGCTCGCCACGACGGGCGTGGACCGGACGGCGACGGTGTGGGACGTCGCGTCCGGCGAGAAGGTCCTGGTCGCCGCGGGCCACGGTGGCGCCGTCAAGGGACTGAGCTGGCACCCCTCCGGCGAGCACCTCGCGACCAGCAGCGACGACGGGACGGTGAAGGTCTGGAGCCTCGCCCGCCGCAGGTCCCCGGACCGGATCGACTACGGGGGCGAGCGCACGAGCTGCCTGGACTTTGCCCCCGACGGAGCGCGGTTCGCCTGCGGCGGCGTGCCGGGGCTGCTGCTCTGGGACCTCGCGTCGGCGACCGTCGTCGACCGCCTGTCGGTGGACCGCGAGCGAGCCTACGCGGTGCGCTTCGATCCGAGCGGCGCCGTGCTGGCGAGCGCCGACTACCGCGGGGTCGTGCGCCTCTGGGACGCGGCGACGCACGAGCGGCTGGCCGACCTTGGCTCGCACCGCGAGCGGGTGCGGCAGCTGGAGTTCGACCCGACGGGCCGGCGCCTGGTCTCCCTGTCCTCCGCCGAGGCGCGGGTCTGGAGCGTCGAACGGCGCGAGCCGCTGCACGCCGCCGCACCGGAAGGCGCGACGCTCCGCGGCCTGGCCGTCGCTCCCGACGGACGCCGCTTCGTGACCGGCTCGCGCGAGGGCGACCTGTTCGTCTGGCGGCTCGGCGACGGGACGCTCGAGCACCGGGTGCCGGGCGCGCACCCGACCGTGAACGGGCTGCGCTTCCACCCCGCCCAGGACGTGCTGGTCTCCTTCGGCGACGACGACGCGATCCACGTCTGGGACACCGTGAGCTGGAAGCGCATCCAGAGCTTCCGCGGGCACCACGAAGGCGGCGTCCTGTCCGTGGCCTTCAGCCCCGACGGAAGGCGACTCGTGAGCGGAGGCAAGGACCTGGTGCTGCGCCTGAGGGACTTCGAGAGCGGCGAGCTGGTGTTCTCGTACGCGGGCCTCAACGGCTGGGTGACCTGGATCGAGTTCGGTCCGCGCGGCGACCGCATCCTGGTCTCGGCGGACTCGTTGCTCCTCTTCGAGCCCGGCGTATCCGGGCGCGACCTGCCGCGGCTGCGGCGTGCGGCGAGCGAGCTGCACGGGCTGGTCGCGGAGCTCTTCGTCGAGCACGTCGACTCCGCCGTGGTGGTCGACGAGCTCGAGCGGCGCAGCGACCTGAGCCCGCACGAGCTCGCCGCGGCCAAGCACCTGGCGGGCGGTTGGGCGGATGGGCCCTTGGCGCTGGTCAACGGCATCTTCGGCAGCCTGACGACCCCGGGCGCTCCGGCCGAGGAGCTCGAGCTCGCCCTGCGCCAGGCGCGGTACGCCGAGCGCCTGCTGCCCGAGAACCCCGGCGGCGCGTTGATCGCCGGGGCGGCCCGCTATCGCCAGGGTCGCTTCGCCGACGCCGTCGAGGAGCTCGAGCGCTGCAACCGCGTGAATGATGCGCTGGACGGTCGGTCGCACGCGGGGGCCGACGTGTTTCTGGTCCTCGCGCACGCGCGGCTCGGCGAGCGCGAGCAGGCGCTCCGCTACCTGGCGGACTGCGAGGCGTACGCGGAGTGGCACGGGGACCCTCCCGGCTGGTTCCGCGAGCTCCTGGTCGAGGCCCGCGGCGAGCTCGACGCGCCGGGAGGAGCGCGATCCGATGACCGGTGACAGCGACCCCTCCGACGGGCGTCTCGTGGGCCGCGCCCAGGAGGGCTCCGACGAGGCCCTGGGGCGCTTGGTCGAGGCGTGCTCGCCGGCGGTCCGGCGCTACCTCGACCGGCGCGTAGGCGCGCACCTGCGGCGCTTCGTGTCGCTCAGCGACATGGAGCAGGAGGTGCTCCTCCAAGGCGTGCGCGCGCTCGACCGGCTGTCGCCCGACGCCTCGGTCGACGACTTTCAGGCCCTGCTGCAGCGCCACGCGCAATGGGTGATCGGCAAGGCCGCGCGCCGCCACCGTCTCTCCCAGGGCGAGTCCGAGGGCGGCGACGCCGGCGCGCCGCGGCACGAGGGGGCCAGCCTGGGGACGGTCACGCGCCGCGACGAAGCGCGTTGGCTCGACGAGCGGGTGGACGCCCTCGCCGAGCCCGAGGCCCGCGTCGTGCGGCTGCGGCTCGCGGGGCACACCTTCGCCGCGATCGCGGAGCTGCTCGGCCTCGGCGAGAGCGCCGTCCGCAAGCGCTACCTGCAGGCCGCTCGACGGCTGCGGGAGCGCGGCTCCTGAAAAAAGTCGGCTTCGGGGTGCGCCTCGGCAGGCGAGCGGGTCTGGGCGATTTGGAGGCCTACACCCGATGCACCCCATGTCGACCCTGCTCTCTCTCGCCACGCTGGCGACCGCCCTCTCCTCGTTGTCCCCCACCGCGGCCCAGCAGGCGCCGCCCGCGGCCCGTTCGAGCCCGCCGGGCGCCACCGCGCGCTTCTCTTGGAACGACGTCGACGGCGACGACCTCCCCGACGCCTTCGCCATCGGCCCGGACGGGACCGGCCGGCTCCTCCGCAACGCCGGCGGGGGCGCGTTCGAGGACGTGACGCTCGAGAGCGGGCTGGGCGACCTGCCGCCGCTGGCGTTTGCGCTCTGGGAGGACGTCGACCTCGACGGGCACGCCGACCTGTTCGTCGCCGGGGCCGCGGGATCGTCTTGGATCCACCGCTCCGTCTCGGGTGCGACCTTCGAGGCGTGGCTGGAACCCGGCGCGGGCGACCGCGTCTTCGACGCCGTCTGGCTCGACTTCGACCGCGATGGGCGGCCGGACCTGCTCCAGGTGACCTCGGCCGGACAGGAGCTCCTCCGCAACCTGGAAGGCGGGGTGTTCGAGCAGGTGCTTAGCCTTGCGGCAGCTGCGAGTGACGCGGCTCCGGCCTGGGCCGCGTCTCCCGGCGGACGGCCGGTACGGGGCGCTGCGCGCGCCGGCGCCACAGCCGCTGGCGCCGCGGCCACCGCGACGCCGGGCGCGATCAGCGGCGGGCCCGCCGGAGCGGAGGTCGCGCTCGGGGTCTGCGTCCCGACGATCCGCGACGACCTGACCGGCGCCTGCCTGCAGGCCTCGAGCACGCCGACCCTCGGCATGCTGTATCCGCTGGGCGATGAGCTCTTCATCGACGCCGCCACCGGCCACGTCGGCCTCGGCACGACCCAGCCCGCGCACCCGCTGACCGTCTGGGGCGACCTCGCCGTACGCTTCGGCAACCGCATCGGCGTGGACGACACCCACGGCGGGTTCGCCGGCTACCTGTCCGTGACCGAAGACTCAACCGAGCTCGCCGATGCCCAGGGCGTCCCGCTGGTGCTCGGGACGACCGACGGCGCGCTGAACGTCGCGCCGCGCATCACGATCGGAGCGAAACAGGACGACGTCGACATCTTCGTGCAGGACGCGGACGTCGGCATCGGGGTCGCAAGCCCCGACCACCGGCTGCACGTCGACGGCGCCGTGGCGGTCGAGCTCGGCCAGGCGATCGGCTCCGACGACGGGTCGGGCGACCTGGCCGGCAACCTGCTCTCGACCGGCAGCTCGACCCTGCTCTCGGACAACGCCGGCAACCCGATCCTCATCCGCACGACCAACGCCGCGGGGGCCCCGGGCCCGCGGCTGACCTTTGGTTCCAAGGCGGACGTAGCCAAGGTGTGGTTCTCGGACTCGCAGGTCGGGATCGAAACGAGCACGCCCGAGGCCGAGCTCGACGTCGACGGCGAGGTCATCGTGCGCGAGCAGCTGCAGCTCCTCGGCGGCGTCGCCGCGGCGGTGGGCGGCCCGCTGCCCGAGCTGGTCGACAGCACGCTCGACGTCGCGGTCCGGCGCTTTCAGCTGGCCTCGGGGATGGCCGGTAAGCACGGTCGGATCGGCATCACGGTGAACGGCCCCGGGGTGGTGGCGCAGGGGTTCGGCGTCGCCGGGGTCTACGCCGACGGGCTCCTGGTGGCGACGCTCTCGCTCGACTCGAACACCGGTGGCTCCCCCACCCACCTGGTCGACCTCGGCCCGCTCGACGGCATCGGTACGATCGAGGTGCTGGTGCGCCGCCTCGCCGGGTTCACGATTCCGGTCGCCGTGCGCGACGTGTGGCTCGACACGTACGAACCGGGTTCCGGCGGCAGCGGCGGCGGCATCGGGGGCAGCGGGACGGGCGGCGCGATCGCCCTGTTCTCGGGCACGAACACGATCGAGAGCTCGGCGATCACCCAGGACGCATCCGACAACGTCGTCGTCGGCGTGGCCTTCCCCGCGGCGCAGCTGACGGTGAAGGACTCGCTGGCGGTTTCGGATGGCTTCTTCCCGTTTGTCACGGCGGCCGACAACAGGCTGACGGTTGGGTCGGGCTTCGGCGCCGGCTCGGTCGAGGTCGGAGGCGTCAGCGGCACGACCATCACGCTCGACGGCGGCACCGGCAAGGTGACGCTCGACGAGATCGCCGGCCCCGGCGGCACGGTCGAGCTCGAGGGCGAGGGCGGCCTCGCCGAGCTCAGCCTGCAACCGCCCGCTGCGGGCGGCGACTCCGAGGTCTTCCTGGCCGAGAACGCCGACGCGTCGCTCGGCGCCGGCGTGCGCTACGACGGCGCGACCAACACGCTCCAGGTCTTCGGCCGGAACGGCCTCGGCGAGCAGGGCCCGTTCGTCCAGATCCACCGCGACACCGGCTACCTGCGCGTCAGCTCGCCCGACCTGGCAGGCGCGCTGCAGGCCACCGCGACCGGGGCGAGCAACCCGATCTTCCGCGGCTCGAACGGCACCGGGCAGGTGGTCGAGATCACCCACTCCGGCCGCCTCGTCGTGCCCGAGGTCGAGATCACCGGCGGCGCGGACCTGGCGGAGGCCTTCGACTCGTCGGGGGATTGCGAGCCCGGAACGCTGGTCTCGATCGACCCCGAGAACCCGGGCGCGTTGGTCCCGACGGCCGCGCCCTACGACCGTCGCGTCGCGGGCGCCGTCTCCGGCGCGGGCGGCGTGCGGCACGGTATCCGGCTCGCCCAGCGCGGCGCGCTCGAGGGCGAGACGCTGGTCGCGATGACCGGCCGCGCCTACGTGAAGTGCAGCGCCGAGAACGGGCCGATCCGCGCCGGCGACCTCCTCACGAGCTCGAGCACCGCGGGCCACGCGATGCGTGCGACCGACCCCGAGCGCGCCTTCGGCGCCGTGATCGGCAAGGCCATGTCCGCGCTCGACGCGGAGACCGGACTCGTCCTCGTCCTCGTCAACCTGCAGTAGGAGCCACCCGGTGAAGCCGTACACGATCTCGCTGCTCGTCTTCGGACTGCTGGCCGGCGACCTCAGCGCCCGCCAGAGCCGCGACGCCGAGCCGTGGCGCGAGGACCACTCGCGCCTGCGCCGCAAGCACGAACGCTGCATGTCCCCCGCCCAATACCGCCTGGCGCTCGAGAGCACAGGGATGGGCCAGGCTTTGGCCCAGGGCCGCGGCGGCGGCGCGACCGCGGCCGGCGTGGCCGCCTGGCAGCTCCTCGGCCCCGTCGGCGCCTTCAGCGAGCGCAACGGACGCGTCTCGGGCATCCAGATCCTGGACGGCGTCGACCCCGCGCTCTACGTCGGCATCTGCCAGGGCGGCCTGTGGAAGTCGACCGTCGGCACGGCCGGAGACTGGACCAGCATCGGCGACGCGCTGCCGAACCCGTCGGTGCGGGCCTTCGCCGTCGACCCCAAGGACGAGGACCACATCCTCGTCGGCACCGGCGACGTGCAGCGCTACAAGGGCGCGGGCATGTTCGAGTCGAACGACGGCGGCCTGACGTGGGACCCGGTCAACCTGGGCGGGGCCGACCCCGAGCACTTCTTCCGCATCTTCTACAAGCGCTCCGGGTCGAACATCGTGTACGCGGCGTCGAGCGAGGGCCTCTTCCGGTCGGTCGACGACGGCGCGAGCTGGTCGTTGAGCCTCGCGGGCAACGTCACCGACGTGGTGATCCACCCGACGCTCGACCGCCTCTACGCCTGCCGCCGCGGGAGCGTCGGCACGGATCCAGACGGGATCTGGAGGTCCCTGAACGACGGCTTCTCGTGGTCGCACCTGTCGGACCCGGACCTGCCGGCGCTCGCGACCTGGAGCCGGGCGCACATCGCCCTGTGCCGCGACGCTCCGGACACGCTCGCGGTGATCGTCGAGGCGAGCAACATCCTCCAAGGGGTCTACCGCAGCACCGACGGCGGCGACACCTGGGACGACGCGACGGGCGACCTCGAGATCGACAAGATCGACGGCGGGCAGCAGGCTGGGCACGCCCTCGCGATCGCGATCGAGCCGACCGACCCCGACACGATCTACGTGGGCTCGGTGCGCACCGCGAAGACCACCGACGGCGGCACGACCTGGGCCTACGAGGTCCCCGAGAAGGGCCACGCAGACGTCACGCAGCTCTACTTCAACGACGCCACCGGCGACGACCTGTGGATCTGCAACGACGGCGGCATCTACCTGCACGCGGGCGGAAACACGACGCACAAGATCGGAGGCGCGAACGGCCTCGCCTGCTCGGAGATCGACTTCCTCGACGCCGACCGCGCGATGATCGCGCTCGGCCTGCAGGACAACGGCACGGTCTGGAGCGACGACGACGGGCAGGCCTGGGACTTCGTCGGCGGCGGCGACGGCGCGGACGTCGAGGTGTACGACGCGCTCGACGAGTGGATGTGGTTCGTCGACGGCGTCTACGCGCAGCCCGTCTCCTGGCGTACCAACCGCCTTCAGCACCCGGCGTCCTCGTTCTTCTCGCCCTCGGTCACGCCGGCGAACTACCAGCCGCGCCTGTTCTACGACCGGTATGACGATCGGCTCTATACCCACGACGAGACCGGGCTCTGGTACGCCGACGCGACGGCGTCCGCAGGGGCGTTCCTTTGGAGCACCGTGCTGGACACGGGCTTCCAGGCCGACAGCTACAGCATCCGGGCGATCACCGGCAGCAAGGTCGACGGCAGCGTGATCTGGGTCGACTACTGGGGCGACAACGAGGACGAGCTCACCGTGCTGTCGAAGAACGGCGCCGGAGCCTGGAGCGTGCTCCGCCACATCGAGCAGATCGAAGTCGGAGGCAGCCCGATCGAGATCGAGCGCGTCCTGTCGGTCGCGCCCTCGACCGAGTGGCCCGGCGAGGCCTGGGTCGCGCTGCGGAGCGACCCGGGCTCCCCCAAGATCCTCCACACGCGCGACTACGGAGCGACCTGGGCGGATCGGACCGGCGGTCTCGACGTGCTCAACGAGGTCAACACGATCGCGCCGACCCCCTTCCACCCCGACGTGGTCTACGCCGGGACGGACCTCGGCGTGTTCCGCTCCACCGACGGCGGCGCCTCCTGGATCCCGTTCCAGCAGGGCCTTCCCATCGCGCGCTGCAAGGAGCTGCGCTTCGTCGTCGACGACAGCTCCGCGGGCGCACACCGCCTGATCCTGGGAACCGATGGCCGCGGCGCCTGGCGCTTCGACGTGCCCGCCGAGCCGATCGTCTACGTCGACCACGCCTACACCGGCGCGCTGGAAGACGGGTCGCTGGAGCGCCCGTACAAGACGGTCGCCGCGGCCAACGCGGCCGCCCTGCCGGGCTCGATCGTGGCCCTGCGGGCGGGCGCTTACCAGGAGCCGCAGCTCCTGAGCAAGGGCGTGCGGCTGGTGACGTGGGCCGGAGCTTCGTCGATTCAGTAGGACTTCGGAGAGCGGCTCGAACGCGGCCGGATCAGAACACGGTCGCCGAGAGCCCGTTGGACGCGGCGACTCCCTGAGGAGCCGACGGGTCCAACACCCAGTACTGAAGCAGCACGGTCGTGCCGACCGGCAGGAACGGCGCCGGCGTGGCCCACGAGATCGCTCCTGCGCCGTCCGTCGTCCCCGGCAGCTCGACGTTCAGAGCGGGCACCAGGACCCCGCCGAAGAACGGCGCATACAGCTGCTCGTCGATCCCGGCAACGAGCAGCGCCGGGCTCAGCGGCGCCGCCCCCGACAGGTCCAGCGTGATAGGCGCGCCGGGCGTGAAGTCCCCGCTCCCGACCAGCTGCGGCACGCCGGCCGCGCCGGCGAGGCCGGGGCCGACGTTCAGCCAAGCATCCCCCTCCAGATCGAAGAGGTACGCCGCTCCCGTATCGCCGGCGGCTCCCGTCGCCTGGGTCGCACCGACGAAGGCCATGCCGTCGAAGAGCTGGCAGCCCACTCCGAAGAAGTCCTCGGGGGTCTGGTCGAAGGGCGTGAGGGTGTCGAGGAGCTGGCCCGACGGCAGCTCGTACAGGTACGCACGCCCGGCAAAGGTCCCCGGCGTGTTGTCGCGCGGCGCACCGACCAAGGCGCGATCGCCGGAGACCGCCACGGACTCGCCGAAGGTCTGGAAGAGCTCCGGAGCCCCCGAGAGCAGCGGCGTGACGAGCTGCAGGGTGGTGCGGTCGAAGACGTACGCGGCCCCGATGCCGAAGGAGATCGGGAACAGGTTGAGCTCGTGCGCGCCGACGATCACGTAGTCCTCGGAGAGTCCCAGGCTCGCGCCGAACTGGTCTCCGACGAAGCCCGTCACGTTCGGGCTGTTCAGGATGCCCTGCAGCGTGAAGGTCGCCGCGTCGTACACGAAGACGCGGCTGGTCGGCTGGAGGGACGAGAGCTCGGTGACCAGCAGCAGGTCGTCGTCGCACTCGAGCTCCGAGGCGAAGCCCTGGGTGAACCCCGCCGCTTCGATGAACTGAACGAAGGCTCCGGTCTGGACGTCGTAGACCTCGACGCGCTCTCCCAGACCATCGCCGAGGAAGAGGTGCGTGCTGTTCAGCGCCACGTCGGCCCCGAGGATCTGCCCGAAGCCGCTCGTGAAGGTCTGCAGCGTGGCGCCGGTTTGGGCGTCGTAGAGGAAGACCTGCCCCGGGTCGTCGAAGCCGGGGAAGATCGCCGCGGTCTGGGGCGCGCCCACGAGGAGCCGCCCAGCGTGCAGGTCGATGTCGAAGCCGAAGGAGATGCCGGGTCCAAGGAGCTCGCGGAAGCGCCGCGTCTCGACGCCCTGAGCGAGGTCGAAGATGGCGACGACGCCTTCGTCTTCGCTGAGCGTTGCGGTGCTCGCGCCCGAGATGGCGAGAAGGCCGCCGTCACGAGCGCTCTGCTCCCCGAAGCGTTCGACCGCGCCGGTGTCGACCCCCGGCGTGAGCTGGAGCTTGGCCACCGCCTGCTGGGCCGGCGCGCGCGAGGCGCAAGCGAGGATAACCGCGACAGCGTGTGCGGGAAGACGAAGCGAACGGGAGCCGTGCGGGCTCATCATGCAGATCTCCTTGGGGGCTCGTCTCGGCGAAGGCGCGCTCCGAAGAGCACGCGGAGCGGAGTCTATCAGCCCCGCGGAAGCCGAGTGCCCGAGTGGAAGATCGCGTGTGTAACGACGGCGCGGGCACGCGCGATGGACGGCACTTGCGTGATGCAGCGCGAAATCGATGGTTGGCGTTCGCGCGGCACGATCGAAGGCATGGACGGTGTCGCTGCGCGGCAACGGTTCTAGCGGATCCCGTCCGAGCCCGGGAAGAGCAGCTTCAAGTGCGCGCGCTCGAAGCTGACGAGCCGGGAACCGCCAAACAGCGTCCGCCGGTGGTGCGGAGTCGTTCGCCTCTCCGAACGTGGACGGCATAGATCGCTCGGGTGGGCATGCCGTCACCGCGTCAGAACGACGCCCGCCCTTCCTGCAGCAGCGTCAGCGGCTGCATGCGCCCCACCGCGACCGCAGGCCACAGCGCGGCCACGACCGCGAAGGCGAGGAGCACGCCCCAGCCCAGGAGGATCATCGCCACGGGCACCACCAGGACGGGCTCCAGTCCGCCGAAGAAGCTGAAGTCGTTCGCGGCGATGGTCCCGCTCCAGCCGCCGAAGAGCCCGAAGAGGAAGCTGGTCAGGCAGGCGACCAGGCCGAACAGAAAGCCCTCGGCGACCACCAGCCGCACCAGGGTCCCGCGCGTGAAGCCGATGCTCCTCAGGACCCCGAAGTCCCAACGGCGCGCGCGCACGGAGGCGACGATCACGTTGAGCAGCCCAAGCGACGCGATCCCGACCGCGATCAGCGGAAAGACGCTCATCGTCCACAGCCAGCGCGCCGCCGTCGTGCGGACCTCCGTGCGGATGTCCTCGACGGGCGTCAGCGCCACCGCCTCCACGGGTTCGGCGTCGGCCGAGGCGGGCTCCGCGCCGGCTGCCTCTCCGAAGAGCGTCCGCGCCTGCGCCGCGATCGACGCCGCGTCCGTGTCGGCCTCGGCGTACGAGAACCAGACGTGGCTCACGCGGTCGAGCTCGAAGTCCCGCGCGACGTTGTCGAAGCGCGCGAACACGAGCGCCGCGGAGCGATGGGTGCGCACGCGCATCCCGGTGTTCTTGGTCTGCCAGTGCCAGCCGTCCAGCTCGACCGAGCCCGCGATCGTGTAGCTCACCGGCGTCTTCGGAGACTCGGGCGGAACGACCTCGAAACGGTCGCCCAGGTCGAGTCCCGACTCCCTCAGGAAGTGCTCCGGCACAACGCAGCCACGCTCGGCGGCCAGGCTCGCGACGGCGCCCTCGGCGGAACCGCGCACCCAGTCGCAGCGGAGCAGCGGCCGCTCGCCAGCGAAGGCGCGCTCCGGGTCGAGGCCGACGATCAGCACGTTGTCCTGCCGCGTGACGGTGACGCGCTCAGCGCTGCCGGTGAGGTCTTCGAGCAGGCGCGGCTGCTCGAGCACCAAGGGCAGGCACCGGTCGGGATCGACCCCGGGCAGCTCGGCGACGCGGCGCGCGCGCTCCAGCGAGGTGCCGTCGCCGCCCAGCGCGAGGATCGCGTCCGGAGCCCAGGAGCCGGGCACGTACGTCTCCAGCATCGTGCGGCCCCAGACCTGGACGGCGATGAACAGCCCGAGGCCAACGCTCAGCGTGAGCGCCGAGCCCACGCTGCGCCACAGGTGCCCCGAGAGCTGCTGCTCGAGCAGCTGTCGGTCCAGGCCCAGGAGCGACGCGAGCAACGGCGCCGCCAAGTGCTCGACCAGGACCACCAGGACCGGCGTGATCAGCACGCAGCCCAGCGCGAGCGCGACGTAGCTCGCGAGCATCGCCGCGACGACCGCACCGTCCGCGCCCGGCGGGAACACGATGCCGAGGCCCACGTGCACCGCAAGCGCCGCGGTCCCCGCGAGCGCGAAGCCCAGGATGCCGCGCCGAGGCGATGCGGTGCGGGCCATCTGGGGTGCGATCGCGTCCAGCGGGCGCAGCCTGGTCGCACGCCAGGCGGGGTAGAGCGCGGCGATGAGCGCAGCCCCATACGCCGCGACCGCCGCCATGAGGAGGCTTACCGGCCCGATCGAGGCTCCGGCCCGGAACAGCGGGCCGACCCCCTGGTCGGCCGCCGCGGCGACGCCCAGTCCCAGGAGCAGCCCCGGCAGGAAGCCGAGGGTGGCGAGAACGAGCGCCTCGCCCAGGACCAGCAGCGCGACCTGCCCCCTGGTAAAGGCGACCGCGCGCAGGAGCGCGAGCTGCCGGATGCGCTCCGTCACGCCCATGTTGAGCGTGTTGAAGGTGACGAGGAACGCGAGCAGCATCGCCACCGCCGTGACGGCGTACGACTGCAGGCGCATGTTGTCGGCGACCCCCGCCTGGTTCAGCTCTTCCTCGAGGTCGAAGTCCTCCTGAAAGCGAGCCGGGCGCTCGAAGCGGCTGAGCTTCGTCCCCCACCGGAAGCGGAAGCGATGGACGTCGACGCCGTCGGCGAGGTCGACGCCGAGGAAGGTCGCCACCGGCGGCAGCCGGTGCACGGCGGCGGCGTCCGCCAGCGTGACGTAGGCGCCGGCGATGCTCGGGCTCGGCAGGTCGATCGAGCCCGTGTAGCGCCCGGTGAGCGGAACCGGCGGGTTCTCGACGATGCCGACGACCGTCAGCGTCCGCGCCCCCTCGCCGCGACCGAGCGTCAGCTCGTCTCCCAGATCGGCGCCGAGGCGCTCGGCGATCTCCGCGCTCAGGGCGACCCGTAGCGAGTCGGCGGGACCGCCTCCGACCCAGCGTCCGCGGCGCATCTCGAACGGCGGTTCGGCCGCGTCGGTCCCGAGGAGGAGGATCTCGGGCGCGCGCTCCATGACCCCCGCGAGCGGCTGCGCCGTCACCTTGCGCGCCCACATCGCGTCGGCCGCGAGGACGTCCGGATCGGCCCTCAGCGCCTCGGCGACCTCGGCGTCGACGCGGCGCTCGGGCCCGGTGCTGATGGCGTCGACCGAGAGCTCGTAGCGTCCCAAGGCCCGGTCCGCGAACTGGTCGTAGCTCGCGACCAGCGCGTCGTAGCCGCTCACGACCGACAGCACGAGCAGGGTCGCGGCCAGGGTCGAGAGCGCGGTCAGCGTGCTACGGGCCGAGTGCGCGCGCAGAGAGGCGAGGACGAGCTCGAGGACCGCTCTCACGACGTCACGGGCTCGGTGTCGCGCACGATGCGCTGATAGCGCTCGGCCAGCGCCTGCGGGTCGCGGCGCTCGTCGCCGTCGAAGGTCCCGACCACCCGGCCGTCCTTCAGGACGACCACGCGGTCCGCCCAGGCGGCGACGCTCGCCTCGTGCGTCACGACGACGACGCAGCGCTGCTCCTCGTCGCAGAGCGCGCGCATCAGCCGGCAGATGCCAAGACCCGCCTCGGAATCGAGGCTCCCGGTCGGCTCGTCGAGCAGGAGCATGGCCGGGTCGGTCACGAGCGCGCGCGCGATCGCCACGCGCTGCTGCTCGCCTCCCGAGAGCGCGTCGGGCCGGTGCCCGATGCGGTCCTCCAGCCCCAGCCGCGCCAGGATGGAGCGTGCGCGCTGCCCCAGCTCCGGCGTCCGCTTGGCCGGCAGCCGCACGTTGGCCTCGACCGTCAACATGGGGATCAGGTTGAAGGCCTGGAAGACAAGCCCGATGCGCTCGCGCCGGAGACGCGTCAGCTCGACGTCCGAGGCCCCGGCCAGGTCCTCCCCATCGATGCGGATCGACCCCGCGTCGATCGAGGTCAGCCCCGCGATCGCGTGCAGGAGCGTGCTCTTGCCCGACCCCGAGGCGCCCATCACGGCCACGAGCTCGCCGCGCTCGGCCGTAAGATCGACCCCGTCCAGCGCCCGGACCGAGCGCCGCCCCTGGACGAACTCCTTGACGACGGCGAGGGCTTCGAGCGGAGCAGGCGCTTGCATGGGAGCGGGTGTGTTGTGGGCGACCGGCCGGGGGCTGAGCTCGTCTTGGGGAAACGCCAGGGCGCGGGGCCGAAGGGCGGACCCGCGCCGCTGTCTTATATTGCGGCTGCGTCTCAGTCGCAATTGCTATCCGCCTTCCGTCGTCCCGCGACGGTGGCGTCGTGCGGTCGCGGGCCGGACCAACTTGGTTTCCGGCGCCACGGTGTCCAGTCCCGAACCGACCGCCTCGTCGGGCCCGGCTTCGCACGGGCCCCTCGGCGTCGGAGGCGCTCCTCGGGTGATCCAGCGAGCAGGCTCAACCGCCGGTCGTGAAGTGGCGAGGTCAATCCGTGATAACCCTGG
This sequence comes from Planctomycetota bacterium, assembly GCA_039029355.1. GTDB lineage: Bacteria > Planctomycetota > UBA1135 > UBA1135 > JBCCGI01. The sequence continues at coordinate 46,189 of JBCCGI010000048.1, forward strand.
CGGGACGAAACCCGAGGTCGCGGAGGCGGACCGAGGGGTCGTACCAGACGCGGTACGCCGACCGCGCGGCCTGCGCGGACTTGAGGAACGAGCCGCCACGGAAGACGCGGAACTCGGAGCCAAGGCCGTCCTCACACCACGCCCAGACGTTCCCGTGCATGTCATAGAGCCCAAAAGGGCTCGCAGGCTTCTCGCCCACCGGGTGTGACGAAGTGCCAGCGTTCTGTTGGTACCAACCCACCCGGCCCAGATCAGCGTCCGTTTCACCGCTCCAGAAGTTCCGGAACGCCTCGCCCGCCCGGCACGCGTACTCCCACTCCTTCTCCGTCGGCAGCCGCGCTCCCAGCCAGTGACAGAACGACTTGGCCTCGTACCAGTTCACATTCACCGCCGGATGGTCGTCCTTACCGTCCGGGAACTCGTGATCCGGGGCGAAGGCCGCATACATCGCGTTCGTCACGGGCACCGACATCAGCTCAAAGGCCTGCTCGACCTTCACGCGCCTGCCCGCAGTGTCGTCTTCAGCCCCCATCGAGAACGTGCCGGCGTCGATGCGGGTCCAAAGATCCGTCCTGCCGTCCAGGGTCTTGACCGTCGCGAACAGCTCGCGCGGCGGCTCTCCAACGTGCTCGAACAGCCTGCTGCGCGCGTCGGCGGCGAGGTCTCGAAGCTCTTCTTCCGCGGCCCCGAGACGCTCGAGGGTCGTCCAGATGAAGTACAGGTCGTTCCCGTCTCGGGTCCCGTGAGCCATGCGTTCCAACAGCAGGATGGCGCGCTCCGCGTCCCCGACCTGCTCGGGTACAGCCCCGAGCCGCCCAGCGCGCCGACGAGCTGCCCCAGCCGCTCGCGGTAGACGTCGCCTTCGGCCGCGCGGAAGTCGACATGCTGCGTCGCCTGCAGGAACGGCGGGCACGGCGTGTCCACCAACAGCAGCGGGAGAACCGACCGCTCGCCGGCCCGTCGATCGAGCTGCGCCTGCATCGCCTCGAGCTCGGTGTTAACCCAGCGCGAGGCAAACGACTCCGGCGTCGCCACGAGGACGACGTGTTCGGCCTGGTCGAGCCCGCGCTGGAGCGCGGCGACCCACGACTCGCCGACACCGATCGACTTGCGGTCGAGGAAGATGCTGCCCTCGCCGAAGACGCGCTCGAGATTGCGGTGGAGCACGTCCACCCAGTCGGCGTAGCGCGTCGAGTAGTTGACGAAGGCTCGGTATGGCCGGGACATCGGGGGCTGGCGGCGTTCTCAGAAGGAGCCGATCAGGATGTCCATGGCATTGGTAACGAAGAGGGCCCCTCCGGCTTCCAGGGAGGCGGCCTGCGTGCAGAGCTCCACGCCGAGGAACGAGCAATCCTGCGGAACAACCACCTGGAAGCGGTTCCCCGGTGCGGTCACCTCAACAATGGGAGAAGCCGGAATCGCGCACAGAAGCGTGCCGAGGGGCGTCGGGAGGTTGATCTCGCCCTGGGAGATCAGGAGCGCGTCGAAGAGTGCGAACGGGGCGAAGCTGCTGTGGTCCACGAAAGGCTCCCACGCGTCTCCCAGCACCGGCGGGCCCGAAGGGTCGGGCCTGAGCACGTCGGGGTTCGGTGGCGAGCCAAGGCGTGACTCCTGTTCGCCCATCTGCATGCAACCCAGGTACAGCAGCCAAACCGCGCCGAAGTTGGCGCCGAGGCCTGCTCCACCGTCGTCGTCGTTGATGGCGCCGATCGCGATGTCGCAGGTTCCGTTGCCATCCAGGTCTCCGATGGCGGCGGCCGCTTCGCCAAACCTGTCGTCCGGGTCGAGAGGTCCGGAGAACCCTCCGTCGAGGGCGCTGACCTTATGGTGCCCACGCACGGTGTAGTCGTCGGCCAGGAACAGGATCCAGGCAGCTCCCTGGTCCTGTCCGCCCGCGTCGTCTTTGGGGGCGGTGACCAGCAGGTCGATGTTGCCGTCGTCGTCGGCGTGAAGTGGCTCGACTTCAGTGCCAAATGCGTCGGTCGACTTCAGCACCCCCTGGAAGCCGGGCACATTGTCCGTGATCTTCTGCTCGGCCAGGACCATCCCGTCGCTTCCCAGGTGCAGGATCCAGACGCAGCCGTGACTCGTGGCAACCTGACTGTCGCCGGTGGCGGTGACCGCTAGCTCAGCGCGGCAGCCCTTGGTGGAGCACTTCCTGCCGTCGACATCGAGGCGGGCGAGGTCGGCACCAAACTTGTCGTCTTGACTCAAGGGGCCAACGAAGTTGCCGGCGGTCGAGCTGATCTTTTGGCTCCCCGCCAGGGTCCAGTCGGGGTTGAAAAAGAGGATATGCACCGCCCCGTGGTTCGTGCCACCGTCGTCGTCCTGATAGGCGCCTACGGCCAGGTCCACGGTTCCGTTATCATCGAGATCGCCCACGGCCGCGATGCTTGCGCCGAAGCGATCCGGCTCGCCCTCGGGGTTGCTGATCTTCACCGTCGTCTGGGCTATTCCGCACTTGTCCAGCAGGAGGATGAAGATCGCGCCTTCGACCCCATGAGCCCCTTGGCTGAGCTCGGAGCCGGCGACCAGGTCGGGCACGCGGTCCGCATTGAGGTCGCCCATGCCGTCGACCTCCAGACCGAAAAGATCTCCGCCCGCCAGCGTCCCCGTTGGGATACCACCGTGTAGGGCGCTGAGCTTCTGCTGCCCCCCCACGGTGCCATCGGCATTCATGAAGAGGATCCAGACTGCGCCGGTCTTTGGAGCTCCGTCGCTGTCGTTGGAGGCGCCCGCCGCGAGATCGGGAATGCCGTCTCCATTGACATCCCCAAGGCACGTTAGGCCGACTCCAAAGAAGTCTCCGGCGCTGAGGCCGGTAACCGGCGCTCCACTGGTCGCGCTCAGCTTTCCTTCGGACTGGACCTGGGCGCTTGACGTTGCCGCAAAGACAAGGGCGGCTGTCGTGCATGCGAGTTGATAGTGCGAGCGCAAGGAACTCCTCGAATCGTCGACTAGAACCTGCCGCGAGGCGGGAAGAGAACGGGCAAGGCGAACGTTCCGGATGCTAGCGCTCTCCGGGAAAGCAGGCAAGGAACACGGAGCGAGCCGCGAAGGTGCCAATGTCCTCCGACCGAGCGTTGCTTTTCAGTCGGTTCGCGCCGGTTGTCGGCCATCAACGAATTACGGCGCATAGCTTGGTCTTGCTCCTCACCGCGAGCACCCGGGGCGGCTCGTGGAGCCTGCGCGGCGGGCGGTCGAGGGGATCTACGGCTCCGAAGACGGTCCCGATCTCCGCCCGCTTGATGCACCTTCTTCGGAGAGTCTCGAACCCGCTTCCCGCGGCGGCGAGCGCAACGGTGGACGCGAGATCGGCGGAACCGCCCGGCCATCGAATCCACTCACAATCACCCTGCGGATCCGTAGGCGCCCCAAGGGCCTACGATGCGTCGAACCAAGCTGCTTCCGTTTGCCTGTGCCGCTGCGCTGTTCTCGTGCGGTGGCGCGAGCGACCGCAATCCTCCGCCGGGCACCTCGGCGGTCCTCGCGGGGAGCGCGCCGGAAGACGAGCCGGCCTCGATCCTGCCCGAGCTCTGGCTGGCGCGACTCGTCCCGGCCCTCCGACCCGGCGGGCCCGAGTGGGGCGACGCACTCACCCAGCAGGCCGAGCAGGGGGATGCCGTGGTCCTCTTCGCCCTGACCCACCTGCGCACGGAGCTCGCCGACGACGCGCGCGCCGAGCGGCTCGATGCCGCGCTGCGGCGGCTCGCGGAGCGAACGTCGGCCGCGACGCCGTCGGACGTGGCGGGCGGGCTCCGGGCGCAGCTCGAGCGCGCCGCCTGGGCCGACCTCATGTGCCACGAGCTCGAGCACGGAATGAAGGGATGGACCTTCGAGGCGGTCCGCCCGTGGCTTGCGGAGCCCGAGGTGCGCGAGGAGCTGGAACGTCTGCGCGACGACTACACGGCCGAACTCGAAGTGCAGACGCTGTTCAGCTCGATGGACGAGCGTGTGCCCACCTACGCGCGACAGCTGCTCGAGGAGGCGGCGACCGGGGGGAAGCGCTAGGGCTGGCGCCAGCCCGAGGCGAGTCCGGGCGGCCTTTCCGTCCCGGGACTCGCCGGCTAGGGCGCGCTTGCGGCCGAGCGCTCGGGCCGTCCGCCCGGAGCGACCTCGCTCGAGGCGCACGCTCCCGCTTCGTCACCCGGACTAGAAGGCCGTGACCTCCGCAACGTCGAGGTTCGTGAAGCTCAACTGCGCCCCCACCGCGGCCTGCCAGTAGATCGCAACCCCCTCGAGCACCGGCGTGCTCGGCACGCTCGCCGCGTAGGTCGCTCGACCGCCCGCGTCGAGCGTCCCCGGGATCGCGTCGACCAGGCTGCCCGGGTCCAGCTTGAGGAGCCCGAAGGGCTCCAGCGGCACCGCGGTCGAGGCGGTCGCGAGGCCGAGAACGAAGAGCGCGCCCGGCTCGCCGAACACCTCCACCGGCGCGGTCTTGCCCAGCCCCGCGATGCCGACCTGGACCGCGTGGCGGGTGCGGTTGGTCCACAGGCGGCCCCCGATGCCCAGCTTGCCGAGCGTGACCAGGTCGCGATCGCCGTCGCCGTCGGCGTCGAGGGCGACGATCTCGTAGGTGAGGTTGTCGCCGTAGCCCGAGAAGGTGCCCGGCACCTCGGTGAAGGCGCCGCCGCCGTCGTTGGCGAAGGCGGCCATGCCCTCGTTGGCGGTGATCACGAGGTCCGCGTCGAGGTCGCCGTCGAGGTCTTCGAAGACCACGCGGTACGCGTCCACCTGGTGTGCGAGGGGCTCCTCGGCGAAGACACCGGTGCCGTCGTTGCGGTAGAGCGCCTCCTCCACTCCGAAGTCGACGAAGACCACGTCGATGTCCAGGTCGCCGTCCACGTCGGCCGCGGCGATGTCGCCCCGCGAGCTCATGGTCGGCGGGCCGGGCACGCTCACCTGGGTCAGCACGCCGGCGCCGTCGTTCTCGAAGTAGCCGTCGTTGGTGAAGAGCTCGGGCACGCCGTCGGTGTCGAAGTCGGTGAAGACGACCCTGCCGCCGGGCACGCCTCCGGTGATCGAGCTGGCCGGGGCGGCGGTCAGCACGCCGGCGCCGTCGTTCAGCCAGTAGAAGGGCGTGTCCATCGCGATCAGCACGTCGAGGTCGCCGTCCAGGTCCGCGTCCGCCAGGCCTCCGCCGGTCGCGCGGCCCTCGTCGGCGGGGATCTGGTCGGTGGCGTCGACGAAGGTGGCGTCGCCCTGGTTGGTCAGGAAGACGACCGGCTCGCCGGTGCCGAACGAGTCGGGCAGCAGCAGCGTGTCGGGGTCCTGGTCGCCGTCGAGGTCGCCCAGGAGGAGCTTGTTGGCCGCCTGGTAAGGCGTGGGCACCGCCCCTGCCAACTTGGTGAAGTTCCCCTCGCCGTCGTTCAGGTGCACCTCCTGGGTGATGCTCGCGTCGCGGATCAGCAGCAGGTCGTCATCCCCGTCCAGGTCCAGGTCGCCGGCCTGCACGTCGATGGCGGGGTCGCTTGGCCCCTGCTTGCGCAGCCGGGCGCCGAAGGCTAGGGCTCCGTCGCCGAGCAGGGTCTCGGCCTGACCGGTGCGCGTGCCGAGCACCAGGTCGACGTCGCCGTCGTCGTCGAGGTCGGCGACCGCCGCCGACGAGATCGCGGCGCCGAAGCCGCCGAGGGGGTCGGTGATCTCGGTGAGCGTACCGGCGCCGTCGTTGGCGTAGACCCGCTCGGGGGTGGCGACCTGGGTGCCGGCGAACAGGTCGAGGTCGCCGTCCGCGTCCAGGTCTTCGAGCACGACGGCGCGCACCCCGCCCAGGCCGGGGGGAAGGCCGGCGGACTCGGTGAAGCCGCCGTTGCCGTCGTTCAGGAGCAGCGCCGAGGCGAACTGGTTCCCCGAAATCAGGTCGAGATCCCCGTCCGCGTCCACGTCGCCGAAGGCCGCGTCCCAGGTCTCGTCGCCGCCCGCCGGTAGCGCGCCGGACGTCGCGGTGAAGCTGCCGCTGTCGTTCAGCAGCAGGCTGTTGGGCACGATGAAGGCGGTGGTGCCGACGAACAGGTCGGGATCGCCATCCGCGTCGACGTCGGCGAAGGTCGCCACCTGACCTTCGAGCGCAGGCGCCGCGGCGCCGCCGGCGACGTAGCCCGTGCCGTTCCACAGCAGCAGGCCCTCGTAGAGCACCGTCAGCAGCTGGTACGTGAGGTAGACGTCCAGGTCGCCGTCGCCCTCCACGTCGGCGCTGGCCACGCCCTCGACCCACCCGAGCGGCGGCAGTCCGACGTCGGTCTCGGCAAAGCCGCCGGCGCCGTCGCCGACGTACAGCGAGGTCCCGAACTGCGATTTGCCCACCAGCACGTCGTCGCGCCCGTCGCCGTCGGCGTCGAAGAGCGCGCCGCACCGCGCCTGCTGCGGCAGGTCGGTGTTGAGGCGCTTGAACACGCCCGTCCCCAGCCCGCGCATCACCGCTCCGGGCTGGTCGGGGCTCAGGAGGATCAGGTCCTCCAACCCGTCGCCGTCGAGGTCCGAGACGAGCGCCTCGCGGTTCCACCCGTCGTCCCAGTCGACGAAGGCGCGGTCCTCGCCCAGGCGGATCTCCTGGGCGGGCGAAGCGGCGGCAGGCGCCGCTACGAGCAGAGCGAGCGAGAGGACAAGACAGCGCATCGGGTGGTTCCGGTCGGGGTTGCTTGAAGGGGAAGCTCGTCCCCTACCGTACGGCTTTTGCGCGCGGGTGCGGCGGATCCCCGGAACCTCGGCCGCAATGGGACCGAGGCCCGCGGGGGCCCGCAGCTGGTGCCCGCCCGAGCCGGATCCACCACCGGCCCGCGGCGCTCGCCCCGATCAGGGCACGAAGGTCGCCGGGAGCGGGTTGCTCGCCGCCGTCACGGCCCCGCCGGTGAGGGTCATCGCCGCATGGTAGGCCGTCATTCCGACCAGGCTCGGGCCGACTCCGGGCGGGAGCACGAAGGCCGCGCTCGCCAGGCCCTGCGTGTCCAGCGTGCCTGGAGGACGGGTAGGCCCAGCTCTGGCTCGCGGCGGCCCTCGCCGCGCTGAACGAGGCCGTGGCGAACGGCTACGACGACCCCGCCCGGCTGCTCGAGGGGCGCGAGCTGGAGCCGCTGCGTGCGCGAAGCGAGTTCGCGGACGTGCTGGATCGACTGGAGGACGGGGCTGCAGGTGCGGCGCCGGAGGCGCGTGCCGAGCGGCCTGAGCCCGACGGTGCCGGCGGGTCGGCGGCCCCACGACCCGGTTGCTCCTTCGAACCCGGGCCGCGGGGGCCATCGCAGGCGCGGTTCTACGCGCGTGCGGGTGCTCTCTTCCCCTTGGCTCTAGGCCGCGTAGGGGAGCGAGGAGTGGTGCAGGACGATCTTGACCTGTCCCTCACCGTTCAGGACGTACCCGAACGAGTACTCGACCTTGACTTCCTGCCCCTCCGGGTCGGTGAAGAAGTAGTTGCCCATGGCCATGGCGGTGGTGCCGTTGGTCATGATGTTCACGTTCTCGAAGCGGACCGCGGTCCATCCCTTGATGGCGAAGCCTCCGTCCTCGGGGCAGTCACCGTTGGTGGCCACGAAGTAGGACAGCGCCTGGTCGAAGGTCGAGCGGAATTGAGCCTGGGCGGCCATCGTCGGTTTGAACAGGACCGGGGCCGACCCGTAGGCGTACAGGTTCGAGATGTGCTCTCGCGCGAGCTGCTCGAATTCGCCGCCCTGAGTGTGGGCCGTCGCGATGCGGACGATCCCGTCGCCCCACGCCTTCTGGGCGGCGACGACTTGCTCTTCGGTGATTTCGCTCATTGTCTAGTTCCTTGGATCCAACGGGATTCGCCCCTCAGGGCACGGCCGAGAGCCGCCCCTTGAGGGGCATCACGGCGAACGAGTCTCCAAAGGCGTCCCAGGCATGTCAAAGCCGTAGGCCGACAATCGGCGGAGGTCAGACGGGGCCGAGCGGCGCCTCCCCCACCGTCCGCGGGCCCGTCGGGCAAGCCTCTGTCTCGGCCGGCCCCACGGCCCGCCGGGTGCGCCGGGCCGACGTCGGATTCCCGGGTCGATGTGGCTCGAGGGTGCGGCGGTTTGCAGCGTCGTGCCACCGTGGGTCTGGAGCCGCGGGCTGTCGAACCCCTGGGTGAGTTGGGAGTTGTTTCGAACCCCGATGTGGGGTGGTTACCGGCCGGGCGCGCCGCGGACGTGCGTGCACCGGGCTCAGCTCCGTGGGCCCAGCCGAAGCCGTCGGTCGCTAGCGCGCCTCGGAGCGCGTGACGTCGACCCGGAAGCCGCCGGCCTCTCCCGGGCGCACGTCGATCCGGACGCCGGCGGCCGCATCCACGAAGCTGTCGCCCGCGCGGTGGAGCGCGTCGTAGAGCGCGACGTACCTGCGCGCCAGCTCCGGGCGCGCCGCGTCGTCGTCGGGCCGTGCGGGCAGGACCTGGATCGGCCCGTGCCCCGAGGGTGTCGCGACCGAGACGCGGTACACGAGCACGCCGGGCTCGGGGTGCTCGTCGCTCAGGTGGCGGACCTCGGCGACCAGCGCCTCGGTGGCGGAGGTCGGCACCACGACGGCCTTCGTGCCGCCCCTTGAGCGGATGTGTGTGAGCTGCGCCGAACGCTCGCCCTCGGTCACGACGACGAAGGCGTCGTCGTCGAGCCAGCCGAGCTTCCGCTTGTGCCAGGCGAGGTAGTCCCGCGCGTGCTTCTGGAAGCCCATCGGCGACCAGGAGCCGGTGTGTACGTGGTAGCTCTTGTAGGCCTTGTCCGCGGGCACGTAGCTGTAGAGGTCGGGGAGCCCGAGCACGTGCCCGGTCTCGTGGACGAGCGTCTGCCAGCCCCAGTCCTCGCCGCGGACGTCGTTGCCGAAGGTGACGGCGTGGCGGATGTGGTGCTTGTCGGCGTGGAAGCCGTCGCCGCCGTGGGCGTTGAAGGTCGGCGAGTTGAAGACGCCCGGCGCCTGGTTGGCCACCACGTAGATCAGGTCGTAGCCCGCGAAGTCGACGTCCGCGTCGGCGGCGTCGACGACCTCCTGGACGTAGCGCATGTGCGTGTCGTGCTGCGAGCAGTCGTAGCCCGGGGCGGTCGACGGTCCCCGCATGGAGTACCACTCGAAGTGCGGCGTGACCGCGAGCGTCATCCGGCCGTAGGACGAGGCCTCGTAGAAGGCGACCGCATCCGGAACCAGGCGCTCGTGCAGCGCGCGCATCGTCTCCTCCTGGTCGCCGTCCGGGAAGCGCGCGAACAGCATCACGGCCTTCAGGGTGCCGGTGCCCGCGGGGTGCTTCGGAAGGTCCGTCGGGCCCTCGCCGAGCCAGATCGTCTTCGGAGCCCGCAGGCCGAGGAGGTCCGGGGCAGGTTGGGACTGCAGCAGGAGGAGGGCGAGGAGCGGGACGGTGCCCGCGCACCGAGGAACGGGGACCTGGCCGCCGCGGCCGCGGGGAGGGATCACGGCCCGACCACCACCTCGAGTCCACCGCTCAGCTCTCCCACGCCCAGCAGCGCTCCGCCGCTCGCCGCGATGAAGTCCTGCAGGTAGAGCGTCAGTCCGGCGAGCACCGGGAGATCCGGGATCGCGATGGGTACGGCGAAGCCGCCCGTCCCGTCGGTCGCGTGCTGCAGCACGATCGCCGCTTCGCCGAGGTAGGTCGTGCAGCCGCCGCCCAGGTCCTGCGCGACGTACTCCGGCGACCAGAACAGCGTCGCCGGAGACAAGGGCGGTGCGCCGGCGAGCTCGATGAGCGGCGTGCCCCCGAGCGTCGCTTCGCCGGACAGCGACAGCGTCGCGAGCGTCGCTCCGCAGCCCTGGCCGAAGCTCGAACCGACCCACGCGCCGAGCTCGGTGATCGGCACCGCGTGCAGCTCATGGCCGGTCACGCCGTCGTCGGCGCCGAAGAAGAGGGTCCCGCCCACGCGGGTGAAGGAGTGGCTGTAGGAGCCCGGCGAGCCCGGGTACACGTCGGCGAGCAGCGCCAGCTGGGTGCCGTCGGTGAACCACACCTCGTTGTCGTCGGAGGAGTCGAAGTCCTGCGCCCGGAAGACCAGCTCGTCGCCGTCGCCCACGCGGTAGGGCTCAGTGATCCCGCTGCTCTGGGAGTACACCAGCGGGGTGCCGATGAGCTGCGAGCCGCTGGCCGTGCCGTCGGTCGACCAGAGCGAGAAGCCGGCGAAGTAGTACCCCGTGGCGCCCACGCTCGCGACCTCGAGCACGCCTCCGGCGATCACCTGCGTCCCGGCGACGGTGCCGTCGGTCGACCAAAGCTGGCGCTCCGGCCCGAACAGGCCCTGGAAGTCGGTGAAGAGCAGGTACCCACCGTCGAGCACGACGAGGTTCTCGGGGTTCGTGCCCGCGGTCCCCGGCGTCAGGTCGGCGAAGACGCCCGTGCCGCCCGGCGTGCCGTCGCTCGTCCACAGCTCGCGACCGACGTACGCGTCGAGCACCGTGAAGAACAGCGCGTCTTGGAAGACCGTCAGGTCCGCCGGTGCGGCCAGCGGGTGCGGGAAGTGCTGGAGCAGCACTTCGCCGCCCGGGGTTCCGTCGGTCCTCCAGAGCTCGTTGTAGCCGTAGACCCCGTGGGTTCCGCCGAAGAAGTGGAGCTGGTCCTGAAAGACGGTGAGCGGGTCGTTCGTGGGCAGGATCGTCCCGAGCGACGCGACCGGCGCGGTCCCCGCCGGCGTGCCGTCGGTCTTCCACAGGTCGGTGTTCGGGTACGTGCGTACCGTGAAGTAGGCCTCGCCTTGGAACACGGTGAGGTTGTAGCCGACGATGCCGTCGGGCGTCAGCTTGACGGTGCCCGCCGTCGTTCCGTCGGTCTTCCACACGCCCCCGAAGTCGGTCGTGTTGTCGAGGAAGTACACCTCGTCCCCGAGCGGCGTGTAGTCGTGCGGGTTGAAGACCGGGTGGACCTGGGCCGTCCCTTCGGCGGTCCCGTCGGTGATCCAGAGCGCCCGACTCGTCTCGTCCTCGCCGGTGAAGAGCAGCCGGCCGCCGAGGGGAATGGCGTCGAAGGTCGTCTTGAAGCCGCTTCCGGGGAAGCCTCCGCCCGGCTTGAGGTCGATCACCAGGGTGTCCTGGGCGGCGAGGGAAGAGGCGAGGAGCGCGAGGACGAGCAGCGGGCGCGGGAGACGCATCGGGAACCTCCGTGGAAGTGGGCCGACGATCGTAGCGCGGTTTCCGCCGCGTGTGGGAAGCCACGGCCCGGAGCTGGGCCGCGCTCCTCCCCCGCCGCGTCGACGCGACGGTTCGCGACCGAGCCGCTCGAAGCTCGGCATGCAGTGGCGGAAACGCGCCGAGTGGAGCCTGGTCTCAGTCGCCCGCCAGCTGCGCCTCGGCCTCGGCCCGCAGGTGCCGGAGCTCGGGGGCGGCCTCCTCGGCCTCGCGCGCGCGCGCGAGCAGCGCCTCGAGCTCGCCGTCCGTGGGACGAGCCCGGCCGTCGTGGTGACGCGCGAGGGCGAGCGCCAGGCGCGCCTGGAGCTGCCGCTTCGGTCGCGCTTCGAGCGCCGCCTCGAGCGCCGCGATCGCCGCCGCGTGGTTCCCCGCGCGGTAGTGCGCCAGCCCGAGCGTGGCGCGGAAGTCGGCGTTGCCGGGCTCCGCCTCCACGAGCTCGCGCGCGATGCGCAGCGCCTCCTCGGGCTCGCGCAGGTCCTCATCGCGGCTGTCGGCGTAGAGCTGCGCGAGTCCGTCCCGGAGGACGAGCGCGCGCGGGAACTCACGCGACAGCTCGTCCAGGAAGGCGAGCGCGTCCTCGCCCGCCTCCTGGTCGTCCGCCTCGCGCGCCAGCGTGACGGTCGGCGTGTGGTCCTCCGGATCGTCGAGCAGCGAGGGTCGGCCGCGCACGGCGTCCGCGTGGGCCTCGAGCGCCTCGACCAGGCGCCCCTGGGGAACCAGCACCTCGGCCAGGTAGCCGGCGGCGTCGGCCTTGGTGAGCCCGACGCTGGCGGGGCCGCGGCGCTCGGCCTGTCCCTGCATGTGCCAGGGGTCGAGATACTCGCCGGTGGCCTTGTCGAGCGCGAGCTCGAGCGCGTCGGAGGCGTCCTCCCACTCGCTCTGCATCATGTGCGCGAGCCCGAGGTTGTAGTGGAAGATGCTGTTGTCCGGCGCCAGGCGGCAGGCCTCGCGCAGCGAGTTCTCGGCCTGCTCGAAGCCCCCGGTCATGCCGTACGAGACGCCGAGATTGCTGTGCACGTAGGGCAGCGAAGGGTCGAGCTTCAGGGCCTGCTCGAAGACCTCGATCGCGCCCTCGACGTCGCCCCGGGCGAGGAGCAGGTTGCCCAGGCCCGAATACGGCGGCGCGGCGCTTGGGTCGAGCTCGATCGCGCGCTCGAAGGCGGCCGTGGCGCCGGCGACGTCGCCGCTGCGCAGCAGCATGATGCCGAGGTTGTCCTGGGCCTTGGCCAGGTCCGGGTTGAGCGCCACCGCCTCGCGCGCGGCCTGGGCCGCGCTCGCTAGGTCGTCCAGCGACTCGAACGAGGCCACCAGGGCCGTGACGGCGCGCGCGCTCCTCGGCTGCAGGGCGCGCGCCGCGGTGCTGTAGCGCAGCGCCTCGGCCCCGTTCTCGATCACGCCGGCGATGGCGAGGTTCAGCTCGAAGCTACCCGGATGGCGCTCGAGCGCGCGTCGCAGCAGCGCCTCGCCCAGCCCGCCGCGACCCGCGTTGTGCAGCGCCTGGCCGAGGATGGCGGACGAGAGCGGCGTGAGCGCGTCGACGTCGCCCGCCTCCGCCATGGCGGCCACGCGGCTGTCGTCGCCCTCCCACATGGCGGTGCGCAGCTCTCGGCGCCAGGGGTCCTCGTCGGCGGCGTAGACGACCGCGAGGAGCGCCTTCTCGCGCGCTCGCTCGGAGGCCGAACCGTCGCCCTTGGGGAGCGTGAGCAGGGCGTGCTCCAGCTGGGCGCCGAGCTCGCTGGCGATGCCGGTCGCGCGCAGCGCGGACGCGGCCTCGTCCGTCGGCGCCCGCAGGTCGACGCCGGCGCTTCCGAAGGCGTTCACGATCGCCTCGAGCAGCGCCTCGCGATCCGTTCCGGCGGCGCCGATGCGTCCGAGCTGTACGTCGCTGGACGTGAAGTCCGCGAGCGCGCGGTCCTGGGTCACCACGGCCTGCAGCAAGTCGAGCTCGCGCCGCAGCTCGTCGTTGCGCCGCCGCCGCTCCTCGGCGTCGCGCTGCCCGGCCGCCTCGCTCGCCACGGCGGCCAGGAAGTCGTTCACGCGCGCCTCTAGCTGCGCGTCGGGGCGGCCCGAGGCGAGCACCGCGCTCGCCGATCGGGCGACCGACTGGGCCTCCTCGAAGCGCTCCGCTTGCCGCAGCGCCGAGGCCCGCGCCAGCACGTCGTCGACCTCCTGGACGGTGCGCGTCCGCTGCGCGGCGCGGTCGGACTGGACCTTGAAGTAGGCCGCGGACCCGCCCGCGACCGACAGCACCACCGAAGCGCCGAGCGCCATCGCCAGGCGCTTCGCACGCCGCTCTTGGGCCGCCTTGACGCGCTCTTCGGCGGCCTCGATCTCGGCCCGGCGCGCGCGTTCGTCGACGCCCGCAAGGTAGCTCTGCACGCGCGCGGCGACGTCGACGGCGCTGGCGGGACGCTGCGCCGGCTCGGCCGCGAGGCACGCGAGGGCGAGGTCGACCAGGTCGCGATCGGTCGCGCACGCGGCGAGGCGCTCGCGCGCGTCGGCGAGCCGCGCGGTCGCCGCGGAGTCGAGCGCTTGGTCCGACGGCCCGCGGTACGGCGGGGCGCCGGTCAGAAGCTCGCACAGGATCGCGCCCAGGGCGAAGACGTCCGCCCGCGCGTCGAGCTCCTCGACCTGCCCCTGGGCCTGCTCCGGCGGCATGTAGGCCGGCGTCCCCATCACGGCGCCGCGCAGCGACGCGTCGCCGGTCTCGCTCCGGCGCGTCTGGGGCGACGGCGGCGGCTCGTCGGCGGCCGCTCCCGGCTTCGGCTCCGCTCCCACGACCTTGGCCAGGCCCCAGTCGACCACCTGCACCTCGCCGAAGCGGCCCACCAGGATGTTGGCCGGCTTGAGGTCGCGGTGGATCACCGCGCGCGCGTGCGCGAAGGCGACGGTCTGGCAGACCTGCTCGAAGACCGTGAGCAGGCGGCGGTTCGCGGAGAGCTCCTCGCGCTCGGCGTCGAGCAGCTCGCGCAGCGTCTGCCCGTCGATGAGCTTCATCGCGAAGAACGGCTGATCGCCCGCCATCAGCCCCAGCTCGTAGACCGGCACGATCCCGGGGTGCTGTAGCTGGCCCGCGATCTGTGCCTCGGCGATGAAGCGGTCGACCGCCTCGCGCGAGTCGCGCAGCCGCGGCTGCAGCACCTTCAGCGCCACGTCGCGGCCGAGCTCGCGGTCGCGCCCGCGCAGGACGACGCCCATGCCGCCACGGCCGAGCTCGCCCAGGACCTCGTAGCTCGACGGTTCGCGCCGCCGGATGGTGTCGCCGTCCGCGCCGGAGGGTTCGGCGGTGGTGTTGCGGGGGGTGAAGGCGACGCGCAGGGCGTCGTCCAGCCGGGTGATTCGGTCGGAGTCGAAGCGTGTCACGCGGACGAGGGTACGGGGGCTCGGTTCCCCCGCCAAACGGGGGCGCACCGAAGCCCGGACGTCTCCCCCGCGGAGTGGCCGCTCGCCGCCGGCTGGAGCGCAGCGGGCGTTGGGTGCGCTCCAGCCGGCGGCAAGGGCGCCTGCGTTCGGCGCCTCGCTCGACGGACCGCCTAGCTCATTCGACCCGCGCCGAGAGGGCGCGCACCGCCTCGCGAAGCGCCTGCAGCTCGGCCCTCAGCGCGCCGTTCTCGTCCGCTACGGCCTGGAGCTCCGCCCTCAGCTTCGCGTTCTCGTCCGCCACGGCCTGAACTCCGGCTCTGAGCTCGCCGTTGTCGTCCGCCAGGGCCTGGATGGACGCGAGGGCCACGCCGTTGGCGTCGATCGTGCCGATGGAGATCTCGTTGGCTCCCAGGCCGAAGGCCTCGAAGAAGTCCTCCGCCATCGGGCCCAGGTGCACCACCGAGTCGTCCTCGGTGCGGTAGTTCCAGCGCGTGAGCTCGATGTCGCGCACTTGTCGCAGGATCGAGCGCGTATCGACGGCAGCAAAGTTCTCCTTGAGCGCGCGGCTAGAGGCGTTCGTCCAGACGCCGCCTCCGGTCACGTGGGCCCCGCTCCCCATGTGCAGCGGGTGGGTCGGGTTCTCGCGCCCGATGCCGACGTGGCCGGTGTTGTGCTCGACGACGAGCGCCGGGTCCAGCTCGCCGTCATCGGCAGGGTCGAGGGTCCACACGCGGAAGTGATGGTCCTGGTCGGCGCTGATGCTCGAGAGGCCGCCGGCGTAGGCGTTGCCGGTGGAGTAGATCCAGCCGAGGCTCTCTTCGCTCGTCACCCGAACCGTGTAGACCGCGCCGGCCGCGATGTCGAAGCTCTCGTCGAACGCCGCCGTCGTCCAGAGCCCCGCGGCCAGGGGGGCCCGGGGCGGCAGAGGGGCGGAGGCCAGAAGCTCCCCGTCGGTTCCCGAGCCGGCGTAGACACGCAGCATGGCGGCCTCCTCCGTGGAGGAGAGGGTGACGCCGACCGCGGCCACGGTGCTCGCGGAGACCGCGGTGAAGGACTGCCAGATGTCCGCTTCGCTCGCCGGGATTCCGAAACCGTCGAAGTACTGGGCGTCGAGGAGCAACGGTCGGGTCGCGATCTCATAGTTGCCGGCCCGGAAGCGGCCGGTCGCGGCGACGGGGTCGCCGTAGGCGGCGCGGGTCTGGGTCGAGCCGTCGGAGAACTCGACCGCGCCGGACTGCACGGTCAGGCCGGACTGGACGCGCAGGTCTCCCCCGACGTCGAGCGTCGCGCCGGGATCCGTCTCGCCGATGCCGACCTGGCCCTCTTCGGTGATGCGCATCCGCTCGAGCAGGCCGGTCGAGGGGTTGGTCAGAAAGCGCAGGTCGCCGCTGTCGGTGCCGCTTGCGTTGTGGGCGCGAATCTGCGCGCCGACGTACTCGGTCAAGAGCACTCCGTTGTTGTCGAGGTTCTGGAAGTCGATGGCGCCAAAGGCGTTTCCGGCGGCGTTGCGCGCCCCCTCCAGGACGAGCTTGCGAACCGAGTTGCTGGTCGCCGCGCCGCGGTCGGCGAGCAGGTTGCCGCCCGAGACGTGGAGCGCCGACTCGGGGGTGTTGATCCCGACGCCGATGGCGCCGCCGCTGTAGAACATGTCGGCGCCATTCACCTGCCAGAGCGCGTCGCTGCCGGCGGCTCCGGTGGGGCCCGCCGGGCCCGCCGGGCCCGTCGCTCCCGCGGGCCCCGTCGCGCCGTCGGGGCCGGGGGCACCGGCGGGTCCAGCG
>JBCCGI010000049.1:0-60599 GCA_039029355.1 Planctomycetota bacterium
CCCGCGGGCGGGCGCCCGGCGGGTGAGCGCCCGGCCGGAGAGCAGCGCAGCAACCAGGACGCCGCCGGACGACGCGGCAACGACGGACGCTAGCGTCCGACCCCTTCCCAACCATGCAGCGAATCACCCAAGTGATGCTCGTCGGCCTTGCGGCCGCCGCCCTCTTCGCCTGCTCGCAGTCCGCCGAGTCCGAGGAGGCCGGCGGCGAGTCCGCGCCGACCCCCGCCGGCAAGGCGGCTGCCATGAAGAAAGCGCCCGCCGGCGGCGGAGCTCCCGCCACGCTGAACCCGGCGGACTTTCAGGTCTCGGACGACGTGATTACGCCCGAAGAAGCGCGCGCCAAGGCCGCGGAAGAGATCACCGAGGAGAATGCCGAGGAGGCCTTCCAGGCGCTCAAGTCGGCGATCGAAAACGGAGGCTGAACGCCACCCTCCGCGGCGCACCGGACGCCGCGGAGCCGGATCCGCGGAGCTCCCACCTCCGCGGTTTGCCCATCCGCGTAACCTGCCCGCTATGGATGTTGCTGAGCGCGAGGCCTTGCTTGACTCCCTGAAGGAAGTCGGACTCGGCCGCTACGAGTCGTCCGTCTATCTCGGTCTGCTGATGGACGAGACCGCCAAGGTGTCCGAGATCTCAAAGCGGACCGGAGTTCCCCAACCCAAGGCCTACCAGGCCCTCGACTCGCTCGTCGAGAAGGGCTTCTGCACGCTCGGGTCGGACGCGGTGAACCGCTACCGGCCGGTCCCGCCGGACGACGCGATGAAGGCCGTGCTCGACGGCCTGCGCGCGACCGAGGACCGCGTGCGCTCGCTGGGCGGCCGGCTCGAGGAGATCCGCGTGGCCGGTCGCGGCCAGGAGCTGTGGGCTCCGCCGATCGAGATCATCAAGGGGCACCCGCAGGTCCAGCGCTTCATCCGCGCTCGGATCGCCCGCGCGCAGGAGCAGGTGCTGCTCTTCGGCAAGCACCCGCACATGCCCAGTGTGGACATCATCCAGACCCTGCACGAGTTCGCCGGTCGCGGCGGACGCATCCAGATGCTGGCCGAGGAGGCCTTCCTCAACGACACCGAGTGCGAGGAGGAGGCCGCGCGGCACCGCGGGCTTCCGGCCGACATCCGCGTCGTCGACCAGCTGCCGACCAAGATGATCGTGCTCGACCGCCAGGTCGCGATCAGCTCGATCACGCACTCGGGCGGCAAGCCGCTCGACCTGGTGCTTCGGCACCGCGGCTTCGTCGAGCACTTCGTCGCGTCGTTCGAGCAGAGCTGGGTGCAGGGGCGCCCGCTGGTCTCCGAGAGCTCGAAGGCCTAGGCCGGGAGCCCGGCTACCGGTCCGCCGCCGCCTCGCGCGGCGCCGGGAGCTCGGGCTCCGCGCCCGCGACGCGCCAGTCGCCGATCGACTCGACCTGCAGCCGGTAGCCGCGCGAGCCGCGGACGAGCCGGCCGGTGACCGTCAGGTAGTTCTGACGGAACTCCTCGGTGCGGCCGACGAGGTCGAGCTCCGCGTACGCGGCGCGGGACGCCTTCGGCACGGCGATGCGCACCCCGTCGCGCTTCGAGCCCGAGCGGAACAGGATCGTCCAGGAGCCGTCGTCCTCGTCGAAGAAGCGGTCGATCGACCCGAAGATCTCGACGCGGTGCTCGGGGTCGGCGCCGCAGCGCTCGAAGGCGGCGCGCAGCCCGTCGGGGTCGTCCGCCGCCACGAAGCGCCCGGGGTCCTTGGCGGCGCGCGCCCGGAAGGCGTCGACGGCCTCGGCGCGCACCTGCCACCAGGGCAGGAGCGCCTCGTAGGGCCGCTTGGCGGACGGCGCGCCGGGCGTCTTCGGCGCGTTGACCGCGGGGTCCCAGATGCCGAGGCCCGCCGCCTTCGCCTTGGCTTGGGCGGCGAGGAAGGCCTCGTGGGCAATCAGGCTGTGCCCGTACTTGTTGAAGTAGGGGCTGCGGCCGGTCTCGACCAGCATCACGTTGAAGTCCGTGCCGTCGGCCAGGATCACGTGGCACAGCAGCCGGCCGTAGATGTCGTTGCGCTCGACGCCGCCGGGGAACCGCAGGCCGACGCGCGCGGGCGCGTCGCCCTCGCGCTGCTCCTCGAAGAAGGCGACCGCCCAGTCGGCGCACTCCTGGCCGTAGAGCGTCTCCGGCTTGCTTCCGCCGTTGCCCGGACGCCCGGTCAGCTTCTCCTCGGTGTCGACCGAGAGCAGCCGCAGCTTGACCACGCGCTCGCCGCGCTGGACGTGCAGGGTGTCCCCGTCGACGACGCGCACGACGTCGTACAGCTCGGTCGGCGGCTGGGAGTGGGCCGCGGTCAGCGCCGAGGCGGGCTCCTGGGGGCGCGCCGCGGGCGCGGGGCTCAGCGCGGTCAGCGCGAAGAGGGCGTGGAGCACGGGGAGGGCGATGGAGCGAAGTCTCACGGGGAAGGCGCTCGGGGGGACGGAGGTCCTGGGGGAGATCGAGGAGCTGCGGGAAGGGAGCCCGCGGCAGAGCTCGGCCATGCTAGCGCTTTTCCCCGCCCTCCGGAGCGCTACGATACCTGCCATGTCCGACTCCCCCGGGACCCCAGAGCCCGCTCCCCCCGCGCCGGAGGAGGGGGGCGCCGGAGCCGCGGACGAGGCCCCGGCGGAGGCCGCTTCCGAGCCCGCGCCTTCCCCCGGCGGCGTCATCCTGCGCGGGGCCACCGTCTCGCCCGGGCTCGTGCTGGGCAAGATCCACCGCAAGGACTACGACCTGGCCCGGGCGCGCGCGGAGCGCGTGCCGCTGGACGGGGTCGAGAAGGAGCTCAACCGGCTGCAAGTGGCGCTCGAGGATTCGCGCGAGCAGCTCGCCGACCTGAAGGGCCGCCTCGAAGGCCGCATCAAGGCCGAGGACGCCCGCATCCTCGACACGCACATCGCCTACCTCAAGGACTCGGTGTTCATCGCCGACGTCGAGAACCTGATCCTCGGCGAGCAGATGCGGCTGGAGGCGGCGATCACCAAGGTCATCGGGGACTTCGACCGCATCTTCCGCCTGGTGCAGAACGCGACCCTGCGCCAGAGCGCCGTCGACCTGCGCGACGTCGGCATCCGCGTGCTGCGCAACCTCGAGAGCCGGGCCGCGTCCGACGAGGGCGGCGAGCCGCCGCCGGAGGAGTACGTGCTTGTCGCGCGCGAGCTCTCGATCGTCGACATGTTCAACCTCGCGAACGAGCGCGTGCAGGGCATCGTGACCGAGGAGGGCTCGATGACCAGCCACGCCGCGATCTTCGCGCGCTCGATGCGGATCCCGACGCTCACCGGCGTCGAAGCGCTGCTCGACACGATCGAGGAAGGCGACTTCGTGATCCTCGACGCGACCGAGGGCTGCCTGCGTATCCGGCCCGACGACGTCATCCTGCAGCAGTACGTCGGCGCCGCCGCCGAGGAGCGCTCGCACCCGAGCGACGCCGTCCCCGACTGGGCCCGCGGCCCGGTCCAGACGCACGACGGCGTCGAGATCGAGGTCTCCGCCGCGTGCGGCAACCTGCCCGAGGTCGAGCAGGCCGCCGAGCTGGGGCTGAGCGAGGTGGGGCTCTACCGCACCGAGCTCCTGTTCCTCGTCGAGAAGGATCCGCCCTCGCGCGACGCGCTGGTGCACCACTACTCCGGCGTGATCTCCGCCGCGCGCGGCGGGCGCGTCACCTTCCGGCTGCTGAACGCCGACGCCGGATTGGAGCTGGGCTATCTGCACCCGCACCCCGAGGGCAACCCGCACCTCGGGCGCGCCGGCATCCGCGCTCTGCTCGGCGCCGAGCGCGTGCTGCGGCGCCAGCTGCAGGCCGTGCTGATCGCGTCGGACGGCGCCGAGGCGCGCATCGTCGTGCCGTTCCTGACCGACTGCGGCGAGCTGCGGCGGCTTAAGGAGGTGCTGTTCGAGGAGCGCTTCGAGCTGAAGAAGGGCGGCGTAGAGCACCTCGACGCGGTCGAGCTCGGAGCGGTGATCGAGACGCCGGCAGCGCTGCTCGGCCTGCGCGACCTCGCGCGCGAGGCCGACTTCCTGATGATCAACCTGGACTCGCTCGTCCAGTACCTGCTCGCGTCCGACCGCGAGAACGCCGAGCTCAGCGAGCACTTCGAGACGCTGCACCCGATGGTGCTGCGCGCCCTCGCGAAGGCGGCCGAAGTCGCCAAGGAGGAGCGCACCGAGCTGTCGGTCTTCGGCGTCACCGCGGTCAAGCCGGCGGTGCTCCCGCTGCTGCTCGGCCTGGGGCTGCAGCGCGTCGCCGTCGCGCCGGCCGAGCTGCGCACGGTGCGCCGCGCGATCGAGGCGGTCGACCTCTCCTCGGCGGCCGCTGCCGCGCGGCGCAACGCCGAGGGCGCCTGCGCCGCGGACACGCAGTCGCTGGTGGTGGGCTACCGCCACGGCTACGCGCCTGAGTAGCACGCGCGGCGGCGCGGGCCGCGAGCGCTACTCGCTCGGCTCGACCGCCGGCGCTTCGCCCACGACCTCGACCGCCGTGCCGCGGCCGGTGCCCGTTGCGGAGCGCCAGGCCGCGGCCATCGCCTCGGCGACCTCCGCCATGCGCGCGCGCGGACCGATCGCGACGTGGGCCGAGCCGCTGCCGCTCACCGTCGCGCCGAACGCGCCGGCCTCGCGCGCGGCCGCGAGCACGGTGTCCGCACCCGGAACCAGCGCCAGCCGGTAGGCGGCGTGGAGTCGGTCGGCGAGCCCGTCGGCGATGCGCTCGGGGTCGCCTCCGCGCAGCCCGTCGAGGAGCAGCGCGAGGCGGCGCGGGTTCTCCACGGCGTCGTCGAAGGCGACCTGCGCCGGCAGCGCGGCGCGCGCCACGCCGGTCGACACCTGCACCTCGGGCCACGCGACGGCCCAGCCGAGCGACGGATGCACGGTCTGGCAGAGCAGGTGCGGGCCCGCGTGCGCGCGCGGGACGCAGAGCCGGGCTCCACCGAAGAGCGCCGGGGCGATGTTGTCGGGATGGCCCTCGAGCGCGAGCCCGCGTGCGAGCAGCTCCGCCCGCGGCGCGTTCGTCGCTCCCGCCGCCGCACCGAGCAGCAACCCCGCGGCGACCGCCGCGGCGCTCGAGCCCAGCCCGCGGCAGATCGGGATCTCGGACGCGACCTCGAACGACCAGCCGCGCGCGTCCGCGCCGCGCGCCTCCTCGAACGCGCGCAGCAGCAGGTTGTCGCGCCGCGGCCAGGTCTCGGCCTCGCCGGCGAGCGAGGCGAGCCGCAGCCCGCTGCCGCCGGGCACCGCGTGCACCTCGAGCCGCAGCGAGAGCGCGACGCCGAGCAGGTCGAAGCCGGGGCCGAGGTTCGAGGTCGACGCTGGGACCCGCACGCGTAGGGGGGAGGCGCTCACGGCACGGGTTCTACCCGGCCCGGCGCGGGGCACCTAGCCCGGCCTGCTCGCAGGCGACCTGGGCGGCTCGGAGCCGCGCTCCGCGTGGGGACGCTGGGCCGGCCCGCAGCGCCGGCGCGCGGACCTGTCGGTCTTGACACTTCGCTCGTCCGTCCCGGTCGACAACCTGGTTCGGGGCGCCCGGGTCGGGGTCGCGCGTCAGCTCGCCCCGAGGGATAGCGCTTGAGGATTTCTGCAACACCAGATAAGGTATTGAGAGTTCGTCATTTCCGGGGTCGTTTCGGGCCTTCCGAGCCCCTGGAGAGAACCTAGAGGAGACCCATGGACGAGGAACGAGAACGCTTTTACTCGCGCCTCTCGACGATCACGGGAGTCCGGCCGATGCCTTCCATCGGCCGGTGGATCCTGTTGAAGGTCGACAACCCCAGCGACCTGGCCCGACGCATCAACCGCCGCCTGGAGCCGGGCGTCGTGACGGTGCCCCGTAACGTGCCCGGCGCGGTGCGGATCCCGGTTCGTGACCCCAAGTCGAACGAGGATCTGTTCTTCGCCCTGCGCGACCTCGCGCAGAAGAAGGCACGGCAGCGCTTCTACCAGGAGCTCCGCAAGGAGGCCATCGAGCCGTAGGCCGGTCCGCTTCCGGCCTCGGCCGGCGGACGAAAGCAAACAAGACTCCCCAAGACCAGGGGACGGGGCTTCGGCGGGCCAACGCGCGCCGGTTAGGATCCCCGTCCCTTTTTTCGTCTCCGCACCCCGAGAGCTCTTCATGTCCACCCGCACCCGTCCCTCAACCCCGAAGAAGACCACGCGCGGCGCCAAGTCCGACTCCGGCGCAGAGATCCGCGTGGAGGACGGCATCGTTCGCCGCGGCAAGGACAAGGACAAGAAGGCGAAGAAGAAGGACAAGAAGCGCGGCAAGAAGAAGCCCAAGTTCACGGCCAAGGGCGCGGACCGGCACGAGCTCTACCAGTACTCGGTGCAGTCGCCCGACGAGGACTGCTCGTTCTTCGCGCGCGTCTACAAGAGCCTCCGCAAGAAGGACGCGCGCCACCTGCGCGAGGACTTCTGCGGCACCGCGCTCCTCAGCGCGACCTGGCTCGGCCGCAACAAGAAGAACACCGCCGAGGGCTTCGACATCGACCCCGACCCGGTCAGCTGGGGCATCGAGCGCAACTTCGAGCCCCTGGGCGACGTCGCCAAGCGCTGCCGCCTACAGCTCAAGGACGTGCGCGAGCCCAGCACCAAGTCGCCCGACGTCCGCATCGCGACCAACTTCAGCTACTGGATCTTCAAGGAGCGCCGCGAGCTGGTCGACTACTTCCGCCGCGCGTACGAAGACCTCAAGCGCGACGGCATCTTCATCCTCGACATCTACGGCGGCCCCGAGGCGCTGAACGAGGTCGAGGAAGAGCGCGAGGTCGAAGAGGGCTTCACCTACGTCTGGGACCAGGTCCACTACCACCCGGCGACCGGCGACTACAAGGCCTACATCCACTTCCGCTTCAAGGACGGCACCGAGCTGAAGCGCGCCTTCCGCTACGACTGGCGCCTGTGGTTCCTGACCGAGGTGCGCGACGCGCTCACCGAAGCCGGCTTCTCCAAGACCGAGACGTACTGGGAGGGGACCGACGAGGACGGCGAGAGCGGGAACGGCGTCTATCGCAAGAGCCGCAAGGGCGAGAACTGCGAGGCGTGGGTGACGTACATCGTGGGGGTCAAGTAGCCGCGAGCGAGGCCACGGCCTCCGCCGCAGCCCGGCTCGCGAGCTTCGGGCGCCCGCGGTCGCTAGTGGGGTGTCGCGGCAGTTCGATGCATAAGTTTCGCGCCCTTCCGCCCGTGACTTCGTTGCGCCTCCTCCGAGTATCGCAGTGGATACGCGTCGTCGGCGCGCCTTGCCACGAGCGAGAGGTCACCAAACTTCTGCACCGAACTGCCGCGACACCCCACTAGTCCTTGGCCAGGGCCGCGAGCGTTTGCTCGAGCGCGGCGACCCTCGCGCCGAGCTCCTCCTGCTCGGCTAGCCTTCGCTCCAGAGCTTCGTTCTTCGCCTTCAGCTCCTTGACCGCCTCGACGAGGAGCGGGGTGACGCGGCTGTAGTCGACGGAGTAGAGGCCGTCATTGCCGAGGCGGACGACCTCGGGCAGCACGTCCAGGACGTCCTGCGCCACGAAGCCGATCTGCGGTTCCTCGCTGAGCTCGCGTTCCGGGTGCTCGCCCCGCCTCCACGCGAAGCGGACTCCCCGCAGCCGAGCCACCGTATCGAGCGGCGCCTCGATGCGCGCGAGGTCTTTCTTGAGCCGCGCGTCGGAGCACGACCCGATGCTCCCGGTTGCGCAGATGTTGCCCTGAACGTGGAGGCGCTGCGCCGGCTGCATCGTGCCAATTCCAACGTTGCCCGCCGGGTCGACACGCATGCGCTCAACGGCCGACGTCATCAGGACGACGGGCTGCGCGGCGACGGCGATCAGCCTCGCCTGTCCCGTCGTCGCGGTCAGGTCCATGACGTTCCCCGTCGGCGACGGATCGCCGACCGACCCGATGATCGTGCCGTCCGAAGTTCGGAACGAGACGAAGGGGGCCGACGTGACGGGGTCGGCGATCGCTGGATCCTGGAGCACGATGCGCCCCTGCTGCGTGCGGACGTGGAGTGCCGCCTCGGGCGAGGTCGTGCCGATGCCGAGGCTCCCCAAGCGGTCGACGACCAGCCTGCCGAAGCCGTTCGCGTTGCGGATGGACAGCAGGTCGCCGTCGGTGAAGCCCGCAGCGGCGGGGTGATCGGCCGCGGCCGGTTGGGTCACCTCCAGGAGGCCGTCGTTGATCACCGCGGCCACCGTGAAGCTCTCGCCGTCGAGGCAGAGCGGGTCGTTCACGACGAGCTCCTGGGTGAACGCCGTCCCCACGCCGGTCACCTGCACGGAACCGACGGAGAGCGTGAGCACACCCGTGAGCGCGCTCGAGCAGTTGCCCGCGATCGTCAGGTCCGCCGCGGGCGTCGTCGTGCCGACCCCGACATTGCCCAGCGGACCGACGAACCAGCTCTCCGAGATCGGATAGAGCGCGCCCAGGGTCGGCACCGAGGCGGCCGGCAGACACTGGCCGGTCGCCTGATCCCGGACGCTTGCGGCGCAGAGAGCCGAGGCCTCGCCGGTCTGTGGCGGGCCGGCCGTCACCGCGACCTGGGCGTGGCCGAGGGCGCAGGGCAGAAGGGCGAGGACGCCATTCACGGCGCGGACAAGGAGCGAGCGGACTACGAGCTTCATGGCGGGTCTCCCGTGGATTGCGCTAGGCCGGTGGCCGGGAGCGTAGCACCGCACGGGCCCGGGTCGGCTGCTGCCCTTCGGCGGGGTATCCCCGCGCTCCGAAGACCCGGGCGCCGCTTGCCGGCTGGGGCGAAGCGACGGCGCTGCGGGCTCCTAGCGCACCGACTCCATCCAGAGCACCGTGTGCTGCATCTGCTCGCGCATCTCGTCGGCCTCAAAGCTGCAGCGCCGTCCGTGCCCCGGCAGGATCCAGGTGAAGCGCTCGCGAGCCAATCGGCGCATCGACTCGATCTGCACGTCCCAGTCGAACCAGCAGGCCGTGCGGAAGGCGTAGACGTGACCCAGGCGCGCGCTCCAGGCGACGTGGTCGCCGGAGAAGAGGTGCGTGTCCGCGTGCAGCAAGCAGGCCGAGCCCTCGGTGTGCCCCGGCGTCGGCAGCACGACCAGGTCGTCGGCCAGGCGCACCGGTGCGTCGCCCTCGACGATCCGCTCGACCTCGGCCAGCTCGCCGCTCGCGTCGCCGGCGTGGAGGACACGCTCGCAGCCGAAGTGCTCGCGGAAGCGGCGGTGGTCGGCGACGTCGTCGCGGTGGGTGAGGAAGAGCGTGTGCACGCCCCCCAGCTCTTCGAGCCGCCGGACGAGCGGCGCGGCGAAGCGCGGCGAGTCGACCAGCACGTTGCCCGCGGGGCGCGTGATGAGGTAGCTCGCGGCGCCGAAGCTGGCCTTGTGGTGGAAGCCGCAGTGGTAGACGCCGTCCGTGACGGGGAGCGGGAAGCCCGCGAGCACCGCGTGCAGGTCGTGCTTCTCGGTCGTGCCGATCGACGCGGTGGGGCAGGCGGTGAGGGCCTCTAGTGCCGTGCGGGTCTCGGCCGCGTCTTCGGGCTGGTGGTGGACCGCGGCCTTGTCGCCCATGCGGAGGAAGGTCTCCGGCGCCATCCAGCGGCAGGTGTCGCAGTCGATGCAGGTCTCGTCGACGAAGAAGTCGCCGGTGACGTTCTCGGGGCGGCGCGCCTTCGGGCTGGCCATCCTCAGCGCTCCTGGAGCAGGAGCAGCCGGCGCTGGAACTCCGCGGCGTCGTCGAAGCGCTCGGCCTTCGTCAGCAGGTCGATGAGCGCCACGAGCGCGCCGCGGTTGCGCGGGTCGGCCTCGACGACGCGCCTGAGCCAGGCCTCGGCCTCGTCCAGGCGCCCTTCGGAGCGCAGGCACTTGGCGAGGTTGAGCCAGACGTTGGGCCAGTCGGGTCCGACCTCGGTGAAGCGCTGCAGCGGCTCGATCGCCTCGCCCAGGCGCCCGGCGGCCATCAGGTAGGCGCCCTTGCGGTTCAGCGCCTCGTGGTTGCGCGGGTTGAGGTCGAGCACCTCGTCGAGCAGCTTGAGCGCGTCGCCATAGCGTCCGCGGTTGGCGTAGAAGCGCGCGACCATCACCGAGCGCAGCTCGTCGGCGCGCGCGTGGGGGCTGGGCGCATCGCCCGCGTCCAGCGGGTCGGGCACGTCGCGCGCCGTGGCCGAGCCGGCGTAGCCGAGGTCGGAGAGCGCCGGGATGATGCTGCGGTCGACCGTCTCGTCGTCGGGCGCGAGCGTCGGACGCGTGGCGAGCCGCCGCAGCGCGTCGAGGTAGGGCTCGACCGGCGGCGCGCCGTCCGGGGCGGAGAGCAGGTTCTGCGCCTCGTCCGGATCGGACGCGGTCGCGTACAGCTCGGGCGCCGAGCTGTGGATGTACTTGCCGCCTGCGTCGGCCCAGCCGGCGAGCGGGCTCCACTGGAAGTAGAGCAGCCCGTGGTAGGACTCGAAGTAGACGCCGCGCTCGGGCGGCGCGTTGCGGCGGAAGAGGCTCACGCCGTCGACGTCGCCGGGGTTGCCCAGGGAGAGCGCCTCCATCAGCGTGGGGTACACGTCGGCGACGGTCGCCAGCTCTTCGGTGCGCTCGCCGGCGCGGTGCCCGTCCGGATCGCGCAGCAGGAACGGCACGCCGAGGGTCGAGTCGTAGACGAAGTTCGAGTGCGTCTCCTCGCCGTGCTCGCCGCGGCCCTCGCCGTGATCGCCGACGACCAGCACGAGCGTGTCCTCCCACGCAGGGTCGGCACGCAGCGCGTCGAGCAGCACGCCGACTGCGTCGTCCATCAGCGCGACGTCGCCCAGGTACGGGTCGCCGCCGGCGCGGTCGAGGTGCTCGCGAGGCGGCTCGTTGGGGCCGTGGGGGTCGAAGAAGTGGACCCAGAGCAGGAACGGCTGCTCGCGGTCGCGCTGCTCGAGCCACCGCACGGCGGCGGCCGCCACCTCGGCGCCGGAGCGCTCGGCGTAGCGGTGCTCGCCGCTCACCGCGCCGGTCGGCTGGTCGTAGACACCGAAGCCTTGGTCGACGCCGTACACGTCGTTCAGCACGATCGCCGCCACGAAGGCGGCGGTCTGCATACCGGCGGCCTCGGCGCGCTCGGCGACGGTGGTCGCCGCGGCCGGCAGCGGCGTCAGGCTGTTGTCGCGGACGCCGTGGCGCGGCGGGTACAGCCCGGTCAGCATCGACGCGTGAGCCGGCAGGGTGATCGGGGCCACCGTGCGCGCATCGTCGTAGATCAGCGCCTCGGCCGCCAGCGCGTCGAGGTGCGGCGTGAGCCCCGCGGGTGCTCCATAGCACGACAGCGCGTCGCGCCGCGTCGTGTCGAGCGTGATCAGCACCGCGCTGCGCGGCGCGTCGCCACCGCCGCAGGCGGCGAGCGCGAGGCAGAGCGCGAGCGCTGCTACGGGGCGGCGGCCGCGGCGTCGATCACGGCCGGGGCGACGGGGGCGGCTCATGCGCGTGCCTGCAGCGCCGCCCAGTCGATGGCGTCCGGGGCGACGGCGCCCAGGCTCGGCAGCTCGCACTCGATCGCCTCGACGTACTTCTGCGCGGCGCCGGTGTTGAACACCACGACCTCCTCGTCGGCCGCCAGCCAGCCCTCGCGCACGAGCTCGGCCAGCGTCGCCAGGCAGGCGGCCGCCTCGGGGCACAGCGCGATGCCCTCGAGCGCGCTCGCCCGCCGGGTCCACTCGACCAGCGCGCCCTCGGGCGCCCGCCGCGCCGTGCCGTTCGACGCGCGCACGGCGTCGAGGATCAGGAAGTCGCCGACCGCCTTCGGCACGCGCAGCCCGCTCGCGATCGTGTGGGCGTCCTCGACCATCTCGGCGAAGCGCTCGCCGGCGTCGAAGGCGCGGATGATCGGATCGCAGCCGTCCGACTGGCAGGCCACCATGCGCGGCAGGCGCTCGGCCGAGTCGAGCCAGCCCAGCTCGCGGAGCTCGGCGAAGGCCTTCCACATGCCGATCAAGCCGGTGCCGCCGCCGGTGGGGTAGAGGATGGCGTCGGGCAGGCGCCACCCGAGCTGCTCGGCCAGCTCCAGACCCATGGTCTTCTTGCCCTCGATGCGGTACGGCTCCTTCAGGGTGGAGACGTCGAACCAACCCATCGCCTCCTTGCCCGCCGCGACGATCGCGCCGCAGTCGGTGATGAGGCCGTCGACCTCGAAGGCGCGCGCGCCGAAGAGCGCGGCCTCGGCCTTGTTCACGATCGGCGTGTCGGACGGCATGAAGACCCACGCCTCGATCCCGGCCCGCGCGGCGTAGGCGGCGAGCGCGCCGCCCGCATTGCCCGCCGTTGGAATCGCCAGCCGCTGCGCTCCCAGCTCCTTCGCGCGGCTGACCGCCATGCCGAGGCCGCGCGCCTTGAACGAGCCGGTGGGGAGCTGCCCCTCGTCCTTGATCCAGAGCCGCGCGAGCCCGAGCTCGGCGCCCAGCCGCGGGCAGGGGAGGAGCGGGCTCATGCCCTCGCCCAGCGAGACGACGTTCTCGTCGCGCTCGACCGGCAGGAGCTCGCGGTAGCGCCAGAGCGTCGGCGCGCGCCGCGCGACCTCGTCGCGATCCGCGGCGGCGCGGATCGCATCCAGGTCGTAGCGCACGAGCAGCGGCCGGCCCTCGTGCAGCGTCTGCAGCCGGTCGTGCGCGAGCCGCGTCCCGTCGATCGCGGCCTCGAGGTGGGTGACGTAGGAGGCCATGGAGCGCGAGGGTATCCTCGCGGACCGGCCCGGGGAACCCGGGGGCGCGAGCGCTGCGCCGCGCGGTGGTTTCCAGATATGCGCGTCCGTCCGATCGGCCGGTCCAGCGGCGTGCCGCGGGCGCGGGTCTCCGCCCACCAGCGCTGTGGCCGAGCGGCCGCCGCCAACCGCACGAAAAAACGCAGCCGGCAGCGGCTGCGTTCGTTCGCTGAGCCCGCGCGTCCGCGCGCGAGCTTGTGACGACATCGTCTGTGAGAAGGCCCCCAGTCCGCAAGGCGGTAGTGCATGGTTTGGGATTCATGGTCGGCAGGACCTCCCTGTCCCGCAGGCGTCTGTCCGCAGTCTGATGGGGATCTTGGCCGTCCCCGCTGCATGATGGGGTCCGACCGGTCGGGGCTGCGAATCGGGCTATCGAGCTCTTGGGCCCAGTTGCCTCGGCGCAGTCACCCGGACCGGGCGGGTTCGGGAGGGCTTACCTGTTCGTTGGTGGCTTAGGCGGTGGCCTGCTCCTTGTTCAGGGGGCGGTACACCTCACCGGTGGTCCACAGCCGGTGCAGGAGCACCGCGAGCTTCCTCGCGACGGCGATCCGAGCCTTGGCCCGCGCGGACTGGCTGCCGGACGAAGTGATGCGCTTGCCGTAGCGCTTCAGGTCGCTGTCGGGCCCGAAGGGACCGAGGATGTACGTCGCGGCCGAGACGAGTAGGCGGCGCAGCTCGGGGTCGCCTCGTTTGGAGATGCGAAGCTGCGGTGCCTTGGATCCCGACTGCCGAGAGCGGGGCGCGAGTCCAAAGTACGCCCCCACCGAGCGTGAGCTCTTGAAGCGACTCGCATCCTCGATCGAGGCGGCGAAGGCCAGCGAGAGCACCGGACCGACGCCAGGCACCTGCCGCAGGCACCCGGTCTCGGAGAAGTGTTCCTCGGCGATCCGCTCCGATCGCTCATTGCAGGCGGCGATCTGTCGGTTCAGCGATTCGATCTGTTCGATCAGCGGCAGGAGCAGCTCAAGGAGCCCCTCGGGCAGCCTTTCGCGGCAGCGCTTGGGGAACACCTGCGTCGAGCACTTCGGCATGGGGTGCCCCGTCGTCCTGGCGCACCCGCGGATGCAGTTGCCCAGCGCGGTGCGGCTCTGGACGAGCTGTGAGCGGACCCGCAGGTGGATCTGCGCAAGATGCGACCGCTCACCGCGGCGATGGATCGGATGCAGCAGGCGCGGACGCACCTGGCCGAGGTCGGCCAGCTTGTAGGCGTCATTGCGGTCGGACTTGCGCGTGCTGCTCGTGATGAGGGCAAGCCGGCGCGGGTTGGCCACGATCACCTCGTGTCCGTGGCTCTCTGCGATCTGGGCCACCCAGCGGGAGACTCCGCATGCCTCCAGGATCACCCGGCTCGTGGGCTCTTCGGCGAAGAAGCCTTCGAAGCTCTGCCGCGAGGTCGTCATCGTGCTCTCGACCTCTATCTCGCCGTCCGGGCGCAACGTGCAACAGGCGCTCTTGCGCGAGCCAAGATCGATGCCGATGGTGCGGGGATAGCGCGTCACGGTAGGCTGACTCATAGCCGGTCTCCTTTATGGGTTGAGGTTCACACCACCCATTGCAGCCCCTCGTGGTGACTGCGGCCAGGAGACCGGCCTTCTCACACCATCCGGCTAGAGGTGTTCGCCGACGAAGGTCAGCCAGTCCTTCTCGAACTCCTCGAGGTCGATCTGGCCCCAGGAAGCCTCGATGGCCTTCTCCCAGATCTCGTCCTTCTGTCCGCGCTTGAGGTCGAAGCGGTTGACGTCGCTCTCCTCGTCGGTGAGCTCGCGGCCCTCTTTCTTCGCCTGCGCCTCGCGCTCCGCCAGGATCTCGTCGTAGGCGGCGCGGAAGCCCCCGTGGAGCGTCGTGACGTAGTTCGGGATGATGTCCGCGTACTCGGGCTTCCACACCTTCTTGGGCACCTTCTTGAGCGAGCCCTGGCGGAGCATGTAGATCAGCGACCACGACTGGCAGTAGCTGTCGACGCCGGTCGAGCCGTTCGCCGCTCGCCACTGGCTGTGGTCGAAGTTGATGTGCTCATCGACCGGCGTGTAGCTGCCGTCGCGGACCATGGCCTTGATGATGTCCTTGCGGTTGAGGCCGCCGGGCATCTTGTCGGTGATCTTCGCGCGGCTGCCGCTGAACTTGGCGGCGCCGTAGTAGTCGCCATGCCCTTCGTCGAACCAGCGGTGTGCCTCGGACTGCTCGAAGAGGAAGTGGCAGTACTGGTGGAACGCCTCGTGGCTCATCACCGCGTAGGACATGTTGCGGTCGACGTTCACCGCGTCGAAGAGCACGAGCTCGACCGACGCGGGGTTGAACCAACCGAGCGTGCCGCCACCGGTGTTGCCGTAGGTGTGGAACTCCTCCTCGTTCGCGCACACGCGCACGACCGAGACGGCGCTGAAGTCCGCGCTCGGCGGGAAGTCGCCCTCGTAGAGCTTGCGCGAGGCCTCCAGGCGCTTGATGACCTCCTTGATGAACTTGCGGTTGTCGCAGTTCGTCTTGATGATGAACTTCTTGGAGGGCGTGTCGAGCGCGGTCCAGCCCGCGAGCTTCTCGGCGTCGGCCTTGTGGTAGGCGAGCAGCTCGTCGTAGCTCGCGCCGCGGCCGACCGCGCCGGCGGATTCCTTGCGCTCGATCTCGGCGAAGGTCTTGGCCGACTTCTCGAAGACCTTCATCCACTTCTTCTCGTGCTCCACGGGGACGATGTACACCAGGTGCACGTCGGCGTCGGAGAGCGGGAAGGTCCAGACGTCGATCAGAAGCGGGATGCCGTAGGACGGCGTCGTGCCCTTCCACGTCCGGTGGCGCGACTTTAGGCCGCCGATCTTCTTCTCCTCGTCGGTGTCGGGCTTGTCCTTGTTGACGCCCTTGTAGCGCCGGTCGAGGTACTCGGCGACGTCGTCGCGCACCTTCGTCTCGGACACGCTGCCGCCGCGCCCTTCCTTGCCGCGCTCCGTCCGCTCGGCGAAGCGCAGCAGCATGCCCTCGGCGTCGACGCGCACCGCGCCCGAATCGGTGCGGACGGTCAGCTCCTTGCCGTCCATCTTGCAGATGATCCCGGCCTCCTTGTCGGACGGCCGCGGCGGCACCGGCTTGAAGTCGTCGGGGTGTTTGAACTTGTAGCCGTACTCGGTGTCCTCGAACGCCTTGCGGGCCAGCTTCTGCCCGTTCGCGGTGAGCGGCAGGAAGGCGGCGGCGAGGAAGACGAGGGCGACGAACGGGAAGCGGCTCAGGGGCATGTTGGCTAGCGTTCTAGGTTGCGGATGGGCTGGGAGCCATGGTACTCGCGGGGTCGAGCGGATGGGGCTCCCCCGACGCAGGGCTTGCGCGCAGCCTGCTCCAATTCTCAACGTGGCTACGATCGACGTCCCCCGACCGTCGCGGAAATTTCGCGTTTCCGTCCCGTTAGGCGAGCCGCTGGAGCGGTCGAGAAGGGTCACGCCGCCTGTAGCTGGCGGGGATTCCCGCCACCCAGCGCCCGCCGCGCGGTCGAGCCGCGCCTCCGGCGTATCCCTCCGGATACACAGACGCGCGACGGCCCTGCCGGGCACGCCGCGCGTCTGGGAAGCTCGGGAGGCGGGCTAGGGGAGGAAGTCCAGCCCCTGGGCGTTCGACACGTCGATCGCCGCGCCGAGGTCGATCACGCCGTACGCGTGGTCGACGTCTCCGCCGATGAGCACCGGGTTGCTGCCCGGAGCCAGAGTGAAGGCCGCGCTCGCCTGCCCGTTCGCGTCCAGCGTGCCGAAGCTGCCCGTCAGCGGCGGGAGGTTGGGGTTGAGGATCGTGTACTGGAAGTACGCGTCGGGGTTCAGCGGCACGTGCACGCTGCCCACCGGGACGCCCGGGACGCTGCCGGTCAAGCTGCCCAGGATCCAGTACAGCTTGCCCGCGTACGCGGGGCCGGCGTTGACGCACAGGCTCTGGGTCCCGCCCGCCGAAACCGAGATCTCGGTCACATCGCCGGCGAGGCGCGGACCGAGGTCGAGCGTCTCCTGGTCCATCACGACCGGCGCGCTCTTGCCGTGCAGCACCCACTCGTCGTAGGCGATCTGGCCGGTGTTGTTGGTCGTGTTGTTGTCGCGGAGGAACTCGATGTACTCCTTGGTGGTCGTCTGATGGAAGACGGTCACCTCGGCCGTGACGGCGTCACACGGGATCGCGTAGTCGGTGTCGTCCCAGTACTGCCCGTCGGCGTACGTCGCGCCCACCGGAGCGGCCTGGATCGCCTCGAAGTTCGCGTTGGTGAAGCCCCGCGGCGGGATGCGGTTGTCCTTGTACACCTTGTTGTTGAGCACGAAGTGGAAGGACGGCTCCGCCGGCAGCCCGGCGGTCGGCGCGAAGGCCTCATCGGGGCCGATCTTGCACTCGTAGACCTTCGCTCCGGCCTCCGTCAGCGTCGCGGTCGCGTTGTCGTAGGCGCCGGACTCGTCGATCAGCATGCCTTGCGCGTCGTAGAAGCGCACGTTGATCCACATGCGGCGGCCCTCGGGATAGCCCGTGGGCAGCTTGTGGCCGGAGTTGTTGGTGAGCCGGACGGTCAGCGTGTCCCCGGCGTTCGAGAGCGTCAGGTCCGAGGCGCGCTCGAGCATGCTCACGTTGCGGTCCACGGCCGACTGGAACAGGTACTGCGGCACGTTGCTGGCCTCGGCCGCCGTGTAGAGTGCGAGCGTCTGGTCCAGGTTGTAGACGGAAAGCGGCACCCAGGAGTTGGCCCCGGCGAAGTCGTGCTGGGGCAGGTCCGGACGCACCGGCGCACCGAAGCCCGGCGCGCAGCCGCTGCCGGTGATGTCGGGCATGTGGCAGTCCTGGCACGAGCTCACCGCGGTCTTGTTGCCGCCGAAGAGCCCGCCCATCTCGACCGGGCCCTGCCCGAAGTCGCTGTTCAGCCACTCGCTGTAGGTGCGCTCGACCGGGAATTGGTCGTAGCGGACGTGGGTCGGGTGCTCGGTCGCATTCGCGTTCGGCACGTACGTGTCGCCCGGCGCGGGAGTCGCGCCGCCGACGCGCGAGAAGACCGGGTTGGAGACCTCGTGGCAGGTCGCGCACATCAGTGATTCCTGATGGAAGGGCGACTGCCGGGCCTCGTGGTAGCTCTGACAGACGTCCGGCTCGAACGGGCCGCGGCGCAGGTCGAGCGGGTCGATGACGAACTGACCGTTGTGCGACGGATCGGTCGGCGCGCTGGTGAGCGCGGCGAGGATGCTCGTGTCCTCGGCCGGGTTCTCGATGTCCGCGACCGGGTCCACCATCCGGTGGCAGATGTGGCACGTGACGCCGTCGAAGTCCTTCTCGAAGAGCGCCGACCCGTCGGTCGGGGTCGAGCGGCCCTCGAGCCACCCGCCTGGCGCGTGGCAGCGGATGCAGAACTCGCCGGATTCACCGGCGTCCTGCTCGGCGATGGCGAGCGCGGCGTGGAAGATCGGGTCCCGCGTCGAGTTCGCCATCATCGTGCCGGACCAGCGGTCGTACGGCGCCTCTTCATCGTCGTACTGCGCGTGGCAGAAGAAGCAGGCGCCGGACGGCGCAATGCCGTCGGTTAGATCGTTGGGCTGGGTGCCCGGCTGGGCAAAGTCGTTGGCGTCGGTGCCGACCAGCGAGGCCAGCGTGACGCCGAGGAAGGAAACGAGAACGACAAGCGTAAGAGCTGCACGCCGGCCGAGCCGGCGCAGCGAGAGCAGAGGGAGGCTCATACCGCGACCAGGAAACGATGGGAGGGAGGAGGGGCGAGGGCGCCGAGGGTGCGCCACTCACGAGGGCGGAGCGCCTTGGGAAGGGTACCCCGTCCTCCGATGGACGCTACCAAGATCCCCCGAGTTCCACGCTTCTGTACAGCCGTTACACGGGGGTGCAAACCCCGCCCTTGCGGTGCCCGAAAAAGCGTATCCGCCGGCCCGTTTCCGAGCGAAAAGCACGAGGTTCGCAGGCCTCGTTTGCGGATGAAAAGTGGGGCCGTAGAACCTTGGGCTGGCTGTCCTCTAACGCTTCTCGATGACCAGCACCACGTCTTCGAGCGCGTACCAGCTGGTGCGATCCGGGCGCCCGGACTCGAGCTGGATCCAGTCGGCGCCGACGCCGACCAGCTTCGAGTCGGAGAGCTGTCCACGCTTTTCCTTGAGCACAAGCTGCAGCTTGCCGGTCGGCGTCACGTCGGACCGGAACTCGCGTCCGACGTAGCTGCGGAACACCTCCGCGTAGGTCTTCGGCTGGTCTTCCTCCTCCTGTGAGGAGAAGAGCGGCCCGGCGGCGGGGATCAGGGCGAGGCAGGCGACGGCGGCGACGAGCTTCATGGTTCGTTTGGCTCCTGGAAAGACGTGATGGACCTTGGACGATCGGGGCGGGCGGAGCTTCCCCGCGACCGCGGCTTGGCGGCCGAGCTTAGCGCCTGGTCGGCCCGCCCTCGGCCCGGATCCGGGAGACCCGGCGGGGGCCGGCTCCCTGGGCGGCTCGCGGCCGCCCGGAGCTCTCTCGGTCCAGAAGCGCGGCACGCCCGGCGTGAGCCCGGGCCATGCCGCGCGCCTGGCGCCACCGGGCCCTGCCGGCGAGGGCGGCGAGCGGCGGTGGCGGACGCCCGGGGGCGGCCTTGGGCCGACCCGGAGGATGCGGACCGTAGGGCCGCGGTTCCGTTGTTCAGCGCTGCTTGGACAGCCAGGTCAAAAAGCGCCCCTCGAGGTCGTCCTTGCCTGGGTCCGAGCGGCTGATCGGGGTGCGGTAGACCTCCTCGAGCAGCGCGGCGAAGTCGGCCTCCTCGCCCGCATCCGCGAGGCGGGTCAGGAACTCGCCGAAGGCGGCCTTGGAGGCCTTCTCCTTCCCCGCCCCGTGCCCGCGGAGCCAGTGGCAGAAGGCGACCCGGTAGGTGCGCTGCAGCTCGAGCCAGTCGCCGGTGAACGACGCGCCTGGCACGATCGTGTCCGAGGCCGCCTCGCCGAAGAAGGGCGGCTTCGCCACGAAGGTGGTCGTGCCGTCGTCGGCGAAGATCCGGAAGCGCGCGATCGCCTTGCGCTCACCGGCTTCCTTGGCGCCCTTCTTCTGCGCGTCGCGGAGCACGCCGACGAAGTAGTCGGAGCCCAGCGTTGCGCGCCAGGGGCTCTCGGCGCTGTTGGTCGGCAGCGAGCCGCCCTGCGACAGGCCGCCCGGCACGAACACCTTGCGCGGCGGCGCCGAGCGCGGACGCAGGTCGCCGTCGGTGCGCGTATCGACCTGGCCGTAGAGGTCGATGACGAGGTTGTTGCACAGGCTCATCGAGAAGTCGGGGTCGATGCGGTTGTCGAAGACCGCCAGCGACAGCGAGGCGAACGCGAGCTGCGTCACCTGCTGCTCGAGGCCCTTGGGGTTGCGCTCGTCCATCGGGGTGCCGAGCTCGAAGTGCTCGGGGTCGTCGGCGCTGAACTCCAGGGCCACGACGCGCGTGTCGTCGAAGCGAAACTCGACCCAGGACGCGACGTCGCCCCAATAGACATGGCGCTGGTCCTCCCGCAGCAGGCCGAGGACCGAGCACAGCTCGACGAAGCCGCGCCGGTCGGGGACGAGCACCAGCCGCGCCGCCGGCGTCGGCGTCGCGCCCGCCGCGGCCTCGGTCACGCCCGCGTCCGAGCGCGGCACAACGGCTGCGCCCGCGAGCGCTGCATTGAAGCGCTCGAGCGCCTGGCGCTCCTTGTCCTTCGCCGGGAGCAGCGCGCCCAGCTCGCCTCCGGCCGGGACCGCGCCGAGTTCCTTCGCCGACCAGCCGCCGATCCAGCGCTTCAGGGTCTTGACGTCTTTCGCGAGGTCCTTGTGGGAGACGCGCTCGCCTGCGGGGTCGACCCAATCGACCCAGGTCGCGTGGCCCTCGAGCACGGCGGTCGACGCCGCCTGGAAGCGCTCGCACGCCGTGGCGTCGGCGAGCGCGGCCGCGGGGAACAGGAGCTCGAAGGCTCCCAGGTCCAGGCGTGCGAACGAGGCCGCGAGTACAGCCTCGGGATCGAGCGCGTCGGCGGAAGCGGAAAGCCCGCACCGCTCGAGGTAGCTCTCCGCCAACTCCTGATGCGGAACGTCCGCGCCCGCCGCCCATACGAAGGGAGTCAAGGCCAGCGCAACGCCGGCCCGAATGCCTGCCATCATCCGGTTCTTCCTCTCTCAGGGGACTGCCGCCCCTGCCTGCCTACGAACCCGCTTGGGAACACGCGGGCCCGCTGCCGTCGAGACCCGCCTGAGCGGATAAGGTTACATCCTTTTCTCCGAAAGGCGTGCAACGACCAGGCAAGGTCCGGGCTAACGGTCCCGGACCCGGCGTGGGGCTGGTTTGGTTTCTACGTCGATCGACCTATCGCCATTCTCGGGCGCAACCTGAACTCGCGCCCCCTGGGCCCCCCGGCTACGATCCATCAATGAGCCGCACCGCCCTCGCAGCGGGCCTCCTGACGGTTGCCCTTCCGTTCGCCGCCGCCCCCGCGGACGATCCCGAGGAGCAGGCCGCCGCGTGGCTCGAGAAGGCGGAGAGGCACGTCGAAAAGGGGCAACACAAGCGCGCTGTCGACGTCTACGAGAAGATCGTTAAGAAGTACCCCGAGACCGCAGCGGGCGAGGTGGCGGGGCGCCGCTCGCTCCCCAGCGCCTATCTCGGGAAGGCCGACATCCTGCGCAGCGGCCCCTCGTCCAACCGCGTGGACGTGGTCATCCTCGGCGACGGCTACACGCTGAAGCTGATGGACGGCTACGACGACATCGTCGGCGACATCCCGCGCGTGTTCGAGCGCAACCGCGTCTTTGGCGAGTACCTCTCCTACCTCAACCTGGTGCGCGGCACGACGGTGAGCGAGGAGAAGGGCATCGACTCCTACGGCAAGGAGTACCGCACCGTGCTCGGCGGCAAGATGTCGCGCTCGATCCAGGGCCAGGTCACGGTCGACCGCGAGGCGGTGCGCCGCATCCTGCGCGAGGAGCTGCCCGAGGCCGACGGCTTCGCGGTGGCGCTGGTGCGGCTCGGCACGCTCGGCACCGGCGGGGGAGGCGTGGCCGCCGTCGCCGCGCGCGAGTTCAACACGTTGATCCACGAGTGGGGCCACGCCTTCGCCAACCTGCAGGACGAGTACTCGTCGCACACCGGCTACCGCGGCGAGGCCGTCAGCTCGATCAACGTCAGCAGCGTCGAGGACCCCCAGCGCGTGCCCTGGGCGCATTTCATCGAGGCCCGCGTGCGCGGCGTCGGCGTCTACGAGGGCGCCGACGGACGCGTGCGCGGCGCGTGGAAGCCCACCTCGGCCGGCTGCATCATGGGCAACGGCGGGTTCTTCTGCCCGGTTTGCCGCGAGGCGTTGGTGCTGCGCCTCTACGAGTTCGTCGACCCGATCG
Source organism: Planctomycetota bacterium (assembly GCA_039029355.1). Classification (GTDB taxonomy): domain Bacteria; phylum Planctomycetota; class UBA1135; order UBA1135; genus JBCCGI01. The sequence continues at coordinate 21,963 of JBCCGI010000049.1, forward strand.
ACGCGGCGGTGCCGCCGCCGTCGGACGAGCCGCTGCGGCTCGCGCAAGACGGCGCGCCGCTGACCTTCTCGGTGCAGGCGATGCGGCCGAAGAGCCACACGCTGGAGGTCAGCTGGTGGCTCTTCCCCGAGGCCGAGGCGCCACCGCACGTCTCCTATGATGCCGAGGCAGCGAGCGTCGGGAAGCGGCGCAGCCGCGGCCCGCTGCCGCCGATCGAGGCCAAGCCCGCCCAGCGCCCGCGCGGCGCGAAGAACGGCGTCCACCGCTTTGAGCTGAAGCCGCGCGGCCTCGCGCCCGGCGGCTACGTCGTGATCGTGCGCGCCGTCGACTCGACCAAGCTGCGCGGCGAGAAACACCCGTGGGTGCTCAAGGACGAGGCGCACCTCCTGCGCTCCGAGCGCCGCTGGAAGGTGATCGTCGAGTAGCGCCGATGCTCGCGCTCGCGTCGCTCCTTCTGGCCGCGGTGCAGGAGCCGGCCTGGCCGGGCTCGCTCTCCGAGGTCGTCCAGCTCGCCGCCGGGCCGCGGCGCGTCGAGGTCACCGACCGCGGCGGTGGCGCGGCGGTCTGCCGGCGCATGCTCAACACCGCCGCGGGCGCGCTGCCGTGGGTCGAGCGGGCGGCGGGCTTCCCGCTCCCCCTGACCGGGCCGGTGCGGATCCAGGTGTTCGGCGATCGCTCCAAGACCGGCGGCTACGCGGGCAACAACAACGGGCGCGAGGTCAACGTGTGGCGCGAGATCTCCGACCGCGGGCTGATCCACGAGCTCGCGCACTACTGGTTCTCGAAGCGCTTCGCCTTCGACAGCTATCAAAGGGAGCGCTGGATCACCGAGGGGCTGGCGGAGTACATCGCCGTCGAGGCGCTGCGCGGCGCGCCGCACCTGGGCGACGCGGCCTTCGGGCACCGCGAGAACCTCGCCCACTGGCGCTCGGACCGCACCGGCGGCGACGTGCTGCTGCGCGCCGGCATCCCGGTGTATCCGCTCGGCGACGACGAGCGCTCGGCGGCCGAGGCGCGCGACTGGTACGCGCGCGCCTACTCGTTCTTCCACCTGCTCTCGCACCACGTCGGCACGGAGACGCTGCGCGAGGTGCACGCCGAGTTGGAGGCCGAGTACCGCCCCGTGACCAGCGCGGACTACCTCGCGGTGCTCGGCGAGCGCGCGTCGCAGGTCGACGCGCTGATCGCCGGCTGGCTCACGCCCGGCGACTTCCACCCCGCGCTCGATCCGCGACTGCTGCGCGACGCCGACGGCGACGGGCTGACCGACGCCGAGGAGCGCGCGCGGGGCACGTCGGTGTCGGATCCGGACACCGACGGCGACGGCGAGCGCGACGGCGTCGAGGCGATGCTCCACGGCACCGACCCGTGCGACGCGGGCTCGCTGCCCGAGCGGCGGGGCTACGTGATCGACGGCACGGTCACGGAGTGGGTCAGCTCCACGCCTACGGCCCGCTTCCGCTACGACCCGGTCGGCGATCTGGAGAACGGCGCACCGCGCGCCTGCGACCTCGGCGCGGTGTGGCTCGACGCGGACGAGACGTACTTCTATGTCGCGTTCCGCCTGGCCGAGGATCTCGGGCCCGGAGCGCGCTTCGAGGTCGGCATCGACGCCGACCGCGACGACGTGTTCGACGTGGTCGTCACCTGCGATCCGGACGGCACGGTGCGGGTGGGGCACCTCTACCAGGACTGGGACTCCTCCGACTGGCACCCCGCGGTGCTCGCGCCGGTGGGCGTCCGCGGGCGCGACATCGAGCTCGCCATCCCGCGCGCGGCGATGCGCGTCAGCGGCAAGGTGCGGCTCTATGCCTTCAGCGTGCACCGGCCCTCGCCCGACAGCGACTGGGTGTACGGCGACCAGCTGCACGGCTGGATCCCGTTCAGGCTGCCGTGAGCGACGGACGCGCACGGTTCCTGCTCGTCGTCGGCGCGGCGCTCTTCTCGACCGGAGGAGCGGCGGTGAAGTCGTGCGGGCTCGACGGCTGGCAGGTGGCGTCGTTCCGCTCCGGCGTGGCCGCGCTGGCGCTCGTGGCGGCGCTTCCGGCCGCGCGACGCGGCATCCGGCCGCGCACGTTCCTGGTCGGCATCGCCTACGCCGCCACGCTGACGCTCTTCGTGCTGGCGAACAAGCGCACGACCGCGGCGAACGCGATCTTCCTGCAGTCGACGGCGCCGCTGTATCTGCTCGTTCTCGGGCCGCTGCTCCTGCACGAGCGCATCGGAAGGCGCGAGCTCACGCTGCTCGCCGCCGTCGCGGCCGGGCTCGCGTTGTGCTTCGTCGACAGCTACGACCCCACCGCAAGCGCGACCGATCCGGCGCTGGGCAACGCGCTCGGCGTCGCGGCGGGAGCCGCGTGGGCGTGCACGCTGCTCGGCCTGCGGTGGGCGGGCTCGGGCGAGGACGCGAACAACGTGTCGTGCGTGGCGGTGGGGAACGGGCTGGCCTTCGCCGCATGCCTGCCCTTCGCGCTGCCGGTCGGCGCGGTCGCGACGGCCGACGTGCTCGTGCTCCTGTGGCTCGGCGTGTTCCAGATCGGCGCGGCGTACGTGTGCGTCACCGCGGGCCTGCGGCGCGTGCCGGTGTTCGAGGCCTCGCTGATCCTCTTGGCGGAGCCGGTGCTGAACCCGGTGTGGGCCTGGCTCGTACACGACGAGCGCCCCGGTGCCTGGACGATGGCGGCGGGCGTGCTCATCCTCGGCGCGTCGCTCGCGCACGCGCTGCGTCCGGCCGAAGCGTCCGGCTAGGCGTCGCCGGCTTCCTCGTTCGGATGCCCGTGCTCGAGCTCCTCGGGCCGCGCGTCGCGCACGCCGAGCACGTGCACCTCGTAGCGCAGGCGCAGCCCCGCGAGCGGGTGGTTGCCGCTGACGGTGACCGAGTTGCCGTCGATGTCGGTGACGAAGATCACGAGCTCGTTCCCGTGGTCGTCGAAGGCGCCGAGCGCCAGGCCGACCTCGAGCTCGGCGTCGTCGGGGAACTCGGAGCGGTCGAGCACCTGGATCGCGTCCGGGTCGGGCATCCCGAAGGCCTCCTCGGGGGCGAGCGTGATCTCGACATCGCTGCCCTCGGCCAGGCCGGCCAGCCCCTGCTCCAGTCCCGGCGCGATGTTGTCGGAGCCGTGCAGGTAGTAGAGCGGCTCGTCGTGCCCGCATTCGTCGAGCAGCTCCTGCGTCTCGGCGTCGAACATGCGCAGCGTGAGGGCGACCACCTTGCCGCCGGCGATGGAGTTGTTTTCCGGGAGGACCATGATCGACGCCTACGATTAGGGGTGAGATCGCCCGGCGCAAGCGCGATTCCGCCTCAGCGCCTAGAATCGACGCCGGACCTTCGGCTCCCCCAAGCTCCATGAACCAACCGCGACTTCTGCCCCTCCTCGGACTCCTCTTCCTCGCCGCGCCGGCCGCGGCCCAGATGCCCTGGGAGACCGGGCCGTACCAGGTGGGGCTCCGGCCACACGCGTACTTCACGCCCAAGTCGTCGAGCCCCTTCGGCGCCGTGTTCGGGCGCTCCTTCTATCCGGCGCTGGGCGAGGGCCTCGACGCGCCGCCGGACGTCGCGGGCGGGCCCTATCCGCACATCGCCTTCCTGCACGGGCACACGCTGGACACGTCGCACTACGTGGTCGCGATGCAACAGCTCGCGAGCTGGGGCTTCATCGTCACCGGCTGCGATACGAACGTGGGCTTCATCGAGCCCGCGATGGTCGCCGAGCTGGCCGACGACCAGCTCCTCCTGATGAACCTGATCGAGGCCGAAGACGCACCCGGCGGCTTCTGGGAGGGCATGTTCGACGGCGGTGATTGGGGCGTGGTCGGCCACTCGATGGGAGGCGCCACGCTGCCGTTCTTCACGAGCGTCGCGCCGCGCGTCACCGCGGCCTCGAGCCACCAGCCGTACCTCGGCGACCTGTTCGGCGGCAGCTTTCCCGCCTCGACGTCCTTCGCTTCCTACGACGGCAGCCTGGTCGTGATCGGCGCGACCGAGGACACGCTGACGCCGTGGGACACGATGTGCCTGCCGTGGTACCAGGCGGCGACGAGCGCCTCGCGGCGCGTGTTCACGCTCGTCGATGGGATGGGGCACCTCGGGCTGGTCGACGTGCCGCAGACCGGCGACCCGATGACGGCGGAGGAGCAGGACCGCATCACGAACCTCTGGATGACGGGGTACTTCCGGGCCGAGCTGTACGGCGAGACGCACCTCTTCGACCTGCTGCTCGGCGAGGCGGCGCAGAGCGAGCCGTGGACGCTCGAGTCGGGCGGCTCGGAGCCGCTGCTCTGGGCGACGACGAGCGCCGGCCAGCCGGGCTCGATGGGCTTCGGCGTCGCGGGCGACTACGGCGAGCTGGTGCTGGTCGGGCTCGCGCCCCAGCCCGCGTCGATCCCCTCGGTGTGGGGGACGATCGGCATCGACCTCGCCACGAGCTCGGTGCTGTTTTCGGGGAACCTCGGCGCGGCCACCGGTTTGACTCAGCAGTTCGCTCCCATCCCGGGGACGTCGGGCGTCCCATTCTATCTGCAGGCGCTGCAGCTTCCGGCTGCGGGCGGGGGAGAGCTGTCGCCGGTCGTCACCTACGTCGCGCCCTAGCGGCGCGCCGTCCGGGCGACCGGTTCGAAGCGGGGCGGATCGCGCCGGCCGCGGGCGTCGCGCGGCGGGTCGGGGAGTGCCCGCGGGCCTTTGCCGCGCCCGAACGTCCGCACGCCGCGCGGACGGCTGTGACGCGCTAAGATGTCGGTTCCCCCGGGGAGCCTCGGCCGGCTCCCGCCCATCCGGAAGGACCCTCATGCCCCGAATCCCCATCCACCCCGCCCTCCCGCTTCTGGCCCTGGCTCCCGTCGCCGCCGCCCAGGTGGACCTGCAGCCGGCGCCCGAGGGCGTCCTCGCCGCGTTCGACCAGGGCGCCGGCCTGCTCCAAACGCTCGATTTGCCGGCCGCGCCGACCGAGCCGTTCCAGGTCGAGATCTTCCTCGACGGAGCGCCGCACACGGTGCACTTCGCGCCCTTCTCACTGCGCTCCGACGAGTTCGAGGTGCGCGTGCAGCAGGCCGACGGCTCCTGGGTCGTCGCCGACCCGACGCCGCCGGCGACGGTGCGTGGCATCGTGCAGGGCTTCCCCGAGAGCTGGGTCGCCGGCAGCCTGGTGGACGGCGAGCTCTCGGCGATCGCGCGCCTCCACGCCGGCGACACGATGTGGGGCATCCAGTCCGTCAGCCAGGTCGACGCCACCGCGCCGCGCGGGCTGCACCTGCTCTTTGACGAGGCCGACTCGCAGCTGCCTGCCGCGCTCTGCGGCACGCCCGCCGTCCAGGCCCCGCGCCAAGGCGAGCTCGGCACGCCCGGCCCCGACGGGGGCAGCGGCTCGAAGTACACCGAGATCTCCTGCGACGCCGACGTTCAGTACTACAACCAGAACGGCAGCTCGGTCACGGCGACGACGAACGACATCGAGAACATCATCAACGGCTGCGACGCGATCTACGACTCGGACTTTAACGTCCGCTACGAGATCGGCACGATCCTCGTGCGCACCTCCGAGCCGGATCCGTACTCGACCTCGTCGGCGAGCCCGCTGCTGAACCAGTTCAAGAGCGAGTGGATCGCGAACCAGGTCGGGATCAAGCGCGACGTTGCGCACCTGTTCACCGGCAAGAACATCGTCGGCTCGACGATCGGCATCGCCTACTTGAACGGCGTCTGCAGCGTGTCTTCGGGCTACGGGCTCTCGCAGTCGAAGTGGACCGGCAGCCTGACCGCGCGCATCGCGCTGACCGCGCACGAGCTCGGCCACAACTGGGGCGCCAACCACTGCAACGGCACCTCGGACTGCAAGATCATGTGCTCGGGCCTCGGCGGCTGCAGCGGCATCCTCACGTCGTTCGGCAGCTCGGCGTCGGCCGAGATCTCGCTCAAGAAGTCGATCGCGACCTGCCTGACCGGCCCGCCGCCCACCGTGGCGCCGACGCTGTTCTCGGCCTCGCCCTCGACGGTGGGGGCGTTCGGCAGCGCGCCGATCACCGTCTCCGGCGTCGAGCTCGAGTGGGTCGAGAGCGTCACGGTCGGCGGCCAGTCGCTGCCCTCGCCGGGCGGCTTCCTGGTGCTGGGCGAGAACGAGCTGTACATCACGGTCTCCGACCCGCCGTCGCTCGGCACGGTGCCGCTCGTGGCCACCAACCCGATCGGCGCGAGCAACCCGGTGAACATCACCTTCACCGAGCAGTCGCCGCCGGCGCTCGTCAACTCGTTCTGGGCGATCACCGAGACCGACTACGAGTGGAAGTTCGGCGGGGGCCCCGGCGACCTCTGGTTCCTGAACATCGCGGTCAACGACCTGACTACGGCGCCGTTCCTCGGCTTCGACTTCCTGCTGAACACCGTGCAGGCCGCCTCGGGCGTCCTCGGCGCCGCCGGCGTCGAGTCGTTTGAGATCAACCTGCTGCCCACGGCGGTCGGCCTGACCTTCTACTCGCAGGTCGTCACGGTCGACGGCAGCGGCGCGGTCGAGCCGCCGACGAACGTCACCACGTCGTTCGTGCTGCTCTAGCGGCCCGCCGCCCCCCGGCCGGCCTTGGACAAGCTCCGCCCCTCCTCGATCGTTCTGCTTACGCGTCGCGGAGGGGCGGAGGTCTATCTGGTCGACCGCGCCCCCCAGCTGCGCTTCTTCGGCGGCTACCGCGCGCTCCCCGGCGGCGTGGTGGACCGACGCGACCGCGTCGGCGACGACCCGCCCGACGGCCACCGCACGCTGCTGCGCTGCGCCGCGCGCGAGCTCTTCGAGGAGACCGGCGTGCTGGTCCCGGAGCTCGCCCGCGGCCTCGACGCGGACGCCCGCGCGGCGCTGCGCAACGACCTGATCGACGAGACTCCGGCCGCCGAGGCCTTCTGGGAGCGCATGGACGCCACCCCCGAGGCGCTCGACGCGCTCCTGCCCTTCGGCGAGCTCGTCACCCCCGCCTTCGCGCCCGTGCGCTATCGGACGCGGCTCTACCACCTGGAGCTCCCCGCGGGCGAGGACCCGACCATCCTCCCCGGCGAGCTCGTCGGCGGTAACTGGATCCACCCCGCCGCCGAGTTCGACCGCTGGCTGCGCGGCGAGGCGCGCATCGTCCCGCCGGTGCTCTTCCTCCTCAACGTCCTGCGCAAAGGCCCCCTGGTCGACGCGCTCGACGCCGCGCGCGTGATCTGCGCCGAGCTAGAGCAGGGCCAGCTCCACCCGGTGCGCTTCACGCCCGGCGTGCTGACCCTGCCCCTGCGCACCCCGACCATCCCCCCGGCGACCACGACCAACACCTACTTCGTGGGCGAGCGCGAGCTCTATGTCGTCGATCCCGCGACGCCCTACCCGGACGAGCAGCACCGCCTCTTTCGCCTGATGGACCGCCTGCTCGCCGAAGGCCGCACCTTCGCCGGCATCCTCGCCACGCACCACCACCCCGATCACATCGGCGCGGTGGTGGAGACCTCGCACCGCTACGACCTCGCGGTCCACGGCCACGCCCTGACCCTCGACCGCATCCCCGGCGACTTCCGCCGCGGCCGCGAGCTCACCGACGGCGACACCTTCGACCTCGGCACCGCCCCCGACGGCTCCCCCGACTGGCGCCTCGAGGCCTACCACACCCCCGGCCACGACCGCGGCCACCTGGTCTTCGTCGAGAGCCGCTACCGCGCCGCGATCGCGGGCGATCTGGTGTCGACGCTCTCGACGATCGTGATCGACCCGCCGGAGGGGCATCTCGCGACGTACCTCGCGAGCTTGGCGCGGATGCGCGACGTGGAGCTGGGCACGCTGTACCCGGCGCACGGGCCGGCGACGTATCGCTCGCGCGAGCTCTTGGCTCACTACCTCAAGCACCGCGGCGAGCGCGAGGAGGCGCTGATCGCGGCGCTCGGACGCGGGGTCGGGAGCGTGGACCAGTTGGTGCCCGAGGTCTACAGCGATGTGGACGCGGCGCTGTACCCCGTGGCGGCGCGCTCGCTGTTGGCGGGGCTGGAGAAGCTGGCGGAGGAGGGGCGGGTCACACGGGGCGCCGGCTCGTGGTCGTTGGTTGGGGCCTAGCTTGGCCGTCTGCGTGGCTCGTCGGGGTCGCCCCCCTTGGGCAGGGGCGCCCCGGCGCCGTGGTTGGGGCTAGCGTCGCCCGGTGACGCGGCGAGTCCCTGCTGCCCGGACGAGCGGCTCGATGTCCTTCTCGGTCGGAAGTCGCCCCCCCGGCTTGAGAGGGTATGCGATTCCCGGCTCGAAGCGATCATCGACAACCATCGCGTTCTCCGCGAGAGATCTGCTGTGCAGTGTCACCGCACCCATTCGATCTTCGATCAGCTGGACCGAGTACTGAAGCTCTCGATGGGCTGACTTGGACCCGACGATGTACGCGCGTTCGCGGATGACCATGGATCGGTCCTCGTTCAAGAGAATCTCCGTGTCAACTACGGTTGCCCCCAGGTCGTCGAGCCAGTGCTGGAGAATGCGAAGGTCGCCGCCCCGTTGCTCGCAGTGCCCCACGAGCCTCGCGCCCAGGGCGAGCGCGCCTTTCCTGGGGACACACCCATGAGAACGATAGTGCTCCGCTAGCTGAACGTAGTAGGGCGACTCGCGAGATAGCTCATAGGACAAGGAGCCAGGAGCAGAGCGGCAGGTTCCAGCGCGGGTCGCGAAGTGAATGGCGCCCAGGACTTGGCGAGCACGCTGCTCCCAGAGCAGCATGCCATGCTTGTACTCGCCGATGCCGGCACCGGCCGGGGTGCGGTGGTACTCGGTCAGCAGCGGGACTTCGGTGTCTGCGTCTCCCTTGACGCGGATCGTTGCGCTCGCCCGGAGCTTCTCGCCGCCACTCACCACGAGGTAGTCCCGACTGCGAAAGCACCCCTGCGACCCCGGCACCTGTTCCGACAGCGCACTCCACTCAAAGGCAGGCAACCGAGCCACGACGGTCTCGTCGCTGGTGCGCCGGTAGGGGCGCTGCCCTTCGGTGTACCAGACGCGGAAGGTCTCCACCGTGGCCTCCGGACCGACCCCTCCGGTATCCCCAAGCTGCTCCGTGAGAAGGCCCCGGAGGTGGGTCAGGGATCGCTCGACGTCCTCGCTGGCGACCGCTGTGCTGTTCGTTTCAAACCGGCCTTCCCAGGCCTCCTCGGTGGGCATGACGAGCCGTGCTTCGACCTCATCCGAGGTGAGGTCGCTGGGGAGCGTGCCAGCCCCTCGGCCGGCGAAGCCATGCAGGAGCAGGGGCAGGTAGGCCAGGAGGTGGAAGCGAAGCATCAGGGCCACTCCGTGTGGCAAGACTCAACCTCGCAGATGCTCTCACTGCCGGGCACGGCATCGTAGGTGCAGCACGTGTCGTAGAAGGCCGTGGTGCCACCTCCGGTGAGGAAGGGGCTATGACTCGAACCAACAGTGCAGGGCAAAGCGAAAGCGATAGACCGTACGCAAGGATAGCGAGCAAGTCGTCCCTCCGTGAGGTGCGAGTCCTAGTGGGCGAGCGACGTCTTGGCGCATACAGGTCGAACCTGGTGACGGCTGGGAATCGCCGGCCAGCGCCGAGTAAGAGGCTGCGCCCCGAGAGAGCGCCTATCAACTCGGCCTTTCCTCTGTGCTGATGTGAGAATGCCGCGGGCCGGTCCGAGCTCTTCGCCCGAGGCGATTGCCTGCGCCCCTACCTCACCAACACCCGCAAATTCCGCAGCTCGATCCGCGTCGTCCCCGCGTGCAGCTGGAACCCGAACAGCCCCTCCGCCGTCCGCCCATCGCGCAGATCCGTCGTCACCGCGCCTTTCACCTCGATGCGCAGTCGATCGCCCACCGCCTCGACCGCGTAGTGGTTCCATCCCTCCTCATCCACCGCCGGCACCCACACCGTATCGGGCGTGCGGTTCAGCATGCCGCGGCCGCCCTCCTCGTAGAGCGAGCCCCAGTACACGTCGCCGACGTCGGCCTGGTAGCCGCGTAGGCGGAAGCCGTCGAAGCGTTCGGAGCGGAACTGCAGGCCGCTGTTGCCGGTGTCGACGCGGATGTCGAACTCGATGACGAAGTCGGCGTAGGACTCGGCGCTGATGAGGAAGGACGAGGTCGGCAGGTCCTTGCCGGCGCCGTGGATCACGCCGTCTTCGACGGTCCACAGGGCCTCGTCGTAGACCCAGTTGTCGAGCGTCTTGCCGTCGAAGAGGCTCTTCCATTCCGAGCGCTCGGGCGCGCGTTGCGGCTTGCCGGTGTCGAGGAAGTGGAAGAGGTCGGCGACCTGCTCGAGCGTCAGGCCGTGGAGCAGGCCGGCGGGCATGGTGGAGAGCGACGACTCGCGCGCCTCGTCGACTTCGTCGGCGGCGATCGAGACGGTGCTGCCGTCCGAGCGGGCGAGGAGCAGGCCGTCCGGGCCCTCCTCGATCACGAGGCCGGACTCGACCGCGCCGCCGACGAGGAACACGTCGCGGGCGCGGTACGCGGCGGGGATGACGCGGGAGGGCTCGACGATCGACTCGAGCAGGTCGGCCCGCGGGAAGCGTCGGGTGACGCCTTCGAGGTCGGGGCCGAGCGAGCCGCCGCCGCTGTCGCTCTGGAAGGCGCCCATCGGGTGGCAGCGCGCGCAGGTCTCGGCGAACACGCGCGCGCCCTCGGCGGCCGAGCGTCGGTCGGCCTCGAGGCCGCCGCGCAGGAAGGCGAGCGTGGCGTCGTAGCCCCAGGGAGCTCCGCCGTAGGCCGGCGGCGGGGTCCACGAGGGGCCGGGCTCGGCCTCGTCCTCGAAGAGCTGGGCGTACTCCTCGCCGAAGAGCTCCTCGACGTCGCGCGAAACGCGGCGCACGTAGCCCGGGAAGCTGTAGCCGCCGCCCCAGCTGCGGGCGAGCGCAGTCCAGCCCGCGAGCGCTTCGCGCGTGGCGTCGGTCCAGCCGTCGTCGACCACGCGGAGCGCGTAGGCGTAGTGCAGCTGCCCGGCGCGCGAGGGCTCGTCGCGCATGGCGGCGAGCAGGGCCTCGGGCGTGCCGGGCGGGGCGAGGTAGCCGAGCAGGAGCGCGAGCTGGTGGTCGGCGTCGCGGTCGCCGGTGGGGAAGCGAGCGAGGAGCGCAGGTCCGAGGTTGGCCGGAATCTCGCGTTCCCGGTCGGCGCGGGTGCGGCCTTGGTTGTTGGCTTCGTTCTGGGCTTCCGCCTCGCCCTCCGCTTCCGCTCCTCCTGCTGCCGCTGCCGCCGCCGCTGCTTCCGCTTCCGATTTCGCCGCAGCGACGTCGCCCGCCTGCAGGAACAGGTCGATCGCGCGCAGCGCGGCGAGCAGCGTGTCGCCTTCCACGCCGCCCTCCACGAGCGCGCCGGCGAGCTCGAGGCCGCGATCGCTGCCGGCCGGGTCGTCACCGACGACGCACCCGCGCGCGGCCACGACGAGCGCCTCGGCCGCGGCCGCCGGCGCGATGCGCATCAGCTCGGGCGCGAGGGTCTCGACGGTCGCGCCGCTGCGCTCGATGGCGCGGCCGGCGGCGAAGCGCACGAAGCGATCCTCGGAGCCGAGCGCGCCCAGCAGCTCGTCCACGCCCGCGTCCGCCGGCCACGCGGGAAGCGCTTCGGGGAAGGTCGGCCCCGCGGCGACGCCGGGGTCGCCGTCGTACACCAGCCGGTAGATCCAGCCCTCGGTACCGCGTCCGCCGGCCGAGATCAGCACGCTGCCGTCCGGCGCGACCGCCAGGTCGCTGACGCTGAGCGGACGCCCGAGCAGGAGCTCCTCGGCGCGCGCCGTGTAGCTGACGCCGTCCGGCTCCAGGTGAAAGGCGATCACGCGCCCGCGCGACCAGTCGCCGGCGAGGATCGCGCCGCGGTAGCGCGCGGGGAACATGTCGCCGTCGTAGTGCGCGATGCCGGTCGGCGAGCCGCGCCCCACCTCGCACGCCGGCGGCAGCGAGTCGGGATACCAGGCCGGCCACTTCGAGGACCCGGTGCGCCAGCCGTACTCGCCGCCGGGGACGACGTGCAGCAGCCGCACCTCGCGGTACCACGGTAGGCCGAGGTCCCACTCCATATCCGAGTCGAACGTGAACAGGTCGCCGTTCGCGTTGAAGGCCAGGTCGTAGGAGTTGCGCAGCCCGGCCGCGATCACGTCGAACGCGCCGCTCTCGGCGTCGTAGCGGACCACGATGCCGCCGGGCGCGTCGATGTCGTCGGCGTGGCCGCGGGGGTCGACCAGGCGCGGGAGCAGGTGTCCCTCGTAGATCGTGCGGTAGGGCGAGCCCGAGCCCCACTCCCCCTTGAGGCCGACGTGGTTCCCCAGCACGACGTAGAGCGCGCCGTCCGGGCCGGGCACGACCGCGTGGGGGCCGTGCTCGCCGCCGCCGCTGTCGAACCCGCCGAGGAACTCCGGCTGCTCGGCGGCCGTGCGCCGCACGCGGTACAACCCCGCGCCTTCGGGGCCCTGGCCGACGCAGTAGAGCGCATCCTCGTCCGCGCGCCACGCCAGGCCTTGGCAGCGGGTGACCGCGTCGGTGAAGGGGAGCTCCTCGTCGAAGGCGCCGTCGCCGTCGCCGTCGATCAGCTCGACCACGCCGCCCTTCTCGGTCGACGCGAAGATGCGGCTCCCGTCGATGATCTCGAGCGCGACGAAGGACGCGAGGCTCTGCCAGGACTCCTCGACGCGGAAGCCGGGCGGCGCCTCGAAGCGCTCCTCGATCGGCACGTCGCTGCCGCCCCACGAGACGGCGCCGGTCGGCCTCAGCGCGACGCTTCCCCAGGGCGCCATGCCGTAGGGGCCGAACTCCGCCGCCGGCTCCCAGGCGCCGGCGTCCGGGCCGCCCTCGCGGCGGCGCCGGGTGGTCCAGGTCGCGTTCGACTCCAGGCGCACGGTGTCGCCTCCCTCGAGCTCGACGTCGAGGAAGGCGAAGAGCCCCGCCGCGCCCCCCTGGTTGCGGGCGGTGATCTCGATGCGGTTGCTGCCGGGGCGCAGCCCCTCGGCCACGTCGTAGCGCTGGACCTTCTGCCAGTCGGAGTCGCGCCCGACGCGGGTCCCGTTGACGAACAGCACGTAGGCGTTGTCGACCGTGATCGTCAGGAGCGCCTTCTCCACATCCGCCGCGAGCTCGAAGTCGCGGCGGAACGCGCACACCTCGCCGCCGGGGCGCTCGACGCCGTCGGCCCAGGAGCCCCAGATCCACTGCGCGTCGCCCGGTTCCTGGGCGGGGGAGAGGAGCAGCGGCAGGCAGGTGAGGAGTTGCATGGTCGAGTCCGAGGCTGGGGATGAGCGAGCGGGGGCGCGAAGGCGCGGGGCGCCCTCGCAGAATAGCGGCTCGCGCGGCCCCGCGCCCGCCGAGCACACGCTCGGGCGGCGGATCGGGTGCGATGCCTTACGCTGGGGCGCATGTCGCGTACCGCTCTCGTCACCGGCGTCGCGTTCTTTACGGTTACGGCGACCTTGGTCTGGTTGCTCCTGGGGCCGGCGGACGAGCGGGGCGGCGGGCCCGCGCCCGACCGGGCCGCGGGGGAGCGACCTTCGGGCGGTGGCGCCTCCGTCGCGCAGGCGGTACCCGAGCCGGAGAGCGGCGGGCTCGCGCCGGTCTCAAGCGCGCCTTCGCGCGAGGTCGCGGCGGGCGAGGGCTCGACGCCGGAGCCCGGACCGGAGCGCGTCGTCGAGGGCGTTGTGCGGAGCGCCGCGGGCACCCCGCTCGGCCCGGACGCGAGCGTCGTCGCGCTCGTCGGGTTCGCGCCGCTCTGGCTCGACGAACGCTCCGGGGGAGGCGAGGAGCGCGAGCGCGTCGCCGACTACGTCGACCAGCTCGCGCGCCTGCGCGCCGAGGCTCCGTCGACCGCGGCGCTCGGGCCCGGCGGCGCGTTCCGCCTGGCGGTGCCCGCCCGGCTCGACGAGGTCTGGCTCGACCTCGACGGCGCCGCCGCGCGCTTCCGCGCGCCGGTGCGCGTGCGCCTGCGCGGCGAGACGACGCGCGTCGAGCTCGTGGCGCTCGCCGGAGCCGTGGTGCGCGGCCGCGTCGAGCCGCCTGCGGGCTGGAGCGGCGAGCGCGCCGGCTGGCGCGTCGTCGGCGCCGCGCGGCCGTCCGCCTGGAGCCCGGACGCGCGCCGCGACCTGCTCGCCGGCGCGCGCGTGACGGCCACCGACGCGGCGGGGGAGTTCTCGCTCGCCGGCCTGCCCGCCGGCGTCCCGCTGCGGCTCTTCGCCGAGCCTGCGGGGCTCGCGCCGGCGTGGCTCGACGCGACGCTCGCGCCCGGCGAGGCGCGCCGCGTCGAGCTCGTGCTCGCGGCAGGCGCGACCGTGCGCGGCCGCACCGTCGACGGCCCGGGGAACGCCGTCGCGGACGCGCGCGTCGTGCTGGCGCCGCAGGCCCGGCGCGGCCTCGACGGGAGCGACGTCTACCTGCCGCGCCGGCGGGCGGCGAGCGCCGCCGACGGGACGTTCACGCTGACCGGCGCGCCCGCGGGCGAGGTCGAGCTGAACGCCGCGTGCGCCGGCCACGCGTCCGACCGCACCGAGCTGTCGCTGTCGGAGGGCGAGGAGCTCGGCGACGTGCGGCTGGTGCTCGAGCGCGGGCTGGAGCTGCGCGGCCGCGTCGTGTGGGAAGACGGCGCGCCCGCGGCCGGCGCGCAGGTGGCGGCCGAGCGTCCGAGCGGCGACTGGTACGGAGCGCAGCCGGCCGCCCCGCTCGCCGTCGTCACGGCCGACGAGGACGGGCGCTTCGCGCTCGCAGGCCTGGAGCGGCGCGAGCTGCAGCTGCGCGCCTGGCATACGCCGCCCGGCTCCGACGTCGAGTACGCGGCCGTCGAGATGCCCCGGCCCGGACCCGAGACGGAGCTGGTCCTGCGCGCCGCTCCGACGCTGCGCGGGACGGCGGTCGACGAAGCGGGCGAGCCGGTGACGGCCTTCGAGCTGATGCTGCTCGACGCCGACGAACGGCCGGTGCTGTGGCGTGCGTTCGAGGACGAGGCCGGCCGCTTCTCGCTGGCCGTGCTCGAAGCCGGGCGCTATCGGGTCGAGGCGGCGGCCGCGGGCTTCGCGCCGGCCGACACGCCGGTCGTGTCGGTGCCCGACGACCTCGACGCGCCGCTCACGCTGGTGCTGAAGCGCAGCGCGAGCGTCGCCGGCGTCGTGCTGACGCCCTCCGGCGATCCCGCGGCCGGCGCCGAGGTCAGGCGCGCTCCGGGCGAGTCGTTCGACGTCCTGCGGCTGGGAGCCCTGCGCGTGCCCGAGGTCCGCACCTTCGCCGACGCCGAGGGACGCTTCGAGCTGGCCGAGCTCGCGCCCGGCGGCATCCGGCTCGTCGCGCGCGCCGAGGGCTATGCGCCCAGCGAGGCGCTGGCGCTCGCGCTCCCCGCCGGCGGCGCGCTCGAGGACGTGGTGCTCGCGCTGCGGCGGGGCGCCACGCTGACCGGCGAGGTGCTCGACGAGGCCGGCGCGCCCGCTCCCGGACGCCCGGTGCAGATGATGCAGACCGGCGTCGCCGAGCTGCGCGAGCTCCTCACCGACGAGCTCGGCCGCTTCCGCGCGGAGCACCTCACCCCCGGCACCTGGCAGGTCGTCACCGTGCGCGGCGACGAGCTCGAGCCCGACCCCGCCGAGGCGGTCGGGCGCATGCTGCTCGAGGTCGTCGAGCTCGCCGACGGCGAGAGCGCCCACGTCGTGCTGGGCGCGCCGCCGGCGGCGCCGGTGCTGGTGCGCGGCCGCGTGACGGTCGAGGACGAGGGCGTCGAGGCGCGGATGACGTGGGTGCCCGATGGCTCGCCGCGGGGCATCGTCGGCTTCAAGATGGCCACGAGCGACGACGAGGGGCGCTTCGAGGTCCAGCTCGACGAGCCGGGTCCGTACCTGGTTACCGTCGAGCGGTCCGAGCCCGCCATGTCTCTCTTTCGCGAGCACGTCGCGGTGCCCGCGGTGGCGACCCACGAGCTCGACCTGGCGATCCCCGCCGGACGCATCGCGGGGCGGGTGACGTTCGCGGGTGGCGAGCGCGCGCGCAACGCGAGCGTGCACGCCGAGCGCAGCGACGGCGCCGACACCGGCCTGCTGCTGGCGATGGACTCCGCGCCGACCCTGTGCGACGCGGGCGGCGGCTATGAGCTCGTGCTGCAGCCCGGCGTCTACGACGTGATCGCGTCGGGCGGCGGCTGGATGGGGCTCGTCGGCGAGGGCTCCGGAGACGCGACGGTCGCGGTGCGCGGCGTCGAAGTGCGCGCCGGCGAGCGGCGCGAGGGCGTCGACCTGGTGGTGCCCGCCGCGGGCGAGCTGAGGGTGAGCGTGCTCGACGCGACGGGCGCGCCGGCTCCGCAGGCGACGGTGTGGTTCCGCGACGCGGCCGGGCACGTGGTCCAGCGCCTCTCGCCCGACGTCACCGACGACGCCGGCGAGCTGCCGCCGAAGGCGCTCGCCGCGGGGGCCTACACCGCGTTCGCGCGCGGCGCGTCGGGCTGCGCGCGCGAGAGCGCTCCGGTCGAGGTGCGCGCGGGGGAGACGGCGGAGCTCTCGCTGCGGCTGGAGCCCGGCGGCACGCTGCGCGTCTCGGTCGCGGCGGAGGGCGGCGCCGAGCCGATATCCGCCCCGCGCATCACCGTGCGCGACGACGCCGGGCGGCTCGTCAGCGGCCTCGCGAGCATCCGCATCATCGAGCGCATCTACGGCGAGGGCTACCAGAGCACCGACCTCACGGTGGGGCCGCTTCCGCCCGGCACCTATGCGGTGCGAGCCACCGGGGGCGACGGGCGCGCGGCCGAGGCCGAGGTCGACGTCGATGTCGGCGGGAACGCCGAGGTCGAGCTCGCGCTCTGACCGGCTCGCCTATCGCGATCCGCCCGCGCGCGCTACGGTGGCGGCACCGGCCGCTGGACCCCACCGAAAGGCTACCGATGAAACGGATGCTCCTTGCCCTCGCCTTCGCCTCGCTCGCGGCGCTGCCGGCCCGCTCCGGCGTAGGCGGCGGGTGCCTCTTCTCCGACCTCTCGACCGCGGACTTCGGCGCGGGCTCGGGCCTGCTGCAGCCCAGCGTGATCGGCTTCGGCCTCAACCCGAGCGCGTGCACGCTCGAGTGGAAGATCGACGCGCCGACGTGCTGCAACGTGCTGGTGTCCCAGCACTTCCTCGTCGTCGGCACCGCCCAGGACCCGGTCGGCGTCAAGCTCGGCCCGCCCTTCTTCGCCGGCAGCGCGCTCCACGTCGGCACGCCGGCCTTCGTGCTGGGCCCCTTCGCCGGCCAGACCGGAGGCGTGCCGCTGCCGCCCGACCCCGCGCTGGTCGGGAACCCGCTGCCGGTGCAGGGCGTGGTGGAGTTCTTCACCACGATCGGCCTCACGGTCGAGTACGGCATGACCCAGGGCGTGCTGCTGAAGATGGGCTAGCCGCGCATCTGAGAGTGCTGTAACGTCTTTGCCGGCCGTGGTTTGCGAGATCACGGCCGGTTTTCTCTGCCCGGCACCCCAACGGTTCGGACCCCGCGGCAATGCGACCGGTGAATGGAAGCCGAACCCCAAGCCCCCGCCCTCGATGAGCTCCTGAGCCACGCCGCCTGGGTGCGCGCGCTCGCGCGCAGCCTCGTCCGCGACCCCAGCGTCGCCGACGACGTGGTCCAGGAAACCTGGCTGGCGGCGCTCACCTCGCCGCCGAAGACGCGCGACAACGTGCGCGGCTGGCTGGCGACGGTCGTGCGCAACACCGTGCGCCAGCGCGGCCGCGGCGGAGCGCGCCGCGCGGCGCGCGAGGAGCGCGTGGCCGCCGAGCGCGGCGACGCGCTGCCCTCGAGCGCCGAGCTCGCCGAGCAGGTCGAGACCGAGCGCCGCCTGGCGTCGCAGGTCCTCGCGCTCGATGAGCCGCACCGGCGACTGCTCTTGCTGCGCTACTTCGAGGGGCTCTCCGCCGCCGAGATCGCACGCCGCACCGACGAGCCCGCGGGCACGGTGCGGTGGCGCGTTTCGCGTGCGCTCGAGGAGCTGCGGGATCGGCTGGATCACGACTTCGGCGGCGACCGCGCCGCCTGGATGGCGCTCCTCGCGCCGCTGGCCGAGCGCGACGCCGCGCTCGCGTCCGCGGGCACGGCGGGCGCCGGGATGCTGCAGGGATTTCTCGCGATGAACCTCGTTTCGAAAGCCGCTCTCGTCGCCACCGTCGCTGTGCTGGGGTTCTTCCTGGTGCCCGTCGTGGGCCCGCTCTTCGACTTCGCCGCCGGCCTGCGGCGGGTCGACGACACGCCGCTCGCGGTGCGCTTCGAGCCGCTCGATGCGGGGGTGCTGGAGCCCGCGCCCCCGGCGGAGGTGGACGCCGAGCGCGTCCTCGCCTCCGCACCCGACGAGAGCGCACGTCCGGAGGCCGACGTGCCGACCACGGCCGTTCGGCTGCGCGTGCTCGATCCGAGCGGCGCGCCGATCGGCGGCGTGCGCGTGCGTCTCAGCGACGTGCGCAACCACGACGCCCGGTCGGGGAGCGGCGGCTACGTCACGGTGCGCGTGCCCACGGACGAGCTCTCGTTCGAGCGGCCGGGCAGCGTCGGTTGCGAACACCCCGGCTTCGCGCGCTCCAGCACCAGCTGCAACCTCGTTGCGGACCGCGTGGTCGAGCTCGGCGACATCGTGCTCACGCCGGTCGGCGCGGTCGAGGGGCGCTTGCTCGCGGCCGACGGTCGTCCCGTGGCGGGCGCCGCCGTCGAGTACAGCACCAAGACGACCGGCTCGCGCTCGGAGTTCGAAGACCGCGTGCTCGCGCTGACCGCCGAGCACTGGTTCGAGGCGGGCAACGCGAGGACCGACGACGACGGGCGCTTCGGGTTCGACCGGGTCCCCGCGGGTCTGGTGCGCGTGTGGGCGGCGGCACCCGGCCACCAGGCCTCTTTCTCGGCGCCGTTCGAGGTCCGCGGCGGGATGCTCAGCAGGGGCGTGGAGCTGTCCCTGGAAGAGATGGACCGTGAACGCTTCATCGTCTGCCGCGTCGTCGACCCGGCGGGCGAGCCGGTGCCGGCGGCCAGGTTCGAATGGAGCTATCGCACGCGGCATCGCTCGGGCAGCAGCTCCAGCTCCGCCGACAGCGAGGGGCGCTTCGTCTTCGGTTACGCGCCCGAGCTGCCCAGGACGATCCGCGCCCGCGACGCGGACTCGCGCTACGCCGCGGCGACCGTCGACGACGTGGAGGGTGGCGCCGACGTCGTGCTGCGCCTCGGCGAGCACGAGCTGCTGTCGCTGCGCATCACCTCGACCGCGGGGGACGAGATCGAGGGAGCGACGGTCGAGGTCTTGACTCCGAACACCAGCCTCCGGCTGATCGACGCCGATCAGGTGCGGGAGAGCGGCGGGACGTTCACGCTGCCCATCCCGACCGAGGAGTTCTATCTCAGGGCGTTCGCCGACGGCTTCGACGCGCGGAAGCTCGGCCCCTTCGACGGCCTGGCGGCGCCGCGCGAGCTGGCGGCCGAGCTGGCGCCCCTGCCCGGCGTGCGCGGCCGCGTGCTTGTGGACGGGCGCCCGGTCGCGGGCGCGAGGGTGGTGATCCGCGCGGCCGCGACCCACCGGACGCGCGAGAACGGCTTCCCGGTGCGCGTGGACGGGTTCTCGCGGGCAGACGGGTCGACGGATGAGGACGGCGGGTTTGCGCTCACGCTGCGCTACGCCTGCGACCTCTACGTGCGGGCCGAAGCCGAGGGGTTGGCGCCGGCGGAGATAGGCCCCATTCCCTACGACCCGTCCGCGGGCCTCGCCGGGCTGGAGCTCGTGCTCACCCCCGGTGGGACGCTCGAAGGTCGCGTGATCCCGCCCGCCGGCGGCTCCGCCGTGGGCCTCATCGTCGGGATCTCGCGCGGCGACGGCTATGCGCGCACGCTGCGCACCGATGCGGACGGCGCCTACCGCTTCGAGCACCTCATGCCCGGCCCGTGGCTCGTGCGGCTCGTGGAGGAGGAGATCACGTCCCTCCGGTCGCCTAGCGAGAGCGACGGGAGGTCCTTCGACGAAGCCCAGATCCCGAGCAACTGCACGGTCCGCGAGGGCGCGACGACGCGCTTTGACGTCGGCGCGGTTGCGGCGGAGGACGAGGTGGTGCTCAACGGCCGCCTGCTGCTCGGCGGCGAGCCGGCGACGGGCTGGGGAGCGCTGCTCTTTCACGCGCACACCAGCGAGGTCGCGAGCGAATCCGCGGTGCTGACCGACGCCACCGGCGCGCTGCGCCTCACCGCGCCGGGGCCCGGCCGCTACCGGCTGAACCTGCACGATCCGCTCGGCAGCGGCATGTTCCTCACGACCGATCTAGAGCTCGTCGCCGGCGACAACCCCTGGTCCATCGAGCTTCCCGTCGGGACGCTCGTCGTCGAGGGCGCCGTGGCGGAGCTCGAGCCGGGCGTCCCGCTGGACTACTTCGTCGGGCACCACGGCGACCTCTCGATCCTGATCCCCTGCAAGCGCGCCGCCGACGGCACGGTCCGCATCGAGCGCGTCCCGGCGCTCAGCGGTCGCGTTGCGCGCTTCACCGTCGAGGAGGGGATGGGTGACTTCGACCCCCGGACCGGCGGTGAGACGCTCGTCGAGGTGCCGGACTTCCCCGCCGGCGGCGAGGTCCGCGTGGAGCTGCCTTGACGGGGGCGGGCTAGTCGGGTGCCAAGAATCGCTGTAACCTCCCATTCGGTCATGGTTTGCGTGCCCGTAGCCGGATTTTCCTGCCCGGCGCCCCAACGGTTTGGAGCGGGCTGCATTGCGACCGGTGAATGGAAGCCGAACCCCAAGCCCCCGCCCTCGATGAGCTTCTGAGCCACGCCGCCTGGGTGCGCGCCCTCGCGCGCAGCCTCGTCCGCGACCCCGAGGTCGCCGACGACGTGGTGCAGGAGACCTGGCTGGCGGCGCTCACCTCGCCGCCGAAGACGCGCGACAACGTGCGCGGCTGGCTGGCGATCGTGGTGCGCAACGCCATCCGCCAGCGCGGCCGCGGCGGAGCGAGCCGGGCAGCGCGCGAGGAGCGGGTGGCTGCCGAGCGCGGCGACGCGCTGCCCTCGAGCGACGAGCTCGCCGAGCGCGTCGAGACCGAGCGCCGCCTCGCGGCCCAGGTGCTCGCGCTCGACGAGCCGCACCGGCGGCTGCTCCTTCTGCGCTACTTCGAGGGGCTCTCCGCCGCCGAGATCGCACGCCGCACCGACGAGCCCGCGGGCACGGTGCGGTGGCGGATCTCGCGTGCGCTCGAGGAGCTGCGGGATCGGCTGGATCACGACTTCGGCGGCGACCGTGCCGCCTGGATGGCGCTCCTCGCGCCGCTGGCCGAGCGCGACGCCGCGCTCGCGTCCGCGGGCGCGGTGAGCGCGGGGATGCTGCAGGGATTTCTCGCGATGAACCTCGTTTCGAAAGCCGCTCTCGTCGCCACGATCGCCGTGGCGGGATTCTTCCTGATGCCCCTTGCGGGCTCGCTCTTCGACTTCGCCGCCGGCGCGCGGCGCGTGGACGACACGCCGCTCGCGGTGCGCTTCGAGCCGCTCGATGCGGCGTCGCTCGAACCCGCGCCGGTCGCGGATGCGGGCGCGGCGGAGGACGAGCGCGCGCTCGCTTCGGCGCCCGACCCGGACGCGCGACCGGAGGCGGTCGAGCCGGCCACCGGCGTGCGGCTGCGCGTGCTCGACCCCGGCGGCGCGCCGGTCGCCGGCGTGCGCGCGCGCATCAGCTACCTGCGCGGCAGCAGCGCGCGCACCGCGGGCGACGGCTACGTCACGGTCCGCATCCCCGACGGCGAGGTGCCGCTCGACCTGCCCGGCGGGGTGGAGTGCGACCACCCCGCCTTCGCGCCCTTTGAGACCCGCTGCAACCTCGTCGCGGACCAGGTGGTCGAGCTCGGCGACGTCGTGCTCACTCCCGCCGGCGCGATCGAGGGGCGCGTGCTGGCGTCGGACGGCGGTCCCGTGGCGGACGCGTTCATCGAGTACAGCGCCGACACGACCGGCTCGCGCGCCGACTTCGACCGCCGCTCGGTCTCGCTGACGGCAGATCACTGGTTCGAGGCGCGCGGCGCGAAGACGGACGCAGACGGGCGCTTTCGCCTGGAGCGCGTGCCCGCTGGTCTGGTGCGCGTGTGGGCGGCGGCGCCCGGCCACCAGGCTTCCTTCTCGGCGCCAGCAGAGGTCCGCGGCGGGATGCTGAGCGCCGGCGTTGAGCTGTCGCTCGGCGAGCTGCAGCGCGACCGCTTCATCGTCGGCCGGATCGTGGACCCGGCGGGCGAGCCGGCGCCGTGGGCGGAGCTTGAGATGCGCTACCGCTCGCGCCTGCGCGGCTCCGGCAGCGGCTCGCGCTCGGTCGACGGCGAGGGGCGCTTCGCGCTGGCGTACGTGCCGGAGGTGCCGCGGACGCTCCGCGCCCGCGACCGCGAGTCCCGCTACGCCGGGGCGGTCGCGGAGGAGGTCGAAGGCGGCGCGGACGTCGTCCTGCGCCTCGGCGAGCCCGAGCTGCTGGAGCTGCGCGTGACGTCGGCCGCTGGTGGCGAGCTCGAGGGCGCGACGCTGTGGGCCTTCAGCCCGGGGCGCAAGAGCGCGCTGGTGTACGGCGATCAGGTGCGGGCGAACGGCGCGACGTACTCGCTGCCGATCCCCGCCGAGGAGTTCTACGTAGAGGTGCTCGCCGACGGCTTCGAGGCGCGCGAGCTCGGCCCCTTCGACGGACTCGCCGCACCGCGCGAGCTGGCGGTCGAGCTGGCGCCGCTGCCCGGCGTGCACGGGCGCGTGCTCGCGAACGGGCGGCCGGTCGCCGGCGCACGCATCGCGCTCCATGCCGCCGCGATCCAGCGGACGACGCACAACGGCTTCCCCGTGCGTGTGCAGCCGCGGCCGGGCGCCACTGGCGCCACGGACGAGGGCGGCGCCTTCGCGCTGACGCTGCGCGACGCCTGCGACCTGTACGTGCGCGCCGAGGCCGACGGGCTTGCGCCGGCGGAGATCGGACCGCTGGCCTACGACCCGGCCGCGGGCCTCGCGGGGCTGGAGCTGGAGCTCACGGCCGGCGGCGTGCTCGAGGGCCGCGTGCTCGTGCCGAGCGGTGAGCAGGCGGCCGGCCGCGTCGTCGCGGTCTCGCGCGGCGACGGCTATGCGCGTACCGTCCGCACGGACGCGGACGGCGCGTACCGCTTCGAGCACCTCGCTCCCGGCCCGTGGTTCGCGCGGCTCACGGACGAAGAGCTCTCGCCCTACTCCTCGTCGACCGAGTCCGACGGGTCGCCCTTCGACGAGGCGGCGATCGCGAGCAACTGCAGCATCGAGGAGGGCGCGACGACGCGCTTCGACCTCGATCTCGGTCGCGGCGAGGTCGTGGTGGCCGTCCGGCTCCTGCTCGGCGGCGAGCCCGCCGACGGATGGACCGCTCACCTGATCCCCTCCGGCCGGACGATGCGCGCCGTGACCGGGCCCGACGAGCGTACCGACGCGAACGGCGAGGTGCGCCTGGTGGCGCCGAGCCCGGGGAGCTACCGGCTCAACCTGCTCGATCTCGGCAGCCGCACCTTGGTGACGACCGAGCTCGAGCTGATCGGCGGTGAGAACCCGTGGCACACCGAGCTCCCCACCGGCACGCTGATCGTCGAAGGGGCAGGCGCCACGCACGCGTCCGGCCTGCCGTTGGAGTACTTCGTCGGGCGGCGCGGAGACGTCTACACGCTCGTCCCTTGCACGACCGACGACGACGACGGCACCGTGCGCGTCGAGGGCGTTCCCGCCTTGCCCGGGCGCATCGCGCGCTTCACCGTGGAAGAGCTCGTGGGGGACGTCGATCCCTGGACCGGCGGCGAGACCCTGGCCGAGGTGCCTAGCTTCCCCGCCGGCGGCGAGACCCGCGTGCGGCTTCCCTAGCGGGCGACGGCTCCACCTGGCCGCGCCGGAGGCGTAGGGTGGTGCGATGCGATCCGCGGCCGCCCTGCTCTTTGCGCTCCTCCCGCTCGTCGCCCCGGCGTGCATCTCCCCCCGCGCGGGCGACCCCTGGGTGGGGGAGTTCCGGTCCGAGGACCCGACGCTCGGGCGGCAGCGCGTGCGCCTGACGCTGACGGCGGAGGAGGGCGAGCCGCTGGCCGGCGGCTCGCGCTACCGCGCGCTCTCCGACCTGACCGGGAGCTTCTTCGTGGGGCTGTACGAGCGCTTCCACCCCGACCACGGCGCGCTGCTGTCGATCGACGCGAGCGACGCTGCGGTGTCGGGCGAGGCGCTGGCGCTCGACGTGGCGACGCCGGTCGGTCCCCTGCGCCTCGAGGGGCTGTGGGAGCCCGGCCGCTTCGAGGGCCGCTGGGAGGGCGGCGGCGTTGCGGGGCGCTTTGCGTGGCGTCCGGACCCGGCGCCCGACGAACCGCTCGACGACTACCCCGCGGTGCTCGAGGGGCTGCTCGCGGCGCTCGACGAGCACTTCGTGTTCCCCGCGCGCCTAGCCGAGGACGAGTGGCTCGAAGCGGTCGCCGACGCGCGCGAGCGCGTTGCGCTCGTGCGCGACGACTTCGAGCTCGTCGGGCTGACCACGCTGCTGCTCGAGCCGCTCGCGCCCAGCACGCTCTGCCTGCGCCAGGCCGCGAAGCCGGAGAGCGCCGAGGTCGACGTGAGCTGGCGCGGCGAGGTGTGCGTCGTGGACTTCGGTGCCATCGTGAAGGGGCTCGACGACATCGACGCGGCGCTGGAGGAAGCGCTCGACGCCGAGGCGCTGATCGTCGACCTGCGCGGCAGCGTGGGCTTCGACCTGACGCCCGCGCGGCTGTTGGCTTGGCTCGCGCCCGCGTCCGAGCCGGTGGGGTACATGCTCGGCCGCAAGCGCGCCGACGACGGCCCGCTCGCGCCCGCGGCGCGCGACGCGCTGCCGCTGCCGTCGGGCCTTTACAGCTTCGGCCTGTACCGCACCACGCTGGCCGTGGCCGGCGTGGCGGCCGGCGCGTGCGAGTCCAACGAGCCCGAGGAGCGCTTCGACGGGCCGGTGATGGTGCTCGTCGACGGCTTCACCCGCGCGGCGAACGAGGGGCTGGTCGAGTTCCTCCAGCGTCGCGGTCTCGCGACCGTGGTGGGCGAGCCGACGGCCGGGGCGGCGCTCGACGCCGAGCTCTACCCGCTCCCCGGTGGCTGGACCGCCATCGTGCCGGTGGGCACCTGGGTGACCTGGGAGGGGCGCTGGATGGAGGGCAACCCGGTGGTCCCCGACGTCGAGGTGCCGTCCGCGGAGGCGCTCGAGGCGGCCCTGGCGGCGCTGGGGGGCGAAGATTCGGTTTCTCCCTAAGACGCGCGCCGCGCGATCGTGGTGGGGGCGGCGGCGGGCGCGGACGTCCGCTGCCCGGCGACGGAATGGCTGACCGACCGCACGCACGGAGCACCTGGATCCACGAGGCGCTGGAGCGCTTCGAGGGACCCCTTCTGCACTACGCGGCGCGCCTGACGGGCGACGCCGAGCGCGCGCGGGACGTCGTCCAGGAGACCTTCCTGCGGCTCTGCGCGCGGGACTCCGGCGAGGTCGAGGAGCGCCTCGCGGAGTGGCTCTACACCGTCTGCCGCAACCTCGCCCTCGACGTGCGGAAGAAGGAACGACCGATGACGACAACCAGCGACGGCCACGTGCTCGACGGCCCGACCGACGCCGCCGAGCCCGCCGCTCTCGCCGAGCGGCGCGACTCGGTGCGCGCGGTTCTGGGGGCGCTCGCGGGCCTGCCCGCGAACCAGCAGGAGGTGCTGCGGCTGAAGTTTCAGCACGGCCTCAGCTACAAGGAGATCAGCGGAGTCACCGAGCTGTCGGTGTCCAACGTCGGCTACCTGATGCACGTGGGGCTCAAGGCGCTCCGGATGAGGCTGGGGAGCGGCATCGACGACGCCCAATCGACCGCCCAATCGACCGGAGGTACGGCGCGATGAGCAACACACGAGACTGGAGCGACGACCCGCGGCTGACGGCCTACGCGCTGGGGGAGCTGGAGGAAGAGGAGCGCACGGCGCTCGAAGCGGAGCTCGCGGACGACCCGCGCGGGGCGGAGCTGCTCGACGGCATCCGCGCTACGGCAGGCAGGCTGACCGAGGGGCTGGCGAGCGAGCCGCTGCCGGCGCTCTCGCCGGACGACCGGGGGGCGATCGTGGCGCGCGCCCGGGTTGCACGGGGGGGACCGGGTGCGCGGCGCTGGCGGCGGCTCGCCGTAGGTCTCGGTGCGGCAGCGGCGGCCGGCGTCGCCGCGACGATCGGGGTTTCGTACCTGACGCGCGGCGCGGTGGGCTCGATGCCCGCACCTGCGACCCGCAACACCCGCGACCTGGCACGCTTGGAGGCGCCGGGCGCGGCGCCGAGCGCAGCGCCGACCGTGACCACGAGCGAGGCTGCGCCGGGCGCATCGCGCCCCGCGCCGGCCGCGCCGACCGCGCCGGCACAGGTGGGGCGCAAGGTGGGCAGGATGCAGGAGCGGACGGCGCAGCTGTACTACCGCGGCCCGTCGGACTCGGTGCCTCCGTCGGACCTGAGCGAGCTCAGGGACCAGTTCGGGGTCCCCGGGCTCGAGCTGAAGGTGCAGTTCGAGCTGCTGGACCGCGCCGGCGAGCGGTACGCCGAGATCGTCGAGAACCCGTTCGTACGCGTGGTGGACGATCCGCGCTCGACCTTCTCGATCGACGTCGACACCGGCAGCTACGCCAACGTGCGGCGCTTCCTGAACGACGGGCAGCTCCCGCCCGCGGACGCGGTGCGGATCGAGGAGCTCGTCAACTACTTCTCCTACGACTACCCGGTGCCGGCGGCCGGCGAGCCCTTCTCGGTCTCGGCCGAGGTGGCGAGCTGCCCGTGGACGCCGGAGCACCGGCTGGTGCGCCTCGGCCTGCGCGGCAAGCCCTTGCCGCTCTACGGGCAGAAGGAGCGCAACCTGGTGTTCCTGATCGACGTGTCGGGCTCGATGAACGACGAGCGCAAGCTGCCGCTCCTGAAGCGGGGGATGCGGCTCCTGGTCGACAGCCTGGGCGAATCGGATCGCGTCGCGCTGGTGGTATACGCGGGGGCTGCGGGCCTCGTGCTCGACTCGACGCCCTGCGACCGCAAGGACGTGATCCTGGCGGCGATCGAGGAGCTGAGCGCCGGCGGCTCGACCAACGGCGGCCAGGGGATCGAGCTGGCCTACGCCGTGGCCCGGCACCACTTCGCCGAGGGCGGCATCAACCGCGTCGTGCTCGCGACCGACGGCGACTTCAACGTCGGCGTCACCGGCGACGAGGCGTTGACCGAGCTGATCGAGGAGAAGGCGAAGAGCGGCGTTTCGCTCTCGGTGCTCGGCTTCGGCACGGGCAACCTGAAGGACTCCAAGATGGAGCAGCTGGCCGACCACGGCGACGGCAACTACGCCTACATCGACTCGGTGCACGAGGCCCGCAAGGTGCTGGTGCGCGAGATGGGCGGCACGCTGGAGACCATCGCCAAGGACGTGAAGGTGCAGGTGCTCTTCAACCCCGATCGGGTCGCGGCCTTCCGCCTGATCGGGTACGAGAACCGCATGCTCGAGCACCAGGACTTCGACGACGACACCAAGGACGCGGGCGAGATCGGCGCGGGGCACCGGGTGACGGCGCTCTACGAGGTCGTGCCGTCGGGCGTCGAGCCGCCGGCCGAGCCCGGCGCGGCCGCTGCGAGGGGGATCAGCGCGGAGGAAGACCAGCGGCTGCGCGCCCTCGGCTACGCCGACGAGTCGACCCTGCGCGCGCTGGACGACCTCGGCTATGCGGACGAGCAGTCTCCGCCCCAGCTGCAGGACATGGGCTACGTGGAGGAGGCGCCCGAGGCCCCGACCGCGGACGGTGCCGGCGGGCTGCCCGACGTCGCCTGGGGAGAGGAACTGCTCCTCCTGCGCCTGCGCTACAAGGCGCCCGAGGGAGGGGCGAGCCGGCTGCAGGAAGCGACGCTGTCGGACCCGGGTCAGGGCTGGTCGACGGCCTCCGAGGACTTCCGCTTCGCCGCGGCCGTGGCGGGCTTCGGGATGGTGCTGCGCGGCTCGAGGCGCGACGGCGACCTCGACCTGCGAAGGGTCCACGAGCTGGCGCTCGCGGGCGCCGGGCCCGACCCCTGGGGCTATCGACGGGAGTTCCTGCTGCTGGTCGAGCGGGCGCTGGCCATCCACGAGCGGTAGTTGCTTCCATCCTTGTATGGATGGGGTCAAACGGGCCCTCCCGGCGGGGAGGGCCTAAGCCGCATTTAACGAGGATGGCACGGGTCACACGGCCGAACTCTCCGTAGTCAGGTGGCCTTCGAGTACCCTCGTGGGCCATTCACGTGCGGAGGCCTCGCCCCGAGGGCTCACCACCAAGGAAAATCAATGAAGCGAACCCTCAGGTACGGAGCCCTCCTGCTGGGCCTGTTCGCCGTCGCGGCCCCCGCCGCGACCGCGCAGGGGCAGGAGAACGCCGAGCTCCGGGAAAAGTACGACAAGAAGCTCCAGAAGGAGTTCGTCTCCAAGATCGGCTGGGCCAACAGCCTCGAGGAGGCGCGCGCGACGGCGAAGAAGGAAGGCAAGCTGGTCCTCGGGTACTTCACCCGCAGCTACGCCCCGTGACCGCCCTGTAACCAGTTGGAGGGCGGGACCCTCCTGGAAGATTGGTGGACGAAGATCTCGCAGGACTTCGTCCCTTACCTGAACGTCACGACGCAACTCGAAGACAGCCCGGACCAGGGCCTGCTCGGCGAGAAGGGCGGCAACGGCTTCCCGACGCTCTACTTCATGGAGCCGGAGACCGGAGCGGTCCTCAACGATTGGTGGTGGCCGGACTCCGAGGAGACCGTGCGCAGCACCCACGACGCCGCCAAGAAGAAGGCCGCGGACCTGGTCGCGCTGATGAAGCGCGCCGAGGCCAACAAGGACGACGCGGCGCTGCAGGCCGGGCTGAAGATCAAGCTCGCCATGATGTACGCCGGTGACACGCCGCTCGAAGAGCTCGGCCGCCTGGCCGAGACCGAGGGTCTGGACGCCGGCATCAAGGCCGAGTTCGACGCTTGGTACGGTGGGCGCATGGTCGCGAGCGCCCGCGACGAGGCGGGCAAGACCGCCAAGTCGCGCGAGGAGTTCATGGAGAAGGCGGGCGCCGCCATGTACGGGCTGCTCAAGGGCGGCCTGCTCCTTCCGGTCGATCACGAGGCGGCCCAAGACCTCTATGGCCTCGGCCTCGAGGGCGCGGTGGCCGCGGGCGACAAGGAGATCGCCATGCTGGCCCTCGAGCACTACGAGAAGGTCATGAACAAGATGGTCGAGGACAACCCGCGCTACGAAGAGCAGATCAAGGCCATGATCGAAGAGGCCAAGGGCAAGGTCGACGGACTGACGTCCAAGGAAGCCTAGGCTCCGCTGCTCTCCTCTCGGTGAACGAACCCGCGGCTGCCGCACCGGCAGCCGCGGGTTCTTTCTTTTGCTCAGGCGCCCGCCGCCGAGCGCGGTGGCGTCGCCTCGTCGAGGCCGAAGCGGGCGTCGCGCAGGCTCTGCTGGGTGTAGAGCTGGAAGTAGCGCCCGCCGCGGGCCATCAGCGCCGCGTGATTGCCCGATTCCACGATCCGTCCGGCGTCGATCACGAGGATGCGGTCGGCCTTGCGGATGGTGGAGAGCCGGTGGGCGATCACGAGGCTGGTACGGCCTTCGAGCACGAGGTCGAGGCCGCGTTGGATGCGCTCCTCGGTCTCGGTGTCGATCGAGGACGTGGCCTCGTCGAGCACCAGGAACCGGGGGCGTTTGAGGAGCGCCCGCGCGATGGACACGAGCTGCTTTTCGCCGGTCGAGAGGCGCACGCCGCCCTCGCCGACCTCGGTGTCGTAGCCCTCGGGGAGGGCGGAGATGAAGTCGTCGGCGCCCGCCAGGCGGGACGCCTCGCGGACCTCCTCGTCGGTGGCGTCGAGCTGCCCGTAGCGGATGTTCTCCGCCAGCGTCCCGCTGAAGAGGTGCGGGGACTGCAGCACGATGCCCAGGTTCGAGCGGAACCACGCCAGCCCGCGCCGGGTGTAGTCGACCCCGTCCAGGAGGATGCGGCCGGAGGTCGGCTCATAGAACCGGCAGGCCAGCGACGCGATCGTCGACTTGCCGCTGCCGGTCGCGCCGACCAGCGCCACGGTCTCGCCCGCACGGAGCGTCAGGTCGAAGTCCGCCAGGACCTCTTCCCCGCCGTCGTAGGTGAAGCCGACGCCCTCGAACGCGAGCGTGCCGAAGCGATCCTGGAAGCCGTCCTCCGCCCGGTCGCTCCGCGCCCGCCTGCGGCGCGCGCGGATCACGTGGCGCGTCATCGCGGAGTCGCGCACGGTCGGCTCCTCGGAGATCAGCCCCAGGATCCGCTCGGCGGAGGCCTGGGCCATCTGCATCTCCGCGAACCAGTGCGCCATCTCCTGCACCGGGTCGAAGAAGTGCCGCGTCCACGTCAGGAACGCGATCAGCGTCCCCAGCGTGATGCGGCCCGCTCCGACGTCCACGCCGCCCCACGCCAGCGCGAGGCCGGTCGCGAGGCTTCCGAGCGTCAGCACGGCCGGCAGATACAGCGCCGACTGCAGCGCGTTCCGCAGCGAGGCGCCCTCCATCGTGCCGGCCACGCCCGAGAACGAGCGCAGGTCGGCCTCCTCACGCCCGAAGGCCTTGGCGGTACGGACCCCGACCGCCGCCTCGTTGTAGGAGGCGGTCAGCCGGGAGTTCGTCTTCCTCACGACCCGCGAGCTGGCGAGGATGCGTCGCTTGAAGAACACGCTGAGGAGCGCGAGGAACGGCACGACCGCGAGCACGACCACCGCGAGCTGCACGTCCATCAGCAGCATCAGCGTCGCGATGCCGCTCATGAGCGTCAGGCCCCACACGAGGTCGAGCACGCCCCAGGCGAGGATGTTGGAGAGCCGCTCCACATCCGACGTCATGCGCGCCATCAACCACCCGACCGGACGCCGGTCGAAGTAGCTGAAGGACAGCCGCTGTAGGTTGTCGAAGCCCTCGCTGCGGATGTCGCAGGCCACGTGCGTGCGGATCTTCCCCGCGAGCCGGATGAAGCCGGCGATGCTGAGGCAGAACACGACCGTGAGGCCGGCGTACAGGAACGCGTACGGCAGCAGGTCGGCCTCCGCTCCGCGCTCGTCGACCGCGTCGATGACCGCGCGGGTCACGAGCGGGTAGCTGACGTCCACGGCGGCGGTGACGATGCCGAAGAAGCAAAGGAGCAGCACCTGGGGGCGGTAGGGCCGGGTGTAGGCCCAGAGCCGACGCCACAGGTCGAGGTCGAGCCGGCTGGCCCGGTGCTCTTCCTCGAGGTGCTCGTCGTAGGTCTGTGTCATGGCAGGGCTCCTTCGGTGGCCTCGGCCACGGTTCGCTCCAGGTCGTCTTCAAGGCTCCCCTGGATCCGCCACAGCCGGCGGTAGGGGCCGTCGGCGCGCACCAGCTCGGTGTGCGTGCCTTCCTGCACCACGCGGCCGTCCTCGAGCACGAGGATGCGGTCCGCGCGGGCCACGGTGGAGAGTCGGTGGGCGACGAGGATCGTCGTCGGCCGTGAGTCGCGGCGCGCGAGCGCCGCCAGGATCGAGGCCTCGGTCCGCGTGTCGACGGCCGACAGCGCGTCGTCGAGGATCAGGACCGGCGCCTCGCGCAGGAGGGCCCGCGCGAGCGCGACGCGCTGGCGCTGGCCTCCCGAGAGCGTGACGCCGCGCTCCCCGACGAGCGTGTCGTACCCGTCGCGGAAGCCCTCGATCGCCTCGTGCACGCAGGCGTCCTCGGCCGCGGTGCGCAGCTCGTCGGCCGTCGCTCCGTCGTGCCCGACGCGGAGGTTGTCCGCGAGCGAGCGCGAGAAGAGGAACGGCTCCTGGAGCACGCTCGCGATCTGACGCCGCGCTTCGCTGCGCGGCAGAGCGGACAGCTCGCGCCCGTCGAGGCGGATCGAGCCACGCTCGTAGTCGTACAGCCGCAGGAGCAGCTGCACGATCGTCGACTTGCCGGAGCCCGGCGGACCGACCAGCGCGAGCGTCTCGCCCGCGCGGGCGCGGAACGACACGCCGTGGAGCACGTCGTCCCCCGCGGCATAGCCGAAGGAGAGGTCCTGCACCACGAGCTCGCCCGAGAAGCCGCCGGGGGCGACGATGGGCTCGCCCTCGGCGGGCTCGGGAGCCGCGTGGAGCTCGGCCTCCTCGGCCTCGCCCAGGATCTCGCCGAGGCGCTCCAGCGCCACGGTCGCCTTGCCGGTGTCCGCGAGCACGCGGCCCATGTGGCGCAGCGGCCAGATGACGATCGCCTGGGTCGCGAGGAACGCGAACAGCGTCCCGAGCCCTAGCTCGCCCGCCGCCGCCCATTGGGCGCCGACCAGCAGCACGAGCCCGATCTGCGCCATGCACAGCAGGTCGGAGACCGACCAGTACACGCCCAGCAGCTGGATCAGCCGCAGCGTCCCGTCCCGGAAGTCGCGGTTCTTCGCCCCGAACTTGGTCCGCTCGTAGCTCTCACGCCCGAAGGCACGCACCACGCGCACGCCCGTCAGGTTCTCCTGTAGGACGGCGGTCATGCTGCCCTCGGCCTCGTCCATCGTCCGGAACACGTCCCGGATGCGGCGGAAGAAGGCCAGCGCGAAGGCGAGGATGAGCGGGTAGAGGGCGACCGAGACCAGCGCCAGGCGCGGGTCGAGCCACCAAAGAACCGGCAGGCAGGTCAGGAACAGGAGCACGGCGCGCCCGATCTCGACCACCTGTTGGGCGAGGAACACCCGCACGGTCTCCACGTCGGAGGTGCACCTTTGCACCAGGTCTCCGGTGTCCGTGCCGTCGTGGTAGGCGCACGGCAGCCGCTCCAGATGGGAGTAAAGCCGTTGGCGCAGGGTCCTGACGATGCCCTCGGAGGCCTGCGCGGCCCAGCGGCCGCGCAGGTACTGAAACAGCCCGGCTAGGGCGGTGAGCGCGACGACCGCCAGGGCGGCCTGGGTCGCGAAGGCGCGGCCGACGACGCCCTCCTCCTGGAGGGTGTCGATCACGCTGCGGGAAACGAGCGGGACGCCGAAGAGGAACACGTTCCCCAGACCCAAGGCCAGCGTGGCGGCCAGATAGCGGCCACGCTCGCCCTCGGTCAGCGCCCATAGCTTGCGTTGATGACTCAACATCTCGGTGGGTCCTCGGAGTCCCTCGCCGGGGTGGAAGGGGCGGGTGAAAACGAAAGAAGCCCGCTCAGGGAGCGGGCTTCTTTCGCGGCGAGGGTTAAAGCGAAAGGCCCGCTCAGGGGGCTGAGCGGGCCTTTCGTTTGGGCTTCTTAGTTCGGAGGAAGCTAACGATGCGGCACGCTCATGCCACTCGGGACGCCATCATTGGGCGTCTTGGGAGTGAGTCTTTGACGGATCATGTTGGTTACCTCCGGGCTAAGGACGCGCGCGGGAACGCACCTCAGACTTAGCAGACTATCGGCGCTTCCGGGGAGCACAACCCCGGAAAGCTCGGAAAACAGCACGGAAGACGACGGGCTGTTCGGGTGTGTTCCTCGGAACTTCCAAGAAAGCCGCCGTCGCCTGGGTTAACGCGGGCATGGCGAAACACGCGACACGAACCTCGGCTTTCCGCCGGCGCCTGCGGGATTCCCTAGCGCCCGCTGTGCCCAATGCGATCGGTCTCGGCGCGGTCGGAGCCGCGCTCGCGCTCGGCCTCGGGCTTCTGCCAAGCGCGGGCGGCGCGCCGCCCGCCACGCGTCCGGAGCTGCCCGCACCCGGACCCTCTCTGCCCGCTGCACCGGAGTGCGCGGCCGGGTGCGCGGCGCTCGAGCGCGAGGACGAGGCCGAGCCGGTCGACGTCGACGCGCTGGTGGAGACCTGGCGCAGCGGGTCCGCGGCGGACGCCGCCGCTGCGGTCGACGCGCTGCTCTTTCACCGTGAGGAAGCGGGTGAGTGGCTGGGGCGGGCGGGCGAGCGCGACGCCGTGCTCCGCGCGCTGCTCGAGCGCGAGCTGGCGCGCTCGCACGCGCTGCTCGAGCTGCGGATCGTCGACGAGGCGGGCGCCGTGCGCGCGCACCTCACGCCGACCGCGATGCCGCTGGGCCAGCGCGAGCACCTGCATCCCGAGCGCGTCGCCGGGCTGCAGGTGCCCGAGATCTCCGGCACCGTGCGGCGCGTGGGGCTGGGGCACCTGTGGGCGCGCTTGTGAGTCGAGGGCACCCACTACGCGGGTGGACCGTGGTTCACGGTCGTCGAGTCGGGGGGCGGGTGGAGTGAGCTCGCCTCGATCTGGTTGAGCGATGGCGAGGACGCCGGCCCCGCGCGGGTCGAGCTTCGGATTTCTTTGCAGGAGGTCTAGAGATGAACTTTCAACGACTGGTGCCCATCCCGGCGCTGCTCGCGGCCGTGCTCAGCGCCGCCGTCGCCGCCGCGGACCCGTGCGGGCTGGTCCCGCCCATCCTGACGATGGCCGACGGCCGGCCGCCGATCACGCGCGTCGGCGCCCAGCGCACCTACGTGTTCTACAAGGACGGTATCGAGTCGATCGCGATCCGCCCGGCCTTCTCCGGCCGCGTGGACGAGTTCGGCATGCTGATCCCGTTCCCGTCGCCGCCCGCGATCAAGAAGGCGCCCGACGGGATCTTCGAGGCGCTGGCCTATGCGGTCGATCCGCCCGAGGTCGTGCACGACTTGCGGGTCCAGCGCCGGCTGTTCTCGCTCGGAGCCGAGGTCCGCGCCCTCCGCGCCGACTCGCTCGACTACCAGGTCGAGGTGATCAAGGAGGAGGCGGTCGGCATGTACGACGTCGCCGTGCTCAGCGCCGGCAGCGCCGAAGCCCTGGAGCGCTGGATGACCGCCCACGGCTACCGCTACCCGACGGGGATGAACGAGGTGTGCGACGAGTATGTCCGCGAGGGCTGGTGCTTCGTCGCCGTCAAGGCGCGGGTGGGAGCGATGCCCCAGGTCGAGCCGCGGCCCGGCCTGCGCGAGGTCGACCCGACGCTGCCCACGGGCGCGACCTTCGACGGCGCGGTGCAGGCGATGTCGTTCCGCTTCCGCACCGACGAGCTGGTCGTGCCGATGCGCCTCTCGGCCTTCAACGAGGGCGAGCTGCACAACATCATCTATCTGTTGACCGACGGCCCGAAGCGCGTGCGCAACCTGCCGACGTCGCTCGTCGTGCGGCAGCTTCCCGGTCACAGGGTGTTCGCGAACCTGACCCAGCTGCTTCCGCTGCGCGTGCTCTCGCCGTCGTCCGTCTGGGTGCCGGACTCGAGCGTGCTACACGGACTGCGCTCGCGGCGCCGGCCGGAGCCCTTCAACGGGCCCGCGAAGGACCTGATCGCCGCCGATCTTCAGGCGGTGCGCCGCAACGCGCTCGAGGGAGCCTTCGAGACGCGCGAGAAGGAGCTGCTCAAGGTGTCCGAGCGCCTGGGCCTGCGCGGCATGGAGATCGATGAGCTGCACGCCGCGGCGCTGCGCTCCGAGCTCGACGGCGCCGCGCACGAGGCGCTGGCCGACCTGAACGGCATGACGCTGACCGTGATCGACGGCGACTTCGACCGCGACGTGCTCGCGGCCGACAACCTGCGCTTCGACGACTTCCGCATGGCGGACTCGCTCAACCGCCCCGAGGTGTACGACGCCGCCGAGGGCGGCCCCGCGCCCGAGCGGACGGGCTTCCTCTACCGCGGCAGCGTGGTGCCCGGCGCGCCGACCGGCGGGTCGCGGCCGCCCGCGCCGCCGCTGCACGGCCCGTGGGGGCTGGCGGTCGCCGGCGGCGCGCTGTTGGGGCTGACGGCACTCGCGCGGCGGCGCGTCTCCGCGCTCCCCGCCGGTCTTCGGCGGCGCCCGCTGGCGGCGGCCGCCGGAGCGGTGGTGCTGGTCCTGGCCGGCGCGCACGCTGGGGCGGCGCCCGCCCCGCGGGAAGACGACGCGCCCTCGGTCGCCGCGCCGCTCATCGAGCTGGCGGCCAACGCCGAGGCCGATCTGCTCGCCCGTGGCTGGGCGATCGTCGCGCTGGCCGACCTGCCGGACAAGGCCGCCGAGGAGGCGCTCCTCAACATCCACCGCACGACGGGGCACGCCCTGGTGCGCGGTTGGACCGGCGCGGCCTATCTGCGCGGCGCGCGCGACCTCGACGGGCTCTGGCGGCGGGCGAACCGGCTCCAGGCGCGGACCCCCGAGGAGCTCTTCGCGGAGCAGCTGGAGCTCAACGTGCGCCGCCGCGGCCCGCTGCAGCCGGCCGTGATGCGCTGGATCGCCGACCGGATCCCCGGGCTGGTGTCGGGCGAAGCCGAGGCGGACGCGAAGGCGCTCTTCAACCTCCACGTCCTGGCGCCGCATCCGTCGGTCGCGACCGCCATCGCCGCCGCGTTCGAACGCGTCGGGCCGGAGCCGCTCGTCGCCCGCGCGCTCGGCGCGGACAGCGACAGCTCTCGCCGCCAGGCGGCCGGCTGGCTCGCCACCCTCGCGCGCCAGGGCGGAAGCCCCGCGGTCACCGACGCGCTGCTCGCGCAGCTGTGCTTCGACGCCGAGGCCCAGCGCGTGCCGTGGGACGGCGGCAGCCTCTTCCTGCCCGCCGCGCCCTGGTCGGGCGCCGAGGCGGCCGAGGTGTACGACACGCTGATGCGCTGGCGCCTCTGGTGCTGGAAGCACGGCAAGGTCTCGGCCGACCGGCAGGTGCAGAACAACCTGTCGCAGATCTGCTCGCAGATCGGCCGCACCGGCCCCTTCGACAGTCCGGTGGAGTGCCTCGCGGACTGGGCGCGCTGGGTGGGGGAGCGTGAGCTGGACGCGGTCGTCGCGGCGTTGGGACTCGAAGAGCACGCGGCGGTGAAGGAGCTGCGCGCCCGCTGACCCAGGAGCTAGGATTCCAGGCATGACGCCCGGACGGATCCTCTTGGTCGCGAACCCCGCGGCGGGGCGCGGCAAGGCGCTGCGCGTCGCCGAGGAGGCGGCGCGCGCGCTGGTCGGCCGCGGCGTCGAGGCGCGCGCGAAGGTGGCGGCGAGCGCGGCGGACCTCGCCCGGCTCGCCGCCGACCCCGAGCTCGGGCCGAGCGACGCGGTGTGCGGCGTCGGCGGCGACGGCACGCTGCACGGGATCGTCGCGGGCCTGGTCGCACGCGGCGAGGAGGCGCCGGCGCTGGCGGTCGTGCCGTGCGGGACCGGCAACTCGCTGGCGCGCGACCACGGCCAGCACCGCGTGGCGGACGCGGTCGAGCGCATCGCGACGGGGGAGCGGCGCGCCATCGACCTGGCCGAGGTCGAGCTCGACGGCGAGCGCGTGCACGCCTTCCACGTCATCGGCTGGGGAGCCTCGGCGTGGATCAACCGCCGCGCCGAGCGGCTGCGGCGGCTGGGGGGCGCGCGCTACGTCGCGGCCGCGCTGGTCGAGATCGCGCGCGGCGGCTGGCCGCCGCCGGGCGATCTCGCCGGCGGGATGGCCGACGCGATCCTCGGCGCGGCTTGCCTGACGCGGCACACCGGCGGCGGCATTCCGCTCTCGCCCACGGCCGAGCTCGACGACGGCTTCCTGCACGTGCTCGAGGTGCGCCGCAAAGGCCGGCTCGGGCTCGCGCGCGTGCTCGTCGGCGCGCTGCGCGGGCGCCACCTCGGCGTGCCGGGCGTCGAGCTGCGCAAGCTGCGCGAGATCGAGCTCACGCTGCCCGAGGGCGCCACCATCACGCTCGACGGCGAGGACCGCCCCGCGCGCCGCGTTCGCGCGCGGGTGCTGCCGCGCGCCCTGGGGCTGCTCGGCTAGGCGCGCGCGGGCTCTCCCGGTAGGATCCGGGCGATGACCCCCCAAGCGAACGACACGAGCGCCGCGCGCGACCTGATCGCGTTCATCGACGCCGCCCCGACCCCGTACCACGCCTGCGCCGAGGTGGCCGCGCGCCTTGAGGCCGCGGGCTTCCGCAGCCTGGACGAGCTCGCGTCCTGGCCCGGCGAGAGCGGCGGGTCCTACGTCGTTCGCGGTGGCGTTCAACGGATGGGCCCGACACGATCCAATGGCGGCGATCGAAGCTCTGGCCCAGGTTTCGGCGGAGGACGAACGGGGGGCGCTGTTCGGGATCCGCGATGCGGTTCGCGAAAGCGCTGATCCCTCACCCATTCTCAAAGCCCTCGAAGAGGCTCCGCCCGGATCCTTGCGGGATCGAACCATTTCGGAGGTCGCCGAGGCCATCGCCGGGGAGGAAATCCATTCAGCGGCCGCCTGGTTGGACGAGGTGGACATGGAACCGCGAGCCAAAATGCGAGCCAAGGGGGAGGTGGCTGAAGAATGGATGGATCGTCACCCTGACCAGTTTCTCGAAGTCCTCGCCTGGTTCATTGCCGGCGCCCCCAACGACGTCCTCGAGCAAATGATGGAGATGCTTCCCGAAGCGCTCGCCGAACGCGGCATCGACATGCCGACGGACCTGAATTTCGCCCGATAAGACCATGCGAGTCATCAAAACATGCTTGAAGTGGATCGCTCTGCTCATCGGATTCGTCGCCATCATGCCGGTACAGTTTTGGTACGCCATAGTACCAAGGAAGCTGGTCGGCGCTACACAGAGTACTATTGAAGCTAGTGAGAGCTACGCCAAGTACTACTAGAAATGATTGGTATCTAGGAAAGCTGAATGCTGTCTCTTGTTATGCCTTAGATGTATGTGTTAAGGCATAGTGTTATGGTTGGGGGTAGCCTACATAAAGGGCGAGCAGTGGGGGATGTAGTTAACTCCTCACTCCTGTTGACTTCTCCTTGAGCGTGGTATCAGACATTTCCTTCATCAACTCTATGTCGCTATGTACGTATGTGTCTTTGACAGAAAGTACGCAAGTGCTCAAGACTTCAATCTACC
>JBCCGI010000050.1:0-60210 GCA_039029355.1 Planctomycetota bacterium
CGTCGTCGCGGCCCTCGAGGACCTGCGGCGACGTGGCGTCGAGCCGGTGCTGGTCTCCGGCTCTTCGCGCGAGATCCTGCGCCCGATCGCCCGGCGGCTCGGTGTCGACCACGTGTTGGCGACCCGGGTCGAGGTCCGCGCCGGGATCTACACCGGCCGCATCCTGCCGCCGCAGACGATCGGCGCGGGCAAGCTCCGCGCGGCGCAAGCGTTTCTGGAGCGCACCGGCGCCAACGCCGGGCGCTGCTACGCCTTCGGCGATCACCTGTCCGACCTGCCCCTGCTCGAGGCGGTCGGACACCCGCGCGTGGTCGCCGGCGATCCGCGCCTCGAGCGCCAGGCGCATCGGCGCGGCTGGCCCGTCGTTCCCACCCGCTGAAAGAGAGGCAAGCATGCTTCCGATCCTGCTCGTCGGAGGAGGGCCCTCTGGCCTGACCTCCGCTGTGCACCTGCAGCGCTCCGGCGTACCCCACCGCCTGATCGAGCGCCGGCGCGGCGTACACCAGCTCTCCAAGGCCCTCAGCCTCTCGAGCTCGACGCTCGAGCTCTTCGAGGATCTCGGGCTGGTGGAGGCCGCCCTGGCCGCCGCCCGCCTCAACGACGCGGTGCAGATCTTCTGGAAGGGGCGCGAGCTCCACGACGTGTCGCTGGCCGGGATCCCCAGCCGCTATCCCTTCTTCGCGATGCTGCCCCAGTACGAGACCGAGCGCCTGCTGCGGGCCCGCCTGGCCCAGCTGGGGGGGAGCGTCGAAGAGGGGACCGCGCTCGTCGACCTGGAAGCTCGCGCGGACCGCGTGATCGCCACGACCGAAGACGACGCGGGACGGCGCACGCGGCGTCCCTACGCCTACGTCGTCGGTTGCGACGGAGCGCGCAGCGCCGTGCGCCGGCTGGCCGGCATCCCCTTTGAGGGGCACGACTACCCGATGTACTTCGCGATGTGCGACGCGCCGGTGCGCTGGCCGGGGCGCGAGGGGCGCTGGGGGTACTTCGTCGACGAAGAGCGCTTCGGGATCCTGATCCCGCTCAGCCGCACGCTCCACCGCGTCGTGGTCCAGGACCGCGGCCGCTTCGACCCCGAGCGCGTCTGGCGGCGCGAGGACTTCCTGTGGCGTCTGCACGGCATCGGCCTCGCCGGGATCGAGCTGGGCGAGCTCACGTGGAGCACGAGCGCGCGCTTCTACAACCGCCTCGCGGGGTGCTTCCGGAAGGGCCGCGTCTTCCTGGTGGGCGACGCGGCGCACCTCTTCAGCCCGATCGGCGGGCAGGGGATGAACACCGGCGTGCAGGACGCCTACAACCTGGCGTGGCGGCTGGCGCTCTGCCAGCGCGGGCTGGCGCGCGAGGCCCTGCTCGACGGCTACGAGCGCGAGCGGCGCCCGTACGCCGAAGGCGTCCGCGCGTCCACCGACGCGATGACGCGCGTGATCGCCCGGCTCGACCGCGACCCGCGCGGCCCGCTGCGCCGCTTCCTCCCGTCGGCGCGCGGAGGCGCGTTCCTCGCGCACACCTTGCCGCGCCGGCTGGCGGGCCTGGCGGCCGCCTACGGCGTCGAGCCCGACGGGCCG
Organism: Planctomycetota bacterium; assembly: GCA_039029355.1. Classification (GTDB taxonomy): domain Bacteria; phylum Planctomycetota; class UBA1135; order UBA1135; genus JBCCGI01. Next base: position 1,569 of record JBCCGI010000050.1, read on the forward strand.
CCGGCAGCGGGGCGGCGGCTGACGCGCTCGCGCCTGCACGACCCGGGCGGTGGCCGGTACGTACTGGCCGTCGCTGGCGGGATCTCCTCCGCCGTCGTGCGCTTGGTGCGCGACTACCGGGCGATCCTCGCGCTGCGCGAGCTCGACCCCGCGGAGGCACGCGCCCTCGGGCTCGACCACCAGAGCCTGCTGCTCGTGCGCCCCGACCGCTTCGTGGCCTACGCCGGCCGCTGCTCGTCGGCGAGCGACGTCGCGCCGCTGCGGGAGTACGTGAAAGTCAGCCACGGCGGCGAAAGTTTTCTTTGAGGTCGGCTGGCGCGCGCGAGCCCGCCCTGCGTTCCCTGAGTGAGGGAGGCGATGCGAAACCGGAATCGTGGTTCCGGTCGCTTGAAGCATCGTTCCGATTCGCGTGTGCCGCTTCCACACTCCCAGGGTCGTGCCGCCCATATCCGTCGCAACCGATCGGCGAACGTTGGATAGAGTCGATTGCCCACAGCGCTTCGAGTCCCCATCTCCTTGCCCCATGAGCATCCGCAACAAGCTGCTGCTCGCCGCCGCGCTCGCCGTGGCGGCGGTGTACGTCGCCCAAGACTCCTTCTCGGTGGAGGACATCGATCGGAAGCTCATCAAGATGCGCGTCGACCAGGTGGCCGAGCGAGTGGAGCGCAAGGTCGAGCGCCTGAACCTCGAACGGCTGGCGTCGGACGACGCGTTCCCGCAACAACCGTCGAAGGCTCAGCAGGACGCCGTCGATCGAGCGCGTAGCAAGCCGCTGTCGGCCGAGGACTTCGGGCGGATCCGCGAGCTCCTGGACGACGAGCTCTTCGACGACGGGCAGGGCTACTACTTTCTCTACACGCTGGATCCGACGGCCGCCCCCGGGGACTCCGATGGCGAGTGCTGGGTCGTGCATCATGAGATGAAGAGGCTCCTCGGGCAGAACGCGTGGAGCCTGCGGGAGGAGAAGCGTGAGGATGGGCGCGCGCTCGTCCAGATGGTCAACACGGCTGTCCAGAACGACGGGGAAGGCTTCTTCAACATCAGGTGGCCGAGCCTGATGGAGGACGGACGCGTGGGGCCGTACGAGGACAAGCTCATCTACGTTCGGGGGCTGGACGCGCGGTTCTACATCGAGGATCCGGTTCGGCTCGAAGGCCCACAGCGACTCTGGATCGGCTCGGGGATCCTCTTCGATCAGAGCGCCGACCAGCTGCTGGCGACGGGGCCCTTCTGGCCGATCGGCCTGTTCCTTGCCTTCACCTTCGCGATCATGGCGGGGGTGAGTGCGCGCGTCGGCCGGCTCGAGCGGAGCGCCAGGGCGCTGAACGAGCAGCTGTACTCCTCGTCGGGCAAGATCCGCCACGAGCAGCTCAGCGCCGAGCTGATACGGGATCCCTCGAACGACGAGATCGGGCGTATCGCCAACGCCTTCGACGAGCTCGCCAAGCGCGTCGTGCAGGAGGCCAACTTCCGAAGCGCGCTTTGGGATTGCGTTCCCGACGGCCTGGCCGTCACCGACGCGCAGAGCGAGGTCGTGGACGCGAACGAGGCGCTCCTCGACATGTATCGGCTGGACCGCGACCACCTCACCGGACGGTCGATCGCCGACTTCTTGCCCGAGGGAGAGAGCTTCGAGAGATACGAAGAAGACGCCCTCCGGCCCGTGCTGGAAGAGGGTCGCGTCGTGAGGCTTCCCTACGCCCGCCGCGTGCGAGGCGACGGCTCGGAGGTCTTCGTCTCGATCTCCGTCGCGGCGATCGAGGGTACGAACTACCGCGTCCACTCTCTGACCGACCGCACCGCCGACCACCGCTGGCTGAGGGCGACGCGGCTCAACGCCTCCGGCCGGCTGCTGAGCGGCATCGTCCACGCCCTCGGCCAGCCCGGTTTTCGGCTGAAGTGCGCCGTCGACGCTCACGACGACGACCCCGCGTCGGTCGAGCGCACCGTGCGGGTCGCGCGCGAGGTCTCCTCGCTGCTCGATCGCTACATGGGCGCCTTCCGCCGCTTCGCGCTGGCCGAGAAGCAGGAGGAGGAGAACTTCTGGATGAGCGACGCGGTGCGCGATGCCGCGCTCCTGACGACGTCGCTGCTGACGGGACTAGGCGCCGAGCTGCGGTTTCGGGGCGGCGAGCAGGTGGGCCGTGTGTTCGGCTACCAGGGGCGAGCCATCGTCGTCCTGATGAACCTCATCGAGAACGCGGCGCTGGTGATGCGCGACGCGGGCTCCGAGCAGCGCGTGGTCGAGGTGTCGATCGCCGCGGGCGCGCGCTGGGTCGAAGTCGTCGTGAGCGACACCGGGCCCGGCCTGCCCAAGGCTCTCGCGGATCCCGCCCAGCTCTTCGAGCTTGGCTACACCCGGCGCGACAAGGGCGGTGGCCTGGGCCTCGCCTTGTGCAAGGAGATCATGGCCAACGACTTCCAAGGGTCGACCCTGGCCCGGAACGGCGCCGACGGTGGCGCGCGTTTTGAACTTCGTTTCCCCCGCAGAGAGGAGCTCAGCGATGGAACCTAGCAACGCCCCGGTCGTCTACGTCGACGACGAGCGCGAGAACCTCGAGCTCGCCTCCGCGGCCCTGAGCAAGCGCGGCTTCGAGGTACAGACCTTCCTGTCGGCGTGCGAGGCCATGAAGGTCCTCGACGCCTCCTTCCGCGGCGTCGTCGTGACCGACGTGCTGATGCCCGACATGAGCGGGCTCGACTTCCTTAAGGAGGTCAAGGGCGTGGATGGGGAGATCCCGGTGCTGCTGATCACCTCGTCGCCCGACTTCTTGGGCGCCAAGGATGCCTACGAGGAGCACGCTGCGCACTACCTGCCGCGGGACGTCGAGGTCGACGAGCTGGCGCGGGAGATTCAGCGCGGGATCGACCGCCGCGCGCGCGTCCTCGACGCGCGCGAGGCGGCCGGCCGGTCGGGGACGGTCCTGGTCGGCTCGAGCGGCGCGATGGAGGACGTACGGCTGCGGATCGAGCAGCTCGCGCCGACCACGCTCCCGGTCCTGATCACCGGCGAGACGGGCACGGGCAAGGAGCTAGCCGCGCGCCGGCTGCACGAGCTCAGCCCCCGTTGCCACGGGCCCTTCGTCCCCGTCAACCTGGGAGGCCTGTCCGGCGAGATCCTGCACAGCGAGCTCTTCGGGCACCTGAAGGGCTCCTTCACCGGAGCGCTCGCGGACCGCAAGGGGCACTTCGAGACCGCCCACGGCGGCACGCTCTTCCTCGACGAGGTGGGCGAGCTGGCGGCGGAGCACCAGCCGGCGTTCCTGCGGGTGCTTCAGGAGGGCCGCGTCCTCCGCCTCGGCAGCAGCAAGGAGATCGATGTCGACGTGCGCGTCATCACCGCCACCAACCGCAACCTGCAGGCGATGATGGAGGACGGGACGTTCCGCGCGGACCTGTTCCATCGCCTGGTGGGCTCGCGGATCGACATGCCCGCGCTGTCCCAACGCGACGGAGATGTGGTTGAGCTCTTCTACTACTTCGTCGAGGTCCTCGCGCGCGAGTTGGGTGTCCCGAAGCCTCCGATCAAGCGCGGCTTGGAGAAGCAGATCCGCCACTCGGCGTGGCCCGGCGGCGTGCGCCGGCTGCAGCACGCGGCGGAGGCGTTCGTGAACGGGCTCGACCCGATGACGACGCTGGACACCGGCGCTCCACGCGACGCGTCGGGCTGCCAGACGCTCGAGGAGTGGCGGGACTACGGCGCGCGGCTGGGAGTCCAGGCAGCGCTGGCTCGCTTCCCCAAGCTCGAGGACGCCGCCGCCTACCTGGGTATCAGCGCCCGGCATCTGCGCAACCTGCGCAAGAAGCTCTTCTGAGCGGACCCTGTGCTGTGCGGAGAGAGGATTCCTCTCCATGCGCCCTCGGTGGGGGGCTGCCGGACGTGGTTGTAAACCTCTGCGGAATAGGAGGTTGAGAGAAGTGGGTGGCGCGCTCCCTGAAGTGGAGCGTATGTTCTAGTTTGTGTCTGGCTCCTCCCGCATCAGCCCTCCGCTTCAGGCCCGCAGCCGCGCCGCCCTCGAGCGCCTCGTCGTTGCAGCCGAGGCCCTTCTGCGCGAGCGCTCCTTCGAATCCCTGCCCCTGAGCCTGCTCCTGAAGCGCGCGCGCGTGTCGGTCGGCAGCTTCTACGCGCGGTTCGAGGGCAAGGATGCCTTCCTCGCGTTCCTCCACACGCGCTACGTCGAGCGTGCGGAGGCGTTGTCCATCGCCGTGCTCGATCCGAAGCGCTTCGACGAGCGCGAGCTCGACGCGACCCTGCGCCTGCTGTGCCGCTACCTGGTGGCCGTCTACCGGCGCAACCGCGGGTTGCTGCGGGTGGTTTGGCTGGAGCGGCGGAGCAATCCGGACAGCGTCACCGACGAGATGCTGGCCGTCCGCCAGCGCTTCCTCGACCGGGTGGCGCGCTTCTTTGAGCCGCGCGGTGCTTCGAGCGAGGCGGCGCTCACCACCTTCTCGTTCCTCACCGCCATCTGCCGCGACTCCTTCCTGCCGACCTCGCGCTCCGTCGCGCTTGCCGTCGTCGGAGACGAGCGCGACTTCGCCGACGAGCTGGCCGCGCTCGCCCTCGCCCGCCTGACCGGATCCGGCCGCGCCGGCATTCGCCCATGAAGACCCTGGTATACGCCATCTCCGCGCTCGTCCTCCTGGCCAGCTCCGCCCGCGCGACCGACTACTACGTCGCCACCAACGGGAACGACTTCTGGCCGGGCACCAAGGCGCTGCCGTTCAAGACGCCCTACAAGGCGGTCCAGACGGCGACGCAACCGGGCGACACGATCTTCCTGCGCGGTGGAGTCTACGCGCCGCCGCCCTGGGGGCTGGGCCTGGGCGCCTCGGGGCTGCCCGGGCAGCTGATCACGCTGCGCTCCTACCCCGGCGAGACGGCGGTGATCGACGGCGCGAACCTCGACCCCGGCACCAACGCGATCAACATCGCCGCCAGCTACCGGCGCGTCGAGGGTCTAGAGGTGTGCAACTCGGCCTTCACCGGGATCAGCCTCTACGGTCCGGGCTCGTTCGTGCACGACATCGAGATCGTCGGCAACACCGTGCACGACTGCTGGAACAGCGCGATCTACGCCGGAACCAACACCGTGTCCGATCCGATCCGCGACATCCTGATCGAAGGCAACGTCGGCTACCGCTGCGTGCTGATGAACGAGGGGCACCCGCTGGGCGGCGGCTGGGGCTATGGAATGGGCGCGGGCGTCGCGCGCAACGTCGTCGTGCGCGGCAACACGATCTTCGAGAACCAGGGCGAAGGCCTCGGCTTCTACCTCTCGGAGGACTGCACGGCCGAGGGCAACACGCTCTACGACAACTTCAGCGTGCAGCTCTACCTCGACAACGCGTCGAGCTGCCGCCTGGTCGGCAACGTCGCGACGACCACCGGCAACCCCGACTTCTTCCGCTTCGGCGAGCCGGCCGTCTGCGTCCAGATCGCCAACGAGGACTACGGCGTGTACCTGCCGTCGGCGGACAACGTGATCGCGAACAACGTCCTGATTGGCGGCCGGCACGCCTTCTACTACGGCAGCTACCAGATGGGCGGTGGGCTGCGCACCACGCGCTTCGTGAACAACACGGCGCACGGCTCGACTTCGGCGCTGCTCAAGATCGACGCCGACGCCGGCCACGCGGACTCGCTCTTCGCGAACAACGTGCTCGACCAGACCCGCACGGCCGCGCTGACGCTGCTCCTCGGCTCGATGGCCGAGATCGACTTCCACCACAACCTCTGGCACGGCGGCCAGCCCGCGCCCGCGGCTGCGGGAGTCGGCGACCTGCTCGCCGCGCCGCACTACCGCGACGCGGCCCAGGAGGATCTGCACCTCGTCGCGAGCTCGCCCGGCATCGACGCGGGTCAGAACGCGGTCGCGCTCGAGGCCGGCCTCGTCCACGACCACGACGGCCGCCGGCGAGCGCTGGAGGTCCCGTCGGCCGCGGACTGCACGGCGGCGCCCGGTACCTGCGGACCCGCGCCTGTCGTCGACCTCGGCGCCTTTGAGCTGCCGGCGGGGGATCAGGCCCCGTCCGGGCTGGTCCCTCTGCCCGGCACGGGAGGCTAGCGACGCCGGCTTCGTCCCGTCAGAACGTCCCGACCGTGATGTCCAGCGCGTTCGTCAGGCGGATCGAGCCCAGCGCGTCGAGCGAGGCGCCCTGGCTGCAGAACGACAGCCCCGCGAGCATGCAGTCGCTCGGGATCGAGACGGCGAAGGGCGCGCCAGCTGCGACGGACGGGATGCTGACCGTGCTCGACGGATCGCAGAGCAGCGTGCCCAGCGCGCCCAGGTCCACGTTGAGCGAGGTCGCGGTGATGGCCAGGAAGTCGAAGCTAGCGCTGGGCAGGAAAGCGGTGTGGTCGATGAACGGGTCCCAGACCTGGCCGAGGACCGGGCCCGAGGTGACGCCGGCGAAGAGGGCGTTCGGGTTCGGTGGGGTGCCCGCGCGTGCGGTCTCGGTGGCCGCGACGGCGGGGCAGTCCGCCGACTCGAGGACGACTCCGTCGTAGAACGTGTTCACGAACGAACCATTCATGAGGAAGCCAGCCAGCTCGACCTCCCACCGCGTGGTCTGCGGCGGAACGGAGACCGCGACGGAGAACGGGATCCACACCTCGCTCCGACCGGACAGCCTCCCGGTCGTCGCGGAGGTCAGGAGCGTGTCGTTCTCGAAGAGGCGGATGATGCCCTCGCCTTCGTCGGTGTACTCCACCTGAAAGCGGCCGCTCAGGACCAGCGAGCTCGCGGTCAAGCCGCTGGTTCCGCCCTGGATCATCGATCCCGACGTGCCGGGCTGCGCGGCGAGGCTGAAGAAGAAGTTGCCTTCGAAGGGCGTCACGGTCTGGAGGGACTGGGACTGGCTGGCCGTCACATAGACCTCGGGCGAAGCGGTCCAGCCCGTCAGGTCGGCCTGCTCCGCGTCGCCGTTCGTAAGGAGATTCTGCCCCGCGGTGAGCGATGTGAGCAGGAAGCAGGCGGTGGCGAGCAGAGGCAGACGGAGGAGGAAGCGGCAGGTGTCGGTCATGGGCGGCATCATCGTTCGGGCGGCGCTCGCTGGGGGGGAGGATGGGAGACTTCGTCCCACTCTATTGCGGCCTACCAAGGGCTTGCAATGACCCCACCCGGCTCCTACCCGCTTGCACCGTAGGGCCGAGGACGCCCGAAGACGTCGGCTTCCAGGCCGAGCTCGGGAGCCCGCTGACGCCGTCGCGCAGCTGCCCGAAGAGCAGGGCTCGCCTGCCCGGCGAGCGCGCAGCCCGGGGCCCCGGCTCTCTGCGGCCCCGGACCACTGCGGCCAAGCGAGAGACCGAAACGGGTATACGCGGCGGGTCCTCACGCCCGATAAGGGGCACAGCGCCAGCGCAACCGGGATCGGTCGGCGAGCGCCCCCGGCCTTTCGTGCCGGTCTGATAGGCTCGAGGCCCCACATCCCGCGAACCCCCGCCCCGGACCGCAATGCACCCCCATCCCTTTGCCTCCGCCGCCGCAGGTCTCGTTTTCCTCACCGCGCCGCTCGGCGCCCAGTCCGTCGACTTCCCGCTGACCGACGGCGGTCGCTATGCGGGGGCGGAGCTGCCGCTCTACCGTCCCGACCTCGACGCGATCCGCGCGCTCACCGCGCGCGATGACGTGCGCATGAGCGGGGTGCCGCTTCCCGGCGGAGCCGCGGTCGAGCTCGAGCTCACGCGCATCGCGATCGAGGACATCGAGTTCGGCTTCCGGGTCGACGGCGTCGCGCGGCCGGATCTTCTGGACGGCCTCGATCTGACGGTGTGGAAGGGACGTGTGGCGGGCGATTCGTCCTCCGAGGCGCTGGTCTCCTTCTCGCGCGCCGGCACGCGCGGCTGGATCCGGACGGCGGGCACGCTTGCGCACCTGCTGCCCCAGCCCGACGAGACCGGGGCGTGGGAGCTCGGCTACTCGATCCTCGCCTCCGAGGAGGACCTGCGCCGGCTCGGCGAGTCGTTCGAGTTCGAGTGCGGCACCGAGTCGGTCGCGGAGCTCGGGCGCGACGAGCTCGACGGCATTCCGTCGGGGGGCTCCGGCGGAGCGCCCGGCTTCCTTGCGGCGAGCACGATCGAGCTCTACGGCTGCGACATCGCGGTCGAGACGGACTACCAGCTGAACCAGGTCTTCGGCGGGAGCCTCAGCGCCGAGACCGCGTACATGACGACGCTCCTCGGCGCGATCAGCGATCGCTACGCCGAGCAGCACCGCACGCAGCTCAACTACCCCTATCTGCAGTTCTACACCACCTCGTCGGACCCGTGGTCGACGCCGGACGTGAGCGGTAGCACCAGCGCGATGCTCGACGAGTTCGTCGCGGCCTGGCAGGGCAACCTGCCCGTGCCGGCGGACCTCGGGCACTTCATCTCCGGCGCGTCGCTCGGCGGCGGGATCGCCTACGTCTCGGTGCTCTGCGACGTGGGGGACCAGTTCAACTTCGGCGTCAGCGCCAACATCGACGGCTCGGTCGCCTTCCCGGTCGTGCAGGGGCCGCTCAACTGGGACTTCATGGTCATCGCGCACGAGCTGGGGCACAACTTCGGCAGCCCGCACACGCACGACTACAGCCCGCCGATCGACACCTGTCCGTCGGGCGGCTGCATCAACGATGGCACGATCATGAGCTACTGCCATCAGTGCTCCGGCGGCCTCGCCAACATCACGACCTACTTCCATCCCCTCGTCGTCGACCTGATCGCGCCGCAGGTCGACAACTGCCTGCCGCTCCTGGTCGGGATGACGACGTCGCCGCCCACGGTCGTCCCGCCGGACGTCCCGACGTCGCTGACGCTGGACGTGGTCGGCTCGCCGGTCGGCACGGTCGACCTGAACTACCGCTTCGATCCGGCGGCGAGCTTCCAGGTGTTGGCGATGACGGACGCCGGCGGAGGCGCGTACACCGCCGACCTGCCGGCCCCGGCGTGCGCCGACCAGCCGGAGTTCTTCTTCAGCATGACCGACGCCACGCTCGGCCTCGTGTCGACCGAGACCTTCGCCCCCGAGGTGGGCGTGATGACGGTGAGCTTCGCCGACACCTTCACCGGCGACCTCGGCTGGACCGCCGGCGTGGCCGGCGACGATGCGACCACCGGCGTCTGGGAGCGCGGCGGCCCGCTCGGGACCGCGGCCCAGCCTTCGGCCGGCCAGGACGACGGCTTCTGCTACTTCACCGGCCAGGGCTCGTCCGGCGGAAGCCTCGGCGAGGAGGACGTGGACGGCGGCAGCACGACCCTGGTGTCGCCGGTCATCGACCTCTCGGCGGGGAGCGCGCGGATCTCGTACCAGCGCTGGTACTCGAACACCACCGGCGCGAGCCCGGGTGCGGACGTCTTCGAGGTCGAGATCACCGGCGACGGCTCGACCTGGGTCGATGTCGAGACGGTCGGCCCCGGCGGCTCCGAGGCGAGCGGCGGCTGGTTCTATCACGAGTTCGAGGTCGCGGACTTCATCACGCCGACCGCGAACGTCCAGGTGCGCTTCATCGCGTCCGACCTGGGCTCCGGCTCGATCGTCGAAGCCGCGGTGGACGCCTTCCAGGTGTTCACGACGACGTGCGCGGACCCGGCGCCGGTCGCGGCGTTCGGAGCCTCGGTCGCCTCCGGCGAGGCGCCCCTGTCGGTCGACTTCACCGACCTCTCCAGCGGCACGGTCGACACCTGGACGTGGACCTTTGGCGACGGCGGTACGTCGAGCCTGCAGAACCCGACGCACGACTACGACCTGCCGGGCACCTACACCGTCTCGCTGACGACGAGCGGCCCCTTCGGCTCCGACGTCGAGACCAAGCTCGACCACATCGTCGCGGCCAAGCCGCCGCTGGTCGGCACGCCCTACGGCTCGACCACGCCGGGCTCGCTGGGGGCTCCCACGATGGAGGCGCACTCCAACCTGACCCCGGGCGCGGCCTTCTACATGGTCGCCGGCAACATGCCGGCCGCGACGACCGGGTTCCTGGCGCTGTCGGTCCACTCGAAGGTCCCGGCCATCGACCTCTCCAACGGGCTGCTGCTCAACGTCAACATCCCGCTCCTGCTCCTCACCCCGGCGGTCGCCGATGCGAACGGCGAGGCGATCGTGAAGGTCAACATCCCGCCGTCGGCGGCGGGGCTGACGGTGTTCCTGCAGACGTTCAACCTGGACGGGGCGGGCGCTGACGACTATGCGTCGTCGCTCGGACGGCAGGTGAACCTGCCGTAGGGCCGCTCTCTAGGGCTCGTAGTTGAAGAGCTCGTGCCTGGAGCTCTCGCTCTCCGAAGCGAGGTTCCAGGCGCGATGCACCTTGCCCATCGTGTTGGCGGTCAGGCGGCGGCCCTTGAGGGCGCGCGAGACCATCTTGTGCGTCAGCTGTTCGTCCGATGCGGCGACGAGGTCGGCGGGGCGGAGGCCCCGGTCGTGCATCAGGCGGGCGAGCGGCTGCTCGCCTAGGTCGCGCGGGGGAGGGGCGGGAGGCTCGGTAGGGGAGGTCATGTGCGGTCGGGATCAGGATAGCCGCAGGAGGCGGAGATCGACGTCCGCAGGCTCGAGGAAGACGAGCCGCGATCGTCCGGCTCCCCGGTCTACCTACCGTACCCGGATCGCGTTCACGCCGGTCCCGCTCAGCTCGACCCCCTGCCGTGCCAGCTCTCGACCCTCTGCGTCGAACAGCGCGACCGCACGGCAGCGGTCCGACGCCGCATAGACCGAGCTCTTCCCGTCGACGATCGGAAGCCGCACGATCGAGCGGGCCCTGCGCGCCTCGAACTCGAAGGCGTTGAGCAGGTCTCCGTCCCCGTCGTAGAGCGCGAAGCGGGTCGCCGAGGTGTGCGGCCCGACCGAGTCCACGCGCAGGTGGCAGCGGAGCTGCACGACGAGCTCCAGCGCGCTGCGGTCGGCGCCGTCGGGCAGGTCGTGGCGTTCGGGCAGCACGGTCTCACCGCCGACGTGGACCGCCTCGATGTCGGGGGTGATCGACTCGAACGCGAAGCGGCCGGCGGCGTCGCTGGTCACGTCCGTGCCGCTGAAGCTGGCCGTACTCGGCTCGATGCCCCGGAATGGGTAGCGCCGGCGGTAGAGGATCCGGCTTGGCGAGAGGAGGACGCCTTCGACCGGCACGCCCGACGCATCGACGACCCGCCCGGTGATGGTCGTCTTCGGCGCGTCGTCGTCGAAGCGCAGGACTACGTTCGTTCGGCCGGCGGCGACGTTGTGCTCGTGGATCACGCGCATGGTGGAGAGCTCGAACGCGCCCAGGACGTAGTCCCGCCGCTCCAGCCCGCCGATGCGGAAGCGCCCGTGGTCGTCGGTCCAGCCGCTCCGCGGGTCGCCTCTCTCGCCCTGGGTGACGGCCTCGACGAAGCTCAGGTACTCGTCGACCTTGCCGAAGTAGGTCGGGTCGTCGATCCAGACCTCGGTCTGGGCGATCGGCTGGCCCTGCGCGTCGAGCACGACGCCCTCGATCGCTAGCGGGGGGCTGCCGAGCTGCAGCTCGACGTGCGCGGGCCAGCCGCATTCGTGCGCGTCGGGACCGGCGGGGTCCTCGAGGCGCGCCGGAAGTCGTCCGGCGGCGGCGGCGACGAGCGACGCTCCGCCGCGCTTGGGCCGCTCCAGCTCGAAGGTGCCGTCGCCGCGGCTCTTCGCCTCCAGGGGGCCGAGCGCGACCCGCGCGTCGGCGACGGGCTTGCCAAGCTCGTCGAGCACGAGGCCGCGGATCACGTCCCCCTTCGGCGCGGGGGGGACCATGCGGATCACGAGGTCGTCGGTCGAGTAGGACGGCAGCTCGATCTCCGCCGTCGGCCAATCCTCGAACGCGGCGCGAATCCGGGCGCCGCGGAGCTGCGGGACGCCGGCGAGCTCGAACGTGTCGTCGCTCCAGCGCGGGAACCACACCTGCTGCATCGAGCCGTCGAGGATCAGGTCGAGGCTCGCTCGCCACTCGCTGCCGGGGACGAACCTCACCGACGCGCCGGCCAGCGTGTCGCCGGCGGCGTCGACGACGCGTCCGCTCACGGTCAGGCGCGGGGCCATCACGACGAGCGCCTCCATGTTCGCGCGGCGTGGATTCGCGTAGGCGGCCATCACGGTGGTGTAGCCCTGGAGCGCGGCTCCGATCGCACGCTCGCGCTCCGGCATCGGCAGCTCGAAGGCGCCGGCCGGGTCGGTCTCGATCGCGCGGTCGCGCTCGATCCAGACGCTCGCGTCGGGGAGGCCCGTGCCGTCGGCGTCGACCACCCGCCCGCGGATCAGCGTCGCGACGTCGGCCGCGACGGGCGGCTCCGGCGCCTCGTCGACCAGCTCCCGCTCCTCCGGCCGATCGTCCACGGCCGCGACCAGGTCGTCGCTCGCGCTGCTGCCCGGAGGAGCGTCGATCGTCTCCGCAGCGGTCGTGCCCCCGACATCGGGAGGAGAGGCGGCCTCGCCCTCGCCGCGCGCGACGAACCAGATCCCCGCCACCACCGCGACCGCCGCCGCGGCCCATATCTTCGCGTTCATCAGAGCTACCCCCAGGATGCTTGCAGCCGCCGCTCCTCCCGCTCCGCGCGCGAGCGGCAGCAGCCCCGCCACCCAGGCCGAGCGATCGCCGTCGAAGCGGCGATCCAGCCGCTCGCGCAGCTCGGCGAGCGCGCGGGTGATCCGGCTCGACACCGTTGTCACCGGCACGCCCTCGCGCTGCGCGATCTCACGCGGGGCGAGCCCGTCGAAGAAGCGCAGCACGACGGTCGAGCGGTAGGGCTCGCGCAGGTCCATCACCTCGTCGACGACGGTGCGGTGGAGCGACATGCGCTCCATCAGCTCGGCGGATGACGGCAGGCCCTCGTCGCGGGCCACCCGCTCCTCGCGGGCCCGGCTGCGCGCCCCGCCACGCGCCCGCTGCCGCGCCGCGTTGGCGACCACGCGGGTCAGCCAGGCGCGCGGCGAGCGCAGGCCGCTCGGCGGGTGTTCGAGGGCGGAGACCCAGGCGTCCTGGGCCACGTCGTCCGCCTCGGCGTCGTCGACGACGAGCCGCCGCGCCAGCTCGCGGATCCAGTCCGCTTGGGCGAGGAGGCTCTCGGCGTCGGGATGGGAGGATGCGGTCATGGTTCCACAGGGGCGATGCCGTGGAACTCCGATCCTAGGCGGGAATCCGAGAATTCTCGCCCGCCGGGCGAGCCGCCGTCCGCTCCTCGGCCCGGCCCGCTACCCGTCTTCGCGCTGGAACCCGAACTGGGTGGGGCGCCCGCCCTTCATGAAGCCGATCGAGGCCGTCAGGCGATCCCCCGCAAGCTCGTAGACGATGCGCTGGGGCGAGTCGTGGCGCGGGTTCTCGAACACGGCGCGCGTGCCGCTCAGCTCGGTGAGCACGAACTCGGTCGGCGAGCCGCCGCCCGGCTGCGCGACGTAGACCAGCCCGCCCTTGCGCTCGACGATGCGCAGGTACTCGAACGCGACCATCCTGCCGCCGCGGACCGTGCGTGCCACGGCCAGCATCGCTCCGCCGCTCGGCGGGCTCCAGCGCTCCTCGCTGGTCGACTTGCCCGCTCCGACCCAGGCGCCGGCCAGCCACTCCATGTCGTCGATCGTGGCCTTGGCGGGCTTGGGCAACTCGATGTCGTCCGGGTGGAGGTAGAGCGCCGACGACTCGTATCCGCCCGGCGGGTTGACGGCGACGTGTACCAGCATTCCGTCGGGGGTGAGCTCGAAGGCCTTGCGCATCAGAAGGAGGCGCGCGCCGTCCGACGCGTTGACGGTCTCGGTCTCGTACTCGAACAGCCCGTCCTGCCAGGTGCCGGTGTAGCGCTTGATCTTGTCCCCCTCGGTCACCTCGACGGTCGAGCCGTCGAAGTGCATGCGCTCCTCGTGATCGGTGCGCACCCAGACGAGCGCGTCCTCGTCGACGCGCAGCCTGAGCCGCGGGCTCATGGGCGGGCCCTGGTCCTCCGCTGCGCGACCGTCGGTGACGTCCTCGACGTAGAGCCACTCGCCGTCCAGCTCGCGCAGCTCTTCGTCGATCGGCGTCGAGCGCGGGCCCAACGCCACCGCGGCCGAACCCGCGCCTAGGGTGGTGAGGAGCGCGAGCGCGGTGGCCGACCAGGTGGGCGATTGCATTGACGGAGTCCCTTCCGAGTTGCGTTTCGTGCGAACGGCGTAGGCGCGCTGCGTCGAGCTCGAGCAGCGCGCGGATGCTCCACCGTCAGCCCGGTTCGGGCCATCCAGACCCCGATTCCGGGCTTCGTGCCCACCCTACTCCGGGCCCGCCGTCGCGCCAAGTCGGGAAGACCAGCGGCCCGGGTCCGCGGTCGGACGCGAGCTAGGGGGCGGCGGACCCGGGGACGGGCAGGCCGCTGGGAACCGAAGCGGGCACGTCCTGGTTGAAGTTCGTGTCCGTCAACGCCTCGAGGAAGGCGATCAGCGCGAGCTTCTGCTCCTCGGTCGCCTCGAAGGGCTCGATGTCGACCTTCGGGACGCTTGGATGCAGGCTCTCGCCGGCCGCGTAGAAGTCGATCACCTCTTCCAGCGTCGCGAGCGTCCCGTTGTGCATGTAGGGCGCGGTCAGCTCGACGTTGCGCAGGCTGACGGAGCGGAAGTTGAACTTGCCCGCGCCGTCGTCCTCTTCGAGGAGGTCCGGGTGCGGCGCCACGCCGAGCTTGCGCAGGGTCCAGTTGCTCAGCATCTGGCCGTTGTGGCAGTCGCTGCAGTCGGCCTGGTCGAAGAGCTCCATCCCCAGCTGCTGCTGTTCGGTCATCGCGCTCTCGTCGCCGCGCATGAAGAGGTCGAAGGGCGAGTCGCGCACGACCAGCGTCCGCACGTAGGTGGCGAGCGCGTGGGAGAGGCGCGTCTCGTCGATACCGCCGGGCCCGAACGCCTCCTCGAAGAGCTCGACGTACTCGTCGATCGCGGCGAGGCGTGCGATCGTCTGGGGGAGTGCTTCCTCCTCGAGCAGCGAGCTGCCGCGCATCTCCGCGGCGTTCGCGATCGGTTGCAGCACCTGGGCTTCGAGGCTCTTCGTCCGGTGGTCCCAGAACATGGGGGCGGTGTTCGGGTTGAATCCGCCCCCGGTACCGGACAGCCCGTTGAAGCCGACGTTCAGCAGCGAGGGAGCGTTGCGCCCGACGTGCGGGAACTCGCTCCCCGGGACCCGGTCCGGGCCGAGCCCGGTGCCGCCGACGCCGATCGCGAGGGCGAGCCCGTCCGAGTACGCGAACTCCGGGTGGTGGCACGTCGCGCACGCCACGTCTCCGTCGGTGGACAGGATCGGGTCGAAGAAGAGGAGCCGGCCGAGGTCGGCCTTCTCATCGGTGATGGGGTTCGACGCGGGGGCCTTGACCTCGGCGTCGAGCGCCGCGAGGCCGACCTCTCCGTAGCCGCCGTCGTCGCCATCGTCGCAGGAGGCGAGCACGAGAAGCGAGGCGAGTCCGAGGCGTGCGGTCACGTGTTTCATTGCGGTCCGGGGTTCCGGGTTTAGAGAGAGGAGAGCTCGCCGATCGGCGAGGGGCGCAGTTCGATGTGCTGGAGCGCTGGGTCGGGGTGCCACCCGCAGAGGAGCTGCCGCTCCTGGTCCGCCGCGTTCCAGCGCAGCTCGAGGCACCCGCCGACGTCTCGCGCGGCGTCCCGCGCGACGACCGCATGGAAGCCTCCGTTCGGTGCGAGCCACCCCGATCCGCGACGGGTGGGCCCGTCTCCGAGGCGCAGGGACCAGCGCAGGCGATCCCGCTCGACGCGGCGCGAGCGGCCGGCGCGGGGCGCTTCCGCGCGCGAGATCGCGACCCACCGCTCATCCGGGGTCGCCACGCTCGTCTCGCCGGGCGCGAGCACGACCGGCGCGCTCCAGCGCCTCCCCAGGCTGTCGGTGACGTGCAGGAGTCCCGCGGTGCGATCGGCGAGCGGGATCGTCCAACACCCCAAGCGGCTCGCGGGGGCCAGCGCGCTGATGCCGGTCCCCGAGGACGTCGGTGCGTGAAGCTCCACCCGCCTCGCGCCGGAGAGGGCGTGGCCTTCGACGCTGCGAAGCTCGACCAGCGCGGGGGCCGGGCGCCGGAGTGAGATCCGGACGAGCGCTGATCCCGACGCGTCGATCGGCGCCGGCGCCGGCGCCGAGGGCAGGCTCGTCCGTACGCGATAGGTCGCGTCCTCCCAGAGTCCCGAGAAGCTCGCTTCGCCGACCTCGTCGGTGCTGGCGATGCGCGCGACGAGCCAGGTGTCGGACTCCCCGCGCCGCTCGACCGTCAGCGCGACGCCTTGGAGCGGAAGCCCCTCGTGATCGCGCACGACGACCCGCAGTCCGCGGGGCCCGGTGGCGACCCGCGCCGTCGCGCGCGCGGCGCTCGACAACACGACATGGGGCGGTTGCTCGGTCAGCCCGGCGAGCCGCCGGCCTTCGACGAGGTCCGCGGGCGGGTGAGGAGCTCGCACGGGTGCCTCCGCCGGACGTGCAACGGCGGCGCCCTCCGGCGCCGGAGGCGCCAGGACCCGCGCCGCCGGACGCTCTTCCCCAAGCGACAGGAACAGGAGCATCGCGGCGAGCAATCCGGCGCAGATCAGGAGCGGCGCGTTGCCTTCCACGCGCGGAGTATCGGCCTGGTTCCGCGCGCACGGTGCTGACATGTGTGCAAGCTCGCCGACGTTTTGCGGCGACGCCCTGTTCCTTGCATGGATGCAAGGTTGACCGGATCGCCGTGCGCAGGCGCTACGCTGAGTCCATGGCAAGGCTGCTTACCATCGAAGACGACCCGCGCATCCGGGCCTCGCTCGTGGAGGCCCTTGTCGAGCAGGGCCACCACTGCGACCAGGCGGGCGACCTCCGCACCGCCCGTGAACGGCTTGCGAGCGCGCGGTACGACCTGCTCCTGATCGACGTGATGCTGCCCGATGGTGACGGCTGGGACCTGCTGCGCGAGATGCGCGACCGCGCGGACACGACGCGCGCCATCTTCCTCACCGCCAAGCACGAGGTCGCCGAACGGCTGCACGGGTTGGCGCTCGGCGCCGTGGACTACGTCGTGAAGCCGTTCGATCTGCGCGAGCTCGAGGCCCGCGTCGAAGTGGCGCTCCAACGGGTGGTGCCTTCGGAGGTGCCGGAGTGCTTCGACCTGCGGCTGGATCCGATCCGCCGCCGCGCCTACCTGCGCGGGAAGCTGCTCGACCTGACGCCCAAGGAGTTCGAGTTCCTCGCGATCCTCCTGCGCGCCGAGGGCGGCGCCGTCGAGCGCGACACGCTGCTGCGAGAGGTCTGGGACCTGCCCGATTCGGAGAGCGGCAACGTGCTCGACGTGCTGGTCGCGCGACTGCGCCGCAAGCTGCGCGCCACGCGCGGCCCCACGATCTTCACCGAGCGCGGGGTCGGGTACGGCCTGAGCGAGGGCGGCGAGTCGTGAAGGGCTGGTCGCTCGCGCGGCGCTCGGCGCTCTGGTTCGGCGGGCTCCTCCTGGTGCTGCTCCTGGCGCTGGTGGGGTGCTCGTACTGGATGATCTCGTCCTACATGAACCGCGAGCTCGACAAGGAGGTCGAGGAGCTGGGGAGGGCCGCGGCCAGTCAACTGGCTGGCGCTTCACCCTCGGAGGCCAAGGCGATGCTCGAGGTCCTCGTCGAGGAAGGGCACGACCTCGGCGTGGGCTTCGTCCTGCGCCGCGACGACGGCGAGGTGCTCTCCGGTCGGTCCGAGCTGGCCCACGCGCGTCCCGACGACGTGGAAGCCTGGGCCTGGCGGACGGGATCGGTCTCCATCGCGGACGGTAGCACCCTGCTCGTCGGAATCGACGGGGCCGGCCGGGCCGAGGAGCTGGACGAGCTCCCCGGCGCGATGGCGCTCGCCGCGACGCTCTTCGCCGGCATCGCCGCGCTGGCCGGCTGGCTCTTCGGACGCAGGATGTCCGCGCTCCTGTCCCAGGTCGCCGACACGGTCGACCCGGCCGGAGCGTCAACTCCCCACGGGGCGCCACGCGAGATCTCGGCCCTGGTCGACGCCATCAACTCCGGATTCGCGCGGGCCGAAGCGGCCCAGTCGCGCTCGCGGCACTTGATCGTGGGCGCGGCCCACGCGCTGCGCTCGCCGATCCAGGCGCTGCTCAGCCAGGCCCAGAGCACGCTGCGCAAGGAGCGCGACGTCGAGCGCTATCGCGAGACCCTCGAGGGTCAGGAGCAGGAGCTCACCGAGTTCGCGCGCTCCGTCGACAACCTCGTCGCGTTCTGTGCCGAGAGCGGTGGGCCCTACGCCGCCGAGACCTTCGACCTGATGTCCGAGCTGCGCCTTCGTCTCCACCCCGACATGGACCGCGCCCGCAGGAGCCAGCTCGGCCTTCGGCTGAACGGTCCGGACTCCCTGCTGGTCGAGGCCGAGCGCGAGTCCCTCGTCCTGGCCGTCCGCAACCTCGTCTCGAACGCGCTGAGCGTCAGCCGCGACGGGCAGCAGGTCGACATCGAGGTCGAGGCCCACGCCGACCGGGTCCGCGTCACCGTCGACGACCAGGGGCCCGGCGTGCCGGAAGCCGATCGCGAGCGCGTGTTCGAGCCGATGCGTCGCGGCTCGACTCCGGGCCCGGAGGCCCAACAGGCCCCACAGGCAAGAGGACGCGCCTGCTACGGTCTTGGGCTCGCGCTCGTGCGGCGGGCGATGGACGACCATGGCGGGCGCGCCTGGATCGAGTCGGCGCCGGGGGGCGGAGCGCGCGTGCGGTTGGAGTTCCGCGCGGTACGTGAGGGCGCTGCGCCGCGCGAGGAGCTGGCGACGCTCTAGGCCTTCGAGGCCGGGCGAATCGGCGCGGACACCCGTCGCCGTCCGCCGCACCTTCGGCCTCCGAAGGAGCGCTGCGGCGAGGAACGTCGGCGACCGGGGGCATTTTCCCTTCAGGGGCCGCGGCCGGGTTGCGTCTTCGAGCCTCGGGGGGCGGCCCGGCACCTGTCGCTGTGGCGTCCTGCCCCGGAAAGTCACCTCGCAGTTTCCCCGATCAGAGAGACACGATCATGATCCCCGCCTTGCTCAGCCTCCTCGCCGCTCCCCTGGGCCTACCGCAGTCCGACTCCCACTGGATCGACTTCGACCAGGACGGCTATCCCGACCTGATTCAAACCGGCGCCGGCTACGACCTAGCGCTGCTCCGCAACGTCGGCGACGGCACGTTCAGCGAGGCCACCCAGAGCTCGGGCCTCTCCGGCCTGCGCGACGTCGTCCAGGTCGCGCCCGCGGACTACGACGCGGATGGGTTCGAGGACCTCTTCCTGGTGACCGCGGACGGTGGCAGCCACCTGTTCCGCGGCTCGGCGACCGGCGTGATGCTGAAGGTCGGCGCGGACCGCGGCATCCAGCTGGACGGCCCCGTGGAGCGGGTCGAGTGGATCGACTTCGACCGGGACGAGAAGCTGGATTTGGAGCTGCAGACGGCGGGCCGCATCACGCTGCTGCGGAACGTCGGCGGCGGGTCGTTCCAGCCGGTCTCGCTGAGCGGGTTCGCGAGCGGCGTGTCGATCAAGGCGCCGGACGGACTCCAGACGGTGCAGCCGCTGTGTCTGCAGACGATCGCCGATGCGTTGGCGCCGGAGCTCTGCCTGCAGGCCTCTAGCATTCCGACGCTGGGCATGCTGACGCCGCTCTCCAGCGACTGGTTCATCTCCGACGCGACGGGTTTCGTCGGCCTCGGCAACATCGATCCGGTCACGCGGCTCGACGTCGCGGGCACGATTCGCTCGCGCTCCGGCGGCTTCGAGTACCCCGACGGCTCGGTGCAGACCACCGCGACGCTGGTCGGTCCGCAGGGGCCGGCCGGACCGGAGGGGCCCGCGGGCGCGGACGGCATGGACGGCGCGGACGGCGCCGCGGGGCCCGAAGGCCCCGAAGGTCCGACCGGGCCGGTCGGCGCTCCCGGCGCGGTCGGTCCGGCCGGCCCGGCCGGTCCCCAGGGCCCGACCGGCTCCGACGGAAGCGATGCGCTGTGGCAGGTCGTCAACGTCAACGAGATGATCGCAAGCGGCAACATCGGCATCGGCTCCACGACCGATCCGTCGAAGCGGCTGCAGGTCGACAGCACCAACTCGGGTCTCTGGGTGCAGCCCGGCAGCCTGGGAACGACCCTGACGTACAAGGCCTACCTCGGCGGCACCAAGGACCTGGACATCGACTTCGAGGACTCGGCGGGCAACGTCTCGACGGTGATGACGCTCAAGGGCAACGGGGCGCTCAGCGGCAACGTGGGCATCGGCGCCGTCGACCCGCAGGAGCGGCTCGACGTCAACGGCACGATCCGCTCCCGCAGCGGCGGCTTTGAGTTCCCGGACGGAACGACGCAGTCGACGGCGGCGGGCGCCGGCGTTCCGGCGGGCTACCAGATCGTGGGCGACACGTCGGTCGCGCCCGGCGGCTTCAGCTACTCGGGCGTCAACTTCGACGTGACCGTGCAGGATGCGGAGTGGACCGAGCTTGCCTCCCTGCCGACCGACCGGATCGACGGCGGCGCCGCGACCATCGACGGGCTGTTCTACATGGTCGGCGGCAACTCGAACGGCAGCGTGGTCGCGTCCCTGGACCGCTACGACCCGGCCACCGACACCTGGACGAGCCTGAGCCCGATGCCGACGGCGCGCGAGTTCGTCGGCGTCGCGGCCCTCGACGGCCTGCTCTATGCGATCGGCGGCCGCAACGCCGCGGGCACGGTGATCGGGACCGTGGAGCGCTACGACCCGAGCACCGGCGCCTGGACCACGCTGAACCCCGTGCCGGTGCCGGTGCGGCAGGCGGCTGTGGCGGCGCTCGACGGTCGGGTGTTCATCTCGGGCGGCCGGACCCCCGCTGGCTCGGTCGCTCCGAACGTCTGGTCCTTCAACCCCGCGATCGGCGTGTGGGTAGGGGAGACCTCGATGCCCAGCGGCCGGTTCGCGCACGGCATGGTCGCTCAATCGGGTCGCCTGTGGGTCACCGGCGGCCTCGCGGGCGGTGGCACGGGCAGCGCGCTGAGCTCGGTGATCTCGTTCGCTCCGGGGGGCCCCTGGAGCAACGAGGCGTCGATGCCGGCCGCCCGGCATCGCTCCGGCGTGGTCTCGGCGGCCGGCCGGATCTACGTGGTCGGGGGCGGCGACACCACCGGCGCGCCCCAGGACAACGTGTGGTCGTTCGACGAGTCGTCCTGGACCCAGACCGACACCACGCTTCCGGCCGGCGTCGAGCGTCCCTTCTGCGTCAGCAACAACGGCGCCATCCACGTGGTCGCGGGCGAAACGCCGGCCGGCGCTTGGACCGACGGCCATCACCGGCTCCTGACGACGCTGCGGAAGTACCTCCACACGAAGGACTGAGCGCGGCGGGTCGGACCCCGACCCAAGCCGGACGTACTCGGTGCGAGGACGGGATTCCGTCGTCGCCCCGAGCCTCGTTTGGAGCGCAGCTCGCCGGCCCGGCCCGGCCCGGCACGGTCGCGCGCGTCGCCCCCGTCGCCCCGTCAAGCGGGCGCGCGCAGACCTACGGCTGCTCCTTCCGCCGGTCGTACTTCTTCCGCTCCTTCTCCACCGCGGCCATGTGCGCGTCTCCCCACGCCTCGATCGCTTCGCCGAGCGGGCCGAAGCTGAGGCCGAGCTCGGTCAGCGTGTACTCGACGCGCGGCGGGATCTCGAGGAACTGCTCGCGCGACACGACCCCGTCGCGCTCTAGTTCGCGGAGCTGCTGCGTCAGCATCCGTTGGCTGATGCCCGGCGAGAGCTTGCGGAGCTCGTTGAAGCGCAGGGTGCCGTGGGTCATCAGCGAGTAGACGATGGCGGGCTTCCACTTCCCGCCGAACACGTCGAGGACCCGTTCGATCGGGCAGAGGCCGTCGTGCCGGATGGACTTCTTGCTCATATGAACCTGGTTACTATTCCGTACCTATAGGCTCATATCGTACCTACTTGCGTAGGGGAACCGGCGGCGCCAGCCTGGAACCCATGCTGAATCAACCGACCCGCATCACCGCCCTCGCCCTGCTCGCGCTCGCGGGCTGCAGCGCCAGCCCGGAAGCCGTGGACCTCGTTCAACTCCGCGGCGAGAACACCAAGCTGCGCCGGCAGATCGCGGCCTTCGAGGCCGAGCGCGCCACCACCGCGCTGAACCTGTCGCTCTTCGACGAGCTCGACCTCTCCGCCTTCAACGGCCGCGACATGGAGCGCCTCGCGGAGATCCACGCCGACGACGTCGTCGTCTACAACCCCGACGGCAAGACGACGCGCGGGATGGACCCGCACCACGCCGCGGAGCTGCGCTTCCTCTTCGACAAGTTCGACCTGCAGATCCCGGTCCACCTGGTCCAGTTCGGTCACGCGGACTGGACCGCGGGCATCAGCATCTGCGAGGGAACCTGGAGGGAGCCCATCACGCTGCCCGATGGCACTGTGCTCGAGCCGACGGGCAGAGAAGTGAGGATCAAGGTCGCGACCATCGCGCGCTGGGAGGACGGTCGGATCGCGGAGGAATACCTTTTCTGGGACAACGCCGACTGGAACCGCCAGGTCGGGTTGGAGCGGTGAAGGCAGGCGCTATCGCGTTGAACGTCCCGCGGTGATCCGCCCGCCGCCTTGCGGGGGCTCAAACGGTCGCTGTACGATCGGAGCTCGCCGGCACCTCCGGTCCATCGACCGGAGCTCGGCCGCGCCTGGAAGAAGGACGTCAGCGGTGTCTGCGCGGGACCAAGAGGTCAAACAGAAGCTCGTCGAGTCGGCGCTCAAGCTGTTCGCCGAACACGGCCGCGACCGGGTCTCCGTGCGCCAGATCGCCGCGGAGGCCGGCGTTACGCACGGCAGCATTCGGCACTACTTCGGCACGAAGGACAACCTGTACATCGCGGCGCTCACGCAGCCCGGGCTCCAGATTCCGTTCGAAGACCCCCAGGGCGCTGCGGACGTACCGTTGTCGCGCGAGGAAGCCGAGCAGTACCTGAGGCGGTTCGTCCGCCGCTTCGTCGGGTTCCAGGCGAAGGTCGGCGAGGACAACGTCGCCGCGCTCGGGCTGATGCAGGCGGAGGTGTCCCGCGACGGCGGGCCCGACCCCGTCTTCTACAAGCAGATCATCAGGCCCGGGCACGAACACCTCAAGACGATCGTGAGCCGCATCCGTCCGGATATCACCGACGACAAGGTGCTGGAGATCCTCACGTTCAACATCATCTTCCAGTGCGTCATGATCCGCATCGCGCGGCGGACCATCCCGAAGCTTCTCCGAACGCGGCGGGTTACGAAGCGCGATCTCGCTCTGATCGCGGACCTGATCGTGTCGGTCACTCTGGGGGGGCTGCGGGCCTTCGACGTCGACTGAGGCCTGTGGGGCGGGGTCTCGCGTCGGCGCGCGAGGGGCTGAGGGGCGCCTAGGCGAGGCCGGAACCGGCCGACGCGGACCGCACGCCGCCGAGGCGGCGAGCGGCTTTTGCCTCCGAGTGGGTTGCGCAGCCGCCCGTTGGCCGCCTAGTATCCAGCTGGATACTATCCACGTGGATAGTGCGTGAGTGACCCCCCCGGAGGCCTGCAATGCAACTACTTCATCGGTGTCGACGCCGTGCGCTGTCGGCTGTGCGACGGGGCGCAGCGGCGCGCCCTTGGGGGAGGGCGCTGGCGGCGATCCCGCTGGTCGGCCTGGCCGGCTGTGAGCGGGCCGAGGTCGCCGGCGCCGGTCCGGCCCCCACGCCGGTGACGGTCGCGGCGCTCCGGACCGGCATACCGCGCAGCGAGACCCTGGTCGCCGGCGTCGTCGAGCCGTACCGCCGCTCGGACGCCAGCCTGGACGTCTCGGGGCTCGTGATCGAGGTCGCCGACCTCGGGGAGTCGGCCGAAGGCCCGCAGCTCGACGGCGCCGGGCAACTCCTGCAGGACGGCGCAGGGCGCCCCGTTCGCGAGGGGACCGTGCTCGCCGTGCTCGATCCCACCCGCTTCCGGCAGGCGGTGACCGCCGCCGAGCTCGCGCTCGGGTCGACCGACCAGCAGATCGAGGCGTTGACGGTGGAGCTCGACGCCGTATATCCGGCGCGCGTCGAGAGCGCCCGCGCGACGGTCGCGGCCGCCGCGGCCGACGCCGCGTCGACGCGCGAATCCGTAGCGGCGGCCGAGGCCGAGCTCGAGCTCGCCCGCACGACGGTGGAGCGGGATCGGGTGCTCATCCAATCCGGCGCGGTGGCGCAGTCGGTGCTCGACCAAAGCGAGTCGGTCTTTCGGACCGCGACCGCGAGCCTCGCCCAGGCCCGCGCGACGCTCGACGCCGCGCTGCAGAGCCAGGAGTCCGCGATCGCCGCCCTGGCCGAGACCGAGGGCAGCTTCCGCGTGCGTCAGGCCGACCGCGAAGCGCTCAAGGCCTCGCGGGCCGAGCAGCTCAACGCGCTCGAGCAGGCCCAGACGGACCTCAGCTCCAGCGTGCTCCGGGCCCCGTTCCAGGGGCGCGTCACCGCCCGCCACGTCGAGCGCGGGTCGTACGCGAACGCGGGCACGCCGATCGTCGAGCTGACCATGGAGACCGCCGTGAAGGTCGTGATCACGGTGTCGGCGCGCCAGGAACGCGACATCGCGCTCGGCATGCAGATGCCGATCTACGCGAGCCTCGCCGACGCCGAGGCGACGCCCTTCGTCGGGACGGTGTTCGAGAAGACGAGCGTGGCGGACCGCGGCACGCGGACCTTCCGGATCGGGCTCATCCTGCCGAACCCGCTGCTGGAGGGCGAAGGCGCGCCTGCCGCCGGGGAGGCGGCGTCGATCGGCGACCTGTTCCCCGTCGTGCGGTGGCCGGGGACACCCGCCGACCACCTCTACGTCAACGTCGCGTGCACCTTCGTCCGCGACGGCCGGACCTCGGTCCTCGCGCTGCCGGGCGTTGCGGATCGGCCCGCCGGGGCGGGCTCGCTGCAGGTGCCCCGCGCGATCCCGGTGTCCTTCCACGACGACTGGCAGCAGCTGGACACCTGGACCCTGCGGCGGATCGAGGCCAACCCGGACCTGCGGGAAGGCGACACGCTGATCCTGCACCCCGCCGTGACCGACGAGGCGGGGATCGTCGTCGGCTCGCCCCAGTACACCTTCCGCCCCGGCGACGTCGTCCGGGTGGGGCTGGCCGCGGCCTTGCCCGAGCCCGGGTTCTGGGTGCCGGCCACCGCCCTCGTGCCGCGGAGCGGCGCCACCCTGCTGTTCCTCGTGCGGGAGGGCGGCGCGACGGAGGTCGCGGTGGACGTGCTCGAGAGCTCGGGGGGCTTCCGGCGGGTGGCCGCTCCGGAGCTGTCCGAGGGCGCCTCCGTAGTCGTGCGCGGGATGCAGTACCTGTCGGACGGCGACGCGGTGACGAGCCGTCCGGCGGCGCGCGAGGGCGAGCGATGAGCCTCCCGAAGCTCGCCATCGCGTACAAGCCGGTCACGCTCGTGCTGATGGCCATCGTCGTGGTCTCCGGCGTGCTGACGTTCACGTCGATGCCGCGCCGCGAGGACCCGCGGATCACCATTCGAGCGGCGCTCGTCGAGACCTACTGGCCCGGCGCGTCGGCGCTCCGCATGGAGGAGCTGGTCACCGATCCGCTCGAGGACTCGATCGCGCAGATCGAGGAGGTCGACACGATCGAGAGCTTCTCGCGGACGGGCTACTCGCGGATCGACATCACGCTCGTCGACGCGGTGCTCGAGGACACGCTGGACCAGACCTTCGACCTGATCCGCGACAAGGTGGACGCGGTCCGCGGCGTGCTGCCGGAAGGCTGCGGGCAGCCGTTCGTCAACTCGGACTTCGGCGACGTGTCCTCGGTCTGCGTCGTGATCCACACGACCGGCGAAGCGCCGGAGACCCCGTACTCGTACCGCGAGCTGGAGCTCGTCGCGGAGGATCTGGAGACCGAGCTGAAGCGGCTGGAGGCGGTCGCGAGCGTCTCGACCGTCGGCGTGCCGGACGAGACGATCACGCTCGAGATCGAGGCGGACCAGTGGGCGAAGCTGGGCCTGAGCCGCGACGAGCTCGCCGCGGCGATCGATGAGCGCAACATCGCCAACAGCGGCGCGCTGCTCGTCACCCCGGAGCGTCGCTTCCCGATCCGCCCCACCGGCGAGCTCCTGTCCACGGACGAGATCGGGAGCGTGCCCATCCGTTCCGTGGAGGGCGAGCGGTCCGTCACGATCCGAGACCTGCCCTTCTCGATCACGCGCGGCCCGGAGGACCCCCTGCGGAGCCTGGTGCGCTTCCACTCGCCGAGCGATCGCGCCGAGCGGGCCCTGATGCTCGGCATCACGATGAAGGAGGGCCGCAACGTCGTCCAGCTCGGTGCCGAGATCGACGCGGCCGTCCAGCGCTTCCGCGAGACCTCGCTCCCGGCGGGCCTCGACGTGTCGCGCATCAACGACCTGCCGCGGCAGGTCGACTCGCTCATCGCCGACTTCATCGAGAGCCTCTGGCAGGCGATCGTCATCGTGCTGCTGGTCGCCTGGATCATGATGGGCTGGCGTCCGGCCCTCGTGATGGCCACCGCCATCCCGCTCTGCATGATCTCGGCGATCGCCGTCGTGCCCTACTTCGGAGTCGAGCTGGAGCAGTTCACGATCGCGTCCCTGATCATCGTCCTGGGGATGGTCGTCGACAACGCGATCGTCGTCACCGACAACGCGCAGCGCCTGATGAACGAGGGGCGGCCGAGGGAGCAGGCGTCGGTCGAGGGAGCCAACACGCTCAACCGCTCGATCCTGTCCTCGACCCTGACGACCGTCAGCGCGTTCCTCCCGATGGTGACCATGGCCGGGGCCTCGGGCGAGTACGTCCGCAGCCTCCCCATCGTCGTGTCGGCGACGCTGCTCAGCAGCTATCTCGTCGCGATGACCGTGACGCCGATGATGTGCTCGTGGATCCTGCGCCCCAAGGTCCAGGCGTCGGCGAAGACGTCGCGGGTGGGTGAGGTCTACACCGCGCTGATCCACAAGTGCGTGTCCTATCGGGTAGTCACGCTCTCGGCCGCGGGGCTCGCCGTGCTGATGTCGCTGGGGCTGATGCCGGTCGTCGGGACGGCGTTCTTCCCCGGAGGCGTTCGCGACCAGCTGTTCGTCCACGTGACCGCGCCGGTCGGCACGTCGCTCGAGGCCACCGAGGCCATCGCGGCGCAGGTCGAAGAGGCCATCCTTCGGACGAGCGCCGCCGACGAGACGGAGCGGCTCGTCAACGCGACGACGTTCGTGGGGAGCGGCGGGCCCCGGCTCATCCTGTCGCTCGAGCCCGAGCACAGCGTCCCGCACTACGCCATGATCCTGGTCAACACGGCCGACGCGAACCTCAGCCGCGGGTGGGTCGAGCAGCTCCGGGCCGAGGTGGCGACGATCCCGGGCGCTCGGATCGACGTGCGCCCGTTCATGACCGGGCCGCCGGTCGAGAACCCGGTCGCGTTCCGCTTCCTCGGACGGGACGTCGAGGTCATGCGCGCCGTGTGCCGCGACATGCTGACCGCCTTCGGCGAGACGCCCGGCACCGTGATGCCGGCCGACGACTGGGGCGAGATGGTCCACACCGTCGACGTCGACGTCGACGCGGACCGGGCCTATCTGGCGGGCGTGACGAGCCGCTCGATCTCGCAAGAGCTCGACCTGCTCTACGCCGGCGGCCGGCTGACCACCTTCCGCGAGGGCGACCATCTCGTCGACGTGCAGCTGCGGCTCACGCGCGCCGAGCGGGAGTCCCTGGAGGGCCTCGACCAGGCGTCGATTCCGGCCTCGGGAGGCAGGATTCCGCTCGCCGCCGTCGCGGACATCGGCGCGGGCTTCGAGTACGGCGCGATCGCGAGATACAACCGCGAGCGCTGCCTGACGGTCGGCTCCCAGGTCGCCGACGGCTTCCTGGCCAACAACATCACCGCGTCCCTGCAGACGCGCCTAGAGGGGCTGGTCGAGTCGCTGCCGCTCGGGTACCGACTCGAGGTCGGCGGCGAGGCCGAGGAGTCGGTCGAGTCGCAGCAGAAGATCCAGGCCGCGTTCTCGATCAGCGTGATCCTGATCTTCCTCGTGCTGTTGATTCAGTACAACTCGATGCTCAAGCCGCTGGTCGTGCTCACGGCGTTTCCGCTCGCCCTGATCGGAGCGATGCTGGGGCTCTTCTTCAGCGGGTGGCCGCTCGGCTTCATGCCGCTGCTCGGTGTGGTCGCGCTCGGCGGGACCGTGATCAACAACGCCATCGTGCTCATCGACTTCATCGAGTCGATGGTCGCGGAGGGCACCGAGCTCCGCGAGGCGGTCGCGCGATCCGGCCTCGTCCGCATGAAGCCGATCCTGCTGACCACGCTAACGACGATCGGCGGGCTGCTGCCGCTGGCTCTCTTCGGCGGGCCGATGTGGGCGGGGATGTCGTGGGCGATGATCGGAGGGCTGAGCCTGTCCACCGCCCTGACGCTCTTGGTGATTCCAACGATCTACGTGCTCTGCGCGGAGCGCTTCGGCATGAGGACGTCGTCATGAGAGGGCTGAGCTGGGCGATCGGCGCGGCCGCCGTGGCCGGCCTTGCGGGCTGCGAGGCCATCGGCCCGGACTACGAGCACCCGGTCGTTCGAACCGATCCGCTGTGGGCGGGCAGCTCGGACGCCGCCTTCAACTCCGCCGATCCCGAGTCGATCGAGACGTGGTGGGAGGCCCTCGGCGACGCCACCCTCAACGGGCTCGTCGACCGGGCCTTCGCTTCCAACCTGGACCTGGGGGCCGCGGTCCAGCGCGTGCGGCAGGTGGCCGCTCTGCGGGGCATCGCGGTGGGGCAGCGCTTCCCCGATCTCGATGGTACGGGCTCGTACACGACCGAGCGCCAGGGGCAGAACGGCTTCCCGGAGCTGCCCGAGCCCGAGGAGTTCGAGTCCGCCGCGCTCGGGCTCGAGTTCGGGTGGGAGCTCGACGTGTGGGGGCGCGTGCGGAGGCTGGTCGAGGCCGCCGACGCGGACCTGGCGGCGACGGTCGAGGACCTGCACGACGTGCGGCTGCTGCTGGCGGCCGAGGTCGCCTCCGAGTACGTCGGGCTGCGGACCGCGCAGGAGCGGCTGGAGGTCGCACGGCGCAACATCGAGATCCAGCGGCAGAGCCTGGAGCTCACGACGGTTCGCTTCCAGAACGGCGCGGCCCCGCAGCTCGATGTGGCGCAGGCCGAGACGAACCTCGCGAACACGGAGGCCGAGCTGCCGTCGCTCCGGGGCGACGAGCGCGAGCGGGCGCTGCGCCTCTCGGTGCTGCTCGGCGAGGCTCCCACCGCGCTGCTCGACGAGCTGCGCGACCCGGGCGCGATCCCCGCGCCGCCGGCGGCGATCGCGGTCGGGATTCCCGCCGACGTCCTCAGGCGCCGGCCGGACGTGCGCTCGGCCGAGCGGGCCCTGGCCGCCGAGGTGGCTCGGATCGGGGTCGAGCTCGGAGACCTCTACCCGCGCTTCAGCCTCGCGGGCTCCATGCAGTTCACCTCGACCGACTCCGGCTCGCTCTTCGACAGCGAGAGCTTCGGCTTCGGCCTGGGGCCCGGCGTCTTCTGGAACCTGTTCGACGGCGGCCGCGTGCGGAACGAGCTCCGGGCTCAGGAGGCCCTGGCGGACGTAGCGCTGCTCAGCTACCGGTCGACGGTGCTCGGGGCTCTGGAAGACGTGGAGGCGGCGATGTTCCGACACGCGCGCCAGCTCGAGCGGGCCGACGCCTTCCGGCGCGCCTCCGGCTCGGCGGAGCGGTCGGCCGAGCTCTCCCGCGCGCTGTACCTGGAGGGGCGGAGCAGCTTCCAGAACGTGCTCGACAGCGAGCGCGAGCTGTTCGCCGCCCAGGACAACCTGATCCTGAGTCGATCTGAGGCGACGGCGACCTACATCTCGCTGCAGCGCTCGCTCGGCGGGGGATGGTCGCCGGCCGCGGGGCAAGCCGACCGAGCGGAGGACGCCGATGGAGCGGGGGGGTAGCGCTCGCGAGGGAGCCGGCCCGCTCCCCGCGCACGGCGGGTTGCTGGTCCTGACGGCGCACGTGTTGGTCGCGCCCTTCGGGCTGAGCGAGACCGCTTCGCCCCTCGCTGTGTTCCTCGAGGCGACGCTCTTCGCGGTCCTCGTCGTCGTCCTGATCGGGGTGGCGGCCCACCGCGTGCAGCTGCTGGTCTGCCTCGCGCTGGTGGGCGTGGCCACGGCGATTCGCCTGGTCGCTCCCGCGGACGCGGCCGTGCCCCAGGCGAGCGCCGACGCCGCGCTCGTCGGCTGCGGCGCCGTTGCGATGTGGAGATCCGTGAGCTTGATCCTGCGCACCTTCAGCCTGAGCGGCGCGCTGATCTCGGCGTCGATCGGCCTGTACCTGCTCGCCGGAATCACCTGGGCGCTCGCCTTTCACGCGGTCGCGATCCTGCAGCCGGGGTCCTTCGCGCTGGCCGGCACGCCGGCCGAGGCGACGCCGGCGGACCTCTACTTCTTCAGCTTCGTGACGCTGACGACGCTCGGGTATGGCGACATCAGCCCGGTCCTCCCGTTCGCGCGCTCGCTCGCGGTGATCGAGGCCGTCTTCGGGCAGGTCTTTCTCGTGGCCCTGCTGGGCCGAATCGTCTCCGTCCAGGTCGCGGGCATGCAGACGGCCGCGAACCGCGAAACCGAACCAGGGAGAGCTCCGTGAGCGAGAACGCAGAAGAGATGCAGACCGACACCGGCTGGACCGTGCTCACCGGATCGACGGGGGGGCTCGGCGCGGAGATCGTCGCTCAGCTGGCCGCACGAGGTCGGGCGATGGTGTGGATCAACAGGTCCGCGGCGAAGGCGGAGGCGCAACGCACGCGCCTCCTCGCGCAGCATCCGGAGCTGAAGGTCGAGCTGGTCGCCGCCAACCTCATGGACACCGGCCAGATCGCGACCGCCGCCGCGGCGATCGACTCGATCCCCGGTCGGATCGACGCGCTCTACAACAACTCCGGGGTCCTTACCGCCGAGAAGGTCCTGAGCGCGCAGGGCGTTGAGTCGCAGTTCGCGGTCAACACGTTGGCCCCGTATCAGCTGCTCCGCGCACTGCAGGGGAGGATGGCGCGGCCCGCCGCGGATCCTCCCGCTATGGTCGTCAACCTCTCGTCGAGCGTGATCCAACGGCTCAAGACGCTCGACGTGGGGGAGCTTGCGGATCCCCCGCGGGTCGGCGGGCTGATGAGCACCTATGCGCAGACCAAGTTGGCCGTCACCGCACTGGCTCCGGCGCTCGCGGACGAGCTCAAGGCCGACAACATCCTGATCCGCGCCATCGACCCCGGCGCGACCAAGACCGCGATGACCACCGGCGGGAGCTCCGGGATGCCGAGACTCCTGTCGTGGCTCGCGCCGCTGCTCTTTCGGCCCGCCGACGAGCAGGCGGCCAAGCTGGTCGAGAGCGCCGATCCCGCCGCCCACGAGTCGCGCACCGGCGTCTTTGTCGGCAACCGACGCGTACGGAAGATGCCTCGGCCGGCGGCGGACCCGGCGGTGCAGACGGAGCTCGTCGCCCTGTTGGATGGACTGCTGTCTCGCTGACCGCGGGCTCGGCCGAGCTCCCGCCATTCCCCTTACCACCCTTCGATCCCGTGCCTGGCGCCATGTACAAAACGCTCTGCTATCTCGTCGCGATCTGCCTTGTTGGCTGCGCGAGCGTCCCTTCCGTGCAGCGAGTCGATACGCCCGACTTGAGCTCCGAGGTCGGCCCCGAGACGATCCGCGTCTTCGTCCTCCGCAGCGAACAGGCGACGGGCGGCGGGCGGGCCGTGATCGTCTACGACAGCCACCGTGAGATCGGCCGGCTCGGGAAGGGCGCCCATCTGGCCTGGGACCACCCCGCGAGCCGTCGCCTGCTGCGCGTGGTCTTCGACCGCCCGGCGCTGGACGGCGGCGTGCTCGAGACCCTGGTCGACCACAACGCCGAGGGGGGGCAGACGGTGTACTACGAGGTCGCGCTGCGGGGGCCGCTCGAGAGCGCGGCGGGGACCCCGGTGGTCACGCGGCTCGACGGCGTCCAGGGGGCAGAGCTCGTCGAGCGATCCGCGCAGGCCGCCTTCGAGCGAGGCCGCTGAGGCCGAGCCAGAGGGGCCCCCGGCGCGCGCTGGCGGGGCGCAGCTAGGGTCCACGGCCGAGTGCGCATCGAACCTGACTCGGTCCGTTCCCGGTGAGGTAACATCGCTGAGGATCGGAGGTCAGGCAGCGATTTGACAAGCAAGCAGCAAGCACTCGAAACGGACGTGGTGATCCTGGGATCCGGGCTGGCGGGCTCGGTGGCGGCGCTCTGCCTGGTACGGCAGGGACTCCGGGTGATGATCCTCGATCAGGGGACGCACCCGCGCTTCGCGCTGGGCGAGTCGACGACGACGCCATCGTCGCTGTGGCTCAAGGTGCTCGCGGAGCGCTACGAGGTGCCCGAGCTCCACAACATCACGACCGCGGAGGGGATCCGCCGTCACGTCGCGCCGACCTCCGGCGTCAAGAGCAACTTCGGCTTCCTCTATCACGAGAAGGGGGCCGAGACCATGGCGCGGTCCTGGCAGGCCGTGATCCCGCAGGCGGAGTTCTCGGACGCCGACCTCGGGCCGCCGCAGTCGAGCGAGATGCACTACTTCCGCCAGGACATCGACGCGTACCTGTGGCGTAGCGCGCTCGCGGCCGGCGCCGTGGGGCGCCCCGCGTGCAAGGTGTCGGACCTGACCTTCCGCGACGACGGCGTGACGGTCGAGACCGCCGCCGGCGAGACGGTCCGGTGCGCGTTCGTGGTCGATGCGAGCGGGTACAACTCGGTCGTCGCCGGCAAGCTCGGGCTGCGTGAGGATCCGCCGCGGATGCGGACGAACTCGCGCGCCACGTTCACGCACATGGCCGGCGTGCGCCCCTACGACGAGGTCGACGGCGGACCGCAGCCGCTCGCGCCCTGGAGCCAGGGCACGCTGCACCACTTCTTCGACGGCGGCTGGATGTGGGTCATCCCCTTCGGCAACTTCCGCGGCTCGCAGAACAAGCTGTGCAGCGTCGGGCTCTGCCACGACAACCGGCGCTTCCCGCGGGATCCCGACGTCAGCCCCGAGGAGGCCTGGTCGCGCTTCCTCGCGGAGTACCCCGCCGTTCGACGCCAGTTCGCGGACGCCGTGCCGGTCCGGCCGTGGGTCGCGACGGACCGCCTGCAGTACTCCAGCACCAAGTGTGTCGGCGATCGCTTCTGGCTGACGGCTCACGCCGCCGGCACCGTCGACGCGCTGTACTCGATGGGCAACATCAACATCTTCCAGTCGCTCGCGACGGGGGTGCGGCTGGTGGTCGAGGCCTTCCAGAAGGACGCCTTCAACGAGCAGCACTTCCAGCCGCTGCAGCGCCTCACCGACAACCTGCACCGCTTCCAGGACCGCATCGTCTACGGCAGCTA
This sequence comes from Planctomycetota bacterium, assembly GCA_039029355.1. Classification (GTDB taxonomy): domain Bacteria; phylum Planctomycetota; class UBA1135; order UBA1135; genus JBCCGI01. The sequence continues at coordinate 34,816 of JBCCGI010000050.1, forward strand.
CACCGGCTTCCGCTCGCCCGACCTGCTAGAGCTCTGGTTCACGCTCTGGGGCCTGACCGACGGCGCGCGCGTGCGCGAGGTCCTGAAGCCCATCGTGCGCTACGCCCGCACCAACCGCCTGGACGACCTGACCTCCTACGACGCGCGTCCCGAGGACGTGCTCACCGGCTTCGGCCAGTCCACCGACATCGTGACGGCCGAGGAGGCGCTCGATCGCATCGACGCGTGCTGCGACATCATGCAGGAGCTGGAGGAGGGACGGGCCTCGATCGCCGACACCAAGGTGCGGCTGCGCGAGGCGATGGAGGCCGACAACCGGTTCGATATGCACATCGACGCCATCACGACCGGGCTGGGCGAGCACCCGTGGATCTTCGAGCCGCTTAGGCGCCACGGCGTGAAGGCGTACAGCACGTCGTTCCTGTCTCCCGACGAGATGCTGACCCTCGGCCTCGGCGAGAGCGAGAAAGAGGAGCCCGTCAAGGAGGTCCGCCCGCGCTGGGAGGAGGAGCGGGAGGCCTTCGTGGAGCAGGCCGAGGCCCTCAAGCGCGAGCGGGACGGGTACCGCGAGCACGCTCAGAACCTAGAGCGGGAGCTCCCGGCCTACCGCGCCCAGGCGGAAGCGCTCGAGCAGGACCGGGATGCCTGGAAGGAGCGCGCCACGCGCGCCGAGGATGAGGTGGCCCGCAGCCTGCCGGATCGGGTGAAGCGCAAGCTGCGAGGCCTGGTGGGGCGCGACGAGTAGGGGCGCCGAGCTGCACCCCCGCCGGAGGGCGGTCGGTTTTTTGGATTTAGCGCGCACGTCGTCCCGACCCGCGGGCTTCGTCCTGTGACATGACCGACCCGAACCCCGAGCTGACGCTCTACGACATCTCCTGGCTGACGGCCCTCGCACGCACGCTGACGAGGGACGGGGCGCTGGCCGATGACCTGGTGCAGCAGACCTGGTTGGTGGCCAACAAGTCCGAGCCTCCCACCGGCGTCAGCCGCCCCTGGCTGGCCCGCGTGCTGCGCCGCCTCCACCTGCGCTCCCTGCGCACGGAGAGCCGGCGGGCCGTGCGGGAGCGGGCTGCCAGCTCGGATGAGGCGCTCACCGGGACCGCGGAGTTCGTCGAGCGTGCGGAGCTGCAACGGACCCTCGCCGAGTGTCTGCTCGGCCTCGAGGAGCCGTATCGCACCACCTTGATGCACGTGGCGTTCGAGGAGCGCACCCCGCGGCAGATCGCCGCGAGCGAGTCGGTGTCGGTCGAGTCCGTGCGACGTCGGTTGCGCAAGGCGCGCGAGCTCTTCCGCGAGAGGCTCGAGCGCGAGTACGACCGGGATTGGAAGCAGTGGTACGCGGCGCTGTTGCCGTACGCCGAGCTGCCTCTGCCCGGGGAAGTCGCCGCCGCTTCGGCCGCGAAGTCCTCGGGGCTCTCCACGGCTTTGATCACGGTTGGAGGCCTGATCATGAGCAACTCCCTTCTCGTTTCTATCGCCACCGTACTCGTCGGCAGCCTGGCCGTCTCGACCGTCCTCTGGAACAGGGAGGAGGCCGGCCCGGACGTCGGCCGGCTGCAGGCTCCGGTCGCGAGCGGTGCGGACGACGACGAGCTCGTCGCGGCGCGGGCCACGCAGGTTGCGTCGCCCGAGCGCCGAGAGGTCGCCATCGCTTCTCAGGCGACTGCGAAAGCGACCCCCGCACCGGCCGCGACTCCCGTATTGCATGCGCTCAGCGGCACGCTCCTCATGCGCGACGAGTCGGATGCCGAGTATCCCGCGACGAGCGGCGAGTTCTCGCTGTGGACGTCGACGGGCGCCGTTCAGGTCCCCGTCGTCAACGGCGCATGGCAGGTGGACCTCGCTCCCGACCAGCGCATCAACTTCCGCGTCTTCCACGAGACCGAGCTGGTGCTGGACGACCGCGTCGGCCTGCTCACGGGGGGGACCGAGGGCTTCGAAGAGGAGCGCACCATCGCCGAGGATACGCGGCTCGCGCTCATGGGCCGCTGGCTTCGGCAACACCGCTTCAACGTGCTCGACGCCGAGACCCGCGAACACCTGAGCGGGGTTCAGATCATCGAGCGCAGGTTCTACGTCGGGAGCTACTTTCCTCACCCCGGTCGGATCGAGCAGGAGGAGGTCGTCTGCCAGGACGCGTACTCCCCGGTCGACATCGAGCCGAGCTCCGAGCACAAGGACACCTACTACGTCGGCTGCGACTGGTACGCGTGGACCAAGGTCGAAGTGGACCACCGGAAGGGGGGCGAGACCGACGTGCTCCTCGAGCCCGGGGGCAACCTGCGGGTGCGCTTCGCCGGCGCTCACCAGGGTCCGATCGAGTTCGCCATCCACGTCGAGGGGAGCACGGGAAGCCAGATCCAGCGCGACGTGAACACCGAGGACGAGTTCGTGCTCCGGGGGCTGCCCCTCGGCCGCTACGTCATCGCGGCGCGCGCCGGCATGCGGGCCCCGGAAGTGCGCAAGGAGATCGAGGTCCTGTCGGGCCCGAACGAGCTCGTCCTCGAGGTGCCGGGCTACGTCGAGGAGCGCGCTCCGGTCGCCGGCACCTTGTTCCTCGGCCAGGACGCGGAGTCGACGGCCACCGAGCTCATGTTCCGCGAGGCCGTTCAATGGAGCCTGAGGCCGGAGGACCAGGGCGGCAGCGTCGCGAAGCGGATCCCCCTGTCCTCGATGGAGCGAGTCGACGGAGGTTTCCGCTTCGACGCTGGGGAGCTCTTCCTGGGGACGTACGAGGTGCTGCTCGAAGGAACTCCCTGGAGCACTGCCCTCACCCTAGAGGCGGGCGGAGCGACGAACCTGCGCTTCGAGGTCGAATCCCAGGGTGCGGTCTTCGTCCGGCTGATCGAGGCGGGGACCTCGAAGGTCATCGGGAAGTCGGATCAGGGCGTCTGGCACGATCCGTCGTTCGAGCTGAACCGGGAGGTCGACGCCGCGTTCGACGAAGCCAGGCAGGCCTGGCGCGTCAGCGGACCGGCGGGTCGCCTCGACGGACGGATCTCGTTCTACTACGACTACGAGGGGGCCGAGATCGCGCTCGAGCTGCAGGAGGAGCCGGTCGAGATCGAGGTCGAGATCGAGCGCCCTACGACGTTCAGCGTCGAGGTCTACCACCGAGAGGAGCGCGTCGAGCTGTCGGTGGCGTGGATCGGGCAGCTCGGGGCGCGACCCGCGAGCACCGAGGAGTCCGACTCGGCGGGGTTGCGGCTTCTGTCCGGCGGATGGGGCCTCGCGGTCACCGAGCCGGGGGTCCACGTGATCTCGTTCGGCGAGCTGGAAGGCTACGCGCCCATTCCCGACAGATCGGTCACGCTCGAGCGAGGCAAGCACACCGAGCTGCGGGTAGATCTTCAGCGGCGGTGACCGACGGAGTCGAGAGGTCCGCCCGCGAGCGGCGAGGTCGAGACGCGACCTCGGACGCTCTGCGGACGGATGGACCTCGCCTCAGTTCACCGTCAAGGCGACCTTGCCGAAGTCGAGCGTCAACCCCTCTAGACGCAGGCGCAGATCCGGGTTCGCGTCGCGCGGCGCGGTACCGTTCAGCGGCACCCGCAGCTCCTGATCCTTGCCGAGCGTGAAGTGCAGCCGTCCGCCCTGCAGCCGGAGTCGGACGGTTCCGATCTGTGTCGTGCCGAGATCCAAGCGCGACGAGACGCCCGCCGCCTCCCTCAGCTTCGGAGCGTAGTCCGCCAGCCATTCGACCTCGAATCCGGTGCCACGGCCCTCGATCGTCGTTTCGGCAGCCACCTTCAGGAGGCTGTTCGCGCTGTCGTGCAGGTAGCGCACTTCGAAGGGCACGGGGGCGGTGGCTCGAACGGGTGCGGTGCCGGGCAGGGCGAGCAGGCGCAGGGGCTCCTTCGTCAGGCTCACGGCGGACTCGCCCACGCCCGGCGTGTAGCTGAGCTGGACGAGCAGGCGAGTCGGCGCCGGGAACAGGTCGGTCTCGGTGCCGACGATCGTGAGGGACTTGCGGTCCTGGGACAGGCGCAGCCGGCTCGGGGGCACGACCTGCTCGAGGAAGGGGACCGGGGCCATGTCGCGGGCCAGCCGTAGCGTCACCGCCGAGACCGCCTTCGGGAGCGGGGGCTCGACCTTGAAGCTCAGGTCGAACGCGTTCTTGGTGGCGCTCGTGGCCGCAACGACGGTCGCGGCCTTGCGCAGCACGGCCTTGGGGGTCTTGGCGCCCGCCTTCTTGGCCGGAGGGTAGATCGCTACGCTCGCCGGGAGCGTATCCGTGCCCTGCGAGGTCGACACCATCAGGTCGGCCTTCACCGGGGCGTCCTTCAGCGACGGCGGCGCGTCGATGCGCTCGAACTCGGCCGCCAGGCCTTCGAGGTCGGGCAGGATGCTCACCCGACTGGCGCGCTGTCCCCCGATGAAGACCTCGGGACTGCGCCAGACGTTCTCGCCGCGGACCACGATGCGAGCCGGGGCGCCGGCGCGCACGTCCCAGTCGTCGGACTGCAGGCTCGGGCGAGCCGTGGCGGGGTCCTTGGCGAACTGAATCCGCCGCACGATCGCGGCGACGTCCGGCGACATCTCGACCTTCAGCCGTCCGTCCGCGAGCAGCGCTCCCTCGCCGACGACGGCCGTGCGATGGGTCTTCCACGACCCCGAGTCGGTGATCTCGAGCACGTTGATCCTGAACTTCAGCTCGCGGAAGTGACCCGGCACGACGAGGGTCGCGCTGACGGCGTGGGCGCGGGAGCTCTGTCGGTATGCGAGCTCAGCTGCTCCCGACGTGTTGGCTACGAGTCGCGGTGAGATGATCCAGCCGAAGGTCGGCTGAGGGCTCACGCCCTCCTGTCCCGCCGCGAAGCCACCGGCATGGACGAAGCCGACCAGCAGCGGGTTGCGGGCGATGAGGTCGTAGCGGCGCACCTCGTCACGCAACTGCTGGAAGTTCGCGCCGACCGCGGTGTTCGGGGTGGCCTGCCCGGACGCGGCGAGCTCGAAGGCCCTGCGGAGCTCCGCCTGGGCCGTCGTCGAGAAGCGCTCGGCCTGCTCGCGCGGGCTGACGCCGATGACCCGAATGGTCTCGCTGGTCTGCGGGCCCCGGATCAGATCCGCGCCCGGCGGCGTGTTGTCTCCGAAGAAGTCGAGGCTCGCGGTGCCCGGATCGGGACCCAGCCGTCGGGGCGGGTGGATCTGGATGCACCCGTCGAACCGTCTCGCCGCCTCGCGCGCCGCGAGCACTTCCCCACACCGCCTGGCGTACGGGCGCGCGCGCTCCCACGAGATACGCTTGAGCTCGGCGATCAGCGTCTTGAGCTGCTTCAGCTCCGGGTTGTCGGCGGCGGTGACGAGGGGGGCGACGAGGTCCGCGGGGGATGCGAAGTGCAGCCCCGGTTCGTACTCCCACCCGCGGTATGCCTCGAAGGCATCGAATCCGGAGAAGCGCTGCGTGAGGGCGAAGGCCTCCGACGGATTGTCCCAGCCCTGGGGGTTGTCGAGTTCGGGCAGGTCGGTTTGCGTGGCGCGGAACTCGTCGATCAGAGCTCGCGCAAGCGCGTGCTTTTCGGCCACCGCGTCGAAACGGCTCTGACGCTGCTCCAGGAACGCCGCTGCGCGTGCGAAGGCCTTGCGTGCCGACTCGACGTCCAGAGTGATCCGATCCAAGTCGCTACGCGAGAGAGCACTCGGGGGCTCAAGCAGGATGTCGAGGAACCCGTTGACGTCGACCTCTCCTTCCGGCACCAGATCGGTGAGCTCCTTGAGCGCCCTCTTGAGATCGCGGAGAACCGAGGGACTGCCTATCAGAACGACGACTGACTCCAGCTCACTCTGGAGGAGGATGTTCGCGCGCTGCGCGAACTGACCGAGCTGCGAGGTCGGGGCATGCTCGGCACCGGTTGCCCGGATGGCCTCCAGCTTGACGAGTAACGAGGCTGAGTCCTCGATGGCGGCGAGCTGAACCTTGTCGACCTTGGCGATCGACTTGATCAGTGCACCCATCACCCCCACGTACGCAGCCAGCGAGCCGCGGCGGAGCGACGCCGCGATCAGCTCACCATCCCGAGCGGTCAGGTGCCCCTCCTGGATGCGCTGACCGAAGATCCAGGCCGTGTAGACGACCTCGCGCTCCATCGCGGAGAGGACTGCCGCGGGAAGCGACGCGGGCAGGTCGGCCGAGTGCTCCTCGGGCGTCAGGGTGACGACGTAGGCCGAGCCGGGGTCCTCGCCCGCGGCCAACGTCAGGTCGAAGCTCAGCTCGTAGAGCGACGACCCCTGAAGGTCGTGCGTGTCGTCGAGGTCCCGTTGGCGGATCGCCGACCGCACCTCATCGCGGAAGGCCAGGCGGTCGCGAAGCAGGTCCTGCGGGCTGACTTGGGGCGCTGCCCCGATGCGGGCGAGGATCTCGTCGCCCAGCTCTTCGTCCGAGAACGGGAAGGCCGTCTCGAGCGAGCCCGACTCCACGGGAGTCGGCGAGACCTCGTCGGACCCACCGCCCCCCGAGTTCGGTGGCGTGACGGGCGGGTCCTCGCCGGACTCCCCGGTGCCGGTCGCGTCCGAGTCCGACGTCGCCCCATCCTCCGTCCCGTTCGCGTCCTCCGACGAATCGCCCGCCGGCGCGGCCCCCGCAGCCGCGGCGCCGGACAGGGTCACCCCGGCGACCGCGTCGAACGCCGCCCGCGCGGCGAAGCCGATCTGAGAGCGATAGAGCACGTTGGACGAGCCCTGCAGGCCCTGCTCGTACTCCTTCAGCTTCTTCTCGGTCAGCTGCTCACGCAGCCAGCGCAGGTCCTCGTAGCGGTCCCCCAGGAAGCGCTCCCGACGAAACACGGCGGCATCGCCGATCGTAACGGCGACGCCGTCGGGGCCTCGCTTCGGCAGCTGGTTGCAGGCGAACACGAGCCCGAGTGCGAGGACGGGCAGGACGAGCTTCTTGTGGAGGGCACGCATGGTGGCACCGGAGTGTGGGGGGACCCGACGGCGAGTTCCGGCCGGGTGACGTCTCGGTGCCACGAACGAAAACGGCGAGCGCTGAAGGCCAGCAACTCGCCGGATCTTGGGGAACTTGCGCCGTCCTCACGGGAACGGGCGGTTCCCGTTGATGAAGGCCGCGGTCTCCGACCAGAAGGCGGCGAGCAGGGAGGCTCCGTGCAGCTCCGACCAGCGTGTCACCTCGGCGCCGGTGTCACGCCACATCTCGACTCGGCTCTGCCACCCCGCAAGGAAGTGGAAGTCACCGTACGGCCCGGCGCACGATGTCCTGATCGACGCGTACTTCGATCGGTTCCGGTCTTCCGAGTGAGGGAAGCCATGCCAGCGGACGAAAGCGTCCTGCAGCGAGACGAAGAGGGTGTAGATCTCGAGCCAGTTGAACGGCTCCCTTCGCGGCTGCGAGGGGGAGGACTGTTCGCCCAGGCAGCGATGGGCGGCAAGGGCGACCTCCGCGAAGAGGAAGTAGTCCACGCTGTCCGGCTTGCAGTTGAGGGGTTCGCGCCCGAGCTCTGCAATCCGCAGCCGGCCCTCGCTGAACCACAGGAAGGGCAGCGCCAGGCGGACCGCAGCCCGGTGCCTGCCGAGGATCCTGTCGTCGGTGTTCTCGGGGGCGTGGCTGAAGACCGCTTCCAGCAGAGCGCTGACGTTGCCGAGCACCTCCCAGAAGTCGAGTGGATAGCCTCCGGAGTTGGAGTTGCAGTCGCTGAACTCCGCCGCGGCCCTGCCGTACTGGTAGTCCAGAGGACGTTGGTACTTCGCGTACTGCACGCGCCTGTCCCGAACCTGTCGGAGAATGCAGGCCATCCACTCGATCTGCTGGACGCCCACGTCATGGGCCTGCCGGATGGCCGCAGCGTTCTTGAGCCACGTGGCTAGGCCCGGCTCTTCCTGGTCAACGCGCGAAGGGGCGTCGTCCTCCTTGTAGAAGTAGTCTGGGCGAGTCGCGTAGTCGAGGAGGAAGAAGAACGTCTGATACTCCGCCGTCTGCGGGTCCGGGGACCTCAGGCGCCACGGCCGGAGCATCTGCTCTGCGAGGGTCTTGTCGAACTGCTCGGTGATTCCACGGATGATCTCCGGAGAGTCCAGCTCGGAGGCCTTTGCCACATACCCCTTGGGCAGAGTCACCGCGTACTCGTAGCTCTGTGCGTCGACGATCTTGTCTTCGACTCCGGGCGACAGGACCCAAATGCGCGGGTCATCGGGGAGCAGGCGAGCCGCACCGGGAAGCTCGAGCGGCCCCCGGTGCGGGAACAGGAAGAGCAGGCGGACCGCGTCCCCGACCAGGGCGCCGAAGTCGCCTAGCTCGTGCCTTATGGAGGAGCCCGGGAGGGCCACGAAGTCGGGCAGCTCCAGATCGTATGAAATCGTCTGCATCAAGCCCGACGGCTAGGGGATGGAGATGACGTCGGACTCGACGACGATTGCCGATAGCTGTTCGCCAGCTGTGGCGCCGTAGACAAGCCTGCGGTCCGCTCCGATCCAGATGGGGTGAAGGAAGAGGTAGCTGCCTGAGTTGTCCCACGCGTTCCCGGCGGGGCGCGAGCTGTATGGAAGGAGCGAGACCTGGTTCATGAAGGCGCGGCCATCGCGGATGACCGTCGTCATGGCGTTAGCCAGCTCTCTTGCGCGGGCGCGCCGCGCCGTGTCTCCCGGGTCGTCGACCGCATGGGTGGAGATGAAGATCTTGCCTCTGCACCAGTCGGCGAACTCGGACATGACCAGCCCCGACTGAAGGGTGTTGCAGTCCTTGACGTCCGCCAGGTGCTCGCCCGCGTCGGGGATGCTGCGGTTGATGTCTGCGGCGACAGGCGGGGTGCCGAAACGGGGTGACGTAATCCCGGCTGCGAGGATGCGGAACTTGAAGCTCATCGAGCTGCCTCTCTCTAGGAATCAGGAGCATCCAGAGCGCAACGGAACCCCGTCTGGATGCGTCGATATTCGGGGCCGGCCCCGATCGGGCCGTGCGTGTCAAGGCCGAGCCGCTCCCGCTTGGAGGCCCAGTAGGAGCCGTACTTCAGGAGGGTGGAGGAGTAGGTCGTAAGGCGACCCTCAACGATCTCGACGAAGAAGCTCTCCGTGAGCTCGTCGACGTTGCCGTGGGCGTGGAAGAGCCCGTGGGGAGGCTGCCGGTAGGCCGGGTCGCGTACCGGGACGACGTTCGCGTAGTAGATCGCGTAGCCCTCGCGGTCCGAGGGGTTGGGGAAGTCGCTGGACGGCCGGCCGTCGAGGTTGGCTTGGCCGGGATAGGCTCCGGAGCCCGGTGCGGCGTCGGCTCCCGCGAAGGCCCACTCCAGCTCGGTGTGGGTGGGGAGCCGCTTGCCGCGCCACTCGGCGTAGTCGCGGGCGTCGAACCAGCTCACGTTCACGGCCGGCAGCGTGAGCCAGCGGGCGACGTCGTCGATCGGAAGGTCGCTCGGGTCGTTCGCGTATCCCGCGTCGCGCCACTGCCTGGGAGCCGTGCGACCGGTCGCTTCGAGGAACTCCAGGAAGTCGCCGTTCGAGACCTCGGCCTCGTCGAGGTAGAAGGGCGCGACGGGCGTGGCGTCGGCGACGAGCAGGCAGCCGATGGTCCGGTCCGGCCCGAGCTCGAGCGTGCCGCCCTCGATGCGCACCATGTCGCCGTATGCCAGCGGGCGTGGCGCCAGTTGAGCCGTCAGGTCGTAGGAGAGCCCGACCGCGAGGTGACGGGTGAGGCTCGTCGTTCCGAAGCCCGGCGCCGTGACCTCGATCCGCCCGTGTCCCGGGGGAACGGGATGCCCCACCAGCGGCAAGGTGCCGAGCACCTGGGGCTCGCCGGGTCGGTCGCCGAAGGGATCGATCGCGCGCCAGCGCACCTCCGCACCCGGGCCTTCGTGCGCCGTGTCGGTCCCCGCAAGCACGGCGTTCACCGAGACGCGCGGGAAGATCCGCTCCGGATCGGCGGCGCGCTGGATCTCGTCATCGTCGGCGAAGATGTGGCTCAGGCGTGCCAGGTGGAGGAGCGCCAGGTTGGTCTCCTGCGACCGTATGGGAGCCAGCAGGGGCTCCCCGCGGTAGCTCTCGAGCTCCTGACGGCCCAGCCCGATGCCGAGGAGCCGCTCGGCCTCGGCCAGCGTCTCGTCACGGAAGCTCGCGAGCCGCTCGAAGAACGGTTGTAGGTCGCCGGCGAGGCCGAGCTCGTCGATGGAGCCGTCCTCGAGCGCAACGAGCGCCAGGGCGCGCGCCGAAGCGAGCTCCTGGGTGGCCGCGGTCCAATCGTCGACCTGCATGACGCGGCCTACGGCCGACCGGAGCTCGTCCCGCTGACGCCCCTTCTCGTGTGCCTGGGCGACGCCGAACGAGGCGAGCCCGGCGACGAGCAAGCCGGCCGCAACCCCCGCTTCGACCCGGCGCCGCTTCAGGAAGCGCGCTGCGCGACGCGACAACGGAGGCGGCTGCGCGTGGATCGACTCGTGACGCAGGAAGCGCCCCAGGTCCTCGCCGAGCTCGGCCGCCGTGGCGTAGCGGTCGCGCGGCTCCCGCGACATGCCCTTGCCGCAGATCACCGCGAGGTCCGTCGGGATGCGCGAGCTGATCGAGCGCAGGGACGGGGCCTCCTGGCTCGCGATCCTGGAGAGCACCTCCGCAGCCGTCTGGCCGGTGTGCGGCACGCGCAGGCTCAGGGCTTCGTAGAGGACGACGCTGAGCGAGTAGACGTCCGTGCGGTGGTCGATGCGGATCTTGGCGAGCCCGGCCTGCTCCGGACTCATGTAGCTCGGCGTGCCGCGCACGTCGCCGGTGGCGGTGAGCGAGCCGAAGCGCTCGTCCCGGGCCAGGCCGAAGTCGGTCAGGTAGGCGTGACCCGCCTGGTCCAACAGGATGTTGGCGGGCTTCACGTCGCGGTGAACGACCCCGGCGCGGTGCGCTGCCTCCAGCGCCCCGGCCAGCTGCTGGATGAGGGAGCTCACCTCGCGGATGTACTCCGGGCTCTCGAACCGACTCAGCAGCACGGGCCCGGCGCCGGCACCCGACTGGTTCCGGAGCTCCTGGCTCAGATCGTGGCCCTCGACGAGGCGCATCGCGTACCACGCGCTTCCGTCGCCGATGCCGCTTGCCAGGATCGGGACGATGCTCGGATGGCTTAGGGCTGACGCGGCCTGGGACTCGCGCTCGAAGCGGGCGAGCGCGTCGCCGCGCTGCCGCACCTGGGGGAGGATCTTGATCGCGACGGTGCGATCGAGGCCCATCTGCCGGGCCCGGTAGACGACGCCCATTCCGCCGCGACCGAGCTCGTGCTCGAGCAGGAAGTCACCGAGCCGGCGCCCTTCGAGCCCGACGCCGAACAGATCGCCGGGCGCGTGGGGGGGAGGCGGCTCGACGAAGTCGGTGGGCGGTCTCTCCCTCAGCAGCTCCAGCGCTTCGGCCAGCAACTGGGGATCGTCGCCACACTCGCGCTCTAGATAGGGCCGCTGCTCTTCGGGAGCGAGCTGGGAGGCGTGGGCGAAGAGTCGTTGGAGCCGCTCCCAGCGCTCCGGAGTCACCGGACCTCCCGGTACAGCCAGGCGCGGGTCATCTTCCAGCGCCGGGTGAAGGTGCGTAGCGAGACGCCGATCAGCTCCGCGGTTTCCTTGACACTCGAGCCACCGAAGAAGCGGAGCTCGACGGCGGTGGCCATGACGGGGTCCACCTGCTCGAGCTTGAGAAGCGCCTCCTGCAGCCCGATCAGGCTGATCGAGCGGTCCTCATACGCGACGAAGGCCTCGTCCAGCGGCGTCTGTGTCGTACCGCCTCCGCGCTTCTCGGAGGTGCGCCGCCTGGCGTGATCCACCAGGATGTGGCGCATGGCCCGGGACGCCGAGCGGAGGAAGTGCGCACGGTCGTTCCACTGCCCGGGCTCGCCCTCGAACAGGCGCAGGTACAGCTCGTTGACAAGCGCGGTGGGCTGCAGCGTGTGCTTCCCCGGCTGGTCTTGCATCAATGCCGCAGCCCTGCGGTGGAGCTCGGTATAGACGAAGTCGAAGAGCGCCTCGGGCGCGCCTTCTTCTTTCGCGGCAACTCGACCCAGGAGCGTTGTGATCTGCTCCCTGGGGCCGATCTCTGACGGATCTTCGCCCATCTCTCCGCGACGGAGTAGATCAGCGCAAGTCCAATCCGGCAAGGTGCCTAGCGTCCATGGCTGCGGTGGATAGCAGGTCGGAGTCTCCATTTGCGGCAAGGAACGCAAGCGGGGACGGCGAAGCGCCAGAAAGCAGCCGAGTTTTTTGGCCGGGGTTACCCGAGGGGACTCCCGACATCGGGTTGGGGCACGAGTGCCCCCCCTGCGAGTGGGCTGGTCCGCCGACGGGTCGGCGCGCTTGCCACCAGCCTCACGTCGATCTAGGTGAGCCAGCGGAGCTCCGGGTGGAGCACAGGCGGCGGTGATCCGCTCCACCCCGACCGGTCGTTGGTCGCCCTCTCGGCTGCTACGGCTTGGGCAGCTCGACGGTCCACAGCTTGATCGGGATGTAGTCGAGCAGCGGTTCGCTCAACAGCCCCGCAAGCGGGCTGGGTGACAGGTACCAGTCCGTGCTGCTCGCACCGGAAGTGGCCACCCAGGCGTCGAACGAGCCGTATGCATCCCAGATCCGGATCTTCTCGACCGGGAACTGCCAATCGGTGGGGACCTCGAGCATCCACGGATAACCGTTGTCGTCGAGGAACGAGGACGCTCCGGTCTCGGTGGGCAGGTGGCTCGGGCGGTCTTCGAAGCCCGAGTAGCCCGGGAAGTGGATATCCCAGAGCTCCTCTCCGTGCTTGACCAGCATGTAGAGGTCATAGGGCGCCGTTCCGAGCGACGCGGCGGGCACGGGGGTGTCGAAGCGGTAGAGCACCCGACTCGATCCGCAGGGCCGGTCGATCACGCCGAACTGCGTGTTCGTGAAGGTCATGCCGGGGAGCGGCGGAAGGGCCTCGTAGGTCGAGGGGAAGACGTCGTCCACGCGTCCCCCGGAGGCGATGACGCCCGCCAGGGACCGAGCGTCCTCGAGCTGCACCGTGCCTTCGTCGTTCGAGAGGATCCGCTCGATCTCGACCAGCCCGGTTAGGTCGCTCGGAAGGCCCGGAAGGCGGAGTCCGATCGCGTGGTCGAAGCCAGCGCCGCGGCCGACGAGGCTGAACGTGAGCTGGAGCTCCGTCACGGCGCCCGCCGCGTTCGTCACCTGATCGACGTGGTAGGCGAGCACCGAGTCGTTGAAGTCCGCGTCACCGACGATCGGATAGAGATCCTCGATCCCCACGACGTTCTCGCCGTGTGCGGGCAGCCGCGTCGTGAACGCACGGTCGCCGTCGTTCGGGAAGTGGTCAGCTACGCCTGAGATGCCGTCGAGGTCGGGGTCCCCCTCCTCGTAGACGAAGGCGGCGGTATTCGCGAGCGCGCTGATCGGGCTGGCGGTGACGATGAAGACGAGGTCGTTGAAGTCGTCGTCGGAGCCACCCGTTCGCCGCAGGTCCTCGAAGCCGGACACGAGATGGGGCTGTGCGCCGAGGAAGCCCGGCTGGGCGGGAAGCCAGAGCATGGCGAGGTGCCGCGCCAGGTCGACGGCTCCCTCGGCGTACTCGGGGTTTAGCTTGGTGATCGACGTGTAGCATCCACGCCCGAAGGTCGCGTTCGTCTCCGGGTCGTTGGACGGGATGGCGACCGCCGCCGGGTCCCAGGACTGGATGAGAGGCTCGCTCGAGTACCCGTCAGCGACGAGGAAGAACCCGACCTTCTCGCCCGGGTAGAAGATGCGGGGGGCGCCTTCGAGCGACTTGAGGTCGTAGGTGTCGCCGATCGCGGCCGAGCCGACCGAGGGGAAGGACGCGTCGGGGATGAGCAGGTCCGAGCTCAGAATGCTGACCGAGCCGTCGTCCTCGTCGCGATAGGTGAACCACCCGAGCGAGTTGCGGTAGCCGGCTCCCTCCCAGACGAAGACGATCTGCACCGTCGCGGGCTCCGAGAAGACCAGGTTCGGGGTGTAGCTCTCCGAGACGAAGGCCGCGCCGGCGCTCGACTGCTCGGGAAGCACGTCGCCGATCGTCTCGATCACGCTCGACGGCACCGGCGTGAACAGGTCCCCGTCTTCGCCCACTTCTGCGAGGAGCGCCGGAGGCGGCGACGTGCGGTCGGTCGTGAGCGTGATCGTCGTACCGTTGAGGTCGTCGATCGGAACCGTGATTCGCGAGGATGGCGCGAATGGTCCCCAGAGCTCCAGCCACTCCGGATGGGTGTAGTCGCCTGCGGCCTCGGGCAGCTGAACGACGAGGTCGACGCTCGCGAGTGAGGAGGCGAGCTTGGCGACGACCTCGCAGTCGCCGGACGCAAGCGTCGCCCCGGTGAAGAAGGTCTCGCCGGTCGGCGGGGCGTCGCCCGGTACCGGTGCACCGAGCGGCTCGCACACACGCACCTGGACGCCTTGGACGGGCTCGCCGTCCAGCGTGACGTGGATCACGGCCTCGACGTCGGTGGAGGTCTCGAAGTGGAAGTCGGCGCCGCCGATCGCTCCTGTGTCGCCGGAGCCGCCGGTGCCACAGGAAGGCGCGAGTCCGAGGGAGAGAGCAAACGTGGCTACGGTCCAAAGGTGAGGTTTCATGGGGTTCGTCGGTTGGGTTGCGTAGCGCTAGAGCGTTCCGCGGGAGGTACTCAGGTGAGCGCGGGCGCCAAGAAGACGGCGCCGCATGAGCGAGGTGGTAAGGCGAAGCAGGTACGCGAAGTTGCGCGCGTAGCGCTTCCCGAGGCGTCGCGGCTCGCAGGCCAAGCGATGGGTCCACTCGAGACCGAGTCGCTGAACCCATCGGGGGGCGCGCGTGGACCGGCCCGCGAGAAAGTCGAGGCTCGCCCCGACTCCGATCCCGAGGCTGGCGCCCGTCGCCGGGCCGTACCGCAGCAGGAACAGCTCCTGCTTCGGGCAACCGAGGGCGACCAGGAGGAGGCCGGCGCCGCTCAGCTCGATGCGTTTAGCCAGACGCCGCATCCCAGTCGCGTCGTCGACGTCGACCCGGCCGCTGAAGACGCCGGCAACTTCGAGGCCGGGGTGCTCGGCGAGGAACCGTTGGCGGACGATCCGCAGGACGTCGTCGGTCGCGCCGAGGAGGTAGACCGACGTGCCGGTCCGCGCGGCGTGGGCGATCAACGGCAAGACGAGGTCCGAGCCCGCGACGCGCTCCTCGACCGGTGTGCCGGCGAGGCGCGACAGCCAGACCAACGGCTGGCCGTCCGCGGTGACCATGTCAGCCGTCTCCAGGGCGAGGTGGAGCTCGCGGTGACGCTTCGCCTGCGTCAGGAAGTCCGCGTTGGCGGTCGCAACGCGACGAAAGCGGTCCTCGCTCATCCAACGGCGGAGCCGGGTCAAGCAGCCGTCGAAGCCGAGGCGGGTGATGCGGATCCCGTCGAGCTCCGATTCCGGAGCGGCGGCGCTGAGGGGGGGGATCATCGGGTTATCCGTGGGAAAGGGCGTGGAAGGGCGGCATCGTCCAGGCCGCGTTTTTCGCCCGACTGCGCAGGATCAGCTCGTCGTAGAGGCGGATCGCGCGGTCGGCCTTGGCCTCCCACGTGTAGTTCTGTTCGACGTGAGCGCGGGCGGCCCGCCCCATGCGCTCCCTTCGCTCCTCGTTGGTCGCGAGATGGGCCAGGGCGCGGACGAGGTTGTCCGTAAGCGCCGCCTCGCCGTTGCAGGGCAGGCGGATGCCCGCTGTGTTCGGCACGGTCTCGGAGGGCCCTCCATGGTCCGCGACAATCACCGGCTTGCCCGCGGCCATCGCTTCGAGCACGACGGAGCCGCCCGACTCGCGGATGGACGGAAGGACGAAGACGTCGCAGGCGCGCATGCGACCCGGGACCTCCTCGTGCGCGACCTGGCCGAGGAAGCGGACCCGGGACCGCAG
Source organism: Planctomycetota bacterium (assembly GCA_039029355.1). GTDB lineage: Bacteria > Planctomycetota > UBA1135 > UBA1135 > JBCCGI01. The sequence continues at coordinate 50,620 of JBCCGI010000050.1, forward strand.
GTACCGACCGCGAACCCGCTCCTCGAGCGCCCGGCGGTACGAGCCGTCGCCGACCACGTCGAGGCGTGCTCCGAGCTCCGCCGGCAGTCTCTGGATCGCCTCGATCGCGTACTGCACGCCCTTGTACGGGAGCAGGCGACCGAGGTAGAGCAGGCGCAGCCCACTACCGCGGCGCGCGAAATGCGGCCTGTACCGATCGATCTCGACCGCGTTCTCGCAGAGCACCTCGGCCCGCGCCCGGTCGCGCCTCGGCAGGGTGGCGCGCGTGGTCTCGTTGGCGACCAGGAGTGAGGACGCGCCCGCAAGCGTCCTTCCGAGCGGGTCCAGGAGGCGTGCAAGCGGGCGGAGGGCGAGGACGCGCTGCCGTTCCTTCCTCGCAACGCTCTCGAAGCCCGCCGGCGCGCCCATGCCGCCGTTCATCGGCCCGATCACGAACGGGACCCCCAGCCGTCCGAGCCCTGAGGGGTAGCGAGGCGAGATGGGGGACACGCGGTGGATCACGTCCACCTCGCCCTGCGCCACGAGCTCCTTCGCGAACCGGACGGCGGCGCGATCGAACGCGCGTTGTCCCAGCGCCTCGAGCAGCAGGCGGTTCACCGATCCGCGACAGGCAAACAGGAGGTCGTTGAGGCGGTTGATGCGCCGGGCCAGCGACTCGGTGTCGACGTAGCGCACGCGCCCGCGCAGCGTGCCGGCGGCTTCGATCGCGTCGCGATTGCGCACGTGCGTGACGAGGGTGAGCTCGACTCGCCGATCGAGCTGCTCGGCCCAACGCCAGCCGATGAGGGACTCGGACGTCAGCGTCGGGTTCGCGTGGTGGGCGACCAGCAGGACGCGGGGGGCGGAGCTCGCGCTCATCGGATCCCCCCCGCGCCGACGCCGGCGATCCGCTTGAGCTGCCACCGATGAAGCTCGCGCCGGAACCCCGGCGCCTCGTAACGCTCGCCGCGCTTGAGGCCCTCGAGCGCGTAGCCGGCGAGGATCAGCAACCCGCCGATGACCCGCGGCCGCTCGCGAGCTCGCCAAGCGGCGCTCGCGAACAGGTAGAGCGGATGCGAGCCGAGGAACCACTGGCCGCGGCCCCAACGCAGACGACCGACCAGCACGTTGCGATCCGAGGAGCCCATCAGGCGGTGGTGGAGAATGCGGAGCTCCGGGTCGTCCACGCTCCGCGTCTTCCAGCCTTTCATCCGCGCGGTGTGGAAGTCGATCCCGTCCCACATCACCCGGCGGACGAAGCCGCCGATCTCCTCGAAGCAGGCACGCCGGTACAGCTTCCACTGCCCGGCGACCATCTCGTCGATCATGAACTCCTCGACCTCGCGCCTGCCTTCGCGGCGGTAGACCTTGCCGCTGACGGCCCCGAGCCTGGGGTCGTCGCGAAACAGCTCGAGGGCGCGAGCCAGGTAGCGCGGACCGACGGTGACGTCCGCGTCCATCTTGGCGAGGAAGTCGTAGTCGTCTTCGATCTCGGCCAAGCCGGCGTCGAACGACTCGATGACCCCCTGGCCAAGGACTCGGCTCCCCCGATCGGCCAGGGTGAGGACGCGGATCCAGTCGTGCCGGCGCGCCGCGTCGGCGGCGACTTCAGCCGTTCCGTCGGTGGAGCCATCGTCGACGATGATCCACCGGAAGGGGCGCACGGTCTGCGCGACGATGGACTCGACCACGTCCGGCAGGTGACGAGCTTCGTCGCGCGCGGGCGTGATCAGGACGACCCTGGGGGGCCGCCGCGTAGCGGTCGCTTCTTGTGTGAGCTGCATGGTGTCCCTGAAGCACTCTGCGTGCCAAGCGCGCTAGGCCGGCGTGTTCGGCGATGCGACGCCGAGCCGTGTCTCGATTCGAAGCGGAGACGCGGCCCGTGCTTCGGTTTGAAACGCGCCCGCGAGGCGGCGCGCGTTGCGGTGCAGGTCGAACTCGGCGGCGACCTTCGCGCGCGCCGCGCGTCCCAGGGATCGAGCGTGCTCGCTGCACGCGAGGATCTCGCTGATGGCGTAGGTGAGCTCCAGGGTGTTCTCCGGCGCCACGAGGCGACCCGAGACGCGATCCTCGATCAGCTCTGGGATTCCCGAGACCCGCGTTGAGACCACGGGAACCTCCATGGCCATGGCCTCCATCAACGCGACCGGAATCCCATCGATGTCCCCGTCAGCGGCCTGCCTGCAGGGCAGGACAAAGACGTGCGCGCGCCGGAGGTACGAGCGCACGGTTGCCGTGTCGACGGCACCGAGGAACCGAACGCGGCGAGCGATCCCCAGGCGCCGAGCGAGGCGCTGGAGCTCCGCGTGCTGCGGACCGTCGCCGGCGATGACGCAGCGCCACGGCGTGACGACCCTGGCGAGGCTCTTTAGCAACAGGTCGAGGCCCTTCTTGGGCACGAGGCGTCCCGTCGAGAAAACCAGGGGGACGTCATCCCGGGCTCCGTGCGGCTGGAACCGCTCGGTGTCGACGCCGCAACGAACCAGCTTGACCCGCGCGGCGACCGCGCCGAGCTCGCGCAGCAGGAAGCGTCGGTTCTCCTCGGAGATCGTCGCGAAGGGGGTAGCCCGACGGAGCTTCGCCCGGAGCAGCTGCGGGTGGACGTAGAGGTCGTTCGCGTGGCCCGTCACCGAGAACGGGATCCCCGCATAGGCAGCGGCGTACATGCCGACCGTGGCCGGCGCATGCGCGAAGTGCACGTGGAGATGCTCGATCCCACGCCGGAGCAGGGTCCGCCCGAGGGCGATGCCCGCGAGCGCTTGGCCCGCCAGGCGCAGTGGGCGCGCGGGCTCCTCCGTCAGGTCGCGAAGAGCGCAACCCATGGCGCGGAGTGCTCGCAGGGGATGCCGCGCGACCGCAACGAGGCCCGCCCGAACGAGCTTCGGCCGACTTGCGTAGACAACCTCGGTTCGGTTGAGGAAGGCGCGCCCATCCGCGGCGATGGCCTTGCCCGCGACCGGATGAAGGGAGAACGGCGTGACCCTGTGCGTCGTGCTCGCTTCGAGCGCTTGGATTTCGCGGTAGACGAACGTTGCGGAAACGGACGGGATCTCGGGTGCGAGGTAGGCGATCCTCATGGCTTCTTGCTTGGGTTGGCGACGACCTGAAGACCGCCGATGAGCTGCGGGAGCTTGACGAGATAGACGTGCACGGCGTGCAGCGCGGCATCGCCAGCGCTCAGCCCCGCGCGGTAGTCGAGCAGGGCGCGACGAAGGACGAGCGAGAATGAGATCGCGGCGAGCAGCGCCAGGCCCGGGCCGCCCCGGGGGGCGGCCAGGACCAGCGCCGCGAGGGCGGCGAGCGGCTGCCCGAAGCGCTGCCAGCGAAGCCGCCGACACCCGTGCTGACGCGCGACGAGCGCCGCGGAGCGGCCGACGGCGACGGCGCGGCGCCACCACCCGGCCGGTCCGCGGAGTCCGAGCTCGTGCAGGACCATCGGGCGCTCTGCACGCTCGATCCGAAAGCCCGCGTGGGTCATGCGGTGACAGAGGTCCGGGTCTTCGCCGACCTCCAGTGACTCGTCGAAGCCTCCGACCAGGGAGATCGACGAGCGCCGCCAGAGGCCGGCGCCTCCGATGGGGCCGCCCTTGGCGCCCCCGGCTCCCCAGTCGTGGCCAAAGGCCCGGCTCCAGATCGTCGCGCCTTCCAGGCGCTCCACGATCTGCCCGCCGAGCCCGTCCAGCGCGTGAGCCTCCGCCGCTTCGATGGCGAAGCCGAGCCAGCCCGGACGGAGCTGCATGTCCCCGTCCAGGAACTGCACCCAGCGCCCGCGCGCCAGGCGCAGGCCGGCATTGCGCGCTCGCGCGGCGGTCGTCGGCCGGGCGCCGAGCCGGTGCACCTGCGCGCCGGCCTCGAGGGCGAACAGAGCGCTGTCGTCCGTCGACGCGCTGTCGACGTACAGGATCTCGCCGGCCAGCTGCGTCGCGCGAAGCTCGCGGCGCGCCGATCGCACGGCGCGACCGATGTTGGCTCCTTCGTTTCGTCCGATCACGACGATCGACACGTGGGGTGCGTGCAGCGCGGCGCTCACCGCGTGCCTCCGCACAGCAGCTCGTACGTGTGGCGCGACCGGTGCAGGGCCTCGACCACGAGGGAGGCCAGGTAGCCGAAGTGCTTGCGGAAGTACGTGCGCCGGCTGGCTACGAGGTGGCGCAGCACCTCGCCGCCGCGAAGGCGCTGGCCGGCGCGCGCCGCGGAGGCTCCGGCCGTGTGCTTGATCGCCGCGCGATGCTCGAGCACCAGCCTCCAGTTGTGGCGGGCGGCACGCAGGCACCAGTCGGTCTCCTCGAAGTACAGGAAGAAGGCCGGGTCAAAGGGGCCCACCTCATTCCAGGTGCTCCTGCGTACCATCAGGCACGCTCCGCAGAGCCACTCGACGTCCCCATCGGGAGCGCGCACCCTGGGGGCGGCTCGGATGCCGAGCAGGCTCGCTGCACGCGACCACTTCCGCGCGAATTCACCGAGCGGCGTTGGCAGGGGGCGGGCCTCGGGGGCGATGGAGCCATCGCGACCCCGGAGCCGCGGTCCGACCGCGCCGATGTCGGGGTGCGACCACAACCGTTGCAGAAGGAGCTCTAGGGAGCCTGGCTCGACCTCGGTATCCGGGTTCAGGAACAGCAGCGCGTGCCCTCGCGCGCGCTGTGCTCCTTCGTTGCACGCGACCGCGAACCCCGAGTTCTCGCGGCGGGCGATCCGCCGCACCTCCGGCGCGTGGCGCCGCGCGAGGGCGAGCGTGTCGTCGTCGCTGTTGTTGTCGACGATGAGCACCTCGACGTTCGGGTCCGTGAGGTATCCGGCCGTTCGAAGCGAGCGCACACACGCGCCGATCTCGGGCGCCGAGCGGTAGGTAACCAGGATGACGGAGAGCTCGATGGTCATGGCGATCCTCAACGGGTGGGAAAGGGCAGCGCGCGTCGAAGTTGCGCGGCGCGGGGGCGAACGAGGCGGACGATGGCGCGACGCTCGTCGGCGCGGAGCGCCAGAAACCACACGAGCGACCAGGTGACGGCGACGAACACCGGCGCACGGGAGCCGAGTGCGACCAGGGACTCCATCCGGCCGACCTCCGCCGGAAGCGTGGAAGCGACCCAGATCCCTGCGGGCACGGCGCAGAGGAGAGGCCGGGCGAGGTCGTGTGCCAGCTCGCGAGGGTTGAGTCCGGCGAAGGACCGCGCCTTGGAAAGGAGCCAGAGCGCGCCCGCGGCCTGGGAGAGCGCGGAGCCCGCGGCGGCGCCGGGGAGCCCGCCTGCCCAGCAGCCAGCCGGAACCAGCAGGGTCGCCAGGATGGCCCAACGGAGCATGTAGAGGAGCTCCAGGCGTCCGGTGGCTTGGCTCCGCAGCAACGAGGTCAGCGGGCCGGTGGCGAGGTGAACGTAGGCCCCGACCGCGAGCAGGCGCAGGGCGGTCACGGCGGAGCCCGGAGCCTCGCCGAGCCAGAGGCCGAGCAGGGCTCCTGGCGCGAAGAAGAAGAGGCCGAGGAGTGGCAGCGAGAGGATCGTCAGCAGGCGGAGCGCGGTCCGTGCGAGGGGGGCCGGGTTCGCCGCATCGGGACCCCGTCCCGCGAAGGCCGAGGTCAGCGGGGCGCAGGCCTGAAGGGGGAGCGACGTGCCGAGCACGATCAGCTTGCGAGCGAGCTCGAACGTGCCGGCGGCGAACAACGAGACGCCGTGGGCGAGGACCAGTCGGTCGACCGTCGCGACGAACAGGTGAAGGAAGCCGAGCAGCTGCAGCGACCCGCCGAACGTCAGGATCGGTCGCAGCAGCTCGCGCTCGGCTCGGAGAGGCAGGGCGACGAGCCCCGGGATGGCGCGACGTGCGATCCAAGCGAAGACCGGAAGCGGGAGCAGGACCCGGACGCCGTAGGCGTAGGCGAGACCGCTCAGCCCGACGTCCAGCCGCAGGAGGAGCACGATCAGTGCGGCCTCGACCGTGCAGGCAAGTCCCTCGATCCAGCGTACGGTCGGGTATCGCTGGAGCCCCTCGAGCACCGACTGATAGCCGCCGAGGGTCAGGGCGACCCCGGTGACGACCGCCGTGACGCGAAGGGTCCATGCGGCCTCCGCGCGCCCGGCCTCGTCGACGCCCAGCAGGGCGACGAGGGACGGAGCCAGAGCGACGCCGAAGGCTACGACGAGCGCCGCGAGAGCGCCCGTTACCACCGCTGAGGTCTGCACCTGCCGCTCGAGGCGGCCCAGGTCACCCGCACTCCAGCTCCTGGCCACGAGCGGCACCACCGCCGTGGGCAGCCCGATTCGGTGCAGGCCCACCAGGCCCAGGAACTGGAACAGGAGCGCCCAGTAGCCATAGGCCTCGAACCCGACGGCGGCGAGCACGAGCGGCGTCAGCGCGAAGCGCGTCCCGTAGTGGAAGAGGTTCAGGGCCACGCCTGCTGCGGAGCCGCGCGCGACGCTCGTGAAGAAGTCGGCGCCCTGTCGGTGGAGTTGGGTCACGCCCCACGGAGGAGCACCGGACGTGCCAAGCGCCTGGCATCCGCGTTGCTTCGTTGACCGCGTGAAACCCGAAGCCACAACGAAGACCCTGCTGGGGGTCGTAGGCGCGCTTGCGGTCCTGCTGTCCGCATGCGTGAGCCAGCCCCGTCCCGATTCGGAACGCGCTCTGTCGCAGATCGAGACACTTGAGTCAGTGCCCGAGCCACCGGCCCAGGCGTCGATTCCACCGGCGGAGCTGACGGCATCGGCCGTGCCTGCGGAGGGAACGCCGGACTATCGCATCGGCCCGGGCGATGGGATTCGAGTCACCGTCGTCGGGCAGCCGGACGTCACGGGGCAGCACGTGGTCGGCCCCGATGGCAGCGTCAGCGTGCCCCTCGCGGGGACGGTCGCGCTGAGGGGCGACACCAGGGATCGAGCCGCCGAGCGCATCGGCGATCGGCTGCAGACGTTCTTCCTGGAGCCGCTCCGGGTCACGGTGGAAGTCACGGACTACCGGAACAACAAGGCGTACGTGCTCGGCCGGGTAGAGCGGCCGGGGGTGGTCGATCTGACCGGCGCCGGGACCCTGCTCCAGGTCCTGGCGGAGGCCGGCGGCCTCCCGGTCCGGGAGTATCGGAGCTTCCTTGCTCGCTGCGCGATCATCCGCGGGCGTAACCAGATCCTCTGGATCGACCTGATCGACCTGCTCCAGGGCGGCAACGTCTCGCTGAACGTGCCCCTGCGCAACGGCGACGTCGTGTTTATCCCCGACTCGGAGGACGCGACGGTGTTCGTCATGGGCGAGGTCGCCGCGCCCGGGGCGGTTCCGATCAAGGTCCGACTCGATCTCGTTCAGGCGCTTGCGCAAGCGGGCGGACCGACCGAGGACGCCGAGCTCGAGTCGGTCTTCCTGATCCGGCCGAACGGAGCGGACGGCTTCGGAGCGCCGATTCGTATCGACTTCAAGGCGTTGATCGAGACCGGCGACTTCCGCGAGAACGTCGAGCTCAAGGCCGGCGACATCCTCTTCGTCGCCCGGAACGGCATGGGGGACGTGAACTATGTGCTGCGCAAGCTGCAGCCCTCGTTCGCGGCGCTCACCCTCGGAGTCGCGGTCCGATGACCGGCGGCGGCAAGGGCGGCTGGGGAGAGCTGCTGGGCCTCAACGTGGAGTTGGAGGACTTCGACTCCGGAGCCTCCCTCCAGCGTCCCCGACCCGGCCTGACTCCGCAGCGGGTCCTGCTGGCGATGCGGAACCACTGGATGCTGGCGGTAGGCGTGGCGTTCGTGATCTCTCTCACGGGGGCCTTTGCCGTCCACCGCAAGTTCCGACCGTTGTACCGGTCGGAGGCGATTCTGTTCGTGCGCCCGACGGCCCCGAGCCTCGCCTACACCGGCGAGGAATGGCGGGCTGAGTCGATCGTCGGCTTCTACGGCGACTACGTCCGCACGTTGAAGTCGATCGCCACCGAGCACGAGCTGCTCTCCGACGTCGTCGTGGAGATCGAGTCCGCCGGGGTCCGGTGGCGCTCGGAGCACGTCACCCTAGGCGAGGCGCCCGCGCACCTTCGTGCCCGCCTGGACGTCCGGCACGTGCGCGACAGCTACCTGCTGAGTATCGGCTTCGACGACCGGGATCCGTCGATCACCGCGCCCGTGGTGAACGCCGTGGCCCGCGCTCTGATCGCGGCCCAGGCGCGCGAGCAGCGGGCCGACGCCGAGGGACGCCTTGGGACGCTCGAGCAGGAGCGCGAGCGCCTGCGCTCGATGCTCGATTCGAACCAGACCCAGATCGAGGAGCTGTCCGCCGCCGCCGGCTTGGCCGTCTTGGACGAGCGGCAGAACGTCTTCTACGAGCGCCTGATCCGCCTTCAGGACGGCGTGACCAAGGTCTACCTCGAGCGCGTTCAAGCCGAGGCCGCTCTGGAAGTGGAGCTCGCCCGTGCCGAAGCGCTCCGCGGGCCGGTGCCGGAGGGGCACGTCCTGCGCCTGCTGGACGAAGACACCACCGTGCGCGATGCGCGCCTGATGTTCGAGCGGCTTGTGCGGGAGGTGAACGACGAGACCGGTGACCTCGCCGAGGTCCATCCCGCGCGGGCCCAAGGGCTGGCGCGTGTCAAGGCGGCTGCGGCGAGCCTCGATCAGCTCGAGCGAAACACCCTCGCGCGACTGGCCCACCGTATCGAGCTGGAGAGCACCGAAGAGGCCGATCGTCTTGAGCGCGAGGCCCGGACGCGGGTCGAAGCCGCCCTTCGCGGCGAGGAGCAGATGGCCGGGGTCGTCGAGGAGGCGGAAGCCGAGCTCGAGGCCTACGCCCGGTCCGTTCAGCTGGGGATGGCCCTGCGCTCGGAGTCGCAGCGGCTGCTCGATGCGATCGAGCGGGTCGACGGCAGGATGGAAGAGCTCGTCGTTGAGTCCAAGGCCCCCGGACGCCTCTCGCTGCGCTCGGAGGGCGTCGAGGCGGGCAAGCCGACCGGTGACCGGCGCAAGCTGATGCTCGCCATGGTCGCGGTCTTCAGCCTGGCGGTTGCGATCGGCGCGGCTCTCGCGGCCGAGGCCGTCCGCGCTTGGATGTTGCGACGCCGTGCGGCGGACAAGGCGGCGTTGGTGACGGAGTGATCGGAGCGGTCACCGTCCTCCCGGCGATGCTCGCCCTGGTGACCGCCGCGTCGGCGGGAGCGCGCCGTGCGTTCCTGTGGATCGTCCTTCCCAGCCTGCTCCTGCTGCCGAACTACTACGTCTGGAAGCTGCCGGGCATCCCGCGCTTCGACTTTCACAACTACCTGCTCTTGGTCGCCGTGGGAGGCTTCGTCTGGACCCGGCGGGGCCTGCCCCGCTTTCACCCGATCGACCTGCTCCTCGTCCTCTATGTCGTGCTCGTCACCGGCTCGGAGCTCTCGAACAAGGCCTTCGGCGAGGCGCGCAACCTGTGGGCTCTGACCTGCATGGGGATGGTCGCTCCCTACCTCCTGGGCAAGTGGCTGGCCGAGGATCCCCGGCTGCTCGTCTCGACGTGCGCCGTCCTGGTCCTTGTGGGGGCCTTCGTCGGCGCGGCTTCGGTCTACGAGGCGCGGATGGGCGCAAACCCGTTCGACTTCTGGCGATCCCGATGGGCCGGGCCGGTTCCCTGGGACGGTGCGCTCTATCGCGCCGGGATTCGCCGCGTCGCCGGGCCCTTCGC
>JBCCGI010000051.1:0-59608 GCA_039029355.1 Planctomycetota bacterium
GTGGCGGACACTCACGCCGCTATGGGGCACTGTGGATGGGAGAAATTGCTCCGCCGCGCCGGCTCCGCAGCCCGCCGCGCCCGCGCAGCGACCCGCGGCCCAACCGCAGCCCGCTCCGGCGGTCCCGGCCCGGCCGGTCGCGCCGCAGGACGACGGCCCGATCGAGGTTCGGCTCGACGAGGAGGAAGCCCCGTCGATGCCGGTCTTCGCGAACGATCCCCCGGCGGAGCCCGGTGGCCCCCAGGCGGACGTCTACGCGCCGCGCGCCGCGCTGCCGGGTCAGCCGGCCGACGAACCGGAGCCGGTGGATGCTCCGGCCGCCTACGGCCGCGCGCTCGACAAGCTGCTGCCCGACACGAACGTCCGCGACGCGATCCAGAACACGCGCGACGGGCAGGGCTAGGCAGCCCGACGCGAGCGGGCCCCGCGCCGCCTGGACGGGGGCCTTCCTACGACACGGCCGCCGCGCCCGCCGAAGTCGGGCGCGGCTCGCCAGGCCTCAGGAGTCCTCGCCGGAGGGCTCCTTCTCCTTGGCGTCGTCCTTGTTCGCGTCGAAGAAGTTCGCGAACGGGTTGTAGGAGACCTTCGTCTTGCCGGCGTTGCGCACCGCCTCGGCATCGTAGTCCTCGCCGCGCTGGCCGCGGCGATCTGCGCCCCGCCGGCCGCCAGGACCGCGTCCCGGACCACCGCCCGGACCACCGCCGGGCTTGCCGCCCGGCTTGCGGCGCTTCGAGCCCTCGGAGCGCGACTTGCCCGAGCCTCCGAGCCCATCGCGACGCGACTGCGCGGCGCGCACGACGCGCTGCGGCTCGGGCCAGTCCGAGCGCTCGCGGCCGCCGCCGCCTCCGCCTCCGCGCCCTTCGGGGCGCTCGCGACGACGCCCGGGTCCGCCCCGGCCGCCCTTCTTGCGCTCCGGCGGGGGCACGTTCTTGAGCGACAGCGTGATGCGCTGCCCACCCGTATCGAGCACGCGCGCGCGCACCGGCTGGCCGATCGAGAGCACCTCGCGCGCATCGCGCACGTAGCGCGGCGACGCCTCGCTGATGTGGATCAGCCCCTCGCGCGACAGGCCGAGGTCGATGAAGGCCCCGAAGCTGGTCAGATTCGAGACCAGCCCCTCGATGATCTGCCCCTTCTCGATGGTGGCGGCATCGGTGTCGTGCGGGAGGAAGTTCGGCGGGAAGTACCGCAGGCGCGGATCGCGCCCGGGGAACGAAATCTCACGGATCAGGTCGCGCCAGACCGTCTCGTCGACGTCGAAGTCCGCGCGGCGCAGCCCCTTGGTCGCGCCACGCTGCCCCAGCGCGTCCTCGACGGTGTTGCCGGTCGACTCGATCAGCCGCCGCGCGAGCGGGTACTGATCCGGGTGCAGGCCGGTGCGGTCGAGCGGCTCGGGCGACCCGCTCACGCGCAGGAACGCGACGCAGCTCACCCACTGGGCCTCGGTCAAGAGGCCCGAGCTGCGGAGCTCTTCGCGCGACTCGATCGACTTGTTGTCGCGGTACTCGACGATCTTGGTCGCCGTCTCGAAGTCCAGCCCGGGCAGCCGGCGGAGGATCGACACCGGCGCGCGGTTCACGTCGCAGCCGATGTAGGCGATGGCCGACTCGACGGTCTCCTGCAGGGTGCGCCGGAGGTTCGCCTTGCTGACGAGCCCGGCCTCCATGCCGAGGCCGAGGTTGCGTGGGTCGACCTTCAACACCTCGAGCAGGAGGTCCTGCATGCGCCGCCCAAGGCTCACCGCCATGCGGGCGGGGACGCTGAGGTCGGCCAGCTCCTTGCGGGCGAGCTCGGAGTTGGCGTAGTTCGTCAGGCCCGCCTCGTGGACGATGCACACGTCGCCCTCGCCGCCGAGCATCCGGATGCACTCGCGGATCCGCGGCACCTGGGCCAGCGAGCCCTTGCCGTGGCCGACCGCCACCGTGCGCACGCCGGTCCCGCGCAGCGCGTTGCCCAGCTCTTCGGCCAGGGCCATCGCCTCCTTGTCGCGGGTCTCGATCTTGATCTCGGCCGAGGCCGGCTCGCCGTCGGCGCCCACGAGAACCAGGATCCAGTCCTGCTTGGCGTTGATCGTGAGCCCCGCCACCGCACGCTGCCCGCCGACCGGCGAGAGCAGGATCTGGCGTAGGTGCTGCGCGAGGAAGCGCAGGGCCTCCTCGTCGCCGCGCTCCTTCAGCTCGAGGCGCACGTCGCCCTCGATCATCGGGAAGAGCCGCCGCAGCAGGGCCTGCTCGGCAACCGCGTGCACGACGCCCTCGAACTCGGGGTCGAGACGGCGGCCGAGCGTCTGCTGCACCCGCGGCAGGATGACCTTGGGATCGAGCGCGATCGCCGTGGTGATCGCGCGGTCCTTCTGGGCCTGGCGGATCTGCAGCAGCTTGCGCCCCTGCAGTTGGCGGATCGGCTCCTTGATCTTCAGCAGCGAGCGGTGCCGCTGAAGGCGCGACTCGTCGCCGGTCGAACGGACGCTGAGCACGCCGTGCTTGCGCATCGCCTTGCGCACCGCGCGTCGCAGGCCCGGGTCGCGGCCGAGGCGGTCGGAGAGGACGCGCATCGCGCCGGCGAGCGCCTCCTGCTCGGTGTGCACGCCGCGGTCGGGGCGCACGAACTCACCGCAGAGGAGCGCGAGCTTGGGCGTGATGTCGACCTGATCCTTGAAGACCGGAAGCTCCGCCCCCAGGCCCTCGGCGGAAGCCACGGCCTCGGCCGGCGCCGCCTCGTCGGAGGTCGCAGCCGGGGCGGCGGCCTCTCCGTCCGGAGCGGGAGCCGCCTCGGACGCGGGCGCTCCCGGCACCGCGGCTTCGGGATCGGACGCGGGCGCTTCCGGCGCCGCGGCTTCGGGAGCCGTTGCGCCCGGCGTCTCCGCCTCGGGCGCGGGCGCCGCGGTCGGCACCGCTTCGGCGGCGGGCGCGCCGCCCTCCGTCGCGGAGGCCTCTGCGGCCGGCGCTTGCGCGGGCTCGTCCGTCGCGCTGGGTACTTCCGATGCCTCGGGGGCCTCGGGGACCTCAGGCGCGTCGGGCGTTTCGGGCGGGGCAGCCGCCGCATCGTCTCCCGCCGGCGGTGTCGCGTCGGCGCTCGCCTCGGCCGGGGCCGGTGCGCCGTCGGCAGCCGGCGCGGACGCGCCTTCCTCGTCGCCCTTGCCGCGTCCTCTGCGCTCCTTCGGAAGCGGCGCGAGGATCCGGTCGGCGAGCTCGCCGAGACCGCGGTCGAGGGCAAGCTGCACCTCGGGCTCCGGCCGGCGGTGCGGCAGGAACAGATCCTCGATCTCGAAGCGGTCCATGCACGCGCGGATCTCGGGGAACGCGGTCTCTTCCTCCGCGCTCTGCTCCTTCTCGCCCCGACCGGTCAGCATCCGCAGGATGGTTCCGCGGCGGCGATCGAGCTCGTCCAGCGCCTTGCGCTGGCGGTCGATGCGCCGGACCACGTTTTCGGTCAGGCGGGTATCGCCGCGCCGGAAGCGACCGATATAGGTCGACGTCAGGCCGGCGTCGAGCATCTCCAGGACGCTCCGGATCGCGTCGGCGTCGGTGGCGAATTCCTTCGCAAGCGTCTCGACGATGGCAGCTCGGGTCACGGTCCTCCCTCTCTCTCTCTATTGGGGGGTAGCGTGCTTTCGGGGGCTCCACATCCTACCCGGGCCCCCGGATTCAGGGGAATCCGCGCGCGAACGGCCGGCTCGCGGTTCAGAGCGGGGCATGGTGGGAGCGGATGAGGACCGGCTCAGATCCCGACGATGCGGATGAGCTCACGCCCAAAGCGGAAGCCCGCAGCGTCGTCGAAGGCGGTCACGATGTGCTTGTCGCGCTCGACCTGCACGCCGGTGTACTTGGCTCCGGCGTCGCGCAGCGCGCCGGCGATCGACGGGTCGCCGGTAACCTTACGGCCCTTCACCACGCCAGCCCGCGCCAGCAGCGCGGCGGAATGGCCCCAGGCCCCGATCAGCTTCTCGGCGGCGTCGGCCTCGCGCACCAGGCGCAGGGCGTCGGGGTGGTCGACCAGCTCGAGCGCACCCTCGCCCCCGCACAGCAGGATCCCGGAGTACGCGTCCATGGTCTCGCCCTCGATGCGGCCGTCGACCTGGAACTCGTCCTGCATCTCGCCGTGGATGAGGTCCTCGTCTTTGGTCGAGACCGAGCGGGTGCCGACGTGAACGTTGTAAAGGGACGAGCGCGCGTAGCGGAGGGTGGTCTCGGCGTAGCTGCGCTCGGGAACGACGACCAGGACGGTGCTGACGTACTTCTGGACCTTCAGTCCGTACTCGTCGACGTCGTCGCCGGCCTCGGGTGCTTCCTTCTCGGCCATGGTTAGTCGGGGATCTCGAAGACGGAGACGCGCGTCTCCTCCGCGAGGAGACCTGCGCCCTGGGAAACGTGCCAAGCGATGTGCTCGTCGAGCCCGGGCACCGTGACCTCGCCGAGCTGCCGCCCGGTGAGCACGTCGCGCACGTCGAGCAGCGAATCGCGCGCCACGTAGAGCTTGCCGTCGTCCAGACGGATGCTGACGTCGGGCATGCCGCCAAGGCCCTCCTCGGGGATCGGGTCGCGCCAGAGGACGGTGCCGTCCTCGGTGGTCGAGACGCCGAGCAGGAAGAGGCGCTCCTGCGCCGCGGCACGCTTGAGGCCTTCACCGACCAGCAGCACCGCGACGCCGCCGCCCACGGCCATGTCATGCACGACCGCGAGCTCGGGCGGAAGCAGCTCGCTGACGAACTCGCCGCTCTCGACCTCGACGCGCAGCACGCCTTGGCGCTTGGCCTTGTTGTCGGTGTACAGCACAAAGACGTGCGCGCCGTCGCGGCCGAGCAGGTGGTAGCGCTCGCCTTCGCGGCGGAAGCTCCACACCTCGAGCATCGGCCCCGTCAGCAGGCCGGTGACCCGCCCGGGCGTGAGCGTCATGCACAGATCGCCGCCGACGACCGCTTGGTCGAAGGGCTCGATCGACTCGGCGCCGAGCAGCTCACCCGAGCTGAGCGACATGCGCGCGATCAGGTGCCCACCGCTGCCGGGGCCGAGCACGACCACGTCGTCCTCGTCGCCGAGGCCGGCGCCGAAGCCGCGGCCGTAGCCGACCTCGCAGGGAGAGACCCAAAGCTCCTTCCCCGACTGGCGGTCGTAGGCACCGAGCCGGCCGGGGATCACATCGTCCTTCCATTTCCCGCCCGCGGGCGGGGTGTACCCGTGGAGCAGGAGCGGGCCGGTATCGCCGAGGGCGATGCCGTCGATCTCCCCGTCCATCTCGCGGGTCCAGCGGCGTCGCGCGGTCCTGAGCATGGGCGGGAATCCTAGCGGAAGCGGAGACGGGTCAGGAAAGCTCGTCGAGAATCTTCTCGGCGAGCGCGCCCGGGACGGCCCGGTACTTCTCCAGCTCCATCGAGAACGAGCCGCGACCCTGGGTCGCGCCCCGCAGGGCGGAGGAGTAGGCGAACATTTCGGCGATCGGGACGATGCCCCGGATGATCCGCTGGTCGCCCAGGGACTCGATCTCGCCCACCTCACCGCGGCGGGAGTTGAGGTCGCCCACAACCGCGCCCAGGAACTCCTCGGGCACGCGCACCTCGACCTTCATGATCGGCTCGAGGATCGTGGTGTTGCGCTCGGTGGCCTGGCGGAAGGCCAGGACGCCGGCCGAGTGGAAGGCGAGCTCCGAGGAGTCGACATCGTGCGCCTTGCCGTCGAACAGCGTCGCGCGGAGGTTCACGAACGGGAAGCCGGTGCGGCCGCCGCCGAGGGCGCTTTCGCGGATGCCCGCGCCGACGGCGGGGATGTACTCGCGCGGGACGTTGCCGCCCTTGATCTGGTCGATGAACTCGAAGGTGCCGTCCTCGGTCTCACCGGTCTCGAACTTGACGTGCGCGACGGCGTACTGGCCGCGGCCGCCCGACTGGCGGACGAAGCGGGCCTCGGTCTCGACGGGCTTCCGGAGCTGTTGCTTGTACGCGACCTTCGGGCGGCCGGTGAGGACCTCGCAGTTGTGGTCCTTGACGATGCGTCCGACCACTACCTCGAGGTGCAGCTCGCCCATGCCGGAGATGACCAGGTCGCCCGTCTCCTCGATGGTGGCGGCGCGGAAGGTCGGGTCCTCGCGCATCATGCGGCCGATGATCTCGCTGAGCTTGTCACGGTCCTGCCCCTTCTTCGGCTCGATCGACATCGAGATGACCGACTCGGGGAACTGGATCTTGCTGAGCAGCACCGGCGAGTCGTCGTCGCAGAGCGTGTCGCCGGTCGCGGTGTTCTTCAGGCCCATGACCGCGGCGATGTCGCCGGGGCCGATGCTGTCCACGGCCTCGCGCTTGTTGGCGTGCATGCGGACCAGGCGGCCGATGCGCTCGCTCTTGCGCGTGCGCGGGTTCAGGAGCTTGTCGCCCTTGTTCAGCGTGCCGGAATAGACGCGCACGAAGGTCAGGTCGCCGGTGATCTCGGCGATCGTCTTGAAGGCGAGCAGGCTGAGCGGCTCGTCGCGGTCGGCGCGGCGCACCAGCGGCTCCTCGGTGTGCGGGTCCTCGCCCTCGACCGGGGGGATGTCGAGCGGGCTGGGCAGGAACGCCAGGGCGGCGTCCAGCACGAAGCGCACGCCCTTGTGCTTGAGCGCCGAGCCGCTGAGCACCGGCGTCATCTCCATCGACAGCGTGCCCTTGCGGATCGCCTGGCGCAGCAGGTCGACCGGGATCTCCTCGTCCTCGACGAAGAGGTCCAGCACCCTCTCGTCAGCTTCGGCCGCGGCCTCGCAGAGCTCGTGGCGCAGCATCTGCGCCTCTTCCTGCAGCTCGGCGGGGATGTCGATCTCGCGGTACGCCTTGCCGGTGGAGTCCTCCAGGAACTCGTAGGCCTGCATCGTGACCAGGTCGACCACGCCGCGGTAGTCCTTCTCGGCGCCGATCGGAAGCTGCAGCGTCACCGGACGGGCGCCCAGGCGGTCGATGATCGACTGCACCGCCTTGAAGTAGTCCGCGCCGACGCGGTCCATCTTGTTGATGAAGCAGATGCGCGGGACGCCGTAGCGGTCGGCCTGGCGCCAGACCGTCTCGGACTGGGCCTCAACGCCCTGCACCGCGTCGAACACGGCGATCGCGCCGTCGAGCACGCGCAGCGAGCGCTCGACCTCGGCCGTGAAGTCCACGTGGCCCGGCGTGTCGATGATGTTGATCGAGTGGCCGGCCCACTCCACCGACGTCGCGGCGGACTGGATCGTGATGCCCCGCTTCTGCTCCTCCTCCAGGTAGTCCATCGTGGCAGCGCCATCGTGGACCTCGCCCGTGCGGTGGATCTTGCTCGTCAGGAACAGGATCCGCTCGGTGACGGTGGTCTTGCCGGCATCGATGTGAGCCATGATGCCGATGTTGCGGTGCTGGCGGAGGCCGTCGTTGTCGCCCTTGGAGCGGGTCTTGGACTTGGCGGTGGCGGTGGACATCGGAAGGAGGGTGCGCCGAGGCGCGTTTTGCAGGTCTCCGCGGGGGGCGGAGTAGGGGTATGTGGAGAGTTTGAGACGGGACGTCGAGCCCAACAGCGTAGCGACACCCGCCTAGCCGTCAACGGGGCTTTTCGATCCTGACCCGCTCTCCGGTGTGTCGCCCCCCTGCGAGGCCCCCCCGCGGGACGCCGCGCGCGACGGTCCGGCCGCCCGACGCGTAGCCCCGGAACTCCAGCGGAATGCCCTCGCCACGCCGCAAATCGGGCGTTGCCTGCAGATGGAGGCCCAAATGCGGCTCGGGAGTGAGGGGCGAGCGCGCCGAGAACCCGACCCGCGCCAAGACCTGGCCGGGCTCGACCAGATCCCCCACCGCGACCGCCAAGGAGTTTTGTTGAAGACCGATTAAGAAGAGGTACTCGCCGTCGGCGACCCGCAGGACGACGTGGTTTCCGTAGGGCTCGCCGGTCGCCGCGGCGGCTCCCGCCGCTCGATCCGGCTCGCCGTCGTGGACCGCCACGACCTCGCCGGCGGCCGGCGCGAGCACCGCCTCGCCCAGGCAGAGCGAGCCCCCGGCGCCGCCGCTCGCGCCCTCGTCGTCACAGCGGACGAAGTCGTAGCCGAAGCGGCGGTCGGGGTAGAGCACGAGCGCGTTCTGGGGCCCCTTCTTGCCGCCCCAGCGCACGGTCCACTCGCCCTCGAACGGCAGCCGGAACGCCACCGCGCTCGGGTGCCCCTCGAACGACGACGGGTAGGCCAGGGGGTAGGCGCAGAACCACACCGAGGCGCCGAGGCTGAGGAACGCTCCCAGCCGAGCACGCTGCAGCACCGGCCGGCGGAAGAGGCTCCACCCGATCCCGACCAGCAGCGTCACCGCGCCCAGCAGGAAGAGCACGAGCCGCCCGACGGTGTAGGCGTCGATCGGGCCGGTGCCGCCGGGGCGCAGCCCCAGGTAAAGGAAGAGCACCGCGGTCGCCGCCGCGATCAGGAAGGCAAACCAGGCCCAGGGCTCCGGCCCGGCGCGTCCCGGTCCGCTGAGGACCTGCTCCCAGGCCGCGTCGCCCGGGCGGCCCGACCGGCCCGGGCGCGCGCTGCGACGCGACGCGCTCACGCCTCGCGCTCCGCGTCGGGCCGGTTGCGTCCGAGCGCCTCGTGCGCCGCGACGAACTCGTGCGTGCAGAACGAAGCCATCAGCGAGAGGTCCCCCGCGAGCACCGTCGCGGCCAGCATCTCGGCGAAGGTGTTCGCGCCACCGTCGCCGCGCACGCCGAGGATGTCGAGGCACTCGGCCGCGGTGCCCTTGCCCGAGCCGCCGCCGACGGTACCGACGAGCAGCGCCGGCAGCGTCGCCGACGCCTGCAGGTCGCCGCGCTCGTCGACGTCGAAGTCGAGCAGGCCCACCGCGCTCTCGGCGACGTAGGCCACGTCCTGGCCGCAGGCGAGCAGCACCGCGGCCAGGCCGTTCGCCACCTGCACGAGGTGGTTGTGCGTGCCGAGGTGCGCGAAGCCCACCGCGTAGGAGCGCTGAATCCGCACCAGGTCCTCGGGCTCGACCCGCAGGATGCGCCGCAGAGCCTCGCGCGGCACGCGCGCGTCGGCCACCACGGTTCGGCCGCGGCCGTCGAGCAGCGCGCGCGCGTTGGCGCGCTTCTCGACGTCCTCGCCGTGCACGTAGCGCTCGCGCGCGCCGGTGCGGGCGGCGAGGTCGGCGGCGATCAGATCGGTGGCGCGCGCGGCCATGTTGATGCCGATCGCATCGCCGGTCGTGAACGTGAGAGCGAGCACGAGGCGGCGCCCCAGCACGTGGGTCCGCACCTCGGCTAGGGCCCCGTGGCGGGTGATTCCGGCGACCGTGGCGCGCCAGGCCTCCAGGCTGCCGTCCGCCTCGCGCGCCGCCACCTGAGCTGCGGCCACGTCGGCGTAGACCAGGATCGGCGCCTGGGTGAGCCCCTCCTTCAGCACCCGCGCTCGGACCGCGCCGCCGGCCGCGAGGGCCTTCATGCCGCGGCTGTACGAGGCGACCATGGCCCCCTCGTTGGTGGCCATCGGCACGTAGACCGTCCGCTCCCCGGCGCTCCCGTCGATCGCGAGCGGGCCGGCTAGGCCGACCGGGACCTGCACGAAGCCGATCGGGTTCTCGATATTGCCGCGCGCCTCGGCGGGCGGGACCGGGGCCCCAGCCAGATGCGGCAGCGGGCGGCCGGCGAGGCGCTCACACAGCCGCAGACGCTCCGCGACGATCGCGGGCGCGTAGTCGTCTTCGGCCGAGCGCGGGACCTTCGCGGCCGGCGTCGAAGGATCGCCGTCCATCGCCCGCGGTGCTCGCGTCGCTAGGAACCGAGGAGCGAGAAGCCGAGCTCGAAGCGCGCTCCCTCGAGCGCGTCCGCGTCACTCCCGACGTCCTGATACAGCAGCGACCAGCGGCCGGCCGGGCCGAAGGGCGTGTACCAGACGAGACCGACCGACGAGCGCGACGAGTCGAGCGAGTCGTCGAACTCCTCCCAGCGCGCGAGAAGCTCCCACTCGTCTTCGCCGAAGAGGTAGCCGACCGTGACGGTCGCCGGCGTGGTGTCGGCCTTGGTGGTGCCGAGGATGTTGTCGAAGTCGAGGCCCGACGTCGCGTCGTAGTCCTCGGCGTACTGCACCATGTCGGCACGCACGCTGAGACCGTCGACGACCAGGCCGACGTCGCCCGCGACCGCGCTGCCGTCCGAGACCGCGCCGTCGTCGAGGAAGCCGACGCCGACGGTGAGCTGGGTGCCCTCGCTGTAGCCGTAGGCGCCGTGGTCGCGGCCGAAGGCGCCGTCGCCGATCACGTCCCACTCGGCACGGCCGATCAGGCGGAAGTCGTCGCCGGTGCCGTCGGCGCCGTTCTGGGCCGAAAGCAGCCAGCGGAAGGAGCCGAGGCCGCTCTCGAACATGATGCCCGGAGTCCGGTCATCGGTCTCGTCGCCGGTGATCGGCAGGTCGAGGAAACGGTCGTAGAAGCGGTTGCTGCGCCCGCTCCAGAGCAGCGGGCCCTTGTACTGGCCGAAGTAGAGCGTCGACGCCTCGGAGACGTTCCACGAGGCGTAGGCGTCGACCAGCTCCATCGTGCCGTCGGACATCTCGCCCGAGATGAAGTAGTTGGTGTCGCCGACCGAGCCCGAGAACAGGAGCCGCGCCCGGCGGAGGACCGTGCCGCTGAGGTCCTTGCCACCCGAGCTGAAGACGTCGTCCTCCGAGTACTGCTGGGTGATGACCATCTCCAGCCCGAAGTTCGGCCCGGTCTCGTCCTGCGCCGACAGCGCCGACGTCATCCCCTGGAGCTCGCGGTCGAGCTTGAGCCACTCGTTGTTCGAGTCCTCGCTTCCGGTGAGGGCGGCGGTCGGGGCCAGCAGGACGGCAGCGGAGAGGTGGATCATTAATCGGGGGACGGTCTGGGAGCTGGGCTCAGGGCCGTCCGGCAGGGGGCCGGAGGCGCTGGCTAGGAGCTTTCGGAGGGTGGAGAATCTAGCGACTGGGCGCCGGAATCCAAGCGATCGGGGGCTTCGGGGGCCCCGGGGCGCCCCCGAAGCCCCTCTGGGAGCGGATTTTTACCGGTTCGCGGGCGCCGCAGCCTCGTCGGCGGCGGCCTCCGGCCCGGTGGCGCCGGCCTCGAGCACGCCGCCCGCGGCCATGTGACGGTCCAGCCAGTCGATCATCTCGGCCAGCACGTGGAGCACGCTCTCGCGGGCGCGGTACCCGTGGCTCTCGTGCGGCAGCACGACGTGGCGCGCGGTGCCGCCCAGCCCCTTGATGGCCTGGTAGAGCCGCTCGGACTGCATCGGGAAGGTGCCCGAGTTGTTGTCCACCGCGCCGTGGATCAGGAGCAGCGGCTCGCCCATCCCGTCGGCGTGCAGGAAGGGAGAGACCGAGACGTAGGTGTCGGTCGCCTCCCACACCGTCCGGCGCTCGGCCTGGAAGCCGAACGGGGTCAGCGTGCGGTTGTAGGCCCCGCTGCGCGCGATGCCGGCGCGGAAGAGGTCGGTGTGCGCCAGCAGGTTGGCCGTCATGAAGGCCCCGTAGCTGTGCCCCCCCACCGCCGCGCGCGCGGGGTCGGCGACGCCCATCTCGTCGGCCACGCGGATGGCCGCCTCGGCGGCCATCGTGATCTGCTCGACGAAGGTGTCGTTCATCGTCTCGGCGTCGCCGATGACCGGCATCGCCGCGTTGTCGAGCACCGCGTAGCCCTGGGTCAGCAGGAACAGGTGCGAGTAGCTCGCGAAGCGCGTGAAGCGGTACGGCGTGCCGGAAACCTGCCCCGCCGTCGAAGGATCGTTGAACTCGCGCGGGTAGGCCCAGACGAAGAGCGGGAGCCGCGTGCCCTCCTCGTAGCCCGCCGGCAGGTACAGCGTCGCGGAGAGCGGCACGCCGTCGGCGCGCTCGTACGTGATCAGCTCCTTCTTCACCCCGCGCAGCGACGGCTGCGGGTCGGGATAGTCGGTGAGCCGCGCCACCTTGGCCGCGTCCTCGAGGTCGCGCAGACGCCAGTTCGGCGGCTCCGCGGGGCTCTCATAGCGCGTGACGAAGGACGGCTTGCGCTCGGTCCCGCCGCGCACGAGCGCGACGACGCTCTCGTAGCAGCCCGGCGCGCAGCGCCACAGCCGCTCGACGCCGAGGGTCGCGAGCTCGACCCGATCGAGGAACGGACGCGCCCCCCCGTCGGCGGCGCCGTAACCGCTGCGGTAGATCCAGCCGCCGTCCTGGCGGACGACGAGCGAGCCGCGTCCGTCGTAGCGCAGCACCGGGTCGCCCGGGTCGCCGTAGCGGTCGCGCACGCTGCGATCCTCGAGCACGCGCCGCTCGGCCGACGGATCCTTCAGGTCGACGATCGCGCTGTGCGTCCAGCGCCGGTCGCGGTCGTACTCGGAGAAGACGGCGAGCCCGGGGTCCTCCATCCACGTCAGGCCGGTCGCGCGCTGCGCGACGCGCGCGAGCTCGCGCGGGGCTCCGTCGAAGGGCGCCGGCAGGCTCAGCCAGCGGTCGCGGTGCTCGACCTCGGCCTTGGGGTCGCCGCCGTCGAGGGCCTCGGCCCAGACCAGCGTCGCCGGCTCGCCGGCCTTCCAGCGCGCCATGCGGGGCCCGGTGCGCACCCCGCCGATCGGGATGCTCTCGGCCAACGGCACGTCGGCGAGCAGGTGACGCGTGCCGCCGTTCAGGTCGCGCACCTCGATCCGCTGGGGGAACGAGTAGTACGGCATGAGGTACGAGAACGGCCGGTGAATCTCGCTGACGAGCAGGTTCTCGCCATCCGGCGACGGCGTCGCGGACATCACGATGCCCGGGCGTCCCACCGGCGCGAGCTTGCCGTCGCCCGGCGTCCAGACCGCCAGCTGGGTCACGCCGTAGTGCTCGAACAGCTGCGCGTCATGCTCGTCGTCGAGCAGGTCCTGGTAGGTCCGCAGCGGCGAGGCGTCCCCGCTGGTCTCCTGCGTGATCGGACCGGCCGGCACCGCCGGGCGCTCGGGCGCCGCTCCGCGCCCCGAGGGCACGAGGTGCACCAGGAGGCGCGCTCCGTCCGGCATCCAGCGGAAGCCGTTGCCGAAGACCGCGTTCAGCCGGTCGGTCACCTTCACCGGAGCGTCGGGAGCGTCGACCTGGGCGACCCAGAGCTCGACGCCGTCGTCGGCGCGCAGCGTGTAGGCGAGCGCACGCGACGTGTGCGACCAGCGCGCGCTCATCAGCCGCGCGCCATCCGCGAGCGGGATGCGGTACTCGGCGCCGCCCTGCACCTCGCGCAGCAGCAGGCCGAGGTCGAAGCCGGTGCGGTAGCCGGCGTTGGCCGTCGGATCGACGCGCAGCCCGGCCAGCGGGAGCCACGGTCGGGCGACGTCGGCGATCGCCGGCAGGGCGCCGCGCTCGGAGATCAGCATCCAACGCGCGTCGGGGCTGACCTGCACGGACGGGGTCGCGGGAGCGTCGACGAGCTCGACGACCTCCGGCGGGGGCAGGCGGTAGGCCTCCTGGGCGCTGGGGGCGGCGGAGAGGGCGACGAGGAGCGAGAAGACGGCCGGGGCTGCGGTCATGCGGGTTCCGTTACAGGCGGGAGGAAGGAGCCAAGGGGCGCTCGATCCCACGATTCTAGGGAGGGCTCCATTGCGGGCCGTTCAAAAAAGGTACGACGAAGGCGAAAGGTCTGCGGCCTCGCGGCCGATCGCCAACGGGTTCGGGCCCCTCGCCGGGGCCGCCCTCCGAGCTCCCCTCGCCATGAACGAACCCTTCCTACACCGCGCGATCGAGCTGGCCCGCGCGTCGGTCGCCACCGGCGGCGGCCCCTTCGGAGCCGTGGTGGTGCGGGGCGGAGAGGTCGTCGCCGAGGGCGCAAACCGCGTCGTGCTCGGCTGCGACCCGACCGCCCACGCCGAGGTCGAGGCGATCCGCAACGCGTGCCGCGCGCTGGGCACCCACGACCTCGCGGGATGCGAGCTGTACGCGAGCAGCGAGCCCTGCCCGATGTGCGCCGCCGCGATCCACTGGGCGCGCGTCGACCGGCTGGTGTACGCAGCGTCGCGCGACGACGCCGCCGCGGCCGGCTTCGACGACGAGCTGCTCTTCCGCGACCTGGGCGCGCCGCCCGAGGAGCGCCGCGTGCCGGGCCGGCGCGCGCTGGCCGACGAGGGGCGCGCCGTCTTCGACCTGTGGCGCGCTAAGGCCGACCGGGTTCCGTACTAGCGGGCTCCTCGGCCGGCGGCTCGGAGTCCT
The DNA here is from genome assembly GCA_039029355.1 of Planctomycetota bacterium. Lineage (GTDB taxonomy): Bacteria > Planctomycetota > UBA1135 > UBA1135 > JBCCGI01. Next base: position 14,131 of record JBCCGI010000051.1, read on the forward strand.
TCTCGAAGAGCTTGCCGGTCTCGTCCCACAGCTTCCAGCGGCCGACCCGCCGGCCCGCGTCGTAGACGCCCTCGGCCCGCTTGCGCCCCTCGCGGTCGTAGATCGTCCACCAGCCATGGCGGCGGCTGTGCTCGAACGGGCCGACCTCAGCGACGGCGCCGTTCGAGTGCCAGTAGGTCCACTCGCCTTCGCGCACGCCGCCGATGCCCATCCCCTGGCCGCGCGGAGAGCCGTCGGGGTACCACCACTTCATGGGCAGCAGCGCGGCGCCGTCGCCGATCTCGACCACCGACTCGCGCGAGCCATCCTCGTAGAACGTGCGCCAGGTGCCGGTCGGGTCGCCTTGGCGGAAGTCGCGCTCGGCCTTCGTGGCTCCGTCCTCGTACCACTCCAGCTCCTCGCCGTGCTTGACGGTGCGGCCGTCGGGGTGGACCAGCACCACGTAGCTCTTCTTGAGCTGCTCGCGGCCGGGGAACCACACGCGGCGCATCTCGGAGGTCGGAGGATCGTCGGCGCCGGGGACCGGCGGCGGATCGACGGAGACGCGGCAGCTCCCCGCGAGAACGGGGAGCGTGGCGAGGACGAGGACTGCTGCCGTGGACCTCATCTCATTCGGCATCGAGGAAGAGCGCGCGCAGCACGAGCTGGAAGGCCTGCTGCGACCAACCGCGGTACTGCGGGCGGAACCCGAAGAGGTGCACCGCTCCGTCCCCGACCTCGGCCCGCGCCCAGGCGACGCGCTCGGCGATCCGCTCCGGCTCGCGGATCCAGCCGGAGAGCAGCACGCGCGTCGGCGCGTAGCGCAGCAGCACTTCGACCGGCGGTGCCGCAGGGGGCTCCGGCTCGCCCTTGGGGGCCTTGCGCTCGACCGTCTTCCAGGCCGCCGAGCGCGAGAAGAACAGCGCGATCGAGTCCGGCAGCCCCTCGGTGAGCGCCGCGTCCTCCGGGACGGCACGCAGCACGCTGCCGGGACACGAGAAGTCGCCGGAGTCCTCGCCGCGGGTCACGTCGGCCAGCGGCAGCCCGAACAGCTCGATCGCCCAGGCGGCCGAGCTCGCGATCGCGATCAGCTTCCCGCCGTGCTGCACGAAGCTCTCCACCGCCACCGCGCCCTCGGGGTCGAGGCCGCCGGTGTAGCGCTCCGGAACGCTGCCCGCGGGCCGCCCGCGGTCGAGCTGGCCGGAGGTGAGGCTCGGCAGGATCAGCATGTCGAGGAAGTCGCCAAGCTCGCCGGCGCGCAGCATCTCGTTGCGCACCAGCACGTACGGGACGCCGAACGAGTCCAGGTTGTAGCGCAGCCACCCCTCGTTCATGCTGCCCTGCCACGGCGAGTACACACCGATGCGCGGCATCCCTTCGAACGGCGAACCGCCGGCCCGGTTGCCGAAGCGCACCTTGCCCTCGGCGATGTCGAAGCGCCCGCCGCCCGCGAGCTCCTTAGCCACGCGGCGCCAGGTGTCGCTGTCGACCAGGTCGCCCGAACCCAGCTCGAAGCCCACGACGGCTTCGTCCGGAGTCTCCGCCTCGCGCAGCTCGACGTCGAGCTCCCCCATCACCTCGACGCGGCGCACGCCGAGCAGGAAGGGCAGCGTCCAGCCCGCGACGTCGTACGGCGGGTCGCCTTCTGGGTAGTCCTGCACCTCGAACAGGTCGCGCACGTGGTTGCCGTAGGGCTGGTCGGCGCGCAGCACGATCGAGCCCGCCGGCCAGCGGCGCCCGTCGGCCGCGAACGCGCGGTCGACGACGTGCGCCTCGACGCCGGCGAGCAGCAGCGCGTCCATCAGCCGACGCACCGCGCCGACGTCGCGGTTGTCGCTGGGCACGATCCAGGCCCGCGGCGAGCCCTCGGCCCCCCGCTGAATCGAGCGCTCCGCGGCGGCGAGCGCATTCTCGAGCCACAGCCGCGGCTCGCGCGCGAGGCTGCCGAGGAGCGACTCGGCGAAGACGTGCTCGTAGTCGATGATGTCGCGGATGCGCCACCACCCGCCGGGCCACGGCGCGGGGAAGCGGTTGGACGGCCCGTAGCCGCCCTGGATTCCGCGCGGCGCGCCCAGCTCGGACAGCGGGCGGAACACCGGCGAGGCCAGGTTCACCGAGGCCGCCTCGGTCAGGAGCCCGACGATGTTGTGGCGCACCGGCACGTTGCGGTTGCCGCCGTTCCACCACATGTCGTACGTGACGCCGGTCGAAACGCCGGTGAGTCCCGCGCGCGTCATGTCGAAGAGCGCGCGCGTGCCGATCTGGTCGATGCCGGTGATGATGCCCGGGTCGAGGTTCGGGTTGAGCGGGTCGCGGAAGGGCGGCACGAACATGCGCTCGCGCGTGCTGCCCTGCTGGTGCACGTCCCAGTAGACCTGCGGGAACCACTCGCCATACAGCAGCCGCGTGACGATGCGCGTCTCGTTCTGCGTCAGCATGAACCAGTCGCGGTTGTTGTCGTGGCCCGAGTAGTACTGGTAGAGCTTCAGCAGCCCCGACGCCTCGTACGGCGTGCCGACGGTCTCGCGGTACCACGAGACGACGTGGTCCTGCCCGTCGGGGTTGAGGCAGGGCGCGATCAGGATCAGGAGCTCCTCGCGCGCGCTCTTGTACGGCTCCTCCTCGGAGGTCGCGAGGTTGTAAGCGAGCTCGAGCCCGAACTGCGGCGCCGCGGTCTCGGTCGAGTGCATCCCCAGCGAGATGAAGAGGATCGGCTTGGCCGCGTCGAGCAGCGCTTCCTTCTCCTCGTCGCTGAGCCCGCGCGGGTCGGCGATCTGCCGCGTGAGGCCACGCAGCTCGTCGCGGCGCGCGAGGTTCGCCGGGGTCGAGATCATCGAGAGCAGGAACTCGCGCCCCTCGGTCGTCTCTCCGACGACGTCGACGAGGACGCGCTCGCTCTCCTCGGCCAGGCGCTTGTGGTAGCTGGACACCTCGTCCCAGTCCGCCAGCTCGAAGTCGCGCCCGACCGGACGGCCGAGGTGCTCTTCGGGGGTGGTGACACCCTGGGCGGGCAGGAGGAGGGCGAGGTGGGCGAGGGCGGTCGGGATCATGGATGCGCTCCTGGGGGTGAGGCGCTCAGGATAGCGGCCCGCCGTCCGCGCGGAACGCCGCGCCGGTAAGCGGCACAAATCGAACGGGGAAGAGCTCCTGGACGCGGACGCCCTCGCCCTCGCGCCGCACGGCGATCAGGCGCTGGTCGGCCTCCCCTACCGGGAGCACCAGGCGGCCGCCCGGCGCGAGCTGATCGACCAGCGCGGCGGGGACGCTCGGCGGCGCTGCGGCCACCACGACCGCGTCCCACGGCGCGCCGGCGGCGTGGCCGGCCCCGCCGTCGGCGCAGAGCACGCGCGCCGGGCAGCCCAGAGCGGCGAGCCGCTGCGCGCAGTCCTCGGCCAGCTCGGGCACGATCTCGAGCGCGACGACCTCGGCCGCCAGCTCGGCCAGGACCGCGGTCTGATAGCCGCATCCGGCCCCGACCTCGAGCACCCGACCGCCGGGTCGCGGCAGCGCCGCCTGGACCATGCGCGCGACCACGTAGGGCTGGGAGATGGTCTGGCCGTGCCCGATCGGCAGGGGGCCGTCCTCGTAGGCGTGGCGCGCGAGCTCGGGCGGGACGAAGGCGTGCCGCGGCACCCGCCGCATCGCGGCGAGGACGCGCTGGTCGCTCACGTCCCGCGCTGCGAGCTGCGTCGCGACCATGGCCGCGCGCTCTTCGGCGCGCTCTGCCCAGGGATCTTGCGTGGCGGCGGCTCCTTCGGTGATTCAGGATAACAGCGCGCGAGGACCGCCGTCCTGCGGCTCGAACGCCCTCCCCGCGCACCCACGACAAGGACCAGAACGCCATGTGGAAGCCGCTCAGCGCCACCCTCGCCCTCGCCGCCGCCCTCTCCTTTCTCCTGCTGCCGACGCCCGCGCCCGCGGCCGCCCGTGCGCCGCTGGGACCGGGCGGGGTGCTCGACGCCCACCGCAAGCTGTTCGCCGCGATGGACGCGCGCGACGTCGAAGGCGTGCGCGCGCTGCTGGCGCCCCAGGTCGGAGGCGCCACGGTGAACGCCGAGGGCGATTGGGGCGACCCGATCGGGTTCCGCGCGTACGTGCTCGACGACAAGGGGCTGCCGCGCTCGGTCGACAAGGAGCTGGCCGCGGTCAAGTGGCTGCTGGCGATGGATGCGACCGCGCTCCCGGACGGCTCCTCGGGATGGAGCACGCGCATCGTCGACGCGTGGCTCGACTGCCCTAGCGGCGACGCGTCCTACGCAACGCTCGAGCTGGAGCGCACCGCGCGCGGCGGCGACGAGGTGGTCACGCGCCGCTACCGCAGCACGTCGCTGGTCGCACACCGCGACGGGGATTGGTCGATCTGGCACCTGCACGTGTCGCCGTCGAAGTAGCCAAAAGGCGGCCGCCGGGCAGGAATCGGTGGCTCCTCGCGGCGGGGTCCGGCAGACTCGGAGACCGCGATGGTCGACGACCCGAGAGAGCCGGGCTCCGCCCCCGCAGGCGGCATTCCCGACGAGCCCGAGGGCACACCCCAGCTCGGCGACCGCACGCGCGAGTTCGACGAGGGCCAGCCGGTCCTCGAGCTGCCGCCGACCGACTTCTGGGAGGCCCTCTACGGCCGCCGCTCGATCCGCAAGTTCCGCGACGACCCGGTCCCGCGCGAGCTCGTTGACCAGGTGATGCACGCGGGTATCTGGGCGCCCTCGTCCTGCAACTACCAGATGTGGGATCTGGTCGCGGTCGACGACACCGAGGTCAACGCGCAGCTGGGAGCGCTCTCGCTGCAGATGGCGAACGCGCCGGTGAACATCATCGTGTCCTACGGACGCGACTTCTCGGAGGAGGCCTGGGCGAACATCCAGTCGGCGAGCGCGCTGATCCAGAACATGAGCCTGGCCGCGCATGCGCTCGGGCTCGGAACCTTCTGGATCACGCAGATGGGCGGAGCCGAGAAGGTGCGCGAGACCGTCGGGCTGCCCTACGACCGGCTGGTGATCGCGGTGCTCGCGCTCGGCTACCCGAAGTTCGCGCCGAAGAAGGGCCCCAAGCGCCGCCCGCTGGGGCAGGTCACGCACTGGAACCACTACGCGGGCGAGCCGATCCCGTCGTCGCCGAACCCCGCCGACTGGTCGCCTGAGCTCCTGACCATCTACCAGCGCGCGCGGGTGCTGAACGGCCTGCGGCACAACAAGCCGCGCGCCTGGGAGACGCGCGCGCTGCTCGCGGTGCTCGAGCGCTTCGTACCCGCGGCGGCGGACGGCACCGAGCCGCGCTGGCTCGACGTGCTGCCGTGTACCGGGCTCCTGACCGAGCGCATGGGCCGCGAGCGCAAGGGCTACCGCTTCGACGTGGCCGAACGCTCTCCCGAGGTGGCCGAGTTCGTCGCGCGCCGCACCCGTCCGCCGGCGGGCGCCCGGGCGTGGCCGCCGCCCGCCGCGGCCGAGGGCTTCCCGCTGCCCGACGACGGCGCTTACGACGTCGTGACGTGCCTCTTCCGACTCGAGGACCTCGCTCCCGCCGACCGGCCCGAGCTCGTCGCGGCGATCGCGCGCTGGTTGAAGCCCGGCGGTGTCGCGGTGCTGGGCTTCGTTTCGCGGCGCTCGTTCCACCTCTGGACCGAGCGGCTGCGCGCGCGCCGCGGCGGGCCGAGGGGCGTTGAGTACGTGCTGTCGCCCGACCCGAACATCGGCCCGTTCGAGCCCCTGGATCCGGCCGAGGTCGAGCGCCTGGCGGCCGAGGCCGGGCTCGCGGTCGACGAGCGCATGACGCTCCAGGCGGTACCGCAGCCCGAGGAGCTCGCCTTCCGCACGCGCAACTTCTCGCCGCGGGGCAAGAAGGTCGCCGGAGCGGTGGGGAGCGCGCTCGGGTGGCTCGAGCGCGTGCCCGGCGTCGAGCACGCCCGCGGGCGCTTCCGCTTCCTGCGGCTGCGACGCGACTAGTCCTCGTCCTCCTCCGCGCAGTCCCACACCAGCGCCGTGCCGTCCATGCTCGCGCCGGCGAGGCGTCGGCCGTCGGGCGAGTAGGCGAGCGCAAGGACCTCGCGCGCGTAGCCGCCCTCGAACACGCGGGCCTGGCGCGCGGCGGCGGGATCCCACAGGCGGATCGCCGACTCGTTGGAAGAGGAGCTCGCGAGGCGCTTCCCGTCCGGCGAGAAGGCGAGCGCCTTCACGCGTCCGAGGTGGCCCTGCAGCCCGCGGTCGGCGCCGGAGGCGAGCTCGATCAGATGGATCGAGCGGTCGGCCCGGCCGAGCGCCAGGGTCGCTCCGTCGGGCGACCAGGCCAAGGCGGTCAGCGGCGCGCGCCCGCGCGGGATCGTCTGCAGAAGCTCGCCGTTCTGCGCGTCGTAGATCGACACGTCGGCCGCGCCGACCGCCACGCGGTCGCCCGAGGGCGACCAGGCGAGAACGAACTGCAGGCCCTTCAGCCCGGGGATCGTGTGGCGCGCCTCGCCGGTGAGCGGGTTGACGAGCTGCAGCACGCCGTCGGCGCCGGCCGAGGCGAGCGTGCCGCCGTCGGGCGACAGCGCGAGCGCCGTGGCCGCGGCCTTGTGGTTCAGCAGCTCGAACAGCTGCACGCCGGCGTCGTCCCAGACGCGGACGCGGCCGTCCTGCCCCCCCGCGGCCAGCAGATCGCGACCGTAGGCCACCCCGAAAACGAAGCCGGCGTTCGCGCTCAGCTCGCGCAGCTGCTCGCCGGTCGCCGCGTCCCAGACGCGCGCGGTGCGGTCGTAGCCGCCGGTCAACACGCGCTCGCCGTCGGGCGACCACGCGATGGACGAGACCGGGCCGCTATGGCGCGGGAGCGTATGGAGCGCCTCGAGCTCGGGATAGCTCCAGATCTCGACCTCGGCCGCGCGCGCGGCCGCGAGGTGCTCGCCGTCGGGCGAGAAGGCCACGCGCCCCACCAGGCCGTCGGTCGCGACGATCCGCGCCTCGCCCTCGTCGGCGAGCGGCACCAGCTGCAGCCGGCCGTCCCGGCACGGGATCGCGGCGGTCGAGCCGTCGGGTGAGAGCGCGATCGACACGGCCTCGGCCGGCGCCTCGGGCAGGTAGTCGCGGCGCTGCACGCCGCCGTCGGCGCTCCACGTGCGCAGGCCGCCCTTGTCGTCGGTGGCGACCACCTCGGATCCATCCGGCGTCCAGGCCAGGTCGTGGACGTACAGCGAGGCCGAGCCGATGCGCTGCAGCTCCTCGCCGGTGGCGGCGGACAGGATCCGGATCTCGCTGCTGATCTCGGTCTCGGTCCCGCCGCGGTTCAGCAGCTTGGAGCGGTTGAGCGAGGCCAGCGCGAGCCGCTCGCCGCCCGGCGAGTAGGCCGCCGCGCTCGCGTAGAGCTCCCCCATCGGGTGCTCGCGCACGACCTGGCCGGCCTCGAGGTCGACCACGCGGGCCAGCTCGTCGCGCGCGACGACGCACGCCAGACGGCCGTCGGGCGACAGGTCGAAGCGCGTCCCGACCTCGTCGAGCAGCTTCTTCGCCGCGCCCGCGCCGGGCGTCCAAACGTGCAGGCTGGAGTCGCCACGCAGCAGCACGACCCGCCCGTCGGGCGCGATGCGGCCGTCGACGAAGGAGCCCTCGGTCTGGGCGTACTCGTCCGCGAGCTCGCCGGACTCGACGTCCCACGCCCGCACGCTGCCATCCATCGCGCCCGACACCAGCCGCTCGCCGGCGAAGGCCACGAAGTGCACCGGGTCGCGGTGGCGCAGGTTCCAGGAGCCGAAACGAACGAGCGCGCCCTCCGGCAACGAATCGTCGCCGGAGGGCGCCATGCCGAGGCCCAGGGCCGCGAGCGTGAGGGTGATCCACGGAGAAACCATGGCACCCAGGCTAGTGTCGAACTACTGGCCCGTGAAGGCCCGCTGCATCACCAGGAAGTCGACCATGTCGAAGTCGGCGTCCTGATCGACGTCGGCGACCGCCCCGTGGTCGTCGGGGAGGATCGGCGTCGTCGGCGTCGGGCCGGTGAAGTCGCTGGACAGGAAGAACCAGTCGAACACGTCGACCGTGTTGTTGTTGTCCTCGTCGAACTCCGCCCGGCCGAGCGAGGCCAGGAAGTCGTGGAGCTGCCCCTTCTCGGTCGGGGTCAGCGCGTTGTACGCCGTCCGCGAGAAGGCCGCCTCGCCGCCGTGGTCCTGGACCGCCGCGTCGATGTTGTCCGCGAAGGTCCCACCGGTGGCGCGGCCGTCGTGGAGGAAGCCGCCGCGCTGGCCGAGGCCCCAGAGGGCGCGGGTCAGCATTTCCTGCTCGGTCGCCATGCCCTCGACGATGCCGTCGCCGCAGCCGTCGCCGCCGGAGAGCGCGTCCAGCCCCATGTCGTGGAGCAGGAAGTCGCTGTAGGGCCGGATGACGTGGCCGTTCAGGACCCCCTCGGAGTGCCCGGCCGTCGTGAAGCTCTCGACGTGGCAGGCGTTGCAGCCGACCGCGTTGAAGAGGCTCTCGCCCAGCATGCCCGACTTGGGCGTCTGCGGCGGCGGCGCCAGGAACAGCTGGAAGTCGGTCTGCCGGTTGATCCGGTCGAGGGTCGGGTCCTCGGGATCGGCGACGGTGTCGCAGTTGCTCGGCGGCCCGAGCAACGAGGCGTCGCCGTTCGGCGCGTTCTCGTTCGGGAAGAAGGGCGAGGTCAGGCCCATCTCGTTCAGCGACGCGTCGGCCGAGAAGGTGAAGAGCGTCGCGACGCCTCCCTTCCAGCCCATGCGTCCCGGACGCATGGGGCCGCCCTCGATGGGCGCCACCATGTGGGCGAAGCCGCTGACCGAGCCGTGCGGCGGGGTGTTCTCGAGGTCGATGATGTCCTGGTCGACGATCGCCTCCAGGAGACCCGAGCCGAAGATGTGCGGCGTGGTACGCGACACGACGACGTCCGCCTCCGCCGGGACGATCTCGATGCAGGGGCCGCCGATGCCGTCCTCCTGGAGCAGCGAGCCGCCCTGGCTGTCGAGCGGATCAAACGGCGAGCCGCCCACGGCGGCCTTGCCGAAGCGGGTCACGAAGGTCGTGCTGAAGCCGCCGATGTCCGGCGACGAGTGGCACTGGCTGCAGCTCGAGTCGTTGAAGATCGGGCCGAGGCCGTCGGCGATGGTGAGCACCGTGTCGAACTCGGTGCGCCCGTTCAGGAAGGCCGTGGTCTGCGCGGGCGACAGGCCGCGCAGGGGCTCTCCCATCCGCAGCTGGAAGTCGATCTGCTGGGCGAAGGCCGCTCCCCCGAAGGCGAAGCCGGCGGCGATGAGGATCGCTTGACGTTGCATGGCTTAGCTCCTTACGGAAGGAAGGTGAGGGAGACCGCGTTCGACGCGAAGTCGAGCGCCGGGCCGAGGAGGTACGCGTGGTGCACCGTCTGACCGACGAGCACCGGGTTCGTGCCGGGCGGGATCGAGAAGGCCGCCGCGGCCTGCTGACCCGAGCCGTCGAGCACGCCGAGCGAGTTGACGAGCGGCAGCGTGTTCGGGTTGTTGACCGTGAAGTTGAAGTACGGGTCGACCACGAAGAGCGGGAGGCACACCGAGCCGATCGGCAGCGCCGGGCTCGTGCCCGACAGCGAGCCGAAGACCCAGTAGTTGCGGCCGGCGTTGGCGGCGCCCGCGTCGAGCAGCCAGCTCTGCGTACCGCCGGAGCCGACCGAGACGGTCGGCACGTCGGCGCTGAAGACCTCGAGCACGGTCACCGTGAGGTCGTCGATGGTCCCGGCCGGGGCCTCGTCGACGGCCCAGAACGACGGGCTCGGTTCCCCCTGGCGGATCTGGTTCGCCAGCAGGTTGGTCAAGGACAGCGTGTAGGTGCCCGGCACCAGCGGCGCCTTGAAGCTGCCGGTGGCGAGTACCTCGGGCGAGCCGAGCCACGCGACGCCGGGAGCGACGGCGCCGCTGAGCTCCGCCGTGAAGCCGTTGTTGAAGGTGTTTTGGGCCCCGCCGACCTGGATCAGGTTGCCCCCGACCACGGTGCCTCCGAACCCGGCGGGGTTCGACAGCCCCATCGGGTCGGTGAAGTGGAGCATGTTGCCCGCGATGGGCGCGTCCGCCTGGGTGAGCGGACCGCCGTCGAACGACAGGTCGAACAAGACCGCGCCGAGGCCTTCGTTGAGAAGGTCGGTCAGCTCGCCGACGACCTGGTAGTTGACGGTGGCGCCTGGGTTGACGGAGATCGAGTTACTGCCGCCGCTCTCCACGCTCACGTTAAGATCGCCGGCCGCGAGGACCGGTGCCGTGAACACGAGAGCGAGTGCGGTCTGAGGGATCGATCGCATGATTCTCGCCGTTGGAAAGGATTGTGGGGATTCGGCACGACGAGGGGCCGTTCGGAGGCCTCGTCGCGCGCCGTTGCAGACTAACAGTCTATCAAGCTCCGCGCGGACGGGAGCCCCAGCCCGCATCCCCACGCGAAAAGTCTTCCGTCCCGCCGGAGCTCGGACTACTCGGGCAGCGCGTTGTCCAAGAAAGTCGTGACCTCCGCGCGGAACTGCGCCAGCGAGGGCAGGTGGATGTACATCATGTGTCCGGACTCGTAGTGCCCCATCGTGACGTTCGCGCGCAGCGACGGATCGAGCCCGAGGTGGTCGAACGTGTAGTGGGTCGCGAAGTACGGCGTAGCCAGGTCGTAGTAGCCGTTGGCGACGTAGACCTTGAGGCTCGGGTTGCGCGTCATCGCCTGGCGCAGGTCCTCGGCCACATTCACGTAACGGTTCTCCGCCTCCGCGAAGCTCCATGGGTGTACGCGTCCCGTCAGGATCTCGTAGGGAAGATCGCTCTCGAAGCCCAGCTCCGCCCGCAGGTAGTGGTTCAGCGTTGCCGTGTAGGGGCCCTGGATCGCCGCGTAGCTGGGGTCGAACTCGTAGCCCTCACCGACCGCGTCGTAGTCCGTCCCCTGGAAGCGGCTGTCCAGGCGGCCGACGGTTCGGTCCTCGTCGCGCATCAGCTCCTTGCAGAAGCGGTGGATGTTGAGCCGGAGGTTGGAGCCGAGCACGTATTCCTTGGACAAACCGGTGTAGCGCGCCAGGCGCTCCGCGATGGCGTCGCGCTCGGCGGCGGGGAGCTTGTCCCCGCGCATCAGCGCCAGCGTGTAGTCCCCTAGCGCGAAGCGCTCGACCTCGGCCAGCGTGTCGGTGAGGCTCTCCTGCAGCTCCGGCGCGAGCCGGCCGTGGTACCAGGCGGTCGCGGTGTAGGTCGGGAGGAACAGCGCGAACGGCAGGTCGTTGCCGCGGTCGAAGCGCGCGGTCTGGAAGTTGAGGATCGCCGACACCAGGACGATTCCATTCAAGTAGAGCCCGTGCCGGCCGTGCAGCAGCGACGCCAGGCGCGCCGAGCGGGTCGTCCCGTAGCTCTCGCCGGACAGGAACTTGGGCGACTCCCAGCGCTCGTTGCGCGTCGTGTAGAGGCGGATGAACTCCGCCACCCATTCGGCGTCCTCGCGCAGCCCATGGAACTGGCTCGGAGCCTCCCCCTCGGCCGGACGGCTGTAGCCGGTCGTCACCGGGTCGATGAAGACCAGGTCGATCACGTCCAGCAGGCTCTGGTCGTTGTCGACCAGCTCGTAGGGCGGCGGCGGAGCGAAGCCGTCGTCGGTCATCCGTACGCGCCGCGGGCCGTAGACGCCCATGTGCAGCCACACCGAGGAAGAGCCGGGTCCGCCGTTGAAGCAGAACATCAGCGGCCGCTTCGAGCGGTCCTCGACGTCGGAGCGCACGTACGCGACGAAGAACAGCTCGGCCTTGGGGTCGCCCGTTTCGGTGCGCATGACCAGCGTGCCGGCGGTGGCCTCGTACGGCACCTCGGCCCCGGCGATCTCGATCTTGTGCTCGGTCACCGAAAGCCGGTCCTCGAGCGCCCCTTCGACGCCCGCATCGGGCGCTTCCGCAGGGGCCTGGGGGGCCGCGAGGGGGGCGAGCAGGGCGAGGGACAGCGCGGCGAAGGAAGTGGACATGCGCGCATGGTAGCCGCTGGCGCCGCGCCCCACAGGCGGCCCGGCGGAGGTCGGGCTCAAGGAATCCTCCCGCGACGCCGATCGAGGCCAACTCGCCCCCTTTTTCATCCCCTCGGCCCGCCCGCCCGGGCCAGCCCCTGAGGACTCCATGAACGCTCGAATCCTTGCGTGGATCGGCACCCTAGTCATCTTGGCCGGTGCCGGCGTTGTCGTGTTCCGCGGTGAGGAACAGCCGGCCCAACGACGCCCGTTCCCGCGCCCCACGCAGAAGCGCGCCGTGCACGGCGCCTCGGAAAGCCCGGCCGTCGTGAAGCCGGTCGGCCTGATGATCAACGCGCCGGTGCACACCGGCGAGGATCCGGCACTCGAGGACAACTTCGGCGTCGAGCTGGCCTTCTTCGGCACGTTCGAGCGCACCCGGATGGCGCTGGAGCTCTTCTACCCCAAGGGCGGCATCATCGACCTGGACAACGAGGCCAGCACGCTCTCGCTGTTCGAGGACGACCGCGCGACCGACCTTCGCAAGGAGGACGAGCACTTCGGTCCGTTTGAGATGATGCCGCGCATGTCGGAGGACGGCCGCTACCTCGCCTTCGTCGTGCCGTCGGACAAGCTGCCCGACAAGAACGCTTCGAAGCTCTACGCCAAGGGCGTGGTCGCGGTCCGCGTCGCCACGCGCGCGGCGGAGTTCGACGCCGAGGGCGTGCTGTTCGACGAGGGCACCGAGCTGTCGCTCGGCGACTTCGACTTCGAGATCACCGAGGCCGGCCCGTCCTCGTGGGGCGACGGCCACTCGATCACGCTGCAGACCGACCGCGACACCGTCCGCATCGTCCGCTACGCGTTCGTCGACGCCGACGGGAACGAGCACGAGCTCTCGCCCTCGATGAGCATGAGCGGCATGGGCACGTGGCAGCAAACGCTGGAGTCGGACGAGGAGCTCGGCCGCGGAACGCTGCGCATCGAGTGCTGGCAGGACATGCACACGGTCGAGGTCCCCTTCGAGGCCGAGGCGGGGCTGGGCCTGCGCTAGCGGACACTCCGGGGTAGGATCGACCTTCGAGGCGGCCCGCCCACGGCCGCCGCGGGATGCGGTCGACCCAACCAAGCCTGCCACGTCTGGGCGCCGCCCTCCTCGCGGCGGCGCCGCTGCTCGCCGCCGGCGCCTGCGGGTCGGCGGCGCGCGACGAGCCACTCGCCGGAGCGCCCGAGCTCGACGCTCGCGTGCAGGCACAGCTCGTCGCCGACGGCTTCCGCCGCGGCGGAGCCGGTGTCGTCGAGGCGAGCGACCGCGCGCCCGAGCTGTGCGCGCTGCAGCTCGAGCTCCTCGCCGTCGAGGACCCGCGCACGCGCCGCGCCCTGTCGCCGCCGCCGGCCGCGGCCGCGCTCGACGCGGGCTCGCTGCTCCCGCAACTCCAAGCCGCGCGCCGACACGACCGCGACGGTCGCGTAGACGAGGCGGCGACGGCTTACGCCGAACTCTCCGAGGCCTGCGCCGCAAGCGACCTGGAGCGCCTCGGCGCCTGGTTCGGGGCACGCGCCGCCGACCGGCTCGCGACGCTGCACCGCCCGCACGACATGCTCGCCGCCGCCGAGGCCCTCGTCGCGCGCGCCGGAGACGCGCCATTGGCGCGGGCCTTCGCGCTCTCCAGACGCGGCGTGGCGCGCCACTCCCTACGGCTGCCCGGCGCGCACGAGGACCTGCGCGCGGCGCTCGCGCTGGCGCGCCGCTGGCCGGACTCCGAGCTCCGCGTGTACACCGCCGAACACCTGGGCTGGGCGGAGTTCTGTGCCTACGAGCACGCGCAGGCGGAGCGCTTCTTCGAGGAGGCCGAAGACGCCGCCCGGCGCCGCGACGACTGGGCGCGGGTCGCGCGCATGCTCGGGTGCCGCGCCGCGAACCGCACGAGCCTCGGCGACTACGCCGCCGCGGACCGCTTGGCCGAGCGTGCCGTCGAGCTCGCCGCGCGCCACGGCTCGGCCGAACAGGTGGCCTTCCTCCAGCTCAACCGGGTGCACTCGCTCGAGTCGCGCGGTGCGCTCGGAGCGGCGCGCGACGCGCTGGCGGCAGCCGAGGCCGCCGCGGGCGCAAAGCTCACGAGCGACGCCAACCTGCGCGTGCGCTGGCTGTCGGCGCGGGCCCACGTGGAACGGGACTCGACGGGTCGCCTCCCCGAGGCACTGGCGGCGGAGGCATCCGCGGCGTTCGACGAGCTAGGGCCGATCCTCGGCAAGCGCCTCTCGCCGCTGCTGCTCGAGCACGAGCTCGCCCTCGGGCGCCACGACGAAGCGCTTGCGCGGACGAGCCCGGCGCTGGAGCCCAGCGGCGACGGCGCGCCCGGCCTCGCGCACCAGCGCCTCGTCGCGGCACGCGCCCTGACGCTGCTCGGCCGTCCGCACGCGGCGCTCGACGCGTTCCTCGGAGCCCTGCGCCTGACCGACTCGCAGCGCGCTCCGCTGGCCGACGTCGACGCCTGGCTGCGCTTCAAGCAGTCCTCCAAGGCGTGGAACGTCGCGACCCACGCGCTGGCGCCGCTCGCCGAGCTGTACGAGCGCGAGCCGTCCGCCGAGCTCGCGCTGCAGGCCCTCGCGCTGATCGAGCACGAGCGCGCGCGGACGCTGCGCGAGGTATCGCTGGGCGCGGAGGGGCACGGCGGTATCGACCCGGCCGCCCTCGGCGAGCGCGCGCGCACCGCCCTGCGGCCGGACGAGGTCTTCGTCGCCCTGAACGTCGAGGCGGCCATCGCCGTCGCGCTGCGCGGCGGCGAGGCGCGTCTGTGGCGGCTCCCGCCGCGCGCGGAGCTCGAGCGCGACTTCGACTTCGCCGCCGCGCACTTCGCCGGGGCTCCGCTCGAGGACGCGCGGCGCTTCGCCGAGCACGGCGCGCGCCTCTACTCCGCGCTGCTGGGGCCGCTCGAGGACGGCTGGCTCGCGGACGCGCGGCGCCTGGTGGTGGTCGACGACGGGCCGCTGTGCGCCTTCCCGCTGGACCTGCTGCCGCGCCGCGCCGCGCCGGCCGCTGGCTTCGGAGCCCTGCCGCTCGTCTTCCGCTCGCTCGAGGTGGAGCACGTGCCCTGCCTCGAGGCGCTGCTGCGACGCGGAGCGGCGCCGCCCGTCGACCGCCCGCGCCGGGTGCTCGCGCTCTCCTTCGAGTCCCAGGCGCTGCCGGCGCTGCCGCACGCCGGCGCGGAGCTCAGCGCGGTCCGCGGCGCGTTCGCGGCCCCGCACGCGGCGACGGTGCGGAGCGGCGGCGAGAGCGCCGCCTGGATCGGGCGCGAGCTCCCGGACTACGACGCGCTGCACCTGATCGGCCACCTGCGCCCCGACCGGACGGCGGGCGAGCGGTCGGGCATGCGGCTCGCTCACGCGGCCTGGACCGCCGCCGACGTGCTGGCGCTGAACGCGCCGCTCGAGCTCGTGGTGGTGTCCGCCTGCGCCGGCGGCGGCGGCGAGGCGGTCGACGCCGAGGGCGTCGTCGGCTTCGGCTGGGGCTGGCTCGGCGCGGGCTCGCGACACCTGCTCGCCTCGCCGCTCCCGGTGGAGGACGGTGCGGCGTCGAAGCTGTTCGGCCCGTTCTACCGCGCCTGGCTGTCGGGCCAGGACCCGCCCGCTGCGCTCCGCAGCGCGCGGCTCGGGCTAGCCGCGGACGGCTCGCACGAGGGAGAGCGCGCGATGCTGCAGCCCTTCATCGCGGTGCGCGGTCTGCGCTGAGCACCGCCGGCGCGCCGCGCACGTCGAGAAAGCGCTCGAGCGCGCGCACCGCGCCGGGCGGGAGCTCCGCGGCCAGGCGCTCGAGCGCGCTGGCCGCATCCCCCACCGCGCCTGCGCCGAGCAGCACGCGCGCCCGCGCGAAGAGCTCGCCCTCGCGCCCGAGGTCGCCCGGGAGCGCGTCGAGCTCGCGCTGCACCGCCGCGCGCTCCTCGGCGGTCGCGACGCGGAAGACCGCCGACGCGGTCCCGCCATCCGCGAGGTCGCGCAGGACGACCCGGTAGCCCGCCTCGGAGGCGCCGTCGAGCCCGTCCGGCCACGGAGCGGGCGACGCCTCCGCGCGCCAGGTCGTCCGCCGCCCATCCGGCGCTTCGGCGCTCAGCTCGAAGGGGCCGACCCCGCCGCGCCAGCGCACCTCGTCCGGAGCCGCGAGCGCGAGGCCGAACGGCGCGAGCAGCGCGAGCTCGGGCGCGGCTCCGCGCCGCAGGATGCCGCCGCCGGGGCGCCAGTTGCCCGGGCCGAGGAGCCGGTCCGCCTCGGCCGCGTCCCCGCGCGCGAGGGCGCTCCCCACGGGCCCGGGCGACCCAGGCGCAACGCGTCGGTCGCCGGCCGCGAGCAACGCGGCGGCGCCGAGCAAGAGCACGAGCGCGGCGGCGGCGATCGCGAGCCCCCAGCGCCGTACCCCGGCCGGGCGCAGCAGCGCCGCGAGGTCCGGACGCTGCGCGAGAGCGCGCGCGGCGCGCCGACGCTCCGCGGCCGTCGCGGTTCCGTCGCGCGCGGCGAGGAGCAGCTCCGAGGGCACCTCGCGTTCGTCGGGGAACGGATCGGGGCGCGTCATCGGTAGTCCTCCGGGCCGAGGCCGTGGTGCGACAACAGGCCCGCGAGCCGCAGCCGCAGGACCGACGTCAGCTCGCGGTAGCGCTGCGACACGTACGACGGCGACACGCCGATGCGGCGCGCGGTGTCCTTGCCTCGCTCGTCGAAGAGAGCGCGCGACTCGACGATGTCGCGGTCGCGCGGCGAGAGAGTCGCGAGCGCGCTGGTGAGCACCGCCGCGAACACGCGGCGGCTCTCCTCGTACTCGGCCTCCTGCCCGGCGCCGAACGCGCTCGGGTCGTCGTCGCTCCAGCCGCGCGCGGGTAGCGGGAGGCGGCGCCGCTCGGCGGCGAGCCTGCGGCGCAGCACCAGCGCCAGCCAGCGTTCCAGCGGAGCGAGGCCGGCGTAGGACGCGAGGAGGCTGCTGCGCCCGCCCCGCGCCATCCAGAGGTCCGCGAGGAAGCCGGCCACCGCATCCTCGGCGGGGCGCGCCCCGTGGGAGCGCGCCACCAGCACCAGCCGCGCGCAATGCTGCGCCGCGAACGCGCGCCACGCGCGGTCGTCGCGCCGGCGCCGGGCGCAGGCGCGCGCGAGGTACAGGTCGCCCAGGAACGGAGGCGCGAACGCGAGCAGGCCCACCCCACGCTCGCCGCGGTCCGCCTCGCCCCTGCGGCGGCTCGCGATCACGAGGACCTGGTCGCGGAAGGCGTCCAAGGAGAGCTCGAACGGGCCCTCGCGCCCGATCGCGCGGCGCAGGCCTAGGTCGAGCTCCGCGGCCTCGCGCGGGGCGAGCTCCGGGTGAGCCGGTCCGGGGTGCGGATCGCGAAGGTCCATAGGGGGGGGCGGAGGGCGCACGCCTCTCCAGGGGCTAGAGGCGTGCGCCGCACCCAAATGAACCACGAAGTCGCGAAAAGTGCCCGCCGAGCGCGCGGCGTCGCCGCCCGCGCCGGTTTCGACGAGAAGTACTTCATCGGGGCGCGGAGCGCGGCTCTTGGGGAGCGGACCCACCGACCCTCAACGAGACCCGACATGAGACTCCCCTGCACACCGCTTGCCGCCGCCGCTCTCCTCGCCCTCTGCCCGCTCTCCGCGGCCCTCCCCGGAGACGGGGTGGCCTCCGCCTGGGGCGCCACGACCGAGGTCACCGACCTGTTCCCCGGCGACAACGCCGACATGGTGGGTGGACGCACCATCGCGATGGGGCCGGACGGGACGCTGCACTGCGTCTTCGCGGTCGACTTCCCCGGAGCCGGAGGCATCCCCGGCAGCCGATACATCGGCTACTCGCGCTCGACGGACGACGGAGCGACCTTCGGGTCCGGGATCGACAACTACTCGCTGCTCGGCGGCGGCGCCGACACCGAGCCGGCGCTCTCGCCCTGCCTGGCCGTCGACCCCGAGGGCCGCGTCCACGTCGCGTGGATCGAGCCCGACGGCGGCGCCTACCAGATCTTCTACCGTCGCTCTCTCGACGGCGGCCTGTCCTGGGAGGCCGAGCAGCGCATCACGCAGGGCTCGTCGAGCGTCAACGTCTCCGCGCCCGCGATCGACATCTTCGTCGACCAGGACCACTGGGTGGTCGTGTGCTGGAACGGCACCGACGCCTCGGGGCTCGAGGGCACGCTCTTCGAGTTCTCCGGCGTGGACGGGGCGCCGGGGACGTGGTCGCACCTGCCGCTGGAGTACTTCGCGGAGCCCAGCGACAACGCGCGCTTCGTCCAGTTCCGCGCGGCCGACGCGCTCGATCCGTTCTGGGTCTTCCGCGTGACGCACTTCGTCTCGGTCGACGCGCTGGTCTTCAGCGGCCGCGGCATCGCGCCGGCGTCGTTCGTGGACGTCGTCGTCGCCGACCAGATCCTGGACTACGACGTCGCGACGCATCCCGACTTCCCGGGCGACACCTACCTCGTGTGCACCTACGTGAACGCCGGCGAGCAGCGGACGACGCTGTACCTGAAGAAGTCGGGCTCGAGCTCGAACGACTGGGACGAGATCGCCGACCTCGAGTTGCCCGACGGAGCGCCGGTCGCCGACGCGGCGCTGGTGTTCGACAACCTGGCGCAGGTGCAGCTCCTCGCGACGGACGGCGGCGCCGGGGCGGGCGCCTACTGGTTCTACACCTACGGGGACGTGAACGAGACGCTCGCGCTGTCGCCGCCGGTCTCGCTCGGTACGCTCGGGGACGACGCGGGCGGCCTCGCGCTGACGCAGCACGAGAACTGGCCGGACAGCCGCGTGTACGCCGTGTGGGCCGAGCGGGACGCCGCCGGGTTCGGGCAGGTCCGGGCGCGGCGCTACTCCGTGCCCGGCGGCACGCCGCCGGCGACGCCGCTTGATGTACGCGCCGACATCGGGGCCCCGCAGATGGAGGTCAGCTGGGTGCCGGCGCCGGTCGCCCAGCGCGCGTACGAGTACGAGATCTTCATCACCGGCTCAGCCACGTACGACGGCTTCACCGCGGGCAACGACCAGGTCTGGTTCGGCGACCCGGCGTACCTGCTCCAGCAGCCCTACTTCCAGCGCGAGTTCCACCGCATCCCCGGCGACTGGCCGATGAGGGACTCCAAGACCGGGGAGCTCCTGCACTACTGGGCCGAGGTCATCCCGCTCGACGACGAAGGAGCGCCTGGGGCGGCCGCCGAGGAGGTCCTTGCGGTGCCCCTGGCGGAGGTCAACAACACGGACGGCCAATGCACCGTCGGCCTGCCCGACTTCGTCGACTTCCAGAGCCGCTTCCTGCAGGAAGTGTTCACCGGCTCCGGCGCGCTCAACCCCGACTACCTCCTGCGCCACGACATGAACCGCAACGGCCAGATCGACCTGCCGGACTTCTCGGGCGGGCTGGAGGCCCAGTTCCTCTGGACGGTGCCCATCGACGAGCCGTGCCTCTCGTATCCGTACGACTCGTAGCCGGCAGCCGGTAGCCCGAGGAGAGAGCTCCGGCGCCCGTCACGCGGTGTGGCGGGCGCCGGCCCGCCGAATGGGGCGGATCGGCGAAATGGGGATCGCCGCCGGGGACATGGGTGCCAGGCCGGGCCGCGGAGCTTAAGGTAGCCCGGCCTTCCGACCGGCGACCAGATCCCCATGACCGACGACACGAACCCCAAGGGGCGCGGCACGGCGCTCGCCGCGCTCGCGGTGCGCCTCGCCGCCGCCTGGATCCTGGCCGGCGGCCTCTTCAAGCTCTTCCTCGGCACCCCCGCCGACCTGCCCGAGGTGGTGCGCGGCCTGCTCGACGACCTGGTGCTGACCTACCAGCTCGCGATCGCGATCGAGTTCGCCGCGGCGGCCCTGGCGATCCTGCGGCCGGGCTGGGGCTGGCCGCCGATCGTCGCGGCCTACCTGATCTTCGAGTACGTGCTCATCACGCAGATGGCCGCCGGAGCGGAGTCCTGCGGTTGCTTCGGTTCCAAGGTGCCGATGCCGCCCTGGGGCATGATGGCGATCGACTCGGCGCTGCTGCTCTTCATGCTCGTCACGCGGCCGTGGCGCCTGCCGCGCACGGGCGCGCCGTGGATCGTGGTGGTGCTGGTGGCCGCCGCGGGGGTTGCCGCCCCGTTCGTGGTCGACCGCGAGGCCGAGGCCCCGCCCCCGGCTTCCGAGCCCGGCGAGGCGGGCTCGGGCGAGCCCGGCGAGGACACCGAGGCGGGCGGCGGCCTGCGGGGCTTCGTCGAGCTCGACGTCGAGGACTGGGTCGGCCAGTCGATCTACGACACGAAGCTCGCCCAGTGGATGGAGGGCGACGTGTACTCGCTGCCCGGCGACGGCATGTGGGTGCTCTGGCGCTGGACCTGTGATCACTGCGCGGACCACCTACAGCAGCTGGCCGACGCGCCGCCCGACGTGCCCTTCCTGGTGCTCGTCCGGCTCAAGGAGCCGGGCGACACCGACGCGAACCAGTCGGTGTTCGTCAAACCCGCCGGCGACAACGTGCTCGAGGCCTCGTGCCCCGACACCGTCGACTACCTCATCACGACGCCGGGCGAGCTCATGGTCGAGGCCGGCACCGTGGTCTCCGGCGAGCAGGGCGTCGGATCGGAGTAGGCCGCGCCGGACCGCGCATGCTGCTGCTCCTGCACGCTCTCTGGACGCCGATCACGCTGCTCCTGTTCGTGCTCGTGGTGCGCCCGAGCTCGAACCCGCTCGCGCTGGTGGCCGAGGCGCTCCACGTGGCCACGTCGACGCGCGGGGGCAAGCTCGTCCTGTGGATCGCCGCGGCGACGATCGGGGCGAACTTCCTCGAGTGCCTGATCGAACCCTGGCTCGCCGGGGCGCTCGGCTACGACCTGACCGCCTGGGTGCGCTCGGTCGAAGGCGCGACGGTGGAGCGCGTGCAGGGCACGCTGCCCGCCGCCTTGGTGCCCGTGGCGGTGTGGTTCTACCTCGCCGGCTACGTGGCCGGCCTGCTGACGCCGGCGACCGTGTGGACGGTGGAGACGCGCTTCGCCGCGGCGGCGGCGCTCGTCGCGGGCTACGTCGCGAACTACGCGATCGGGCTGCCGTTCTACTTCTTCGCGCCGGTGCAGGAGGTCGCCTGGAGCGGCCTGTCCGACGCCAAGCCGCTGCTGGACGCCGCCTTCCCCGGGCTGTCGGGCGAGACGCGGGTGGGCAGCGGGCTCGACAACTGCCTGCCCAGCCTGCACGTGTCGCTCACGTGGACCGCCTTCTTCATCGCCCTCGCCCGCGGCGAGAGCGCGATGCGCTGGTTCACCGGCGTCGTCGCGGTGCTCACCGCCTACGCCGTGATGGCGCTCGGCATCCACTGGGCGCTCGACGTGGGCACCGGCGTCGTGCTCGGCGCCGCCTGCGCGGGGATCGGGCTGTTGTGGGCGCGGAGGCGCGAGCGCGTCAGCGCGTCGTCGTAACCTCGCTCACGACCTGGCTCTGGTCGATCTTCTTCGCGGCGACGTTCTCGCCGGTGCCGGTCTTGTGGCCGGGGTCGACCCACGAGCGCGAGATCTCCTCCGGCTTGGTGAAGCGCCGCGAAAGGCGGTTCCAGACGGTGAAGGCCTTGGTCTCGAGGCTCCCGAGCGAGTAGTTGCCGCTGCTGAGACGCCACTTGGCGAGCTTCTCCCACACCCCGATCTTCGAGCGCACGAGGCCGCGCGCGAGGGTCTGGTAGTGGCAGTAGAGCTTGCGCACCTTCGCGACCTCCGCCGGGATGCGGCCGGGCCAGGTCTCGTGCAGGTGGTACTCACCCAACGAACCCCAGTCCTCGAGCTGTTTCGGCGGCTGGAAGCCGAGCTTGATGGCTTCGTCCCACATCTCGGTGCCGGGGATCGGCCGGTACGGCCAGACCGTCGGCGACGAGCGCGGCGAGGCCACCTGGCACTGCCGCGCCTGGTCGAGCGTGGCGAGCATGTTGTCGGGCTTCTCGTGCGGGTACCCGATGATGTACGTCACCGAGCACTCGATGCCGCGCCGGTCCATCTCGGCCGTCGCGCGCACGTTGTCATCGCCCTTGATCGGCTTGCCGACCCACTCCTTCATGAAGTCGTCGGTGCCGGTCTCGGCGCCGATCTCGGCCAGGTGCATGCCGCTCTGCGCCATCGCGTCGAGCACCTCGGGCTTGTACGAGAGGATCGAGTTGGTCTCGATGAAGCAGTTCCAGCCGAACTTGAGCTGGCGCTCGAGGATGCCCTCGGCGAACTCCTTCACGCGCTTCTGATGGACGCCGAAGTTCGCGTCGTGGAAGCGGATCACGTCGAAGTCCCAGCGGTCCTTCAGCTCCTCCAGGTCGTCGAGCATCCGCTCGGCGGGCATCGCCTTCCAGCGGCGGTTGGTGACGAACGGCGAGCAGCAGAACTTGCAGGGCTCCGGGCAGCCGAAGGAGGAGAAGTACGTGATGCCGAAGTACGGACGGCGCTTGCCGATCCAGCTCGGCGAGGGCATCCGGAGGATGTCCTTGTGCGAGTCGGGGCGCATCTGGTGCGCGCGGTAGGGCTCGATGTCGAGCATGCCCCACGGCATGTTGCGCAGGCGGTCCCAGCCGACGACCGGTTGGCGCGGGTTCTTCTGCACCTCGCCGCCGCGCCACAGCGCGAGGCTCTGGAGCTCATCCAGCGGCTCGCCGCACGACACCGCCTCGACCACGTCCATGAAGGCCAGCTCGCCCTGGCCACAAACGACCGCGTCGTAGACGCCGGTCTCGAGCTGGAGCTCGGGGCGCACGCTCGCGAACCAGCCGCCGATCACCTTGGTGAGGGCGGGGAAGCGCTCGTGGACCCTCTGTGAGCACTGGTAGGCGTCCTTGACCATGAATCCGAGGATTCCGGTCGTGCCGTACAGCATCGCGTCCTCGCAGGCCTCGACGACCATGCGGTGCGCGGTTTCCTGGTCGTACAGGCTGCCATCGATGATCACGACCTCGTAGCCCTGAGCGACGGGCTCGGCCGCGATGGCGAGGCATTCCAGGGGGAGCATGTCCTTGCTGGACTCGGCTCCGAGCGAGGCGTCGACCTGCTGTGGCTGGTACAGGACGATCTTGCCCTTGTGGCGCTGGATCATGGGGGGGGAAGTAACGAGCTCGAGCCGGCGGGAAGCTGGAGAAGCGGGAAGCTAGACAAGCTGTTGAGAGCTTTAGCGGGAAGTTGCTTAGACCGAAGCATAATCCCGATCGGCAGGATGTGGCCGGGACTTGCGGTCAATCCTCCCGAAAACGTTAGCTTTAAAGAATCGATAGGGAGGGCCAGCCTTGCCAGGCCAGCCCCCCCTGCATCCACAGAAGCCTAGGGCTACCCCTTATCGTCCGCGTCGCCCCCGGAAGGAACTTCCGGGTCCGAGGCAGGCTCCGCGGCCCCGCCGGAGTCGTCGCCAGCGGCCTTGTCGATCAAGCGCCCGAAGTACTCGGGCATCTCCACGCCGCCGACGTCCTTCATGATCTGCATCATCGGGGGCAGCGCCCCGCCCAGGCTCCGGAGGAAGCCGGCGGTGCCGTTCTGGCCCTCGCCCTGGCCGCCGTCCCAGACGATGACCTTGTCGAACTTGATGTTCGCGATGGCCTTCGCGGCGGTCTCCGACAGGTGGTCGATGTGCTCCAGCATGAGCATCTGGAAGGCCTCCTGGGCCCCGCCGCAGTTCGCGACGATCTCTTTGAGGCCCTGACCCTTCTTGGCGAGGATCTCGTACTGACCGCGGGCCTCGGCTTCGAGCCGGGCGTAGATCGCCGCAGCCTCGCCCTCGGCCTCGATCCGGCGCTGGGCGGCCTCGGCCTCGGCGTCGACGATGGTCTTGGCCTTCTCGGCCCTTGCGGCGGCCTCGAGTTGCGCGCGGCGTTCGGCCTCAACCTTGGTGGCCTCGGCCTCTGCGGCCTTGGCCTGGGCGAGGTACTGGGCCTCGAGCACCGAGGCCTCGGCCTCGCGCCGACGCGTCTCGCCCAGCTGGTAGGCATCGGCCTCGCGCACCTTGAGGTCGGCGTTGGCCTGGGCGATGACCGCCTTGGCCTCGTTCTCGCCCGCGACGGCCTTCGCGTTGGCGTCGGCGACGGAGACACGCATCTCGCGCTCCTTGTCGCGGACCTGGGCCTCCTGCTCGAACTGAGCCCCCTGCTCGCCGACGGTCTTCTGCTTGTCGAGGTCCGCCAGGCGCACGGCCCGCTCGCGCTCGGCCTCCTTGGTGCCGATGTCCCGCACCTTGGTGGCCTGGGCGACCTGGATCTGCTGCTCGCGGTCGGCCTCGGCGACACCGATGGCGCCCTTCTTCTGCTGCTCGGCGACGTCGATCTCGGCCTGGTTGACGGCCGTCGCGGCCGCCTTGCGGCCGATGGCCTCGATGTAGCCGGACTCGTCGGTGATGTCCTTGATGTTCACGTTGATCAGCACGAGGCCGATCTTCTTGAGCTCCGGCTCCAGCGACGACTGCACCTTGTCCAGGAACTGGTCGCGGTCGCGGTTGATCTCCTCGATCATCAGCGAGGCGATCACCTGGCGCAGCTGGCCGAAGATGATGTCCTCCGCCTGCTTGATGACCTCGGTCGTGCCCAGGCCCAGCAGGCGGATGGCCGCGTTGTTCATCACGTCCTCGTCGGTGCCGACGGCAACCGTGAAGACGCTGGGAACGGCGACCCGGATGTTCTCGATCGAGAGCGCTCCCTCGAGCGGGATCTCGATCTGCATCGGGTCGAGGTCCAGGTAGTCGTAGGCCTGGACCAGCGGGATCACGAAGGCTCCGCCACCGTGGAGACACTTGGCGGAACGCCCGGCTCCGGTCTTTCCGTAGATCACCAGGATGCGGTTGGAGGGACAGCGCTTGTAGCGCGTCGCCAGCACCATGATGAAGCCGATGACCATGACGACGAGCGCCAGGATCCCCAGCATGGGTAGGTAGCCGTCGATCCCGCCGTCCTGGACGACGAGAGCAAGAGGCAGAAGCATGGATTACTCCTCGGTCAGCGGGACGACGTCGAAGGTGCCGACGGTGGGCATCGAGACGACCCGCACCGACGCTCCGGTGGGGATCTCCTCGCCGCTCGTCACCGCCGTGAACTCCGCCGAACGGCCCTGGATGGACACGGTGATCTTCCCCTGGCCCTTCCGGCCGGCGGGGATGCGCAGGTAGACCGTCGCGGCCTTCCCGATCGCGTTTTTGGGGTCGATGTTCCCCTGCGACTGCAGCTTCATCTGCAGCCGCATGACCCAGGCGACGAAGATCATCGTCGAAAAGCCCGCCGCCGCGGCAACGCCCACCGAGGCCAGCCGTCCCCAACCGGCCGCGATGGCCGACCAGCCCGCGAGCCCGAAGAAGGTCACGAACGAGATCAGCGCGCGCACGGACAGGACGCCGAACGAGCCGTCGCCGATGTCGGCGTCGGCCTCGAAGTCGAAGTCGGCGTCCCCCCCGTCGAAGCCCAGGAAGAGGAGCAGCGTCTGGATCAGCAGCACCGATCCGCCGATCACGAAACAGGCCACGTAGACGCTGCGCATCGACCAGTCGAGAGCGAAGACGCTCCAGTCGATCGCGGCTTGGGTGGCTAGCAGGTCGGACATAGGGTTCCCTCGGCGGCAGCGGCCTTGTCTCCGCGTACTCCCGGAGGGGAGTCTCATCCCGCGTCGGGGCTCAGGGTACTCGGGGTCGAGGCGGGCATTCAATCGGGTCTGCGGCCGCCCTCTGCTGGAAAGGCGCTCCGCGGCCCGCTACCCGAGCTTTCGCGAAGAAAGCGTGCGACCGATGCCCGCCCGGCCGCGGTCCAACCGTAGCGCAGATCCCGGCGCGAGCGCTGCGGTCCGGAGGCGCTCGCGGACGGAATCTGCCGCGGAGCTCTCGATCCCGGGCACTAGGGGGCGGTCTGACGCCCCGCCGCTCCTATACTCGCTCGGACCATGCTCCTTCTCGAGGACCCGGAGTTCCTGAGCCGCTTCTTCGGCGAGTTCGGCTACCTGGCGCCCTTCGTGGTCCTGCTGCTCTGCGGCGTGGGGCTGCCGCTCCCCGAGGAGGTGTCGCTGATCGGGTCCGGCGTGCTGGTCCACCAGGGGCGGGTCGAGTACATCCCCGTCACGATCGTCTGCAGCATCGCGATCCTGCTGGGCGACTCGGCGCCCTTCTGGGCGGGGCGCCGCTACGGGCTCGCGGCCCTCAAGGTCAACTGGGTCAAGCGGGTGGTCCACCCGGAACGGTTTGCCCGCATCCAGGAGCGCTTCGAGGAGCACGGCAACTGGGCCACCTTCGCCTTCCGGTTCTTCGCCGGGGTGCGGATCCCGGGCTACTTCGTGGCCGGGATGATGGGCATGAGCTACCCCCGCTTCGTGGCGCTGGACGCCGCCGGGGTGCTGATCTCGGTCCCGATCTCGATCTGGCTCGGGATGCTCTTCGCGGACCAGATCGACACGCTCCACGCGAAGATGGAGGACTTCCACCTCCTGCTGGCCTTCCTGGCGATCTCCTTCGCCCTGATCCTGCTCCTGCGGGGGCGGGCGAAGCGGGCCTCGGCCAAGAGCCGCGAGGCCCGGCCGCCGGACGCCTGAGGGGCCCCGCTCCGCCCCCCTTCCCGCTTGCGCCACGCCCCGGGGCGGCTAGACTGTTCGCCCAAATTCCCTGGAAGCAGGGTGTTAGGTCGTTCCTCTGCGGACCCAATCCGGCCCGCGCCCCACCCCCCGACAAAGCCCTATGACTTTTCTCTACGTCGCCGCCGGCGCAAGCGTCGTTGCCCTCGTCTTCGCCTTCTTCAAGTACGGGGCGATCATGAAGGCCGACGCAGGCACGGAGAAGATGCAGGAGATCTCGCGCGCGGTGCAGGAAGGCGCCGCCGCGTTCCTCAAGGCCGAGTACCGCTGGCTGACGGTCTTCGTGATCGTGGTCGGCGCGGCGATCGGCATCTCCGGGCAGGACGGGCTCGGCGTGAAGACGGCGATCGCATTCGTCTGCGGTGCGCTCGCGTCGGGACTCGCCGGCTACTTCGGGATGCACACCGCCACGCGCGCCGCGGTGCGCACGACGGCGGCGGCCCGCACGAGCCTGCAGGAGGCGCTCAACGTCTCCTTCGGCTCGGGCACGGTCATGGGCATGTGCGTGGTGGGCCTGGGCCTCATGGGGGTCGCGCTCTTCACCATCATCTATTCGGGCGGTGAGGCCCCGACCGAGGCCGTGCTGAACAACGTGCTCGGCTTCAGCTTCGGCGCCTCGTCGATCGCGCTGTTCGCGCGCGTCGGCGGCGGCATCTTCACCAAGGCGGCCGACGTCGGCGCCGACCTGGTCGGCAAGGTCGAAGCCGGCATCCCCGAGGACGATCCCCGGAACCCGGGCACGATCGCGGACAACGTCGGCGACAACGTCGGCGACGTCGCGGGCATGGGCGCGGACCTCTTCGAGTCGTACGTCGGCTCGCTGATCGCGGCCATGACGCTGGGCGCCTTCCTCGGCGGCGAGAGCGCCCTGGCGCTCGTCATGCTGCCGCTCGCCGTC
Organism: Planctomycetota bacterium; assembly: GCA_039029355.1. Classification (GTDB taxonomy): domain Bacteria; phylum Planctomycetota; class UBA1135; order UBA1135; genus JBCCGI01. The sequence goes on from JBCCGI010000051.1 coordinate 41,442, forward strand.
GCGGCGACCGGCATCATCGGCTCGATCATCGGCACCTTCTTCGTGGCGGCCAAGGACGAGCACAGCCTCCACTCCGCGCTCTTCCGCGGGCTGATCATCGCCTCGATCTTCGTCGCGGGCGTGACGTGGCTCCTGACCAACGTGGTCTTCGAGTTCACCGGCGACTTCAGCGGCAACAAGCTCTTCGGCTCGATCATCGCCGGCCTCGCGGTGGGCGTGATCATCGGCAAGATCACCGAGTACTACACGGCCAAGGAGACCAAGCCGGCCCAGTACATCGCCAAGCAGTCGAACACCGGCCCGGCGACGAACATCATCCACGGCCTCGCGACCGGCATGGAGTCGGTGGCCCTCCCCGTGATCATGATCTGCGTCGCGATCTACGCGTCCTATGAGATGGGCGGCGTGTACGGCGTCGCGATCTCGGCCGTCGGCATGCTCTCGACGCTCGGCATCTCGCTCGGCGTCGACGCTTACGGTCCGGTGGCGGACAACGCGGGCGGCCTGGCCGAGATGGCCGAACTAGAGCCCGAGGTCCGCGATCGTACCGACGCCCTCGACGCGGTCGGCAACACCACCGCGGCCATCGGCAAGGGCTTCGCGATCGGCTCGGCGGCGCTCACCGCGCTCGCCCTCTTCAGCGCCTTCTGCACGGCGGCCGGCCAGGGCGCCGAGGGCGGGCTGGTGCTGAACATCAACGACCCCAAGGTCATGATCGGCCTCCTCTTCGGCGGCTTCCTGCCGTTCCTCTTCAGCGCGATGACCATGCGCGCGGTCGGCAAGGCCGCCAACGAGATGGTCGAGGAGATCCGCCGTCAGTTCCGCGAGATCCCGGGCATCCTCGAAGGCACCGGCAAGCCGGACGCCGCGCGCTGCGTCGACATCTCGACCGCCGGCTCGCTCCGGCAGATGGTCGTCCCCGGCGCCCTCGCGATCGCGGCGCCGATCCTGGTCGGGCTGTGGGACGTTTCGGCGCTCGGCGGCATGCTCGCGGGCGCGCTCGTCACCGGCGTCATGATGGCGATCTTCATGTCCAACGCCGGCGGCGTCTGGGACAACGCGAAGAAGTACATCGAGGACGGCGAGGAAGGCGGCAAGGGCTCCGAGGCCCACAAGGCCGCGGTCGTGGGCGACACGGTCGGCGACCCCTTCAAGGACACGTCGGGTCCGTCGCTCAACATCCTGGTCAAGCTCATGACCGTCGTGAGCCTGGTCTTCCTGCCCTGGTTCCTGGGCTAGGCCACCGACCTCCATCACAGCCGGGGCGGGCCTCCCTCGCGGGGGCCCGCCCCGCTTTCGTCCCGCCTTCCAGAATCCCCAGCCACCCGCTACGATCCCATGCAACCTGCCGGGCAAGTCGCGCACGCACCCGATGCCCAAGGAGAACGTCCGATCGACGCCAAGCAACTCGCCGCCACCGTCGCGCACCTTCTCGACGAGAAGAAGGCGCTCGACATCCAGGTCATCGACGTCGGGGAACGGCTGAAGGTCGCAGACTACTTCGTCGTCTGCACGGGGCAGAACCGCACCCACGTACGGGCGCTGTACAACGAGCTGCACGTGCGGCTGAAGGCCGCGGGCGAGCAGCACCTCCCGGTGCAGGGCAACGACCTCGGCTGGTGGGTCGTCGTCGACTACACCGACGTCGTGGTGCACATCCTCCAGCCGGACGCGCGCGAGTTCTACGACATCGAGCGGCTGTACGACGAGTGCGATCGGCTCGACTGGGCTTCGCTGGAGCCGCCGGCGATCCAGGGCGGGGCGGCAGGCTAGAGCCCGAGCCCGCGTGTAAGGAAGGGCGCGAGCCCGAGCCCGCCCGAAGGAAGGGCGCGAGCCCGAGCCCGCGCCCGGCGACAAAGCCTCCGGTGGTTGCCCACCCTTGGCACCTCCCGAGTTGCCGGTCTAGGAGGTCGCCGGGCGCGGACCCGAGCTCGGCCCCCGGGCCAAGCCCCCCCGGAGGAGCCTGCGCTCCCCCCGGACTTTGGCCGCGGAGGACGTTTCGTCCGGGCCGTGGTCTGCCGCGCGCTCCGGATAGTTCTGCGGCGGGCGCTTTTTTCCGCTCCCGAAAGCAGTGACGATCGGGTTTCGGGTCTTCCGGACGGCCGGGATAGGATGTCGCCGTCCATGATGCCGCTCCTCCGCGGGCTCCGCCCCTCGCTCCTTGTCCCCCTCCTCGCTCTGGCCGCGTGCGGAGGCGGTGCCGAGCCGGCCGGCGGGCTCGTGCACCTCGAGCTTCGACGCGAAGACGGAAGCTCGCACACGCGCGCGCTCGACGAGGCCGTCGCGCGCATCTCGACCCGGCTCGACGGCTCCGAGGACGGCCCCTGGCGGCTCGTCGAAACACCCCAGGGCCCGGCCCTGACGCTGGCCGGCCCCATCGATGCCGAGCTGCTGCGGCGGATCGAGCTCGAAGCCTCCTTCCCCTCCCCCACCCAGGTCGACGTGAAGTGGCCGCTGCCCGACGGTGGCGAGGGCTTCCTCGTCACCTCGTTGATGAACGCCGAGCTGACGACGCGGCACCGCCTGCAGCTCGGCGGGCGCAAGGGCTGGAACGGGACGATCGAGCGCCTCTCGCTGCGCCTGACCGAGCCCGGCGAGGGCTACAAGCTCGACCACATCCGCCTGGCGGCGGACTCCCCCGACCCCGGCTGGGAGCCGCTCGACGGCGACCGCGGCGACTGGGGGCTCGTGGCCCTCGGCCAGGAAGCCCACCGCGCCTGGCCGGCTTCGCTGGGCGTACCGCTGGTCGCGCGCGCCCCGGCGCCGGCCGGCGCGCGGCTGCGCGTGCTGGCCGCACCCGCACGCCGTCCGCGCGCGCCGTGGACCTTCCGCGTGCTGGCGCGCGAAGCGGGCGGCGGCGACTGGACCGAGGCGGCCGCGCGCGAGGTCGACGGCACCGGGCAGCGGTGGGTCGAGCTCGAAGCCGACCTGGCCGCCTTCGCGGGCGACGAGGTCGAGCTCCGCTTCCTCGTCGAGGGCGAGGCGCCGGGCGTCGACGCGCCGCGGCTCGACGCCTACTGGGCGTCGCCGGCGCTCTCCGGCGAGCGACCCGCCGACCGGCGCCCCAACGTCGTGCTGGTGACCCTCGACACGACCCGCGGCGACGTCCTCGGCAAGGGCTGGACGCCCAACCTGGATCGCCTGGCCCAGCGCGGCACGCTCTTCAGCAGCGCCTACGCAACGACCAACTCGACCATCCCCTCGCACGCGTCGATCTTCACCGGGCTGCCCCTGGAAGAGCACGGCGCCGTCGGCAACCGCCACGCCTTCCAGCCGCAGAACCGCACGCTGGCCGAGCGCCTCCGCGGCGCGGGCTACCACACGGCCGCGGCGGTCAGCGTCAGCCTCCTGCGCCCCGGCTTCGGCTTCGGCCAGGGCTTCGAGCGCTTCGAGCTGCCCCACGAGGACGCCTTCCGCGACGGCGCACCGGCGACCGACGCGGCCTGCGGCTGGATCGACGAGTGGAGCGCGCAGGACACGCCGTTCTTCCTGTGGCTGCACCTCTTCGACCCGCACACGCCCTACGGCCCGCCGGACGACTTCGTTCGCGACCTCTTGGCCGAGCGCAGCCTGATCCCGCCGCCCAGACGCGTGGATCCGGCGACGAGCCCCGAGTGGGACGTGCCTCCGACGCAGCTCGACTTCGTCCTGGGCACGACCAACCGCGATCGGGTGATCTTCGAGTACTACCTCGGCATCGCCTACGCCGACCACCTGGTCGGGCGGCTGCTCGAAGCACTAGAGCGCGGCGGCGTGGCGGAGGACACCGTCGTCGCCGTCACGTCGGACCACGGCGAGTCGCTCGGCGAGCGCGAGTACTGGTACGAGCACGCCAACCTCTACCCCGAGGTCGTCCACGTCCCGCTGATCCTCGCCGGACGCGGCGTGCCGGCCGGCAGGTCGGTCGACGCCCCCGTGAGCCTGATCGACCTCTTCCCCACGCTGCTCGGGCACCTGGCGCTCGCGCCCGAGCCCGAGCTCGCCGGCGCCGACCTGCTCGCCCTTGCGCGCGGCGAGGCAGCGCCCGAGCGACGCATCTGGTTCCAGCTCTCCGGCCGCAAGCAGGCCGGCTTCCGCGACGACGACCAGCACTTCATCGCGACGCTCGAGGACGGGCTGTTCTGGATCTCCGGCGCCGAGCCCGACGAGGCCGGACAGCGCGTCCCGAGCTACACGACCGAGCCGGGGGGCACGAACCACCTCTACGAGCTGTCCGATGACCCCGAGCTGCAGCGCGACCTGGGCGCGGAGCAGGAGAAGCGCGCGGCCGACCTCGCCGACGAGGTGCGACGCTGGCTGTCGACGCGCAAGGCCGCGCTGCAGACGCGGCGCGAGCTGACCGCCGAGGAAGAGGCCGAGCTCCGGAACCTGGGCTACGCCGGGGACGGCAAATGAGTCGGCTGCGGCGCCTCGCTCCTACGCTGCTGCTGCTCGCGGCGGCCGCCTGCGGCGGAGCCGCGGGCGATCCCGCCGCGGGTGTGGTGCACCTCGACCTGCGGCTGGCCGACGGCTCGTCGCCAAGCCACGCGCTCGCCTCGGCCCTCCCCGTGCGCGAGGTGCGCCCGCGGCCGGGCGACCCCGCGTCGCTCGGTCCGTGGAAGGTCGAAGGCGGCCGCCTGGCGGGCGGCGCCGAGGGCGCGCGGCTGATCGCCGACGGCGAGGAGCCCCCGCGCTTCGTGCTGCGCGGCAAGATCGACGCGGCGGACTTCCCGCTGCTCGAGCTGATCGCCGAGACGCGCAAGCCCACCGACGCCCGCGTGCGCTGGTCGGGCGCGGCCGGCTCCGGCGAGCTGGCGATCGAGGCACAGCCCGACGACCGCCCGCGCCGCGTGGCCTTCGCCGTGGGCGCCGACCCGACCTGGAGCGGCACGATCGACGAGCTGTCGGTCACGCCGTCGAGCGACGGCACGGCGGTGCTCGTGCACGTCCTGCGGCTGGTCCCGATGGGCTTCCAGTGGGGCAGCGAGCCGCTGGCCGAAGAGGATCGCGCCGCCGCTGGCCAGCCGGGCGACGCGGGGCTCCGCCGGCGCGGCTACGAGTCGCGGCGCGCGTGGCCGTCGGACCTCGGGGTGCCGCTCTTCGCAACCGTCGAGCGCGTGCCCCGCGGCGGCGTGCTCGCGACCGCCGTCGCGCCGGGCAACAACGCGCTCGGCAAGCACCAGCAGTCGCTCTTCGCCGCGGTCGACGGCCGCGAGCCGGGCGGGTCATGGCGGCGGCTCGCCACCCTCGAGCTGCCCCCCGCGCGCACGGTGATGACGGCGAGCTGGGAGCCGCTCACCTGCGACCTGAGCGACTACGCCGGCGGGCCCGTCGAGCTGCGCTTCGTCGCCGACTTCGGCGCCGCGCCGGCCCCCGATGCCGTGGCGGAGGGCGGCAAGCCCGCGCTAGAGCGCGTGCTTTGGGGCGCTCCCGAGATCGTCGGCGAGCCGCCCGCGAGCCGCCGACCGAACGTGGTCCTCGTCACGCTCGACACCACGCGCGCCGATGCACTGGGCGGCGAGTTCACGCCGTTCTTCGACCGCTTCGGCGACGACGCGGTCGTGTTCACGAACGCGTGGGCGTCGTGCAACTCGACCACGCCCTCGCACGCTTCGATCCTGACCGGGCTCCACGTCGAGGAGCACGGCGCGATCACCAACCGCCACCTGCTGGGCCCCGAGGTGCGCACGCTGGCGGAGGAGCTGCGCGGCGCCGGCTACCACACCGCCGCCGCCGTGAGCGTGCCGCACATCCAGGCCGGCGTCGGCTTCGGCCAGGGCTTCGACGCCTTCGCGCTGGCGCAGCCGGGCGCGGAGGTGAACGGCGCGTACGCCCTGCGGTGGGTCGAGCGTTGGACCGACGAGTGGAGCGAGCTGCCGCCACGCCCGTACTTCCTTTGGGTGCACCTCTTCGATCCGCACACGCCCTACTCCCCGCCCTCGGAGTGGGTCAAGGAGTTCCTCGCCGAGAGCGGGCTGTCGCTGCCGTCGAAGGAAGCCGATCCCGCGACCATTCCGGTCTACGTCGGCCCGCGCCGGCCGGAGAACGTGCCGCTCGAGAAGCGCTGGCTCGCGGGCGTCAGCTCGCTCGAGTACTCGCGCTTCGTGTACGCGCTCGGCGTCGCCTATGCCGACCACCTGTGCGAGCAGCTGTTCGACGGCCTCGAGCGTGCCGGCCAGCTCGACGGCGCCGCGGTGTTCCTCTCCGCCGACCACGGCGAGTCGCTCGGCGAGCACAACGTCTGGTTCAACCACGCCGGGCTCTTCCGCGAGACGCTGAACGTCCCGCTCCTGGTGCGCTTCCCGAACGGCCCGCGCGGGGTGCGCATCGAAGAGCCGGTGAGCAACATCGACATCGCGCCGACCATCCTGCGGCTCGCCGCGGTGGCGGGCGCGCCCGAGCTACCGGGCCTCGATCTGGAGCGCATCGCGCAGGGCGAGTCGCCCCCCGAGCGCGAGGTGTGGTTCGCCTTCAACGGCCTCCACCAGGCGGGCTTCCGCGATCGCGACACGCACTTCTTCACGACGCTCACCGGGGATCTCACCTACGGGGTAGCGCTCGTGGAGGAGGACGGAAAGGCCGTCCCGCGACGGCTGCCCGAGATCCCGGTCGGAACGAGCTTCCTGTACGACCCGCACGCGGACCCAGCGCTGGTGAACGACGTCGCCGCGGGGGAAGAGGGGCGGGTTGATCAGGCGCTCTCGCGCCTCGGACGCTGGCGCGAGAGCCTGCAAGCGGCCAAGGTCCAGCGGCGCAATCTGACCGCTTCGGAGGAGGCGGGCTTGGCCGGGCTGGGTTACGCGGGCGATTGACGTCGCCTTAAGTCGTTTGCCAACGACCACAAGACCGCGGCCGGCAACAAGATCGCCGCGGCCCCCTGGACACGCGGTTCGGGTCGGCTTAGCGTGGGCCTTCAGCCAATCAGAGGGGGAAGCGGACTGCTTGCACCCTGGCTCGCGAATCTGTTTCGGCTGAACTTCCCTGTCTGCACAGCCGATTCCGAAGCGCGGCCTTCTTCGGGTTCCAGCATCAGGCTTTCCGGGGATCGTTCCGATAAAAAAAGAACAACGTGGCGAGTTCCAAGCTCGTCACCGTTCTGAACAACAGCCGCCGCGAAGTTCGCATCCGGCGCTGTCCAGAAAACAACCAGCCGTGGAGGGCCGCCTTGCTGTTTGGCCTTGAGAGCCGGGCAAACGCACGGAGTCGCCGCCGCTCGAGAAGCGGGCGCAGGCGACGCGGAAGAGCGCTGGTAGTGGTTGTGGTCGTCGTTGGTTGGATCGCGCTCGGGGCGTGGATGCTCTCGGCTCTCGGTGAGCGCGACAGCACGTCCGCGACACGAGCGCTCGCAACAACGGCGAAGGAATCGCTGGCCACGGCGAGGCTGTCGGACCCCGGCATGCACTCCCGGGCCGCGGTGTGCGGCACGGTGCTCGACGAAACCGGTCCGAGGTCGCGCCGCGCCGCCGACGCCCGCCCGCCCTCCACCGGACGCTCGCGCCTGCATGTCGCCGTGCGCCAGGAGAGCGGCGCGCCGGTGCTCGAAGGCCGCATCGAATGCCATTGGGCCGAAAGCCCACACGTCGAAGGCGACCCCTTCTACCGCACGCAGGAGGTGAAGATCGACGGACCGACCACGACGATCGAGCTGCCGTCGTGGGCGCTCGGGGCGCTGGTCGTGGCGTCCCCCAAGAGCGGGCTGCCCGGCAAGGCGCGCCTCGACAACCTGCGCAATCAGAACGACCGCTGGCACGCCGAGGGCGAGACCGTCGACTGGGACGTCGAGGTCATCGTCGATTCGGGCCTGACGTCGGTGCTCGAAGGCAGCGTCACGGTCGACGGCGAGGAGCGCATCCCCGACGGGCTCACCGTCTTCCTGATCCAGGACCCGCTCGACCAACCGCGCGAAGCGACGTCGATGGAGGAGTTCTACGCGACCAGCCCGCAGATCGGTTGGGTCGACCACGAGCGCGCGACCTACCGCGTCTGGCCGGTCGCGCCCAAGGCGCGCAAGCTGCGGGTCGGAAGCCGCGAGACCAAGCCGCGGACGATCGAGCTCTCGACGTTCGAGCCGAGCGGCGGCGTGCGGCGCCTCGACCTGCACCTGGAGACCGGGGGTCGACTCGAGCTGACCGTCGTCGACCGCGAAGGGTCTCCTGTCGCGGGGCTGCCGATCGAGTTCACGCACGAGTACCTGCTCCGCAGCACGTTCACGCGTCAACACTACGACCGGCACCGCGTGACGACGCAGACCGACTCCGACGGCCGGGCGATCCTCTCCGGCCTGACGCCGAAGGGCTTCGTGCGGGCGTACGCACCCAGCCGCCAGTTGGGGCGGGAGCTCTGGAGCGGACGCGTCCCCTCGGACCTCGACGGCACGCTCCACGCCCAGGCCGAGTATCGGACCGACGACGTGCCGTCGCTCGTCTGGGGCCGGCTGTCCGATCTGCGCGCGGTGGCGGAGTCGCTGTCGCCCGAGGTCCACGTCGTCGCGCTCGGCGCGCCCGGCGTAGCCGCTCCGTTCCCGGTCGCGCGCGACGAGGAGCAGGGCACGTGGAGCTGCGCGGTCCCCGCCGGCGACTACGCGGTCTGGCTGCAGAGCGACGAGGGACGCGCGTCCGGCACCGAGTTCGCGTCGGTCGAGGCGGGCGGCGAGGCCGCGCTCGAGCTCCTGGCGCTGCCGCGGCGGCTGCTCGCGCTGCGTTGGCTCAACGCCCCCGAGGGCGCCACGCTGGAGTGGCGCGGGCGCGCAGAACACGGCCCGCTCGAAGCGAGCCGGCAGATCGCGCTCGACGAGCCGCACGGGGAGACCTTGGTCAACGTCGCGGCTCTCCAGGCGCTCGACGTCGAGGCGCACGTCGGCGAGCGCTTGCTCGTGCGCCGACGCCTGACGGGCTCCTTCGACGACCCCATCGAGGTCGACTTCGCCGCGCTCGCGGATGTCGACTTCCACCTATTCCTCAACGGCAAGTCCCCCGGCGGCGCGGGGTCGCTGACGGTGGTACCGCTGGGCACGGCCCGCTCCTCTTCGGTCGCGACGTACCACGAGACCGCCCAGGCCGGGCGCGCTCGCATCGCGATCCCGGCCGACGCGAAGGAGCTCCTCTATCTGTACTCCGACGCGCAGGAAACCGCGTTCATCTGCGGCGTGACGACTCTCGTCGCTCCGCTCTCGGATGAAGCGGCCCGCGCGTCGGTTCGACACTGCATCGGCTGGCAAGGCGGCCTCTACTCCGCGAAGCAGCTGCTTCCGTCGGAGGACGACTGGATGGAGCTCGTCGCGATCGGGGACACCGACGTGACGTCGCTCTTCGGCAAGAAGATGCGGACGATTCGAGCACAGGACCTCACGGCGCCTCCGGGAGAAGGCGCCGAGATCCTGGTCGATCTGAAGAACTGCTCGTGGGTTCTTTCAAAGAACTTCTAGAGAGGGAGGTATCGATGAGCAAGGCGACCTTTTCCATCCGTAGGACCGTTCTGGCCGGACTGATGCTGCTGGGCGGCGTCGCGTCGCTAGGGGCGGCGCTCCAGGAGCCGGTCGGCAGCCGCGGCGATGAATGCACGCCCGCGAGCCAGACCGCGGACCCGCCCGCCTGCGACACGCCGGCGCTGGGCTGCAACCTGCTTTACCCGATCTGCCCCGACGGCTGCAGCGATGCGGACTGGGTCAGCGGCAAGTGCACCGGCCCGGCCGGCGACTGCAAGAGCATGGCGACCCAGAAGGACTCCGAGATCTGCAACGACTGCCGCTGCTCGGACCTCTTGGGCGGCGGCATCTGCGTCAGCACCGGGAACTACACCTCCGGTCCGGACGAGACCGTGATGGACTGCCAGTAGGGCGACCGACTCGACGTGCGCCGGGCCGGTGGCGTATCGCCAGCGGCCCGGCCGTCCCCCACGCCCCCACGGGCAGGAGGTATTGCGATGCGGGCGGCCGCCCCCAGGCTCCCCCGCGGCCCGGCGGCCGTGGGGATCGTCGCCCTAGCGCTCGCGCTCCCCGTTTGGCCGCAGCAGGCGGTTGACGGAGAGGACGACGCGCTCTGGACGACCCACTACGAAGACACCGAGCCGCTCTGGCAGCTGGTGGCTTCGCACCGCGGCGAGAGCTTCGCCTTCCGCTACCGGCGCGTCGTACGCGACTGCGGCAAGCCCGACGAGGGGCCGGAGCTGGTCCACGACGGCCTGGTCCGGTTCCGCTTCGAAGGGGACGGGATCTGGCTGCACGAAGCCTATGTCGACCTCCAGTCGCAGAAGAACCGCCAGCCGGTGGCGCGGGACCGCCAGCACTTCTACTCGCTGCTGACGGGCGAGCACACGATGCACATGCGCCGCTCCGGCGACTTCAGCAGCGAGATCCGCCTGCGGTACTGGAGCACGCTCCCCGATGTGCTCTTCCTGGCCGCCGGAGCGCTGGGCTCGCGCGCGCTCTCCGATCGCATCGCCGCGGGGCGCGACGGGAGACGCTTCGAGCGGCACGACAATCCCCGGACGGGCTCGACCTCGATCGTGGTGCGCAACGACGCCGGGCAGCCCGTGGAATACGCGGAGGTGATCCCCGGAGCCAGCGGCGACCCCGCTCTGATCCTGCAAGGCGTCTACGGCGACCGCGACTGCGTCGAGGAGGCGCTGGTGTTCGCCGCCGTGGAGAGCGACTGGACCGAGGCCGACTTCGACCGCGTCCCCGCCCACGCGCGCCTGCTCGACTTCCGCGGCTCGCGCCACGCGGTCGCAGCGGTGCACACCGACCGACCGCTGAAGCTCTACGAGGCCGGCTCGTGGGCCTCGCGCGTCCGGGCCGAGGGGTTGGCCGAGATCGGCGTGCTGCGCAGCGAGCCTACCACGGCCCCGGCTCCGGCCGAGCCCACGCCGGCCCGGCCCGAGCCACGGCGCCTGTTCGCCACGTTGGTCGGCGCGGCCCTGCTCTTCGGGCTCCTCGTCCTCGTCACCCAAGCCAAGAGGACCGCGTCTTGATCGGCATACTCCTGTTGCTCGCCGCGGCGCCGCAGGCCGCTTCCCCGCGCGACGCGATCCTCGCCGCCGCCGGCGTCGAGCTGGTCCCCCACCCGCCCCTGGAGACCCCGAGGGTGCGCTTCCGGCCGCCGCTGGGCGAGCCGATATCGGGCGTCATGGGCCCCCTGCGCGACGGGTCGCACGCGGTCTTCGCGACGCTCCCGGCGGCGGACTGCTACCTGGACAATCCACGCCCCGCGGTCGCCACCGAGGGGCCCGAGTGGGTCGCCGCCTACCCCGCCGCGCTCGCGCGGCCGGAGCGGCTGGTGCTGCGCCAGAGCGGGCGGAGCCCGGTCGCGGAAGGCGCGCTCGCGGTCGGCGCGGCGCGAGGGGCCCGAGCGATCACGCTGCGCGAGGCCCGCACCGGCTGCGCGATGGAGCACCCCTTCAATCTGCCGCTCGCCCTGGGCCGCGACCCGGCGACGCTGCCCTTCCGCTGGAACCTGCGGAGCGCCCTGGACCCCACCGGCGCCTACGTCCTGCTGTACGCCGACGACGGCGTCGAGGTCGCGGTGCCGATCCAGCTGGAGCCGCCCGCGTGGGGCCCCGCCGCCCCGGACGCGCTGTCGCTGGGCGAGCCGGAGGGAACGCCCCTCGCCGTGGAAGGGCGCGGCGGCTTCGCGGTGCGCGCGGCGAGCGTGGTGCGGGCGCCGCTATGCGTCGCGCTCGAGCCGCTCGACGGCCTCCGCTGGCGCGTCGTCGAGACCGCGGCGGCGCGCCTGCCGCACGCCTGCGCCCACGTCGAGATCCACGCCTGGGGCGACGAGGCGGAGCCGTACCGGCTCGATGTCCGCCTCGAGCATCCGCCGCTGGCCGGCGCGGAGGGAGAGGCGCTCCTCTCCGGCGAGCTGGTGGCCGGGGAGCGCGTCCTGCTCGGCCGCCTCGACGGCGCCTGGCGGGTGGTGCACGCCGACCGCGTGACCGGCGCCGAGGACGTGTTCCGCGCCGCGGGCGGGCGCATCGTCCAGGAGCTGACGGTCCCGCCCGTCGGCGCGGGGCCGCCGGAGCTGGATTGGCTCGCGGCCGACGGAGAGGAGACGGCGCTGCTGCGGGCGACGGTCCAGCCCGACTGGCCGAAGGCCGCCGAGGCCTGGCGCCGGGCCGGGCGCTGATTGGCTTCGCCGCGCGGCGGGCCTATCCTCGTCCGCCGCATGGCTGCTCCCCCCTCCGCCCGCTCGCTGGTCACGCCCGCTTCGCTGCGGGTGATGGAGCGCGTCGCGGTCGCGCTGCTGCTCCTGGCGGCCTTCGTGCCGCGCGTGCGCGACTTCCGGGGCACCTTCGACCGCGAGTTCGAAGGCTTCCAGGGCACGTTCTTCGCGAGCTGTGCGCTCAACTACGAGCGCCTCGGGCTCGGGCACCTGGGCGGGTACCCGTCGCTCAACATCGACCTGCCCGAGGGCGACTACAAGGACGGCGCCTACATCTACGGCAACCACCCGCCGACGGTGCCGCTCCTGACGTGGGCCTCGCTGAAGCTCCTGGCGCCGGAAGGTTGGGGCGAGGCGTGGCGTGAGTTCGAGCCGCCGGAGGGGATCGAGCCCTACGTGCGCTTCCCCTTCCTGGCGCTGCACATGCTGGGGCTCTTCGCCTTCTGGTGGGCGCTGCGCCAGGCGTCGGGGCCACGCGTGGCGCTGCTCGGGTTGGCGGTGCTGGCGATGACGCCGGTGTCGGTGCTGTACGCGCAGCTCGTCAACTACGAGAACCCGTCGCTGCCGTTCATCTGCCTCGGCTGCGGCTTCCACGCGCGCTACCTGCGCGGGATGTCGGGGCCGAACCTGCTCGGCATGGGGCTATCGTTCGCCGCGGCCGCCGCGGTGACCTTCGCGCCGCTCTTCTTCGTGCCTCCGCTCGTGCTGCAGGCGCTGCTGCGCCGCGGCTGGCGCGGCGCGCTGCGACCCGCGCTGGCCGTGGGGCTCTGCGCAGCGCTGCCGATCGCGGTCCACGGGCTGTGGGTGCGCGCGGCGCTGCCGAGCGAGGCCTCGGAGTCGGTGCTGGCGCGCGCCGCTCACCTGATCGAGCCGATGTTCACCGGCGCGGAGCCGTTCGGCGAGTGGGTGCGGCGGCAGGCGGTGCGCGCCTCGTTCTTCCTCTCCCCCCCCATCGTCGCCGCCGCTCTGGGCGGGCTCGGCGTGATCGCGTGGCGGCGCCTGCGCGGAGCCAAGGCCCCCAACGCGGCGGCCGACGGCCGCGTGGAGCTGGCTCCGCCGCTCCTGCTCGGCGGCGTGACGCTACAGCTGCTCTTCTACACGCACACCTTCGACGGCGAGGGGGTGTGGGACGGCCAGACCGTGTTCCTGCTCAACCTCGCGCCGGGAGCGGCGGCGGCGGCGGCGGTGCTGCTCGACGCGCTCGCCACTCCGTTGGCGCGGCTGCGGGGCGGCGTTGCGCCGCTGGTCGTCGCGACCAGCCTGGTCGGCCTGCCCGGCATCGCGCGCGCGAACCAGGTGCGTTACCGCTGGCGCGAGCCCGGACCGCGCGACGACCCGGCGCGCACGTTCGGACCCGATGCGCCGCTGCCCGCCACGGTCGGGCGCGAGATCTCCGAGCTGCTGCCGCCGGTCTCGGTCGGCTTCTATCCGGAGGCGCTCGGCTTCAACCAAGCCGCGTCGTGGTACGCCTGGCGGACGCTGATCGACGTCGAGAAGGAGACCTTCGGCGCCGGCGTCGGGATCGCCACGCTGCTGGGACTGGGCGAGCGGCCGCGCTTCCTGCTCATCCCCAAGGACCCGGCCCCCGAGGTCGAGGCCCAGGTGGGCGACGTGCACGAGCAGCTGAAGGCCGCCGGCGAGCCGTTCCGGACCTCGGAGCACTGGGAGGTCTGGTCGCTCGACGGGTAGCGCGGGCCGTGCTCAGCCGCCGCGGAAGAGCGGCAGCATCGTGTCCTTGAGCTTCATGTACAGCTGCGCGGTAGCGCGCACGTCGCGCAGGCAGTACTCGCCGATCTCCTCGATCCCGCCGCTGCGGTACACGCGGCTGACCTGGCTCCCGTCGATCGAGCCCTTGGGGCTCTCGACGTCGAAGCGGCGGCACCAGTAGTCGAGGCTGTAATTCTCGCGCCGCGTGCCGTGGAAGCTCAGCACGTCCTGCAGGTCGCAGTGTGTGGCGAGGTCGTAGCGGTAGGGAATCAGGTGCACCGACGGCGCGATGCCGAGCTGCGCCGAGCGGATCATCAGCATCGGGCCGTCGTAGCCGCGCCCGTTGTAGGAGACGAGCTGGGGCTTCTTGCGCCCGACGATCTCCCAGAACTTCTCGAGCAGGTCGCTCTCCGAGCCGCGGAAGACGTCGGAGTTCGGGACCTTCTCCCACTCGCGCTGTGGCTCGACGTCGCCCTCGAGCAGCATCAGGCCGCGGCCGACCTCGATGTTCCACATGCCGATCGCGATCACCTTGCCGAGCCCGGGCAAGAGCGAGGTGCGCTCGGGCATGGCGTCGCGCTCCTCCTCGGTGCGGGCGCGGTTCAGGAGGTAGCCGCGGGTGATCTCGTCGACTTCCTCCCAGGCGAAGCCGGCGACCTCGATGTCGAAGGCGATGGTGGTCATAGTTGGGCGGTTCCCGCCGGTCCGCGCGGGACCGACGGGCTCAGGATACCGCCGAACGACCGGTTGGCGAGCCGTCTACTCGCCGACGCCCACCGAGATGTCGGCGTCGAAGAACTCGCCGCCCGGGCAGCCGTCCTGACCCAGCGTGTAGACGACCGGGTAGGGCGCGAGCTCGCCGGCGTCGGCGAGCAGATACGGCCGCCCCCAGGGGTCGACCGGGGCCTCGGGGCGGTTGAGGTACTTGACGCCGTTCTCGTCCGGCCGGACGAGCAGCGCCAGGTTCGGCGGGCAGCCGCCGTGGATCGCGGCGTAGGCCTCTACCGCCTCGGCGATCTCGAGCACGTCGCGCTCGGCCGCCTTGCGGTTGGCCTCGATCCGTGCCGCCATCAGGTTGGGGATCGCGACCGCCGCGACGATCGACAGCCCCATCAGCCCCACCGGGATGCCCACGGCGCAGATGATCAGCGCCCAGGCCCAGCCCGGCAGGCCCGACTTGGGTTTGCGCTCCGGCCGCGCCGGAGCCTCGTATTGGAAGCTCATGCCTCTTGTCCTTCTCCTTGCTCGCTCGTCCGGCGCCGCATCCAGAGCGTCGCGCCGAAGAGCAACGCCATCCAAAGCCCGCCGAGGGCGGAGCCGGAACCACCGCTCCGGTCGCGCAGCGGGCGCACCGAGCAGCCGCCGCCTCCGCCGCCGCCGGAGTTGAACGCGAACGCGTTCACGAGCACCGAGGCCTGCCCGCTGCTCGCATCGCGCACCAGGACCGAGACCTTGCCCTTGGGATGCGTCGGGGTCTCGACTTCGAGCGTGGTCGAGTCGACGACCGTGACGCTGGCGGCAGCGGTGCCGCCAAGCCCGGTGTCCGGATCGATGCCGAAGACCACCTCGGCGTCGGCCGGGAAGTCGACGCCGGTCAGCGTCACCACCGTGCCGCCCGCGGGCTTGCCCTTGCCGGGCGAGATGTCGGCGGCCTGCGGGTCGTCCTGGGCCACGTAGACGAACGCTCCGGACGCGATGCCGCTGCCGGGGTTCTCGACCTCGAGCAGGTACGGACCGCCGGCGACGCCGCCTTCGGTCACGATGCGGACGCGCGTGGCGTCGTCGACGGTCACGTTGGTCTGGGTCACGCCGTTGATGCGGACCGACAGCGCGGGCGTGAAGTCGTTGCCGCGCAGGATCACCTCGGTGCCGCCGTCGGCGTCGCCGGACGGCGGGAACACCGACGTCAGGACGGGGAGCGCGGCCACGTCGAAGCCGTCGACCAGGCGCCCCTCGACACCGGTGGAGTCGATGACCACGACGTCGTGCGTCCCCTCGACGGTCGCGAGCGTGGTGAGCGTGATGGTGTTCTCGTCGACCACCGTGCAGCCTCCGGGGACGCCGTCACGGTAGATCTGGTCGCCGAGCACGACCCGCGCGCCGGACTGGAAGTCGGCGCCCGAGACGGTGACGAACGTGCTGCCCGCGGCGGCGCCGATGGTCGGGGCGATGGTGCTGACCGTCGGGCTCGCCGGCGTGACCTCGCAAGCCGACGAGAGCACCGCGTAGTCTCCCGAAGGGTTCGTAACCGCCAGGTCGACGTGGCCGGGGATCTCTCCCGCGGGCACCGTGATCTGGAACGAGACGCTGCCGCCGAACCAGGACACGCTGCTGAGGGTGATGTCGGGGTCGCTCACCGAGAGCGTCGACCCCACGACCAGCCCCGAGCCGCGCACCAGGTGCCCGACCGTCTCGCCCGACACGATCCGCAGCGGATAGACGTCGAAGCCCGAGCCGATGCCCAGCGCGACGTCGGCGCCCACCGAGAGCGTGCCGAGGTTGTCCACGCCGCCCGCGGGGACGGTCGCGTTCGAGCCGTAGAACGTCGCCTCGAAGTCGGTCTCGATCACGTGACCGTCGCTCAGGTTGGCCGAGCTGACCGGAGTATCGAGCGGATCGGCGTAGACCGAATAGCTGCCCGCCTCGAGGCCGAAGATCGTGAACGCGCCCGCCACGTCGGTGAGCCCGGCCCCCGCCGTGCGCCCCGAAGCGTCCAGCGCGACCACGTGCGCGCCGGCAACCGGCGTGCTGCCCGACTGGCGCACGACCGTGCCGGTGATGCGGCCCCAGGTCGTGGACGGCGCGATCTCGCGCGCACCCGCGATCTCGTCGAGCGACATGCTGCGGTGCAGGATGCTCGTCGGATCCACGTACGGGTACATCGTCGCGCCGGCGCAGCCCGAGTGGTCGAGGCCGAGCAGGTGCCCCAGCTCGTGCGCTCCGACGTCGCCGACGTCGAAGTGGCCCGGCTGCTGGCTGGTGGTGAAGCTGAACTCCTGCCCGTTGAACAGGATGTCCGCGTCGGTGATCTGGCCGTTCAGGAAGAACCACAGCGGCGTGACGGCGACGATCCCGCTGCCGCCGCCGAAGAAGCCCGAGCTGTTGGTCTCGTCGAACCAGATCAGGTGGATGTTGTCGGCCGCCCAGTCGGTCCGCGCCTGCTGGACGGGATCGGTGTTCTCGACCAGCGTCAGGTCCGAGCCGGGGATGTCGTTCCAGTCCTGGATCGCCATGCGCAGCGCGGTCTCGGCGCTGCCGTCGGCGATGTTGTCCGAGCCGTCGGAGTTGACGACGATGCCGACGTTGCTGGGATTCGGCCAGAAGAGCGCCGCGCCGTCGCCGTTGACGCGCAGCCGCTCGTGGGCCAGCGCCCCGGCCGCGACGGCCAGGAGAGCTCCGCCGTACGGAAGGAGAGAGCGTAGGCGGAGCATCAGCGGGACTCCCCCTGCGCGCGCGTCGCCTCGATCTGCGCCAGCACCTCGGCATAGGGCAGGATCGCCACGCCGTCGGCTTCGCGGACCTCGGTCGTGCCGGGACGCACGAGGCTCAGGCCCGCCTGCTCGCGCACCAGCACCTTCTCGCCGGTCGCCGACTGCACGACGCGGAACTTGCCCTGCGCCAGGCCGATCGGCATCCGCACGCCCGAGTCGCCCGCGTCGGTCAGGAACAGCAGCAGGTCCTCGCCCGGCTTCACGCCGGGCATCCCGGCCAGGAGCATGCCACGCCCGTCGGGCAGGATGCCGCCGGGCAGACGGATGGCCCGCACCGGAAGGTCCACGCCCTTGAAGGTGCGCTTCACGTCGAGCACGAACTCGGTCTCGATGCGGCCGTCGGGCAACTCGAGCGCCTGCGCCGACAGGACGCGCGCCTCCACGATCAGCTCGGCGCGCGCGGCGAGCTCGGGGATGTCCATTCGGATGGCGGTCCCAGCCTCGACCCCGCTGGAGCGGTGTCCGAAGACGGCAAGGGCACAGGAGACGATGAAGAGGCCTAGGAAGGCGGCTAGGAGGCGCATGAAGGGGAGCGAGGTGTGGGGAGCGGCGCGGGGGGGCGCCGGCCTGGGGGCCTTTGGGTTGCGGACCACCGCCGGGGAGCGGCGGCCGCGGACCTGGGCCTCATCGACTCCACGAAACCGTCTTCTTGAGAGGGCCCCCGCGCCGCCCACAAGGTGCGGAAGGAAGTTCCGCCCCGCGCCGCCGGGCACGAAAAAAGGGGCGCGCCGCCGGGGCGGCGCGCCCCGCGAAAAATCGCGGGACGAAGCGTCGTCGGACGCGACATCTCGAACAGCACGGTGCCGAGGTCGGACCGCGCGAACTCAACCACCAC
>JBCCGI010000052.1:0-59592 GCA_039029355.1 Planctomycetota bacterium
GCGACGGCACGGTGTTCATCACCGCGACCAACGAGGGCTCAACCTCGGTGGCGCAGGTCAACGTGTCCTTCGGCGACGCGCTGACCACCGTGGTCGGCGTGGTCACGCTCGAGGACGGGACCCTGGTGCAGGGCGCCGACGTCACCGTCTCGGGGCTCGGACTCTCGACGACGACGGACGCCGCGGGGACCTTCTCGATCGCCTCGGTGCCGACGCTGCTGGGCGACCTGGACGTGTTCGTCAGCGCTCCGGTCCTGGCCGAGACCTTCATCGGCTCGTCGACCGACCTGTCACCGGAGGCCGGGCTGGCGACCGACTCGGGCGTGATCGTCATCCGGAGCCCCTGTGACCCGAAGCCGCCCGGCGGACCTTCGCCGGCCCACGGCGGGCTGGACGTGGCCCTGGACGCGCAGCTGAGCTGGAGCGAGACCCAGGAGCTGGGCACCGGCAAGACGTGGCTCGTGGTCGGCAGCGTGTCGTCGAACATGTCCCAGGCCGCGACCGCGCTGGGCGCGACGATCCAGACCACGGTCGACTTCGACAACGTGCTGCTTGACGACATTGACGTGGTGGCGTTCACGCTGGGCTCGTCGGGCTCGTTCACCGCCGGGCCGACCACGCTGACCAAGCTCACCAACTTCGTGTCCGCCGGCGGCGGGCTGTACGTCGAGCTGGCCGGCGGCACGGGCGACAATTGGAGTTGGGTCCCCACGCCCGGCCTCACGTCCTTCAACTCGAACTACGACGACATCAGCATCGTCGATCCGCTGAGCCCGATCGTCACCGCGATCAGCGATCCCCAGCTGGATGGGTGGGGGCAGTCGGCGCACTCGGAGTTCCTCGAGGTGGGGTTGACGAACGTGGTGCTCACGCGCACGTCGAGCGGCAACGAAGTGCTGCTGACGACCAGCCTGGGGTCCGGCCCGATCTGCTATTCGAACCTGCACATGGCGGACCACTCGCAGGGTGCGCCGGTGCTGCAGAACACGATGGGCTTCCTCGAGATCCCGGCCTGCGACCCGCGGGTCTACGACGTGTATCTCGACGTGGTCAACCCGCCCACGACGCTGGTCTGCGCGGACGTGACCGAGACTAGCTGCGACCCGGGCGGGCTCCTGCCGGGGGTGACCTACTTCTGGCAGGTCGTCGCCAAGAGCGGCTTGGACACGACGCCGAGCGCCGTCTGGACGTTCAGCACCGTGGACTCCTAGCCTGCGGCACGTCCGGCGCCGCTAGGCCGCGCGGCGCCGGCGCATGCTGGCGCCGATCACGCGGTCGGCGAAGCGCGAGAAGGGGGTCGTCTGGAGCCAAACGGTCCCCGGGCCGCGCAGCGTCGCGTGGAAGAGGCCTTCGCCGCCGAACAGCTTGGTGGCGAAGCCCTTCACGAGCTCGATCGAGTACTCGACCGACTCCTCGAAGCCGACGATGCAGCCGGTGTCGACCCGCAGGGTGTCGGTGGCGTGGAGGCGGCGCTCGATGATGTGCCCCCCGGCGTGGACGAAGGCCACTCCATCTCCGCTGAGGCGCTGCAGGATGTAGCCCTCGCCGCCGAAGAAGCCCGCGCCCATCTTGCGCGTGAGCGCGACCGAGATGTCGATGCCCTGGGCCGAGCAGAGGTAGGCGCTGCGCTGGCACAGCACCGTGCCGCGCGAGAGGTCGAGCGGCAGGATCTTGCCGGGATAGTCGGCCGCGAAGGCGACGGTGGCGGCATCGGCGCCCTCGTTCGTGAAGGTGGTGAGGAAGAAGCTCTCCCCGCTGAGCGCGCGCTTGAGGCCCTTCAGCACGCCGCCCTGGGTCGACGTGCTCATTTGGACGCCGGTCTCCATCCACATCATCGAGCCCGGTTCGGCGCACACGCCTTCGCCCGGGTCCAGCGAGAGTGAGACGGATTGGAAGTCGTCGCCGTGCAGTTCGTAGCTGAGCTCGTGTGCCATCGTGTGGTCCTCTCTCCCGGTTGACGCCGACGGGTCGGCGCAGGTGCGATGGGCGTCCGCGCGAGCGCTATCGACATATCGCGCGCCGCGCTTTAGCGCGCTCGCCGCGGCCGCGAGCGAAAGGGGCGTCTGCAGAAACGCTCAAATGCCTTGGCCTACTTCCGTTAGATCAAAGCTGCATCTTCGTTCGCATCGGACGCGGGCAATCCGTTGCGTTTTCGCTACGCTCCAAACGCGCAGCCGCGCGCCTTGCAGTCGTTCCCGCGCGTTGGCTGGTCGTTCCACGCACGCAAACCGGGCTACGCGCATGTACCGTTTCCTGCTGCCCTGCGCCGCGCTGTTCGCGCTCGTCTCGCTTCCGACTCCGTCCCTTGGCCAAGGCATCGCACCGCGCAGCGCGCCTGTGCCGAACCGCGCCTTCGGCGGCGTGGGAGTGAGCGGACTCATCGAGACCACCTTCGCCGACCCCGACTGGGTGCTCGCCTCGTCGGACGTCATCCTGCGGGCCGATCTGTGCGCGGCGACGCTCCCCTGCGAACCCAGCAGCTGGTACGACCGGGTCGAGGACACGCCGTGCTACCCGGAGCTGACGCGGTATTGGAAGCTGGACCCGCTGGCCGCGGGGCAGGCGAGCGCGTTCACGCTGGCGGGCCTGGGCGTGGGCGGGTTGGACGGCCTCTACCTGCGCGGGGACGTCGAGTTCCAGCTCTACAACGGCGCCGACACCTCGACGCCGGTGGGCGCGCTGATGACCGCGCCGCAGTTCGTGTCGGTCGACGTCTGGCAGCCCTTCGCCTGCGACGGGTTCGAGCCGGGCACCTTCTTCGTGAACGGCGGCGCGGGAGCGCTCGACGGGCACTCGATCGAGCTGACCGAGTTCTCCGTCGCCCCGATCGAGGGCGGCGTGCGGGCGCGCGCGGGGATCCCGGCGTCGCTCGCGGCGGCCACCGAGGTGCTGGTCGACGGCGTGCCCGCGCGCGACGTGGTCGTGCGCGGCAGCGCGACCTTCGGCTACACCGTGTTCTTCACCCCGCCGCCGCACGCGGCCGGCATGGTGGACGCGACCATGTCCAGCGGCGGGCCGGCCCAGGTCATCCGGCGCATCGACTACACCGCCGATGTCGCGCGCGGCATCGAGGCGACGCGGCGCGGCGTCGAGGTGTACCACCGCGAGCTGCTCGAGCACGACCCGGACGGCTTCGTCGACCTCGCGCCGCAGGCGGGCGCCATCGGCGAGGTGGCGCTGCACGGCCTGCTGCGGCGGGCGAGCGATGCGGTCTCGGACCCGGCCGAGCGCGACGCGGTGAACGCGGCACTCGAGGGCTTCCTCGCGGCCCTGCGCGACGGTATCGCGAGCTACCTCGCAGCCGACGGGCAGCCCCTGCCCAACGCGGCGGTCCCGGCCCTGCGGGCGATCACCCGGGGTCAGGCCTTGCACCAGCCCCAGGAGACCGACGACGACGTCGTCCTGATGACGCTGGCGACGGGCACGCTGGTGCTGACGAGCTCCGCGGTTCCCGTCGCGGGCGGCGAGGTCTCCGGCGGGCGTATCGTGCTGCCGGCGGTGGACAAGGTCGGGGCCTCCTACTCCGAGACCGTCCTCGCCGACGACGCCCAGGGGTGGGCGTTCACGGTCGAGGTCGACCCGGTGTGCGTGCCCGCGTGCGCCAAGGGCGTGCAGCTGCGGGACGTGACCTTCCGGGCCGCGCCGGGCGAGCCCGTGCAGGACGTCGCGCGGCTTCTGAGTCTGCCGACCGTGATCGCCGACGTGGACGGCGTCGAGCTCGCGTACCAGCTGGACGAGTCCAACCTCAGCCACGTCTACATCCACGAGAGCGTGGTCGCCTCGCCGCCCGTGGCGGCGCCGAACCCGCCGGTCGACCTGACCGAGTGGATCCTGACGGCGGCCTACCGGGTCAACCTCGACGGCTCGCCGCACCTCGACAACGTCGAGGCGCCGGCGCTGGTCGTGCGCCAGAGCTTCGCGCTGTCGGCGGCCTTCGACGACGCGACGCCCGAGGGCTGCGTGAAGAAGGCCCAGGCCTTCCCGCGCGCGTCGTTCTCGGTCTCGGTCCCGCCCGGGACCGTCACGCCGCCGGCGGTGGGGCGCGTGCGCATGGACCACCGCCTGGGCTTCGCCCCGCAGGCGACCGAAGGCTCGCTGCCGGCGGACGAGTACGTGGCCGGCTTCTTCGACGACCGTGACCGCGTGCTCTGGTGGCTGCCCGGCTGCGTGCCGCTGCCGCTTTGGTTCAACCTGTTCGACTTCGCTGACCTCAGCGCCTTCCCCGACGAGCTGGCGGCCGCGACGGTCGCACCGTTGACCGAGGAGACGCTGGCGTTCTCGCCGCTGCACTCGAGCTTCGAGCTGCACCACCGTCACCCCGACCAGGAGCCGCCGTGGAGCGGCTTCGGGGTCGACAAGCCGCTCGAGGTGCCGAACGGCCCGTTGGCCGGCATCGGCCTGCGCTGGGCCTTTGGCGCCGACTACGCGCCGGACTTCGGCTCGGCGGCGGGCGGCGGTTCGCTGCTGCCGCAGCGGCAGAGCTGGGTCTTCGGGCTGAGCGACGCGACCTTCCCCGAGGACCCGACGCCGGACTTCGAGACCGTGCTGCGCGCCGACCTGGCGGGCGGCGCGGCGGATGTCACGCTGGCCGAGAAGGTGCTGTTCGTCGGCTGCTGGCAGACGCTGCTGGATCCGCGGCGGCAGTACGAGACGCTCGGCCCGGGCTTCTCGTTCCGCGTCGGCCCCGCCGACACGCCCTGCGAGAGCGCGACCTTCGTCGAGGAGTTCGGCGCGCACGCGGGCCTGCAGCGCGATCTCGGCGGCGCGAGCCATGCGCCGCTGCTCAACACGCTGCAGGCACTTCAGGAGGCCTTCGTCGACTGCACGCTCGAGGGCCCGTCGCTGCTGCCGGACCCGTCCGGCGCGGACTGCGACCGGGTCTCGCTGAACGGGCTGATCCCGAGCGCGACGCCGTTCGGCGTCACGGCCGGGGCCACCACGATCAGCTTCTCGGTCTCGTCGGGGACCGCCTTCGACCTCGGGCCGAACACGATGCTGACCGCGCTCGGTCTCAACCTGGCCGAGCCTGAGACCCCCGGCGGCGCGGTGCTGCAGGTCGACTTCAGCCCGCCGATCCGCGCGCTGCGCGGGCTGCCGCTGGTGGTGGCCGACGCGGTGGGGCCCGCCGCGCTCACGATCACGCCGTTCAGCGGCGGCGGCTCGCTTGGATCGATCGGTGCGAGCGCCGCGGTGCCGTCCGGCGCGCCGTACTCCGAGGTCCTGGTCGACGTCGATCCCGGCGCGACCTTCGACAGCGTCACGATCTCGTCCGACAACCCGGCGCTGGCCTTTGGCATCGGGGGCTTCCTGGTCTGCAGCGGCGCGCTGGTGCCCGGCGACCTCGACCACGACGGCGATGTGGACGCCGACGACCTCGACGTGCTGGCCGCGTGCGCTGCGGGCCCCGGCGTGGCCGTGGGCTTCCAGTGCCGCGAGTCCGACCTGGACGGCGACGGGGACGTCGACTGCGACGACGTCGTGCTGCTCGACGGCCTCGCCGGCGGCTTCGGCACCCTGTCTGACGGGGACGCGGACGGCGTGGCGGACGCCTGCGACAACTGCCCGGCCACCCCGAACGCGCTCCAGGGCGACTGCGACCTCGACGGCGTGGGCGATGCGTGTGCGATCGCGCTCGGCGTCGCGCAGGACTGCAACACGAACGGCGTCGCCGACGCCTGCGACATCTCGACCGGCTTCAGCCTGGACTGCAACGCGAACGGTGTGCCGGACGAGTGCGAGCCGGACTGCAACTCCAACGGCGTGCCGGACGAGTGCGATATCCTCGCCGGCACCAGCACCGACTGCGCGCCGCTGGGTGTTCCGGGCGGCGGCAACGGCATCCCGGACGAGTGCGAGCCGGACTGCAACACCAACGGCACGCCCGACAGCTGCGACATCGCGGACGGGACCAGCGCCGACTGCAACGGCAACGGGGTGCCCGACGACTGCGACATCTCGCTCGGCACCAGCACCGACTGCAACGCCAACGGCGTCCCGGACGAGTGCGAGCTCGTGGGCCACGACTGCAACGGCAACGGCGTCCTGGATGAGTGCGACATCGCCGCGGCGACGAGCGCCGACTGCGACGCGAACGGCTACCCCGACGAGTGCCAGCCGGACTGCAACGCCGACGGCGTGCCGGACCTGTGCGACCTCGACTGCAACGGCAACCTGGTGTCGGACACCTGCGACATCGCGCTCGGCGTCAGCCTCGACTGCAACGCGAACGGCGTGCCGGATGCGTGCGACCTCGCGCTCGGCACCAGCCTGGACTGCAACGCGAACGGGATCCCCGACGCCTGCGACGTGGCGTCGGGCTTCAGCGGCGACTGCAACGCGAACGGCATCCCCGATGAGTGCGAGCTCGCGACGGGGGACTGCAACGGCAACGGGGTGCTCGACTCGTGCGACATCGCCCTGGGCGTGAGCCCCGACTGCAACACGAACGGCGTGCCCGACGAGTGCGACGTGGCGCTTGGCACCAGCCCGGACTGCAACGCCAACGGCGTGCCCGACGAGTGCGACGTGGCGCTCGGCACCAGCCCGGACTGCAACTCGAACGGCATCCCCGATGAGTGCGACGTGGCGCTGGCCATCAGCCCCGACTGCAACGCGAACGGGATTCCCGACGAGTGCGACCTGGCCTCGGGCTTCAGCCTCGACTGCAACGGCAACGGGATCCCGGACGACTGCGACATCGCGTCGGGGTTCAGCTTGGACTGCAACGCGAACGGGATCCCCGACGCCTGCGACCTGGTCTCGGGCTTCAGCCCGGACTGCAACGCGAACGGCATCCCCGACGAGTGCGACATCGCCTCGGGCTTCAGCACCGACTGCAACCTGTCGGGCGTGCCGGATGAGTGCGAGGCGCTCGCGGTGTTCTTCGTCGACCCAGCCGCGGGCGGGTCGGGAGCGGGCACGAGCTGGGGCGACGCCTTCCCCGACCTGCAGTCGGCGATCGACGCGGCGAACTCGTGCGTCGGGCTGCCGGAGCGGCAGATCTGGGTGGCGGCGGGGACCTACCTCCCGACCGCGGCGACCAGCGGCGACCCGCGCACCGTGACCTTCACGTTGGCCGACGGAGTCGAGCTGTACGGCGGCTTCGCGGGCGGCGAGACGAGCCTCGCCCAGGCGGATCCGGACCTGAACGTGACCGTGCTCAGCGCCGATCTGAACGGCAACGACCTGCCGGGCTTCGTGAACACCGCGGACAACGCCTACCACGTGGTCTCGGCCGCGAACGTCGGCGCGACGGCCGTGCTGGACGGGTTTACGCTCCGTGGCGGGGCCGCGGACGGTCCCTTCCCGAGCAACACGAACGGCGGCGGGATCACGCTCGACAACGCGAGCCCGACGATCTCGCGCTGCCGCATCGAGTCCAGCTTCGCGACCCGCGGGGGCGGGTTGTACGCCGAGGGCACCAGCACGCCGACGGTGACCGACTGCGTCTTCGACGGCAACCTCGGCTCCAAGGGCGGCGGCGTGACCTACGAGGGCGGCGCGGCCGTGCTCGTGGGCTGCACGATGTCCAACAACCAGTCCACGATCGACGGGGGCGGCCTCCTGCTGCGCTTCGGCGTGAGCGGGACGCTGACGGGCTGCACCTTCGACGCGAACTCCGCGATCCAGGGCGGCGGCATCTCCTGCGACGACGCCACGCTGACGGCGAGCTCGTGCAGCTTCACGGGCAACGACGGGACCACGGCCGGTGGTGGCATCTACGTCATCTTCGGCGGCTCGGCGGATCTGACCGACTGCACCTTCACGTCGAACTCGTCGCAGCGCGGCGGCGGCTACTTCAGCGACGCCAGCTCGGGGACGCTCGACGGCTGCACCTTCAGCCTGAACACCGCCACGCTCGGCGGCGCGGGGGTGAACCTGGCCTCGGGCTCGACCACCGATCTGACCGACTGCGACTTCGACCAGAACGACTGCAACTCGCTGGGCGGCGGCGGCTTCAACGAGCTCCAGAGCCTGTCCACCTACACCGGCTGCACCTTCAGCAGCAACACCGCGACGCGTGGGGGCGGGCTGGCGAACAGCGACTCGACGGTTGAGCTGACGCTGTGCGTCTTCGACGCCAACACCGCCGTGCAGTCGGGCGGCGGCGTCGACGACACCGACGGCAACCTGTCGACCCTGACCGACTGCAGCTTCACCAACAACATCGGGAATACCGGGGGCGGCATGCACATGCTCTCCTCGGGAGGCTCGCTGACCGGCTGCACCTTCGCCGGCAACCAGGCCGGCAGCACCGGCGGCGGCCTGATGAACCTCGGGGGCAGCGCTCCGGCCGTGACCGGCTGCGACTTCGTGATGAACACGGCCTCGACGGCGGGCGCGCTCTACAACGCAGCGAGCAGTCCGACGATCACCGGCTGCACCTTCACGCAGAACTCCGCCACGGTGGACGCCGGCGCGGCCGGTAACCTGACCAACGCGGCGCCGGTGTACACCGACTGCACCTTCGACCAGAACGACTGTGGGTCGCTCGGCGGGGCGCTGATCAACACGTCGGGGGCAACCAGTACCCTGAACGGCTGCGACTTCACGGCCAACAGCGCCGCGAGCGGCGGTGGCGTCTTCAGCGGCTCGCCGCTGACGATGGCCGACTGCACGTTCGACGGCAACACCGGGACGTCGTCCGGCGGTGGCTTTGACGTGCGGGGCACCGACGCGGCGACGATCGATCGCTGCTCGTTCACGACCAACGACGCCCCCTCGGGAGGCGGCGTGTTCGCCTCGGTCGTCTCGTCGCCGGCCTTCGCCGACTGTGTCTTCCAGGACAACACGGCCAGCAACGGCGGAGCGGTGTTCAACGGCTCGAACGGGACGCCCTCCTTCCGCAACTGCAACTTCCTCAGCAACACCGTGACCGGCTCGGGCGGCTGCATCTTCGAGCAGGGCAGCGGCGAGACGCTGGTCCGCAACTGCTTGATGACGGGCAACTTCGCCTCGTCCCAGGGCGGCTGCATCTCGATCGGCTTCTCCGGCAACCTGGCGATGCTGGGCACCAGCCTGGTCAGCAACCAGGGCCAGCAGGGCGGGGGCATCTTCCTCGCGGGAACGGTCTCGATCACGAGCTCGATCCTGTGGGGCAACCAGGACGGCACCGGTGCTGGCGAGTCCGCACAGATCCGCCAGCCGTCGGGCACGACGCAGACCGACTTCGTCGACTACTCCACGGTGCTCGGCTGGACCGGCGCGCTGGGCGGGACCGGCAACGACGGCCTCGATCCGCTGTTCGTCAACCTCGCCGGCGGCGACTTCCACCTCACGCTGGCGTCGCCTGCCCGCGACACCGGAGATCCGGGCTTCGTGGCGGAGCCCGGTGAGCTCGACCTCGACGGCGAGCCGCGCTTCACCGGCCCCGGCGTCGACCGCGGCGTCGACGAGTTCCTGGACTGCGACGCGTCGGGCATGCCGGACTACCTCGAGATCCAGCTCGGCCTCGTGCCGGACTGCAACGGGAACGGCGTCCCGGACTCCTGTGACCTCGCCGCGGGGACCTCGACCGACTTCGACGGCAACTCGGTGCCGGACGAGTGCCAGGTGCGGACGATCGAGGTGGGGACCAAGTAGGCGGTCGACGCAGACGGATGAAGCTCGCCTCGCGCGCCTGCCCGCGGCCACCGCGGCGAGCAGGCACGCGAGGGAGCGGGCGCGAGCGGTACGCCGCCGGGTTCGCCGAGCTGTAGGCCTGTAGGCGGTGCTGGACACCCAGCGGGTGCTCGCAGGGTGGAGGGATCCGCTCGTCGTCAGCCAGGGCGCGCTGCCAAGCCACGGGGGCGCGTTGATTCGCGCGGTCCGCGCGGCGCCCCGAGTCGCTAGGAGTCGGGCGCTGGCCCCGGCCGTATCGGTGGCGCCGGCCCACGGGTATCCTCGAAGAGCAACGCGCTCGCCGCCCTCGGGTCGCGCGCCGGCCCCCGACTCGATGTCCATGTGGAAGAACGCGACGACCACCTGCCTCGCCTGGCTCGCTGGCCCGGTCCTCCTGCAGCTCGGCGGCGCCGACCAGCTCGCGGTCGAGCAGCGACCCAACCACCCGCCGCTCGTCGTCTACGACTTCAACCTCGACCTCGGACCGGCGGGCAACATGGACTACCTGGACTCGCTGGGGTTCTCCGGGCTGGTCACGCGCGTCGACGTTCCAGCGGACCTGCCCAAGCTCTCCGCCTACGCCCAACACGTCGAGACGGTCCCGGGCTTTGATCTTCTCGCCTACGTCTCCTACGACTTCGACTTCCCGCCGAGCTCGCAGATCTGGCGCCTCGCGCTGCCGACCCTGGCCCAGGTGGGGGCTCCGCTCTGGGTGATCGTGCGCGGCGCGCCGTCGAGCACCGCCCTGCGCGAGCTGCTCGAGGAGATGGCGATCGAGTCCCAGGCCGCGGGCGTCGAGACCGTGATCTACCCGCACTGGGGTACCGACATCGAGTCGGCCGACGAGGCGGCCGCGCTGATCGGCGACATCGGGCACCCGAACCTCAAGAGCTCGCTGCACACCTGCCACGAGATCCGCATCGGCAATCAGTACGCGCTCGACACCGTGGCGGCGCAGCACGCGCAGGCGAGCTCGCTGGTGACGATCGCCGGGGCGGAGAACGGCGCCTATGCGGGCCCGTTCAGCGTGCTCGTGGACTGGAGCGACGCCATCCTGCCGCTGGATCAGGGCGACTTCAGCCTGCTGCCGTTCCTGCAGGCGCTGCACGACGCGGACTACGACCGGCCTGTGGTGCTGCACACCTTCGGCATCACGGACGATCCGGGACATCTGGAGCGCTCGCTCGAGGAGTACGCGGCGTACCTCGAGCAGATCGTGCGGTGAGGCACCGACCGCGGGCGCGGCGACCTGCGGGGGCTGCCGGGGGCGCCGACGCGCGGGCCGCCCCGACGATCGTGGTGGTCGCGCCCTGCAGCCACGGCGGCTAGGCCGGAGCCACGACGTCCAGGCCGTCTTGACCAACGCGCTCGAGATCACGATCGGTTGCTACTAGCCCACGGCCCGGGGCCGCCGCGCTACGCTGAGGCGATGCGGGTTCCCGTCGCGCCGACGGCCAGGGCCGCTTCGGGCAGCCGCTCACGATCACGGTGGAGGCCCTCGCGGTCCGTGAGGTGTTCGCGGCCGACCTCGACGGCGACGGCGACCTCGACGCGCTGTCGGCCTCACAGTGGGACAACACCGTGGCCTGGCACGAGAACGTCGACGGGCTGGGCGGCTTCGGGGCACGGCGGGAGATCAGCACGGCGGGCCTCGGCGCGCGCTCGGTGTTCGCCGCCGACCTCGACGGCGATGCCGATCAGGACGTGCTGGCGGCGTCGTCCTACGACGGGCGGGTTCTTTGGTTCGAGAACCTCGGAGCGGGCGCGTTCGGCCCCGCGCAGGAGATCAGCGGCTCCAGCCTGGGAGCCGCGTCGGTGCGGTCCGCCGACCTGGACGGAGACGGCGACCAGGACGTCGTCGCGGCGTCGGAGGAGGACCACACGATCGCGTGGTTCGAGAACCTGGGCGGCGCCTTCGGCCGGGAGCAGCCGCTGAGCACTGCGGCGCTGGGAGCCTCGGCCGTCGAGGCGGGGGACGTCGACGGCGACGGGGATCTCGACGTGGTCTCCGGGTCGTTCCTCGACGGGGCGATTCGTTGGTACGCCAACACCGACGGGGCGGGCTCGTTCGCGCCGGGGACCGCGCTGCCGGGCTCCGCGCCCGATGTCCGCGCGGTGGCCCTCGCCGATCTCGACGGCGACGGCGACCTGGACGTGGCCGCGGCCTTGCGCGCCGACGACGAGGTGCGCTGGTATCCCAACCTCGGGGGCGGCGCCTTTGGAGCGGCGCAGACGCTTGGGGACGAGGCGTATAGCGCGTTCTCCGTCGTGAGCGGGGACCTCGACGGCGATGGCGACCTCGACGTTGCGGCGGCCTCCCAGACGGACGACACCGTGGCCTGGTACGAGAACGTCGGGGGCGGGAGCTTTGCTCCCGAGACCGTGCTGTTCGAGGGCGTCGGCCCGTCCGACCTGTGCCGCCCCGTGGACCTCGACGGCGACGGCGACCTCGACGTGGTCAACATCACCCACCGGGCCGACGAGTGGCAGGAGGCCGCGGTCCGGTGGTACGAGAACCTGGACGGCGACGGCAACTTCGGGCCGTCGGTGATCCTCAGCTCGGACGTGAGCTTCGTGCGCGATCTCCGTGCGGCGGACCTGGATGGGGACGGTGACCCGGACGCGGTCTGCGCGGACTCGGCGGACGGGGCGCTCCGCTGGTACGAGAACCTCGACGGATGCGCGACCTTCGGAGAGGGCGTGTTCGTCGACTCCATCGCCAGCTGCATGTCGAGCTTTCCGGTCGACCTCGACGCCGACGGCGACCTCGACCTGGTGTCCTCGGGCGTATCCGACGAGCGCATCTACCGGCACGAGAACCACTCCTCGCTGGGAGACTTCGGCCCCGGCATCCCGGTGAACGAAGCCCCCTTTTCGCCCGTCGAGCTCCTGGCCGGCGACCTGAACGGCGACGGCGCTGCCGACATCTACGCAAGCTCCCTGGCGGGGTCGAGGCTGTCCTGGTTCGAGAGCACCGGCGCGCTGGGCGGCGTCTGGCCCGAGCACCCGGTCGCGCCCTTCGACACGCCGCTCTCGATCGGCCTGGCGGACCTTGACGGCGACGGCGACACCGATCTCGTCGCGGCCTCGCAGAACGACCGCAAGGCGTCGTGGTTCGAGAACGGCGATGGCCTCGGGAGCTTCGGCCCCGAGATCCTGATCGGCGCCGACAGCGTGTACTACAGCTCGCTGGACGTGGCCGACCTCGACGGCAACGGCCACGCCGACGTGCTGATCGGCCAGGGCGGTCAGGGGTTGGGAAGCGCCCTGTGGTATCCGGGCCTGGGCGGGGGGGCCTTCGGCGGGAGCGAGGTGATCGCCGGCTACACCCAGGAGATCCTGTCGCTGGCGGCCGGCGACTTCGATGCCGACGGCGACGCGGACGTCGTGCTGTCGGAGTATTCGCGCAACCGCGTACACTGGCGCGCGAACTGCGGGTGCCCATCGCAGCAGCCCGTCGAGGCGCTTCGTCTGGGGTCGCCGCCGAACCCCGCGGCGCTCCAACCCGGCCTGAGCGGCGGCCCGGTGGTCGCCGGGCCATGGGAGCCGTGGATCGACCACGGCGCCTTCGTACCCGCGGCGACGCTGGATCTCCTGAGCGTCTCCACCGGCGCCGCCAACGTCGACCTCGGCGCCGCCGGGACGCTGCTGTGCGACCCCGCGCAGCTCGTGGCGTGGACCGCGTCGACGCCGGGACTGCCCTTCGCCCTGGCGGTCCCGGACGAGTGCGGCCTGGTCGGCGTCGGGCTGTGCGCCCAGGGGGCTTCGCTCGACCGCTCGGGGGCCCTGCAGCTGACGAACGCGCTGGACCTCGTGGTCGGGTCCTACTGAGCCGCGGGCCACGATCCAGCCCATCCCTAACGCAAGCGGTAACGAAACCGGCAGGACGAATCTGTATCCTCGTCAGGCGACCGCGGTGCTCGCCGGTGGTTTTCCGAGGAGCTCCTCGCAAGACCCACGCGTGCGGCGCGGCCGTTTCGCCCGTCCCGACTCCCGCTGCAGAAGGCGTCCACGTGGCCAAGTCGCTCTACCTCGTCAATCCCCGCTCCGGCATCCCGACGCACTTCGGTGCCGAGGTCTTCGAGCGCTGGGACTTCCAGCCGGCGCAGGCGAGTGCCGACCTGACGCTCGTCACGGTGGCGGCGCTCACGCCCTCGGATTGGGACGTCACCGTGTGCGACGAGCACCTGTCTCCGGTCGACTTCGACCATCCGGCCGACTTCATCGGCATCACGGGGAAGGTCGCGCAGGAGTACCGGATGATCGAGCTGGCCGACGAGTTCCGGCGCCGCGGCAAGACCGTGATCATCGGCGGGCCGTACGCGTCGCTGTCGCCCGACGACGTCCGCGGGCACTGCGACGTGCTCGTGCTGGGTGAGCTCGAGGGCATCGCCGAGGAGTTCTTTGCCGACCTCGACGCCGGTAGCTGGAAGCAGGAGTACAAGGGCGACAAGCCCGACATCGCCGACTCGCCGGTGCCGCGCTGGGACCTCTACCCGAACGACCGGGCGCTCCTGGGCGCCGTGCAGACCTCGCGCGGGTGTCCCTTCGAGTGCGAGTTCTGCGACGTCATCCAGTACCTCGGCCGCAAGCAGCGTCACAAGAGCGTCGAGCAGGTCGTGGCCGAGCTCGACGTGCTGTACTCCTATGGCTACCGCTCGGTCTTACTGTCGGACGACAACCTGACGGTCTACCGCAGCCGGGCGAAGGAGCTCCTGGCCGGGCTACGCGATTGGAACCGCGCGCGCGAAGAGCCGGTGGCCTTCGGCACCCAGCTCTCGATCGACGCGTCGGGTGACCCCGAGATCATGCGCCTGATGGCGGAGTGCGGGATGAGCTGGGTCTTCATCGGCATCGAGACCCCCAACCTCGAGAGCCTCAAGGAGACGAAGAAGCGGCAGAACGTCGGCGTGGACCTCATCCGCGAGATCGAGGTCTTCCTCGAGCACGGCATCGCCGTGGTCGCGGGGATGATCGTCGGCTTCGACCACGACAACCACTCGATCTTCGACCTCCAACTCGACTTCGCGCAGGCGTCGCCGGTTCCCATCTTCAACCTGAACGCCCTCGCCGCGCCCGCTTCGACGCCGCTGCATGAGCGTATGGAGCGCGACGG
This sequence comes from Planctomycetota bacterium, assembly GCA_039029355.1. Classification (GTDB taxonomy): domain Bacteria; phylum Planctomycetota; class UBA1135; order UBA1135; genus JBCCGI01. Next base: position 14,717 of record JBCCGI010000052.1, read on the forward strand.
CCGCCTGGTCGATCTGACCGAGAGCCACGGCTCCTCGCCCTGGCACAGCAACATCACGCCGGCGCAGATGACCGGCGCCGAGCTCACCGAGGGCATGCACTGGCTGTGCAACCAGATGTACTCGCCCGCCAACTTCGGCCGCCGCGTGCTGCGCATGATCGAGACCATGGGCCCGCAGCGCGGCCCGCTCGCGCAGGCGCACAAGGCCGTGCGCGAGTCGCGCCCGGTCGAGCGCGAGGCGGTGATGCTGCTCAAGAAGTTCTTCCGCAAGAACGCCGCCGAGCGCCAGATGTTCTTCGAGGTCTCGGACGCCATGGCGAAGAAGCCGGGCACCGAGGCGGCGGTGATCGAGATGCTCTACCGCTATGCGCAGGTGCGCTACCTGTACGAGGTGGGGGGCTTCTGGCGCGACGACGTCGCGGCCGAGTCGCCCTTCCGGGGGCGGGTCGCGGTGCACTGAGGCAACGTCGGCTGCGTCCGGACCGCGGCTCAGTCCGCGCCCAGCGGCAGCTCGAACCAAACGGTCGCGCCGCCCTCGGCCCGGTTGCGCGCGCCGATCGTGCCGCCGTGCGCGTCGAGCACTTTGCGCGCCACCAGCAGCCCGAGACCGGCCGAGTCCGCACGGCTGCGGCTCTGGGCCAGGGACTCGAGCGACACGTCGTCGCCGACAGCGCCCGCGTCCGGGTCGCACGGCAGGCCGGGGCCGTCGTCGCGGATCTCGACGCGGACGCCGGACGCGGTGCTGGTCACGACTGCGGTCACCGCGCCAGCGGCGTGCTGGATCGCGTTGCGCACCAGGTTCTCGAGCGCGCGCATCAGGCGTCCGCCGTCGGCGGTGAGGATCGGCATGTTGGCCTCGACCTCGGACTGCAGCCGCACGCCGTGCACCTCGGCCAACGGCCCCAGCGCCTGGAGCGTCGTCCGGACGAGCTCGCCGGGCGGGACGGGCTCTAGGTCGAGCTCGTCGCTCGCGTCCAGCCGCGCGATGTCGAGCAGGTCGTCGGCCAGGACGCGCACGCGGTCGGCGTCCATGCGCGCCACCGCGACCAGCTCGCGCATCCGCTCGGCGACGGACTCGGGTGAGTCGCCGGCGAGCACCGTCTCGGAGCGGTCGAGGCACGCGAGCAGCGCCGTCAGCGGCGTGCGCAGGTCGTGCGACACCTGCGCGATCCACTCGCGGCGCGCGCGGTCGCGGTCGGCGAGCCCCTGCACGAGCTCCTCGACGCGTCCGCGCATCGCGTTCATCGAGCGCGCGAGGGCGGCCACCTCGTGGGCGCCGCCCTCGTCGAACGGACCGGGTAGCTCGTCGTCGCTGAGCGGATTGCCGCCGGCGCGCGCGGCCAGCCGCGCGAGCGGCGCGGTGACGCGGCGCGACACGACCACCGAGGCGAGGATCGCGATGACGGCCATCACGGCAAAGGCCAGCAGCGTGACCACGCGCTGCTCGTCGTCGCCGGCCCGTTCCATCGCCTCGCGGCTCATGTAGCCGAAGCCGCCGAGCTCGCTGAACTCCCAGCTCTCGAGCTGGCTGAGCGCCGCGGTCTCGACGCCGTAGACCTCGGCCTGGGCCGCGAGGTCGACCACGATCTGCACGAAGATCCCAGCCAGCTCGCCGTCGACGAAGAGCTCCTGGCACACCGTCGGCGCGGGCTCGGCGCGACCCGGCAGCGGCACGCGCAGCGTGGCGGCCGGAGTCACCTCCCAATGCGAGCCTTCGGGCCACGGGAGCCGCTCGCTCGCGCAGAGGACCTCGCCCTGGTCGTCGAGCCACAGGAAGGCCACGCCGTCCTCGGCGAGGTCCGTGCCGAGGTCCTCGACCGCGGCGACCGTCGGCAGGTAGCGCCCGGCGCGCTCGCGCTCGGCGCCCGTGAGCAGGCCGCGCCGGATCCAGCTGTCGTCGCGGTAGTAGACCTCGGCGCCCGGCTCGGGGAAGTTCAGCAGCGCGAAGAGCGGGTCGTGGAGCGCCGACTGCAGCAGGTCGAAGCCGATCGCCATGGCGGTGAGCAGCAGCGCCAGCCGCACGCTCAGCCGCCGGTGCCAGCGGATCGACGACGCTGCCTCGCGGCTCTTCACGTGGCCTCCCGCAGGCGGTAGCCGACGCCCCAGACGGTCTCGATCGTGCGCGGGTCGCTGCCGTCCTCCTCGACCAGCGCGCGCAGGCGGCGCACGTGGGAGTCGACGGTGCGGCGCTCGCCGTCGTAGCCCGAGCCCCACACGCGGTCGAGCAGCTGCTCGCGCGTCCAGGCGCGGTCGGGGTGGCGCAGGAGGAAGAGCAGGAGGTCGAACTCGCGCGGCGTCAGCTCGAAGGCCCCCGCGCCGTTGCCCGCGCGGCGAGCCTCGGGGTCGGCCCACAGCTCGCCCACGCGTACCGGCCCGGGGCCGGCGGAGCGCCCGGCGCGGCGGAGCAGGGTGCGCACGCGGGCGAGCAGCTCGGGCATGTGGAAGGGCTTCACCAGGTAGTCGTCGGCGCCGACGTCGAGACCGCGGACGCGTTGCTCGGGCGCGTCGCGCGCCGTCAGGATCAGGATCGGCAGGCCGCGCCCCGCTGCCCGCAGCGACCGGCACAGGTCGAGGCCATCGCCGTCGGGGAGCCCGAGGTCCAGCACGATCAGGTCGTACTCGCGCTCGAGGGCGAAGCGGGCGCTCTCCAACGAGACGCTTACGTCGACCCCGTAGCCGGCGGCCATCAACGCATCCAGGAGCTCGGTTCGGATCCGGCTGTCGTCCTCGACGATCAGGATCTGCGTGTCGACGTGGGGTGAGGTCATGCGCTCGCCGTACGGATTCTAGCTGCGCCCGCGAGCGCCTTCGCGGCGCGCGCGCGCTGAATTCCGGCCCCACAACATCTCCGACACATCTCCACAACAGGCGTGTCCCACGATCCCGCTGAACCGTGAATCCTCCCCAGGGGCGCGCCGGCCCATCGACATAGACGGCACGCCCCCTAGACAGCAAGACGATTGCGAATGAAGACCTCCAAGACCTTCGCTTCCCTCCTGGCGACCTCGCTCGTCCTCTCGGTGCCCGCGCCCGCGGCGGCCCAGGAGACGGCGGGCCTGCCCGGCCGGCGTTGTGGGTTGGCGGATCGCGCGCTGCGCAGCATCCCGATCGCTGCCCCCCCGTCGGACTGCGGCTACACGTCGACGAACCCCACCGCGGCCTATGCGCCGACGTTCATCTACGACGTCCCCGTCGTGGTGCACGTCATCCAGAGTACGGGCGGCACCGGCTTCCTCAGCGCGGCCCAGGTCCAGGGCCAGATCGACGTCCTGAACGAGGACTTCCGTGCCCTCCCCGGCTCCCCGGGGGCGCCGGGCGTCGACACGATGATCCGCTTCCACCTGGCCACCGAGGACCCGGGCGGCAACCCGACGTCGGGCATCACCTACTCGACCAACAACACCTGGTTCAACGACAACGGGGCTTACTGGAACACGCTGGCCTGGGACACCAACCGCTACCTGAACATCTACACCAACAAGGCGAGCGGCGCCCTGGGCTACGTCCCCGACCTGCCCCAGGGCGGCCTGGCGGGGCAGAAGAGCGACCGCGTCGTGGTGCTGTGGTCCGCCTTCGGCAAGAACGGAGCGATCGGCCCTCCCTTCGACAAGGGCCGCACCGCCACGCACGAGGTCGGTCACTACCTCGGCCTCGAGCACACCTTCTCCGGCGGCTGCGGCTCGGCGAGCGCCTGCTACACCACCGGCGACCTGCTCTGCGACACCAACCCGGAGGCGAGCGACACCTTCGGCTGCCCGCCCTCCAAGTCGTCCTGTGGAAGCCCGGATCCGATCCACAACTACATGGACTACAGCGATGACCTCTGCATGTGGGAGTTCACCGAAGAGCAGGCCCGTCGCATGCGCTGCACGATGGAGTTCTACCGGCCCAACCTGCCGGCCACCGTCGCGCCTCAGGCGCTGAGCGGCGACGTCGTCTCGCTGTCGGTCGGGTCGGGCGGCAGCCTCGCGCTCGCGCTCGACGCGGGCGCCGCCCAGGCCGGCGCTCGCTACCTCCTGCTGGGCTCGATCTCGGGAACGTCTCCGGGCGTGCCGGTCGGCGGGTTCGTCCTGCCGCTCAACCAGGACGCCTACTTCACGCTGACCGCGAACAGCCCCAACCAGCCGCCGCTCGCGGGCTCGCTCGCCTTCCTCGATGGGGCGGGCAAGTCGAGCGCGAGCTTCACGCTCCCGGCGGGGCTAGGGGCACTGCTCGGGCTGACGGTGCACCACGCGTACCTCGCGGGGGACGCGACGTTCGCGAGCATCCAGATGGTGTCGAACGCGGTGGCGGTGCAGCTGGTCCCCTAGGGGCTCCCCACCGACTGTGTCGCCGGGCCCGCGTCCTTCCCTCATGGGCGCGGGCCCGCTTCCGTTCGGTAGGCGAGAGAGGCTGCGCCCGGCGGCCCCGGGCGAGCGCGCTGTCTCACCGCGCCAAGCGCTCCGCAACCACCCGACTCAACGCCTCCGCAACGATGCGGTGCCCCTCGGCGTTGATGTGCCCATCGCCGGCGTTCAGGTTGACCCGCTCGACCTGCGAGAGCTCGAGCAGCTCGTGGTCGACATCCACCGCGTCAAAACCGAGAGCCGCGGCCGCCCGGGCCAGCTGGTCGGAGAGGCGGGTGCGGAAGCGGCCCTCGCCGCGGAGGGCGGCCGCGGCTGTGGTCGACGGGACGAGCCTGGGGACCAGCAGGAACTGGTCGTGATGGTGGGGGACGCTGAAGGCGATCAGCTCGGCTCCGGCCGCGTCGCAGACCGACTTGATCCGGCGCAACAGCTCGAAGGTGACCGAGTCGGGGTTGCCGACCTCGCCGGCCAGGTGGTGGGCCTCGGCCGCCGAGTAGGTGTCGCACTCGAGGTTGCGGGCGTACTCGATGAGCTGCTCGTGGTCCGCTCCGGTCAGGGCCTCGGGGGCGGTGCGCGAGCGCGTGAAGCGCAGGGGCCGGACGAGTTGCAACAGCGCGGAGTGCGCGCGCAGCCGTGTCCGCCAGGACGAGGCGCTCGGGTCCCAGTCGTCGGGCCACGAGGCGGCGACGGGGTAGTTGACGAGCTCGAAGTCACCGCCGCGCCGGGCCAGGGCCGGCTTCGGCAGGCCGTACTGCTCGGTCGCGCCGTTGCCTTCGGCGTCGTTGAGCGCGTAGGAGAGCAGGACGAGGTCGGGGCGCTTGTCCTCCGCGACGCGCTCGAGCAGCAGCAGCTGCTGGTCGGTGGCGTAGCCCGGGACGCCGAGGCATTGCACGCGCGCCCGGCCCGCGAAGGTCGCGCGCAGGCGCGCGGCGAAGGTCTCGTCCTGGCGCACGCCCCACCCCCAGGCGATCGAGTCGCCTAGCACGAGCACCAGGGGCAGATCCCCGTCGCCGGGGTCGGCCGAGCGGAAGCCGTCGCTGCCCGTGCGCACGCGGTACTCGAAGGCGGGGATCGCGAAGCTGGGGCCCACGCACCAGGCGTCCATGTCCGGTCGGCCGGCCCAGCCGAGCTCCGCGTCCGGAACGACGCAGACGTTCATCGGCAGGTCGGTCAGCACGCCGGCGCCGAAGCGCTCTCCGAGCACGAGCCGCGCGCAGACCTCGCCGGCGGCGAGGACGAGCGCGACGCACGCAAGGCTGACGGCGAGCTTGCGGGGGCGGGGCATCGGGGCGCGTCTCGTGGACCGTGACTCGACGCTAACGCGGTTTGCCCGGGGAGGGAACAGGGCGGGCGCGAAGATGCTCGACACACGCCGCCCGGGTCCCCGTGACGGCGTCGCTCCGAACGGGCCGAGCGACTTTGGGTAGACTGGGCTGCCCGCGTTTCGCCAACCGCACGAGGGAGACCCATGAGAATCGCGCTTGCCGCCGCTCTTGCCATGGCGCCGGCCCCGCTCGCAGCCCAGGCCAGCCTCAGCTGGGCCGGGGGAGTGCTAGGCGACGAGGTCGTCTACCGGATCGACGGAAGCCCCGGGGAGCTCTTCGGGCTCGAGCTTGCCGTCGGCGACGAGCCACCGTCGAGCGAGCTTTGGAGCTTTGGGGTGCTGGGCGTCGACGGGACGGCCCTCGCGAGCTTCCCGCTGCCCGGCGATGCGCGCTTGGCCGGCATGACGCTCAAGGCGCAGGCCTGGACCGCGCCGAGCGCCGGTGCGCCACGGCAAGAGGCGACGAAGCTGGTGGCCTTTCTGCTGAGCCTCGAGGGCGAGTCGCACTTCGCGCGCAACGACACGCTGCTGCCCAGGCGGCTGCACAGCTCGACCGAGCTGGAGGACGGACGGGTGCTCGTGGCGGGGGGGCTAGATCCTCTCGGACCCGACGGCGGACCCGGCGAGGTCTACGATCACTTCGAGCTCTTCGACCCCCAGGTGCAGGAGTTCTCCGGCGAGCTCGGAAGCCTGCAGCACCGCCGCGCACGCCACACCGCGACGCGACTGCAGGACGGTCGGGTGCTGCTTGCGGGCGGCGTCGGTGGTTCAGGCGGATCCGGCGGACCCGAGCCCGCGGTGCTCCGCAGCGCGGAGATCTTCGACCCCGCGACCGGGGTCACGACGCCGGTCGCCTCGATGTCCGCGCAGCGGGTGTTCCACACCGCGACCCTGCTGGAGGACGGCCGGGTGCTGGTGGTCGGCGGTTCGCGGGACTACGAGCCGGGGGATCCCATCGGGTACCCGCGGAGCCTCGACGAGCCCTCGTCCGCCGTGACCGAGCTCTTCGACCCCGCCACCGGGACGTGGAGACCGGGCCCATCGCTCGGCCTCCCGCTGACCGCGCACCAGGCGACGCGGCTCGCGGACGGGACGGTGCTGGTCTCCGGCGGAGTGACGTTTGCCGAGGGTGCGGCGGTCACGACGGCGGCGTGCCGACGGTTCGATCCGGCCACCGACACCTTCGCGACGCCGCCTCCGTCCCTGCCCCTGCCGACCGCCTTCCACGCGGCGCTGAGGACCGACGACGGGCGGGTCCTGGTCGCCGGAGGCGGGGACGTGGATCCCGCCGCCGCCTCCTTCGGGTGGACGACGGCGACGCACCTGTTCCAGCCCAGCGGCAGCGGCGCCTGGGCGGCGGCGCCGAACCTGCCGAGCATCACCGGCCCCGACGGCCGCCGGCACTGCATCTGCCGCGAGCCGATCGGCGGCCCGCCTATCTCCGACGGCCCGGACGACCTCCCGTGTCCCGGTCCGATCTTCTACTTCGTCGGCGGAGGGCTCGGGGACTACGCGCCGCAGCCCGGCGGGGCCGGGGCGCCCTCGGCGATCTGGGGCTCGGACGGCAGCTTCACGGGGTGGACGTCGGGGGGCACGACGCTGGTCGAGCGCCAGCAGGTCTCGACGACCGTCATCGACCTGGGACGGCGGGTGCTGTTCACGGGCGCGTCTTCCGGCGCCCGGGACCTCAGCGCCGAGCTGTGGACGACGGACTTCTGACGAAGGGCTCGCGATCGAGCGGCCGCACGGCGCGCACGCCGAGGGAGCTGTGTCGTGACCGGGGATCCTCGCCCTGGCGCCAGGAGACGCTCGACCGGATCCGGAACCACTCGGGCGGATCGTAGAACGCGCCGCCGCGGAAGGCGCGCTGGCTGCCGTCGCCGTGGGCGTCGCTGCACCACTCCTCGACGTTGCCGAGCATGTCGTGCAGGCCGAACGGGTTGGGCGGGAAGCTCCCGCAGGGGAGGTGGAGCGCTCGCTGTCCGAAGCAGGCGCGGGCCGCAAGGTCGCTCGGCAGCGGGTCCATCCACCAACGCCCGGGACGTCCGCCGAGGGCGGCGTAGTTCCATTCGGCGACGCTCGGGAGCGCCAGCCCCGCGCGCCGCAGCCACAGGTCGCACTCCTCCCAGCTCACCCTCTCCACCGGGTGGGTCGCGCCGGAGGAGGCGCTCGGCTCGCCGCCTGCGAGCCGGGTCCACTGGGCCTGGGTCAGCTCCCACTTCGAGACGAAGAGCGGGTCGACCCTCCGCGGCTCGAGCGGCAGCTCTTCGTAGCTCTCCAGCGGCGCGGCGCGGTCCTCGACGTCGAAGGGCGTGAACGACCCGGCGGGCACGAGCACCAGCACGACACCCGCGTCCGCGCTCAGTTGGAGCCGTCCGTCCGGCGCGCGTTGCGGCGCGGCGCCGCTGAGCTCGACCAGGAACTCCCACAGCCCCGAGTCCGGATCCGCGCCGAGCGGCACGAGCCCCAGCTGGGGCGCGAGCTGCAGGCCCGCGTAGGCCGGGCTGCGCTCGGGGTCCGCCAACGTGGCGCAGGCTTGCTCCCAGGCGCGTTGGGCGGCGGGGCCGTCGAGGGTGCGCTCGACGAGCGTGGCCGCGTCGCGGCGGCGCCTTGCGACGTCGGCGACGAGACCGGTGCCGGGCTCGAAGAAGCTCTCGAAGTCGGCCAGAAGCTCGGCCAGGGCCGCATGCCACCAGGCGTCGGTGTCCTCGGCGAACTCCCAACCGGCGCCGGCTTGTGCTGGCGCGGTCACGGCGCGGGCTTCGAGCTCGTCCAGGACCTCGCGGTGCCGCGGCAGGCGCGCCTCGAGGCGCCGAGCCGCCGCGAGCCACTCGTCGAGGTCCGACAGGAGGTGGGGGTGGGCGGGGTAGAGCGCCTCCGCCCCCGCGCGCAGGCGCGCCAGGTGGCGCGCGTCGGCCAGGCGCACCATCTTCTGGTGCTCGCGGTCGGCGCGCAGGATGCCCGCCACGTGCGCCGCTAGCCCGGCCCCCGCGAGCGCGAGCACCAGGGCCGTCGCCGCCACGCCGACGCGGTGTCGGCGGACGAACTTGCGCGCGCGATAGACCGCGCCGGCCGGCCCCGCGACGAGCGGCTCCTGTCGCAGGAAGCGCGCGAGGTCGGCGTCGAAGGCCTCGACGCTCGAGTAGCGCGCTTCGCGGTCGCCCTCCAGCGCCTTGGCGCAGATCCAGTCCAGCTCGTGCGCGAGCCCGGGTCGCCGCGACGACGGCGGCGCCGGAGCGGTGTCGACGAGGAGCCGGTACGCCTCGGGCACCGGCTTGTCGGCGAGGTCGTGGGGGAGTTGGCGCGCGACCAACTCGTAGAGCAACACGCCGAGAGCATAGACGTCGCAGCGCACGTCGACAGGCTCGCCCCGAAGCTGCTCGGGAGCCATGTGCTGGACCGTTCCGACCACGGTGCCCTCGCGCGTGAGGGCGCCCTCTTCGGCGACGCGCGCGATGCCGAAGTCGATCACCTTGACGCGCCCGGCCACGTCGACGAGTACGTTCCCCGGCTTGAGGTCGCGGTGGATCACGCCGCGGCGGTGGCCGTGCTGCACGGCGGAGCAGGCCGCGCGCAGGAGCTCGACGCGCTCGGCCACTCCCAGCTGCTCGGCCTCGGCGTAGTCGGTGAGCGTGCGCGCGGCCTCGACCCGCTCCATGGCGATCCAGGGCAGCTCGCGGCCGTCCGCCGGCTCGAGGTGCGTGCCCGACGCGAAGACCTGGGCGACCCCCGGGTGCTGCAGCCGGGCGAGGACCTGCGCCTCGTACTCGAAGCGACGTCGCGCGTCGGCGCTGAACGCGCCGCCGGCGAGGAGCTTGACCGCGACCGTACGGCGGGGGTGCTCCTGCTCGGCCTGGAAGACGATGCCGACTCCGCCGCGCCCGATTACGCGCGTGAGTCGGAAGCCACCCAGCTCGCGTCCGAGCAGCGCTTCGGGAGCGGGCAGCGCGACGAGCTGGGCCCAGCGCGCGGCCCCGACGCGCGTGAGCTCGCGCGTCGCGCCGTCGGCGGCGAGGAGCCCCTCCACCTCGCGTCGCAGGGCGCGGTCGCCCGCGCAGCCTTGGTCGAGCGCGCCGGCGCGCCGTTCTTCGGGGAGGGCCACCACTTGCTCGAAGAGGGCGCGCACCCGCGGCCAGTCGTCAGCCCCCATGGTCTCCAGCGCACTCCTCCAGCTCGCGCTGCAACCAGGCGCGCGCCGTGCGCCAGGCGCGCTCCACCGTGCGCTTGGAGACGTCCAGCACCAACGCCGCCTCCGCACTGGAGAGCCCCGCGAAGCAGCGCAGCTCGGCGATGCGCGCCAGCTCGTGGTCGACGGCCGCCAGGCGCTCGAGGGCCTCGTCGAGGTCGAGCACCAGATCCGGCGGCGGCGTCGATACGGTGGCTTCGCCGTCGGGCGCGACGTGCGCCAGGCCGGCGCTGCGCTTCCGCGCGCCGCGGCCGCGCGCGTCGTCCACCAGCACCGAGCGCATCGCGCTCGACGCGACGCCCAGGAAGTGCCGTCGGTCCTTGAAGGCGGCCGGCTGCGACCCCGCCATCCGCAGCCACGCCTCGTTCAGGAGCGCGGTGGTCTGCAGCACGTGTCCGGGGGGCTGGCCGCGCATCTGCGCATGGGCCAGCAGGCGCAGCTCGTCGTAGACCAGCGGCAGCAGCTCGTTCGCCGCCGCGCGGTCTCCGGCGCCGATGCGCCGCAGCAGGGCCGTCACCCGGCCGTACTCGCTCGTCACCTCGCTCAAGTCGCTTCTCCCTTCGGCTCCGTGCGCGAGAAGCCGAGCCCCAGTGTAGCCGGCCCGGCGGCACGCGGCGCCGACGGACGGGCTTCCCGGATCCTGTCGCATCGGCGGGCGGGTTTGCGTTGTGGGGCTGGAGGTCCCCGGTCGCGCGGCCTCCTTGCGATTCCTACCCCGATGAAGAAGGAAGAAAGCCTCATGCATCCGCACCCCCTGCGCCTGTCCTCCGGAGCGGCCCTCGCCGCATTCGTCGCCGGTACGGCGCCGCTTGGCGCCCAAGGCACCGTCGAACCCTACGGTTGCGACGCCGATCCCAAGGGCGGCCTGACCCACGTGGATGGGACGCCGGCCCCGGGCGCGACGCTCACGCTCGCGGTGCGGGATGCTCGCGGCGCGCCCGCCCTCGCACTCCTCGCGACGCACAGCGCACCGGCGCCCGGCTACCCGTGCGGCACGCCCCTGCCGGGCCTGGGCGAGCTGCTGTTGGACCTGGACTCGCCCGGTCTCCCGACCGGCCCCGCCCAGCTCCTGGCGGGGCCCGGGAGGTCCGCGTCTTTCGCCCTCGCGATCCCGGCACACCCGGCGCTCGCCGGCGCGGTGTTGTACTCCCAGGGTGCGGTCGTTGGATTCGACGAGGCGGCCGCCGTGCGGCTCACCGGAGGGCTGCGCATCGAGCTGGGCTCGGGCGCGCCGCCGGACCTCGCGGTGCGGTCGATCGCCGTGGACAGCTACGCGGTGAGCCCCGGCGAGACCGCGCGGGCGCGCGTGGTGGTGAGGAACCAGGGCGGCGCGTCGGGGGCAACGACCCTCGCGCTGTCCGACTCCGCGGGCTGGGACGCGTCGGCCGAGCTGGGCCCGCTGGCCTCCGGCGCGGTGGCTGTGGTGGAGCTGTCGCTTCCGACCGACCGCTCGGACGCGCGCACGAACCCGCACTTCCTGACCGCCGTCGTCGACCCCGACAACCGCATCGCCGAGGCGAGCGAGGACAACAACCAGGGCACCGCGCGCAAGCCGGTGTTCGTCGTCGAGCCGATCCTGGTCGAACCGGCACCGGTCTACGATCACGACGAGGTCTTCGAGGTGGCGGGCAACCTCGTCACGAGCTACACGCGGCACGACTACGGCCCGGCGGGCGCCCCGGCGGCGAGCATGGAGGCCCAGCCCGACAAGGGCCCCGCGGTCCTGAGCGCCGACGCACCGGCGCCGCAGCCGCGCGTCGCCGAGGCGGTCGCGGCCGAGGACGCCCGGGCGGCCGAGGGCGAGGTGCTGCGCTACGTGGTCAAGTACCGTCACGACGTCCCGATGCCCGTGCTCCCGGACCTGAACGCGCGCTTCGGGCGCTTCGCGCCGGAGAACCTGTCCCAGCTCGAGCTGCGTATCGCGATGTTCGAGGGCGTGCGCCGGGCGCGCGTCGAGGCCGCGGCGGAGCTCGTGGACGGGATGCGTCAGGTCGGCGCCGAGGCGGTTGAGTTCTACACCCTCGCCGGCGCCATGCTGGTCGACGCGCCCAAGGGCGCGCTCGCGGTCTTCGCGGACCACCCGCAGGTCCAGCACGTCGAGGTCGAGGAGGAGGCCGTCGGCCCGCCGGCCTCGATCGCCGACGGCCGCGAGCTGATCAACACCGATCCCTACTTCAGCGGTGGCGCGACCGGGGTCGCCTTCACGGCGCTCCTCGACACCGGCATCTTCTCGGCCCACACGCTGTTCAACGGTCCCGACCACATCCTGTTCGAGGAGGACTGCGTCAACGGCGACAAGAACTGCAACGACGACGGCGATCCGGACTACGACCCCAGCGATGACTGCTCGCACGGCACGTCCACGGCCTCGATCCTGACCGGCAACACCAACCTGGGCAACGCCTCGCGCGGTGTGACGGGCGGCTCCGTGGACTCCTGGGACGTGTACAACAACTGCGGCCTCAAGAACTCCGCCGTGCACCGCGGCTTCGACGAGGCGATCTTCTGGGGCGACAAGGTCATCGTCGCCGAGATGCAGTCGACGCAGGGACCGTCGGGCTCGATCGCCGACGATGCCGACGACGCCTTCGACGCCGGCTCATGCACCATCGCCGCCAACGGCAACAACGGCCCCAGCGCCGGCACGGTGAACTCGCCCGCCAACGCGCACAAGGCGATCGGCGTCGGCGCCTACGACACCGATACGCTGGTCAACTACAACAACCAGAGCCGTGGGCCGACGTCCGACGACCGCATCAAGCCCGACATCCAGGCGCCCAACAACGTCCAGGCCGCCGGCGACTCGTTCCTGACCGACCTCGATCCCTACGGCGGCACCAGCTGCGCCACGCCCTTCGCCGCCGGGGCGGCCTCGGTGTACGCGGACTGGTTCAACCAGACGAGCCTGACCAGCGCGACCACCGGCAAGATCTACGCCGCGCTGATCAACTCCGGCCCGAACGACTTCGACGTGCCCTTCGACAACCAGGAGGGCGCGGGCAAGTTCGCGCTGCCGCTGGGGGGCAAGGTCTACATGGGATCGCGGACGCTGAAGGACGGCGAGTCCAAGTCCGTGACGATCTCGGTGCCGTCCGGGACGGACTCCATCGCGGCCGCCATCTGGTGGCCTGAGAATCCGATCCAGACGCACCGCGACATCGACCTCTACCTCGAGAAGCCGGACGGCAGCACCTCGGACAGCAGCACCAGCGTGCCCTCGGTCTTCGAGCACGTGCGCGTCGGCGGCTCGATCGCGACCGGCTCACGCGACGTGCGCATCGAGGCGTACTCGATCCCGTGGTTGAAGAGCCAGACGGTGTACTACGCGATCTTCGTGAAGTAGGAGTCCGGCTTGGAAGCGGGGCGGCGGACGCGGGGAACGTCCGCCGTCCCGGTCCGGTACGTGCTCCGGGCCGCGGCGACCATCAGCCCGGCAGGAAGCAGCGCCCCTCGACGGCGTTGTTGCCCTCGTTCGACTCATCGGGCACGGCGTTGCCCTGGTCCACCGTGATCCCGAACGACCCGGCCGCCCCCTGCGGCCATCCGTCGGGCACCGGCACCTCCAGCACGATCGAGCCGCCCGCGGGGACGGCAGGCGTGGCGACGTCCTCGGTCCGCACGAGCTCGTCCGAAGCCCCGAGGAACGTGACGCGCGTCGTCGAGCCGGCCGCGTCGCCCGCGCCCCGATTGGCGACCCTGACGAGCAGGACCCCGTTTTGGGTGCCGGCCTTGAAGGCGCAGAACGGGCCGTTGCTCTGCACCTGCGGGTCGTTCGGGTCGAGCTCCTCGGGCACCAGATCGGGGCGCGTTCGCGGCGGATCGTGCGGGGGCTCTTGCGGCGAGCGCTGCCGCTTGCGCTCGCGGATCTGCTCGACGTGCAGGTTGGTCTGCGAGGTCGTGACCGAGTACGCGGCCGTCACGTCCAGGCTGCGGGGGGACTGGATGACCAGGAAGCCTTCGACGAAGGGCGTGGATCCCGCGGCGTCGGCGGCGAGCCGGAGGAGCTCGGTGCACTCGCTCTTCAGCGCCTCGTCGTAGCCCAGGCGATCCACCGCGATGGGCAGCACCTTCCCCGGCGCCTGCGCCGCGGGCGGGTAGGTCAGGGCGAGCTTCTTGAAGAAGTGCACCTCCTCGTCGTTCGGGTTGTGCACGTTGACCGAGGTCGCGTAGCGGCCGCGCGACAGCGGCGTCGCGAGCAGCTGCTCGCCGCACGTGATCGCAGCGGCGTACTCGTAGGCGATGCAGAGTGCCTCCTCGGTGCGGGCCACGGCGTTGTTCGTCGGGTCGAGATCCGGCCCCGTCAGCAGCTCGACGCGGGCTTCACCGACGAGCGTGCGGAACTGGGCTCCGGCGCACTCGAGGTCCGCGGGGAGCCGCAGCTGCACGAGGTGAACGGCCGACGCTCCGGGCTCGAGCTGCTCGCCGCTCTCGCAGACGATCGCGCCGCTCGCGTTGGGCTGACACCCGCTCGACGCGCCGCGGAAGCGCGCCTCGGGGGGCGGCTCGAAGCGCAGCCGGAAGCGCCCGCGGTTGACGCCCGCGTTGGTGACGGTGATCGAGTAGTCGAGCGGCTGGCCCGCGACCACGAACGGCGACAGGCGTTCGATCCCCACCGTCAGGTCGGTGCTCGAGCGCTGGCGGTAGATCTCCAGCATCTCGTCGCCGTCGTCGATCTGGAGCTGGCCCAGGTTGTGCACCGGCCGCTCGTCCGAGTCCTCCCAGCCGATCTGGCTCAGGAGGATGTTGTCCCAGTCGTTGAAGCCGACGAACCGGTCGAACTGTCCGTTGTTGTTGAGGTCCGCCGTGACGCCCGTCTCGCCGGGGACGCCGTCGCCGTCCCAGTCCTGGGGCTCGTTCACCGGGGCGTCGCGCCACAGCTCCGCCACCGGGTCGTAGAACACCATGCGGTTCGAGTCGTCGGTCGGGTCGAGCACGAGGTTCTCGTCGAGATCGTCCTCGTCCAGGACGCCGTCCACCGGGTCGCTGCCGAGCGGGATCGGAGCGGCCGCGCGTCCGTCGCGGGTGCGCGGCGGCGAGTAGTCGATGATGCGGCAGTCCACGATCCCGTCTCCGTCGAGGTCCTGGCTCGTGTCGGGGTCGTTCTGAACAATGCCAAGCGCCTGCGCGACGTTCATGACGCTGAGGTAGTTGACCTCGTTCCCCGGGATGCCCGAGTCGCCGCTGTGCAGAAGGCCGAGCGTGTGCCCCAGCTCGTGCATGAGGGCCGCCGTGTTGGTGCCCGAAGGAAAGGGTGCGCCGATGCTGCAGGCGGTGCCCAGCTGGGTCTCCTGCAGGACGAGGAAGTCGTTGCCGCCGAGCTCGGCCTCGCCGAGCAGCGAGCCGACGCGCGGCGCGCTGATCGCGTAGCGGAACGCGCTGCGCCGAGTCGCGTCGAAGCGCCGCGACTCGTAGTAGTTGGTCACGCCGTCCCCGTCGTCGTCCGTCCGCATGTCGGAGACGTTTGCGGCCGGAATCGACGTGCCGCGGCCCAGCCCTCCACCGTCCGAGTGGAAGGCGGCGTCGCCCACCCAGCAGTCGGAGTCGTCGCCGTCGACCAGGCCGTCGCCGTCGTTGTCGATGCCGTCGCCGCAGCTGCCGAGCGCGGCGCCCGACTCCGAGGCGGCGGGATCGAAGAGGTCGCCGGTGTCGACGTGCACGGTGATGCCGTCCGTGCGGTCGGGGTTCAGCACGCCCCCGGCGCTCTCCGGGGCAAGCGCGAAGGCCCGCTTCAAGGCTCGGACCATGCCCCGCGTCGGGGGAGCGTCCGGCATCCAGTCGATCTCGAGGAAGAGGTCCTTGTGGTTCGGGTCGGCGCCCATCGCCGGGAGGTCCACGTCGATCCCGTTGCTGGGGTCGCAGTCGAGGTCGAGCCCCTCGGTCTCCCAGACGTCGTACAGGCCGTCGCCGTCGGAGTCGGCCAGATCCAGCGCGATCGCCACGCTGCCCAGGGCCACGCCCTTGGCGGGCGGGACGGGCTGGTTGTCGCTGCCGGAGCGGAAGTCCGAGAAGCCGCGCGTGCCGTTGGCGCGCACGACGACGCGGATGTAGGCCGCGTACTCGTGGCCCGCCGCGAGCTCGACCTCGAGCGTCGTGGGGGCGAGGAACAGCTCGGTCACCGGCTGGATCGTCCCGGTGAAGGGCGCGCCGTTCTCGCTCTTGTGCAGGACCGACTCCGAGGCGAGCTCGACGTCGTCGGTCAGGTCGCGCACCTTCGCCTCGACGCGGATCGACCCGGCGTTGATGTTCCCGAAGCCGCGCAGGCGGCCGACGGCCCGGATGCCGTCGAAGCGCACCGTCGCGGGACCGCAGGCGAAGGGCGTGAAGCGGAAGCCGACCTCGGCGTCGGAGCTGTTCTCGGTCCCGGCCAGTCCGCCGTCGGCCCGCAGGCGCGCGATGTTGCCCTGGACGATCGAGTTGCTGCCTCCGGTGGAGGTGAAGTCGGGCGCGCCGTCGAGAACGATCTCGTTCCGGGGCGCCGGCGCGGCGGCGAGGAGCGGCGCGGTCAGAAGGGCAAGGGCGACCGCGGGGAACGGGCAGGGTACACGCATGCGGAGGGCCTCTCGTCGGGACAAGGGATGGGGAGGTCGACGGAACCTCGACGGGCGAAGCCGTGCACGGAGGCGACCCGCACAGTTGAGGGCGGGGATTGGGGATTTTCGGTGCGACCCGACCGCGGTCCGCGGCCCGGCCGAAGAGCCGCGTCGAGGCCACAGGGGGAGGCGTGCCTCGCCGGCCGAGGCCCATAGGGCCCCGGCACGGGGCTCGGAGGCCTGAGCCGGGGCCGATTTCGTCGGGTTCCCTTTCAGAGCGCCGCGCCGGCCCGCGTCCTCCCCCGTGAACCCCGAGCGCCTCCTGACTCGGGCCCCTCAACGGCCCTCGGCCCCCGACCACCACTAGCCATGACCCGTCTCAACCGATCGCTCTTCGCCCTCCCGCTCCTCGCCGCCCTGGCCCCGGCCGCCGCGGCCCAGGCCCCCTGCGAGCCCGCGCTCGAGTTCCTGCACCACAACGACACCCACGGCGAGTACGGAGACGACGGCGCCGTGCTGCTGGGTTGGCGCTTCACGATGAACGAGAGCCGCGCGGTCACCCACTTCGGGATGCTCGACCTCTGGGGCGACGGCATCGACGCCACCTACGACGTCGCGCTGTACACCGAAGACGGGACCGAGGTCGCGACCGGCAAGATCAAGGCCGGAACCGCCCATGCGCTCGTCGACGACTTCCGCTACGCCGCGCTCGGCACGGCGGTGCCGCTCGCCGCCGGCGAGACCTACGACCTGGTCTGCTTCATGGGCCACGGTCCGAAAGAGGCCCTCGTCTCGTCCTCGACGACCGCGGGCGGCGTCAAGAACCAGATGGCCTTCTCCTCCGCCCTGGAGTACGACGGCAAGTGGGTCGTCTACAACCCGACCGGGCTGGCGCATCCGGACGACGCCGGCGGGTGGCCGTTCTTCTCGAGCAGCTGGGACTTCGGCCTCACCCTCGGCTTCGAGTGCGCGGTCGACGAGAGCGGCATGCTGCTCGCCGGCCACGCCGCGGGCTCGCCGGTCGAGCCCGGCGGGCTGTCCGCGCTGCATCCGATGAACTACGCCGCCACCCAGGCGGGGAACCCGAGCGGCCTTTTGAGCGTCGAGGGCCTCGCGGCGGGCCTCGACGGCCGCGTGTGGGCCACGATCGGCGGCGGCGAGATCCTCGCGCAGCTCGATCCGGCCAGCGGAGAGGCCCTCTCGCAGATCGCCCTCAGCGCGGGCGGCCTGGTCGGAGGGACGACGGCGGTCGCCCTCGAAGACCTCGCGGTCCAGCCCGGCACCGGGACGATCTTCGGCTGCGGCCGGCACGTCGGCTCGCCCGGCGATCTAGAGCTCTTCACGGTCGACGTCGACACCGGCCTGGTGACCTTCGTCGGCCCGATCGCCTCGGGCGTGAACGGAGCGCTCGCCTTCTCGTCGGACGGCGTCCTCCACGGGACGACCTCCGACGGGTGGCTGCTCCGGCTGCACACGGAGAACGCGGGCGTCCTGAGCTCCATGCTCTACGGGCCGGCGGCCCAGATCGACGCTCTCGTGGCGAGCGAGTCCGGGACGTACCTCCTCGGCACCTCCGCGGGCTCGGACCAGCTCCTCCGCATCGAGATCGCGACCGGCGCGACCGCGCCGATCGGTTCGACCGGGGGAGCCCACCCCGGCGACCTTGCCTTCTACTCGGTGCTCGAGGGTACCGAGGTCGTCCGCCTCGGCACGCCGCCGAACCCCAACGTGCTGCTTCCGGGCCAGACCCACGGCCCGGTGGTCGGCACGGTCTGGGATCCGATCGTCGACCACACCAGCTTCGCGGTCGACGCGACGATCGACGTCCTCGCGATCTCGCTCAACCCGGTGAACATCCCCTCGGAGTGGGGCACCATCCTGTCGCCGGTCGAGCCGACGAGCGTGCTGCTGTACGCCACGCCCGGCCAGGCGTTCGCCTCGCCGACGCCCAACAGCGCGCTCTACGTCGGGCTCAGCCTCACGGCGCAGGCGGCCTCGATCACGCCGACGGGGATCGAGCTCACGAACGCGCTCGACCTGGTGATCGGAACCGACTAAAGCGCATCCGCTCGGACGAACCGCGTCTCGCCCGGGTGTGCAGGCGGCCGGTCCCCCGCGGGGGGCCGGCCGCCTGCTTTGCGTCGAGGAGCGCTTCCGCGCCGCCGCCGAGAGGGAGGCCGGCAGGTTGTCGCCGGAGTCTGTTGCAGTCCCCGGGCGCTGCGCTCGTTGGGGCGGGTGATCCGAGTCGCATCTTCCCACCGGAAGACCGGGCGGTACGCACGACGGCTGCCGGCCCGGATACCCCGCGAATCGGCGTTCCTCCTACCCAACCTCCTGGGAATCATGAAGCTCCTGGCTCTCTGCACCCTGCCCCTTTGCCTTGCCACCGCAACGCTCGCCCAAGGCCCGGGCCCTCGACCACCTGGGTCGACTTCGACGGCGGCGGGCTGCGCGACCTGTATCTGACGACCCCCGGCGCCCCGGATCGACTCCTGGCCAACGCTGGCGACGGCACCTTCGACGACGTGACCGCGGAGGCCGGCCTCGGCGGCCTGTCCGACTCGCGCAGCGTCCACTGGGGGGACGTCGACGGCGACGGCCGCCAGGACCTGCTCGTCGTGGCGGGCAGCGGCTCGCTGCGCCTCTTCTACGGCCTCGGCAAGCGCAGCTTCCCCGATGGTTTGGCGGCCGTCGGGCTCGCCGGGCTGGTCGACGTACGCAGCGCCGAGTGGATCGACTACGACGAAGACGGCCTGGCCGACCTTCACCTGGAGACCGACGCGGGCGTGCGGCTGCTGCACCAGGAGACGGGGGGCACGTTCTCCGAGCTCGCGACGCTCCCGAGCGCACAGTCGGCCCCGGGGGCCACGCCGATCGCGTCGCGGGCGAACGGCCTCGCGACGTCGCCCGCGCCTACCGCGGGCGGCTCGGCTTCCGGCGGCAGCGCGCGCGCCTCGTCGGTGAGCACCGCTCCGATGCCGACGCCGGCCGGCGCCGCGAGCGACACGGCGGCCTACTGCCCGAACGCCATGATCGATCAGGCCAATGGCATGTGCAGCATGCAGGGCGCGTCGGTGCCGACCTTCGGCATGCTCTATCCGCTCGGCAACGACTGGCTCATCGAGCCCAAGACGCGCTTCATGGGCGTCGGAGCCGTCGACCCGCTGACCCAGCTCGACGTCAACGGCACGGTCCGCTCGCGCTCGGGCGGCGTCATGTTCCCCGACGGGACGCTCCAGACGACGGCGCAGCTGACCGGTCCGGCCGGCCCCGAGGGCCCCGCCGGCACGCAGGGCCCGACCGGTCCGACCGGGCTCGCTGGGCCCGCGGGTCCGACGGGTCCCGAAGGCCTCCTGATCGGCGGCGCGGAAGACCAGATGGCGTCTCACGATGGGACGACCTGGGTCCCGGCGCCGTTCCTTAGGCACGACGGCTCGTTCATGGCGCTCGCCGACGATCTGAACAACGACTATCGCCTCACCGTCGGCGCGGCCGAGCTCGCCGCGGTGCGCGGCAACTCGAACTTCGGGCCGACGCCGGGCTACCTCGGCGTGCAGGGTTCGGCCGACTTCGACGGCGTGAGCAGCGCGGACCTCGCCGGGCAGCTCGGCGTGGTCGGGATCTCGACCGGCAGCGGTGCGGCGAACAACACGGGCGCCCTCGGTCACTCGTCCGGGGTGGGCGTGCGCGGGGAGAACTCCGGCAACCCGACCCAGGACTTCGCGGAGCTCGGCCTGGACGGCATCGGCGTGCGCGCCTCGGGCGCGGCGCTGGCGGGCTCGTTCACCGGTGACGTGCTGCTCGACGGCGACGCGGAGCTGACCGGCACCTTCCTGGGCGACGTCGATGTCGAGGGCAAGCTGGAGGCCGGCGGCGGCGTGCGCTTTGCGGACGGCAGCCTGCAAACGACGGCCTACGTGGCGCCGGGGACGCAGCGGTACACCGTGGGCAACGGCGACTTCGTGGGGACCGCCGTCACGCCCAAGGTGGGTCTGACCGCGGGTCTGGGCGGGACCCACATCGACAGCGAGTCGATCGCGCCGATCCTCGCCGGGGTTCACCTGCCGGACGGGGCTACGGTGACGAACGTCACCTTCCACGGCTACGACGACGCGGACGGGATCCTGGTCTTCGAGCTCCTGCGCGGCTCCTTCGGATCCGCGGGGGGAGTCGTGATGGCGAGCTTCCAGAGCTGCGTGCCTCCCGGCGCCTTCTCGGGCACGGACTCGACGATCGCGGCGGCTGTCATCGACAACCAGAACCACTCGTACTTCGTCCGCGTGCGGCCTTCGGTCGGGACCTGGGATCCGGATGGAGAGCTGGCCGTGAACGCGGTCGTGATCGGGTACACGACGGACTGACCAGCAGCCTCTCGGCGAGACAAACGAGGCGTCGCTCCTTCGGGGCGGCGCCTCGTTTCGTTTCCGCGCGTCGCGCGGGCTCACGGCCGGGTGCGCGCGAGCAGCTGCTCGCCCCCGGCCCGCTCGGGCGAGCCGGGGGCAGTCTCCGCAACCAGCACCTCCGCCAGCGGGCGCGCGCGTTCCAGCTCGCCCAAGTCCACCAGCTCGCGGACCAGGGTCTCGTGCGCTCTGAGCGTCGGCTCGCCCGCGGGCCCGTACAGCTCGGCCAGCGCCTTCCACGCCCGTTCGACCTCGTCCACGCGCTCTCGCCGCGGCTCGCGGCCAGCGGACAGCATCGCGCACTGTGCCCAGAGCTCGATCGCCCCGCGATGGTCCTCCCCGTGGCGCTCGCGACAGCGCGCAAGCGCCTGCTCGAGGACGCGGTCGAGCTCGTCCCACAGCTCCTGCCTGGCCAGCGTACGGCACAGTTGCCGAAGGGCGTCGATCGTGTCCGCCTCGCAGGGACCCAGGGTGCGCGCATAGCCCTCTGCAGCCTCGGCGAAGCCCGCCTGGGCCTCGGCGAAGCGGCCCTGGCGCGCGTAGAGCGACGACAGGCTGTAGAGCGTCGAGAGCGGGTTCGGATGGTCGGCGCCGTAGGTGCGGCGCTCGGCGCGCAGCACCTCCTGGAACAACGCGGTGGCCTCCTCTAGCCGCCCCTGATCCGAACGCAGGTACGCCAACCAGAAGCGCGCTCGCTGGGTCTCCTGGTGCTCGGGGGCAAAGACCTCTTCCGCCAACCGCAGGGACTCGGTCAGGATCCCGTCGGCCTCCTGAAGGCGTCCCGCGACGGCGAGGCGCAGCCCCAGGTCGAGCCGGATGCCGACGGCCGCGGGGTGACGCTCGGGGATCGTCTCCGCCGCGAGCTCCACGCCCTGCGATAGGAGCGCGATGCTCTCGTCGACGGCGCCCGTGCGCGACAGGATCAGGGCGACCGAGCGCCGCGCGAAGAGGGCCCGGGGGTGTCCGGGGCCGAGGGCTTCGGAGAAGCCCGCGAGCGCCTCGCGCGCGGAGGGCTCGGCGTCGGCGGCGCGACCGCCTCGGATGAGGAGCTTGGCGTGGTTCTCGAGCGCCTGGTTCAGGCCCATCGGGCGGACCGGATCCTCGCGTCGGTAGAGCTCGATCAGCTCGAGCAGCTCGTCCTCGAGCGCCACCGCCTCCTGAGGATCCTGGAGCAGCTCGGTGCGCACGCTCGCGAGGCGGCGGCGGGCCTCTAGCGTCGGGGGAGCGGCGTCGCCCTGGGTCTCGACGCTCAGCGCCACCAGCTGCTCCAGCACCTCCTCGGCTTCGGCGTAGCGCGTCGCGGTCATCAGGAAGCTCGCCCAGGAGAGCTGCGTGCTCTGGTAGATCTGGTCCCGTTCGTCCAGCGACTCCGCCGCCGCCCGTCCCTCGCGCAGGAGCTCGGCGCCGCGCTCGCTCGCGCCGAGGGAGACGAAGGCGACCGCCATGGAAGCGAGCAGGTACCCGCGCACCCGCCGATCGTCGCGGAACACGCGGTCGACGCTGGCCGCGGACTGCTCCAGCACTTCGAGCGCCGTGACCAGCTCTTTGTTGGGGCGCATCGCCGCCGCCTGCTCGAACATGTCGGTCAGGAAGCGCACGGCCTCGTTGGCGATGTGCGCCTCGGCCTCGGCGACTGCGCGCGCCTCCTCGGCGAGCTGGCGGGCGTGGTCCGCAGCCTCGCGCTCCTCCTCGGCGATCGCGCGGGCATCGTCGGCGGCCTCGCGCTGCTCCTCGGCGAAGGCGCGGGCTCCGTCGGCGGCCTCGCGCTCACTCACCGCCAGGCCGCGGGCCGTCTCCGCTCCGCGCCAAAGCACGAAGGCGGTGATCAGACCGGCGAGCAGGGTCGCCAGGAGCGCCGCGCCGGCGCCGACCAGCGCCCGGTGGCGACGCGCGAACTTGCGCATGCGGTAGCCGGGGCTCGAGCGGCGTGCCTCGACCGGTTCGAGCGCGAGGAAGCGCTCGAGGTCGCGGGCCAGGGCCGCGACGCCGGGGTAGCGGCGGTCGGGGTCCTTTTCGAGCGCCTTGCCGAGGATCGCCTCCAGGTCGCCCCGCAGCGTCGGGTCGAGCCGGCCGAGCCGGGTCGGCTCGTCGTCGCTGATGCGGCGCGCGGCCTCCCAGACCGCCAGACCATCGACGACGTGGGGCATGCGTCCCGACAGCAGCCGATATAGCATCACGCCGAGCGAGTACACGTCGGTGCGCACGTCGATACGGTCGGTCTCGCCGCGCGCCTGCTCGGGGCTCATCCATGCCAGCGAGCCGAGGAGCGCGCCGGTGGCGGTGCGCCCGGGCGTCGAGACCTCGCTGGTCGTCGCTGGCCGCGCGATGCCGAAGTCGAGGATGCGGGGCCGGCCGTCCGCGGACACCAGCACGTTTGCGGGCTTCAGGTCGCGGTGCACGATGCCGCGCTGGTGGGCGTGCTGGACGCCCTCGCAGACGCGCAGCAGCAGCTCGAGCCGAGCGGTGCGGTCGAGCTCGGCGTCCTCGGCGTAGCGGAGCAGGTCCTCGCCCTCGACGAGCTCCATGACGAGGAAGCGGAGGCCGCCCTGGTCCTCGTCCACGCCGGCCTGGAACACCTTGGCGACGTAGGGGTGGTCGAGGCGGCCGAGGATCTCGCCCTCGAACTCGAAGCGCCGCGCAGCCTCCTGGCCGGCCGCCAGCGTCGAGAGCACCTTGATGGCGACCTCGCGGCGCGGGCGCTCCTGCACGCCGCGGTACACGACGCCCATGCCGCCCTGGCCGAGCACGCCCTCGATGCGGTAGCCGCCGATCGTCCCCGTCAGCGGCTGGGCGGCGCTGGCGACGATGCGCTCGCCGACGCGCTCGAGGGCGCCGAGCTCGGTGCCCTCGTCGGCCAGGTCGAGCAGCGACAGAAGCTCCGCGCGCACCTGCGGCGCCGGGTTGTGCGCGTCGAGCCGGCGGTCGCGTTCGTCGGGCGGCAGGTCGGCCAGCTCGTGGAACAGCTCGCGCACGCGCTCGTGGCGTTCGGCGTCGGTGGCGTGGTCCTCCGGCCCGCCGGGAGCTCCACCTCCGGGGTCCCGCGTCTCCTCTCCCATGCCCGCAGCCTATCAGGTGCGCGTGCCGTGCAGCGACGCGGGCTCGGTCGGACCGAGCGGGTGGTAGACTCCTTACCCGCCATGAGCACGGTGCCGCCCGAAGAAGTGACGCTCTGTCTGCGCCAAATGCGCGACGGTGACGGGTCCGCCGTGCATCGGCTGCTGCCGCACGTCTACGCCGACCTGCGGGCCGTCGCGCGCCAGGTCTTCGGCACGCGGCGGGGGATGACCATGCAGCCGACCGTGCTCGTCCACGAGGCGTTCCTGCGTATGGTCAAGCTCGACGACCCCCAGTGGAACGACCGCCAGCACTTCCTGCGGGTCGCGGCGCTGGCGATGCGGCAGCTCCTGACCGACTACGCCCGCTCGAAGTCCTCCGAGCGCCACGGCGGGGCCCACGAGCGCGTCGCGCTGCAGCACGACGAGAGCTCGGGCGAGGCCGAGGACTTCGGCGAGGTCGACCTGCTGGACCTCCG
The DNA here is from genome assembly GCA_039029355.1 of Planctomycetota bacterium. Lineage (GTDB taxonomy): Bacteria > Planctomycetota > UBA1135 > UBA1135 > JBCCGI01. The sequence continues at coordinate 39,035 of JBCCGI010000052.1, forward strand.
CGAGGCGCTCGAGAAGCTGCGCGCGTTGAACCCGCGCCAGGCGGAGATCGTCGAGCTGCGCTTCTTCGCGGGGTTGACCGTCAAGGAGGCCGCGAGCGTGCTCGGCGCCGCCGAACGGACGGTTTACCTCGACTGGAAGATGGCCCGCGGCTGGTTCCAGCGCGAGCTCGGCAGCGCGGGCGGGGAGTAGCCGGCGCGGGGGCCTGGCCGGTGCAGCCAAGGTTGAGGCCTAGAACAAATCGATCGCGTTAGCAAGCACCTTGGTCACCACCGACTTCCCTAGGTGCGGCGGGTTGAAGCGCGGACCGGGCGCTCTGCGCGGCGGACGCGCGGGCGGTTCGCCCGCCTCGCTCCTAATCCCTGACTCGTCGGCGGCTTAGCGTCTGCCGCCGCTTCCGGAGGCTACCGGGTTGTTTGCGACATGCTAGGCTCTCCGCGCTGTTGCCGCGCTCCGTCGGAGCGTGCGACGGGTGTCTCGCAGGCAAGCACGCCAACCGGGGAGGTTGCGATGGCTCGTATTCTGGTCGTTCCCGTATCGCTCGACGCGTTGTGCGTGCGGGCTCCTACGCGTGCGATCGAAGCCGAGGCCGACTTCTCCCGCCTGCCGTTCTGCAACGGCGTCCGCGACGTCAACGCGGGCAAGCCGTTCCTCAGCGAGTCGATCGCCTCCAGGCCGTTCGCGAACGTCAACCTCGAGCTGGGCGCCGGCGTCCACCTCCACTGGTCGCTGCCTCCGTTCCTGGCACGCGCGCGGCAGGTCGACGGCCGCGCGGTGTTCCCGCGCGTGCCGAACCGCTGGCTCGTCACGCGCACCCTGGGCAAGGAGGTCAAGCAGTGGGTGGTCGAGAGCGACTACGTGCACCCGCGCGACGAGAACCACGAGGCGGAGGCCGTGACGTTCCCGATCATCGAGGGTCTGGGAGCGCTCCGCCGGCCGGAGGAGGCCGTGGGGGGGCACGAGCAGCCCTTCCGCTACCTGGGGCGCAAGGTCCCGCTCGACGAGTGGCGCGAGGACGATCCGGCGGCGCAATACCTCGAGCGCCTGACCGTCAACGGCTACGGTGAGCCGACGTTCGCGGCCTTCTATCCCAACTGCCGCAGCGTGTTCGGCTTCTGGGACGACGACCGGTCGGTGTTGGCCGGCCGGGGGCCGCGCTCGGATCTGGCCTACGAGGTGGTCGGGTGGTACGCCCAACCCGCCGAGGACCCGCTGCAGCAGCGCGGGGGCGAGGTGAGCGCCAAGGCACTCGCCGACGAGCTGCGCTGCCGCGTCCCGGAGGGGGCGCCGCCGGCCCAGCGGCTGTACTGCCTCGCGCGGTTGAGCTTCGACGCTCCGCCGACGGGCGAAGCCCCCCCCGGCGAGGCCACCGAGGAGCCTCTCGACGCCGCACACCTGCTCGAGGGGCCGCTCGGACACCCCGTGCACGCTGCGGACGACGTCGCCGTGTCGTTCGGCAACACGGGCAGCGAGGCCCTCTCGGCCTTCCTGGCGCGGCGCATCGCGGCGGACCAGGAGACCGAGGACCATGCGGCGCACGAGGCCAGGATCGAGGAGCAGCTCGAGTCGATCCTGCTTGCGCCCGGGCTAAGCCACCGCCGCCTCGACCGCGCGCCGAAGGTCGCCGAAGCCCGGCACGAGAAGGGCTTCGTCGCGGTCCCGGGCGGCTCGGAGTGGCGCATCCGCCCGGAGGGGCCGGCGGCGCCCGCGGACTCGAACGAGGCGCGGCCGGCGACGCGCGTGAGCCTCCCGCCCGAGCTTGCGGACGCGCTGCACGAGGTGAACCGGCTGCAGCGGGAGCAAGACCGCGAGGACTTTGAGCACGCGTCGCTGCAGGTCGAGTTGTACGCAGAGTGGAGCAAGTACCTCCTGACGGCCTATCCGCCCCGCGGGACGCGGGACCAGTACCCCGACATCGATCGCGTGAAGGCGCGCCTGGAGACCCGCAGCCTGCACGCCGTGCGCGAACGGCGCCTGCGCGTCGACGCGCTCGCCGGCGAGGCGCGCGCGGCGCGGGAAGGCCTGGCGGCGGGTCTCGAGCAGCACAACGTGGACTCGCTGGTGCTCACGCGCGCGTGCGTCCGCGACTTCCCCGCCTTGATCGGGTTCCTCGCCGCCGGAAAGGGCCAGGGGCCGAGGAAGCTCGCCCGCCTGCTGCGCGGTCGCCTGTCGAACGACACGCGCGATCGCGTCGATCAGGGCGGCCCGAAGGGCGAGAAGCGCCGCGCCGTGCTCCTGGAGGAGGTCAACCGGGCGCTCGCCGATCCGGAGCTGGTCCGCGCGCAGGACCTGGCGGGCCTGGGGGTGCCTGCGCACCTCCTGTCGCTGTGGGAGGAGTCGCCCCCGGCGGGCTCGTCCGCCGCGCGCCTGCGCAACCGCGCGCTGCTCGAGCTCGCGTTGCCCGAGGCGCTGTGCGTCGCGCCGAAGTCGCTCTTCGTGCTGAAGCGCTCGAACGGTCCGCGCTACTGGAAGCCGCGCGATCCCGCGGTGATGCTGGCGGGGAGCGCGCTCCGACCGACCGAGCGCCACGGCGGGAAGGGCTTCCTGCCGTGCGACGTGGTCACGGTCCCCGAGGAGCTGGACTCCCACGCCCTGCTCGCGAGCCTGCGCGAGGAGTTGGGGGAGCGCATCGAAGCGGCCGGGCCCAGCATCGAGGCAGCCACGTCGGTGTGGTCGCACCAGCCCTGGAATCCGCTCTTCCTCGAATGGAGCGCAGAGCACTTCCCGGTGGCGCACATGCGCGACCTGCCGCCGCGCGAGGGCATCGACCTGACCGAGCGCGGGCCGGACCCCGAGCTGGACGCGGACTACGTCACGTCGCACTACGTGCTTCCCGACGACGGTGTGGAGCTCCTGCCCCGCGGCGGCTCGTTGCCCACGTCGTCCGTGGACAGCGTCTTCTCGGGCCGCAGCATCCTCATCCCGCACGCGCTCGAGATGCACCGGCGGAGCCTGCTCGAGTACCTCAAGAAGACGGCCAAGGTGCCTGCGGGGGACGACGGACGGCTGCGGCGGCTCCTGGACGTCGTTCGCTTCGAGCACGAGGGGACGCCGGAGGAAGCGCTCGACGACCCCGCGGCGTGGACGCTGCTGCGCGCTGCCTACCGCGCCTTTCGCGAGGGGCTGGAAGCCGAACGCAGCCCTGCGGACGAGCGCAACGACCCGATCGCGACCGCGTTGGAGGCGCTGCTGGTGCTGCGCGAGACCGACGCGCTGTCCCAATGCCTCGGCGGCTTCACCGATGCGCTGATGATGCACGAGCGGACGCTGGGGCTGCCGGTTCGCGACCCGATCGGCTTCGACGAGTACCGCGACTTTGCGGCCGCCGTGCGCGCGGCGGTCGGCCCGCACACCACGCGCGCGGCGCAGCCGTTCCTCGAGCACTTCCACCCGATCCGCGACGGCGAGGTCAAGCTCGTCGGCATGCGGCTGATCGACACGTTCGGTCAGTTCAAGGACGTCCCCGCCGGGGCCGAGACCGTCCAAGCGATGCCGCTGCGCGGCACGGCGAAGGGACACGCGCGGCTTCCGCTGCGCCTCGCCCAGCCGGCGCGGCTCGACTTCCGCTGGCTGTCGGGGGCGCGCGAGGACGCCGAGATGAACTCGCACCCGGCGAGCTCGCCGATCTGCGGCTGGATCGTGCCGAACAACCTCGACGGCGGTCTGATGGTCTTCGACCACGCCGGGCGCGCCCTGGGCACGATCGACTCGAGCGTGCGCTGGCGCGTCCCGCCGGGCGACGGCGAGCTGCGGCCGGCCGAACAGCTCCCCAATCCCTATCTGCGCCGGGTGGTGCTGTATCTGCTGCACCGGGACGAGCGCTTCTTGGAGGCCTTCCGCGCGACGCTCGAGAGCGCGCTCGAGAACATCGACCCGGAGGACTTCGCGCAGCACCAGCACCTCGCGCTGCTGATGGGTCGACCGATCGCCGTGGTTCGGGCGTCGCTGCGGCTCGAGCTCAAGGGGCTGCCCGGCACGGACCAGAGCTGGGGTGCGTTCCTCGGGCACCTGGACGACGGCGTCCGGTCCGACGCCGGCTTCCCGCAGGTGCGGTTTCCGATCCGCCTGGGGGAGTACCGCCAGCTCAACGACGGCCTGGTGGGCTACTGGAAGGAGACCGAGGGCGTGTTCGAGAACGATGTCTTCTACGCGCCGGAGAGCGACGACGCCGGGCATCCGCTGATCCGATCCCACGGACAGGATCCGACCCACCTCCTGCAGTCGATCGAGGCCCCGGCGGAGACCGTGACGCTGCTCGTCGATCCGCGCTGCGCGGTGCATGCCACGTCGGGACTGCTGCCGACCAAGGACATCCGGATCCCGGCCGATCAGTTCGCCGACAGCCTGCGCGACATGCACTTCTCGTTCCTGACCTCGCCGCTTCTGACCGAGCGCGACGCCGTCCAGGTGCCGCTGTCGGAAGAGGAAGGTTTCGAGTGGAGCTGGATCGAGCGCACGGCGGAGCGCTGGGTCGAGGTCCCGAACACGGACCTCCAGGATCCCGATGCGCACGCCTCGTTCTCGGCCCCGACCGGTATCCGCGAGGGCTGGCTGAGGCTCACCCCCAAGGACCCGGAGCCGGACGAGGCCCCGGAGGAGGTGCTCTAGACCGTGGAGCTGATCCGAAGCGAGCCGATCCTGCGGTACGAGTTCCTGGCCCTCGACGGGGGGCTCGTTCGCGACCGCTCCGGTCACGGCCACGACGCGCGCTTGGTCGGCGAGGCCGAGATCGTCCCCGACGAGCGCTTCGCCCGCTGCCTCGCGCTGGACGGCGAGCGCGGGCACCTGGCGATCCCGTTCTCGCCGGTGCTGCAGGCGCGCCGGGCGTTCACGATCGAGGCCTGGCTGCGCAGCTCGGACGAGGACGCCAAGGCGTCGATCTTCCAATACCCAAGGCGTAGCGACGAGGATCGCAAGTTCGAGTACGGCCTGGAGCTGGGCCGCGGACGGCTGCGCGCGCGCGTGGGAGGCCACGCCGCGGGGCTCGCGGCGCACGACCCGTTCCTGCCGGGCGCGTGGCACCACGTCGCCGCGACCTGGGACGGCGCGCTCGGGCGCGTGGCGTACTACGTCGACGGCGAGCGGGTCGACGAGCAGCCCGTCGCTCCGGCGGAGATCGCGTACGGCAGCGCGCACGCGCTCCTGATCGGCCGCACGGCGGCGGGTACCGAGCCGTTCCGCGGACGGCTGGCGGCGCTGCGCCTCTACGAGCGGGAGCTGAGCCCCGCGGAGATCCGCCGCGACCAACACGCGGACGAGCGCGAGCGCTTCACCTTCGAGGACAGCCACCCGATCGCGTTCCGCTTCTTCGACGACCTGGACGAGAACCGGATGTACGTCACCGACGAGACGTCGCCGGGTCGCGCCGCGCACCTCGTGCTTACCAACCTGACGCCGTTCGACATCGAGCTCCCGGCCACGGCGGCTCCCGTGCCATCGGCCGACGACCACCACATCGAGCTGTGCTTCCGCCCGGGCACCCTCGCGCCGGACGCCATCGACGGCATGTCGGTCGCCGAGGCGGGTTGGATGTCGTCGGTCGCCGAGCGCGAGGACAAGCTCGCCTGCGTGCGCCTCTCGTATCCGCACAGCACGGTGCTGCGCGCGGGGCGCCGGCTGGCCCTCACGCTGCAGCACGTGAAGGCCGACCCGTTCGGCGGAGCGCGCAGCTCGCAGGTCGAGCTGCGCTTTCGCGGCCTGCGCTACGCGGGCGAAGGGTTCGAGCTGCGCGGTCACCGATTGGAGCACGTCGACGTCGTCAACCAGACGGGACGTCGGCGCCCGATCCTGCGCGCCGGGTTCACGGGCAGCGACCTGGTCATGAACGACGGCGAGACCTCCAACCGTCTGCAGCTCTACCTGGGGAACGGCTCGAAGACCGAGACGGTTCGGCTGCGCCCGCGGAGCGACCCCGCGCCGACCCGCATCGCGCTCGCCTTCGAGGCGGGCGAAGACGACGACACCTGGGCGGTCGGCACGGTCGGCCAGCTCGAGGGCGTGGACGTCGAGCCGCGCGATCCCGCCGTCCCCTCCGCAGCCCGCCCCAGAGCCCACTGGCATCTGCACAAGGACACGCTCGGCGAGTCGCCGCTCTGGCTCCTCACGCTGCACGAGGAGCTGGAGCTGGTCCCGGGTGCGCAGGTCGCCTTCGAGATCTCGAAGCTCGTGACGTCCCTGCCGTCGGGTACCGCCAACCTGTACGTGCACTACGAGAACGTCCCCGGTCACTGGGACGGCGAGATCGCCTGCCCGATCCGCAAGGCGCCGCGGCGCTTCGCGGGGGATGCGCCCGCGGTCGGCGCGCCGCTGCCCAACGCCGGGCTCGCGCCCGACGGGCTAGAGGTCCTCGGGCGGATCAAGAGCAAGAACCTCGTGCTGGGGGAGGACCGCATCCTCGCCCGCGACGCGGGGGAGAAGACCGAGCTCTTCCTTCAGCCGGAGGGCGGCGGGGTCACGCTCGGCTCGATCGGCGGGCCGGTCGCCCATCCGTCCTCGCTCGAAGTGGTCGGGGCGATTCGGGCGCACGGCGAGGTCCGCGACAAGGACGGGCTGGTCGTGCCCAAGGGCGTCATCGTGCTGTGGTCCGGCGCCGCGGATCAGGTTCCCCAGGGATGGGAGCTGTGCGACAAGGAACGCGAGGTCAACGGCGTTCAGATCCCGGACCTGAAGGGCCGCTTTGTCGTGGGCCTCGACACGGCGCACGCGGACTACAAGACGATCGGCGGCCAGGGCGGCGCGGACCGGGTCCAGCTGAAGACGGAGCACATGCCCAGCCACTCCCATACCGTCACGCTGGACGAGGAGCCCGAGCACCGCCACACCGCTGTCCAGGCCGGCGGGCTCGCTCTCCCGTTGAAGGCGGGACTGGCCATCAATCCCTTCGGTGGACCGGCCCCGGTACTCCCCGTCTCCAAGCAGACCACTGCGGCGGGCGCCCACACGCACCCCGTCACGGTGGGCGCGGCGGGCGGCGACACCTCGCACGAGAACCGGCCGCCGTACTTCGTGCTGGCCTACATCATCAAGGTCTAGGGACACGATGCGCTCCATCCCTTTCCCGCCCGCACCCCCGGGCTTCTCCGCGGCCGCTGGCGGCCCCGGCACGGCGGAGGTCGATTGACATGCTCCCCCTCTTCGTGTCCGCCACGGCTGCGGTACGCTCCAGCCGGCCTGACTACGTGTCGGTGCTGCGCGCGGATGCCTTCGCGGGCCGAGCCGAGACGCGCAAGGCCGTCTCCGATCCGCGCCTTGTGCGGCAGGCGGTCGAGCTCCTGCGGGGTGAGGACTTCCGCGTCACCTCGGTGGACCGCTTTTCGGTCACCTTCGCCGCCGTTCCGTCGCGCTTCGAGGAGGTGTTTCAGTGCACCCTCGTGTCCGCCGAGCCCACGGGCGCGGATCCGGGGCGGATCGAGGTCCAGGAGGCGGTCGACGGGATCCTCGACACCTCGGGATCGCCGTTCGCCGCCGTGCTCGACGGCGTGGTCCTGGGACAACCCGCGCGCTCGGACCACGATGACGCGAACGGCAAGCTGCGGGACGCGAAGGACCTCTACCTGCACGAGGTGCACCGGGAGTTCGACTTCAGCCTCATCTCGGACCTCCACGCCAACACCAAGAACCTCGCGGTCGACGTCAACGCGGTGGCCGACGAGTTGGCCTCGTGGCGCGACGCGATCGATCCCGAGCCGGAGGACGGCGAGGCGCGGCGCTCCATGCCGCTGGTGTCGGTGATCGACGACGGCTTCGACGACGGGAACGCGCTCTTTCGGGGGAGTTTCCGCGCCCAGCCCGCGTTCAGCGACTACGTGGCGGGGCAGGTCCTGGTCGAGGACAGCCTCGCGCACGTTCCCGAGATCTTGCAGCGTCTGGCGGCGGTGCGGGATGCGGACACGGCGAGGGCGGCCGTGAGTGCCTTCAACAGGGTCGTCAATTTCGAGAACCGCACGTGGGACCTCGTCTACACGCAGCTCGGGACCGGATCGCGAAACGCCGTCCAGACCAGCCTCCAGGGTGCGGTCGCCGCCTGGAAGAGCGACCCGGACAGCCAGGACAAGCGAGAAGCCGTACGTACGGCCGTGGATGGAATCCGCAGGGACTTCGGGCGCGCGCAAGAGGGGCTCAACGCACTGCTGAGCGCCGTGTTCGACACGACTTCGGAGAGCTACAAGCAGCACCTGTTCCGCCACCGCGACCATGGGCTCACGGTCCTCGGAAACCTGTTGTCGGTCTTCCCCGTCGGGCGCGCCGTTGCTGCGCACTCGAACCCCGCGGAGAAGCTCGGCACGCGTGTGAAAGCGGTGCTGCGCTTCGACCGGGTCGAGCTCCTGAGGGACGTGATCTCCGCCGGCACCGGCGGCCCGCACGTGATCTGCTGTAGCTGGAATTCCGGCGAGGAACCGCCCGCGGGCATCGCGCAGGCGCTGGACGCCAAGTCCAACACGCTCCTGCTCGTCAGCTCGGGCAACTCGACCCTGCCCGGCAGCGAAACGCCCACGACCTCGCGCTCCGGTCTCGCGCTCCTCTCGGCTCATCCGCGCGTGCTCGCGGTGGGCGGGGCACGTTTCCGGGACGGGGAGGCGCACGCCGCCCCCTTGACGAACGCCTACGAGGGGAACGAGACCGTCGTCCCGCAGTACTGCGGGCTGACGGATGACCAGGGGGGCGCCGTCCTCACGCCGTTCACCAAGCCGGACGGCCAAGCGGCCTGGGCCCTCGCCGCGGGTTCGTCCATCGCGACCCCGCACATCGCCGGCGTCTGCGCGCTGATCTGGAGCATCACGCCGAGCGCGTCGGCGGCGGACGTGGTCAAGATCCTCGAGCAGGGCTCGCGGCAGATCGTCCAAGGAAGCTTCTGGGACCCGACGCGGCAAGCGACCGTTGAGGCATCGTCGCTCCGAACCCAGGCGCGGATCCCTTCCCTGATCGAGGTCATCCGCGGCTCACATCGTCACGCGGCAGCAGTTGCCGGAGCCCAAACCTAAGGCGCCCCAATGGACGCGAAGACCCTGGCTCCCAAGGACGGCCTCCTGACGATCTCGCGCTCGGACGAGCGCCTGGCCGCCCTCGATCCGCTGTTCGACATCCTGGCCCCCGAAGGCGACGAGCTCCTCATCCGCGGCATCACCGCTTCCGCGGGCGGCGCCGGGCTGACGCTCGTCGGCGACGCGAGCGACGTCTGGGGCGCGGACAGCGTGACGGTCTCCTTCGTGTTCGACGAGGGAGGCGAGCAGGCGCTGCTTCGCGTCGACCTCTCCAAGGCCACCGAGGGCGTGAGCGACCTCGGCCTCGACGGGCTCCGCTTCGAAGACCTGGAGACCCACGCCCGCATCGTCGTGGCCGAGCCGACCCAGCTCGCGCGGTCGAGCGTCGAGGCCTGGCGCGAGGGCGTGCTGCGCGTCGGGGAGAGCAAGGGGGTGCCGATCCGCCTCGACTTCCTCGGCTCGCAGACGCGCCTTTCGACGGGCTTCAAGCCCGGCGACGGCCCGAGCCTCACCGACCTGGCCGCGCTCCTGGGGACCGCGCACGACGCCGACCAGGACCTGCGGGCGCTCCCCGAGGAGCTGTTTCGGCCCGAGCTGGTGCAGCTCGAGGAGGTGCACCTCACGGTCGACCCCGAGGAGGAGCGCACGCTCGCGGACGCCGGCGTCAAGATCGGCTTCGGTCGCGGCGCGGACAAGCTGTCGTGGCCGCTGATCCCCGGCCTCACGGTGCTGACCCTCGAAGACCTGGGGGCCGGGCTCGAGGTGCTGCACCCGCTGGACCCAACGCTGCGCTTCCCGACGATCGACGTGCGGGGCACGATCGCCGTGGGAGGCGGGCGCCTCGTCCTGTCGGCCCGTTGGCCGGACTTCGCCGTGCGCGGTGAGCTGGTCGAGGGCGAGGCGATCTCCCTGCACCGGCTGCTGCAGGACCTCGGCCTCCCGGTCGGAGGCCTGCCCGCGGGCGGGTCCGGCCCGGCGATCGATCGGCTCTCGCTCACGGCCGAGCCAATGGCGACGCCCAAGGGCTTCTCCGTGCTCGCGAGCTGCGCCGAGCCCTGGTCGCTCCACGACGAAGGCGATGCGCCCGGGCCCGCGTTTGCGATCGAGCGTGTGTCGCTGGGTCTCTCGTACCGCGAGAGCCTGCGCGGGTTCGTCTCGGGGACGCTCAACGTCGCCGGGGTCGACCTGCACCTGCGTGCGGGGAACGACGAGGGGGCCGACGGCTGGAGCTTCGAGGGCCGCGCCGCCGAGGACAAGCCGATCCCCCTGGCCGACCTGCTCGCGGATCTGGGGAGCAGGTTCGGCGTCGAACAGCAGGCCCCGCCGGCCCTGAGCCACCTGCCCGAGCTGCGCGACCTCGCGGTCTCGTTCCACACCAAGACCAAGGACTTCGCCTTCCACGGGCGCATCGACTTCCCGCTCGAGGACGGCCCGAACGCCCGGGCGCTCGAGCTCGACCTGTCGATCGAGCTGACGCACCACGGCGACGGTGGCTACCGGCGCGAGTTCCGCGGCGCGCTACAGGTCGGCTCCGACCTGCGCTTCGAGCTCCGGTTCGCGCAGGAGAAGGCCGAGGGTGGCGACGCCGGCGCGTCCCAGGCGCTGCTCGCCACCTTCCGCTCCGAGGCCGGCGTGAAGCTCAACGTGCACGAGCTCTTCAAGGCGCACGTCTCGGACGACTTCGCGCGCTTCGTCCCGAAGAAGCTGGAGCTGACGCTGCACGACGCGCTCCTTGCGTACCAGAAGGACGCCTCCGGCAAGAGCCGCTTCCTGTTCGGGCTGGACGTCGGCGCCGGTGTCGACCTCTCGAACCTGCCCCTGGTCGGCGAGGCCTTCCCGCCCGAGCAGGGCCTGAACATGGACTTCCGGCTGCTGGTCGCCTCCGCGTCGTTCGGCGACGGCGAGCTAAAGGACCTGAATCAGCTCCTGCCGAGCGGCATCGCGACCCTGCCGCGCCCCGAAGGCGGCGCGGGGCTCGACGCCGGCCTCGGGCTCGCGACCACGCTGCAGATCGGGGGCGAGACGGTCCACCTCGACCTGCCGGTCTCGACGCCCACGAACAAAGACGCGAAGAAGGCCAACGAGGCGGGGCAGGGAGGGGTTCCCGTCGGAGTCCAGTCGGGCGGCGCGGACAGCGTGACGTGGATCGACGTGCAGAAGCACCTCGGCCCGGTCCACTTCGCTCGCGTCGGGGCGACCTTCGAGGACGGCGAGGTCGCGTTCTACCTCGACGCGTCCCTCAGCTTGGCGGGGCTGACCTTCACGCTCGACGGGCTGTCGGTCGCGACGCCGCTCGACCGCTTCCGACCTCGCTTCGGGCTGCGCGGCCTCGGGCTCGACTATGCGAACGGGCCGCTCGAGATCGCCGGCGCGTTCTTGCGGGGCCCCGGCGACGAGTTCTCAGGCGCGGCGCTCATCAAGACGTCGAAGCTGACGCTCTCGGCCATCGGCTCGTACGCCAGCGTCGAGGGGCATCCGTCGCTCTTCGTGTATGCGGTGCTGGACTACCCGCTCGGCGGGCCGTCGTTCTTCTTCGTGACGGGGCTCGCGGCGGGCTTCGGCTACAACCGGGGGCTCATCCTGCCCGAGGTCGACGAGGTGGAGAGCTTCCCACTGGTCGCCTCCGCCGTGCGGGGCGCGGGCCTTCCCGAGGACATCACCGGCGAGCTCGAGGCGCTGCACGAGTACCTGCCGGTGGACGTCGGCAGCTACTTCCTTGCGGTCGGTCTGAAGTTCAACTCCTTCAAGCTGATCGACTCGTTCGCCCTGCTGACGGTGACGTTCGGCAACCACTTCGAGATCGGGCTGCTGGGCCTCTCGACCCTGATCATCCCGACGCCCGACGCCGCGAAGGCGGTGGCGCCGCTGGCCGAGATCCACGTCGCGCTGCGCGCGCGGTTCGCGCCCGACGAAGGGGTGCTCGAGGTCCAGGCGGTTCTGACGGCGGCGTCCTACGTCTTCTCGAAGGACTGCCACCTGACGGGTGGGTTCGCCTTCTTCAGCTGGTTCTCGGGGCCGCTCGCCGGCGACTTCGTCGTCACCCTCGGCGGGTATCACCCCGAGTTCGACGTGCCGGAGCACTACCCGACCGTCCCCCGGCTGGGGTTCAACTGGCAGATCTCCGACGCCCTGAGCGCCAAGGGCGGGCTGTACTACGCGCTGACCGCGCACGCCCTGATGGCGGGCGGATTCCTCGAGATCAACTACGACGACGGGTCGCTCAAGGCCTGGTTCAAGGCGGGCGCGGACTTCCTGATCGCATGGAAGCCGTACCACTACAGCGCGCGCATCTATATCGACGTGGGCGCCTCGCTCGGGCCGATTTCGGTCGACCTCGGCGCCGACCTCCGCGTCTTCGGCCCGGACTTCAGCGGCACCGCGGAGCTCGACCTCTGGATCGCGACGTACACCGTCGACTTCGGCGACGCGGAGCCCGCGCTGCGCGCGATCGACTGGGAGACCTTCAGCGGCTCGTTCCTGCCGCAGCCCGAGGACGTCTGCGGCGCCTCGCTCACCGGCGGGCTGCTGAAGCGAGTGCAGACCGAGGACGAGGAGCTCTGGATCGTGACGCCCTCCGAGCTCACGCTCGTCACCAACTCCGTCATCCCCTCCAAGACGGCCATCCTCGGCAGCGGGGCGGACAAGGTCGAGCTCAAGGCGGCCACGACGGCCTTCGGAATCGCGCCGATGGACCTCGGAGCGGCCGCGCTCGCTACCGCCGAGCAGCTGGTCACCATCGTGCGCGAGGACGTCCACGTCGAGGACGAGTTCAGCTACCGCCCGATCCTCAAGCGCGCGCCGACCGGCCTTTGGGGCACGAGCATGAAGGCAGGCGCCAACGCCGAATCCTTCGTCGACGACACGCTGGCCGGCTTCGAGATCCGGCCCGCGCCGGCGCTCGAGCCCGATGAATCCCTGCCGATCCGCCGCGAGAACCTGCAGTTCCGCACCGAAGCGGTCGAGCGCGCCTTCCGCTTCGGGTTCGCCCCGTTCCTCGAAGAGGAGAGCGCCGGAGACGCGCCGGAGGCCAGAGAGCAGCGCCGCGACCGCATCCGGTCGACGATCACGGCTCCCGAGGTCGTCGCGGCGCGCCGCAAGCTGTTCGACGACCTGCAGGTCGATTCGGCGAGCGTCAACCTAGGGGGCTTCGACGAGGCCAAGTTCGTGCGCGTGCCGGCCGTCGGCGTGCTGACCGATCCACGGGTGGTGTCCTAGCCATGGAGAAGCAGAGTTCGCGCGTCGAGTTCGTCGAGTCCCACCGCCCGGCGCTGCTGAGCGGCGACTACCGCATCGAGGTCTCCCAGCGCATCGGAGCGAGCTCCGACGCGATCCCCGCCGAGACCAGCTTCCCGCCGAAGGGCCCGCTGGCGCGCGAGTTCAGCGTCCGCGGCCCGCGCTTCACGCTGCTCCCTGCGGACGTCCACTCGGCCTTCCCGCCGCCCGCCAGCCATGGGGAACACCACCACACGCTGCCGCACGTCGCGCTCGAGCGGGGCACGCTGCCGTGGGAGCGCTCGGCGCGCCCCGATGCACCGGCCTTTCCGTGGCTGGTGCTGCTGCTCTTCGACGACCGCGAGCTGGTGTCCGGCGACGTGCGCGTCGCGGTCCCCGGCACGCTCTTCCGGGACGGCTTTCGGCTGGAGCGTGGCGGTTCGCCGGACGACCCGAGCTACGAGCTCTTCCGCGAGGGTACGGACGCGAACGTCGCCGCGCAGCACCCCGAGAAGCTCGCGGAGCTGATCGAGCTGCTCGAGGCGAGCGGCACCACGCTCGCCGACCTGCAGTCGCCCGGCGCGGCCCACCATCCGCCGCTGCTCGACCGCGAGGCTCCCGACATCGGGGTGCAGCACCTGCGCCTCGAGCGCGGCGAGTCGCTCTCCGACGAGGTCTCGATCCTGGACGTGCGCAAGAGCCTGCTCGACGCGCAGCTCCCGCTGCCCGAGGACCTGCCGTACCTCGCGCACGTGCGGCAGAAGGTCCTGTTCGAGCTCGGCGCCGAGGTCGAGGTGGGGTTGAACGAGCTCGACGCGAGCGTCGTGGGCGAGGTCTTGGGAACGCACGGCATCGAGGTCTCCGGGGATGCGACGCTCACGCCGGAGGAGTTCGCGCCGCGCTGGAGACTCGAAGACCGGGAGGGCGCCGGGCACTTCCTCCTGAAGCCGCGCAAGCTGCACGTGCACGTCCTGAGCGAGGACGGTCGCCCGCTGTTCGACCTGCAACCGGAGCTGGCAGCCGCACTCGAGTCGCTGCAGGTGACCGACGCCCTGCGGGAAGCGTTCCGCAGAGAAGGACGCGAGCTCTCCGACACCGCCCAGCTGAACGTCGAGCAGCCGGCACCGCGCTGGAGGCTGGAGGACCCGGCGAACGGGCGGTCCTTCCACATCAAGCGTCGCTCCACTCGCTTTGAGGTCTTCAACGACGACGAGGGGGGACACCTGTTCGACAGCCCGGTCGCGGTCAGCGCGGGCGACCCGTCCCTGGAGGTGAGGGCTATCTTCGCGCGGCACGGCTTTCCGCTCGCGGCCGAGACCGAGGCGCGCGAGGTCCCCACCGCCGCGGGCGCGGCGGCATCGGAGTGGCTCCTCGACGATCCCGAGCGCACGTACCGCGTGAAGGAGACGACCTTCGACGTCACCGACGGGAGCGAGCTCGCGCTCGTGTTGGGCAACCGCCTTCCGCGGGCTGGCTCGACCAGCAACGTGCACCTGGTCTCGGTCGAGGGGCGCTACGACGCGGACGGCTTCCACGCTCCGGGCGCCAAGGCCAGGGACTTCATCCGCCTGGTGTCGCTCCGGAGCTGGCGCTTCTCCTGCGCCGAGCCGTTCCGCATCACGAACGACCTCCTCGACGAGCTGCGCGCCGACGCAGGCGTCCCCGACCCGGTCGTCGAGGCGCTCGAGCAGCTCAAGGACCGCGAGATCACGGCCGCCGAGCTCGACGCCGCGCTGGAGACCGCGGGCGACGCGCTCAGGCAGCGCATCCTCCACGGCGCCCGCTCCGAGCGACACACGTTCCGCGGTCTCCTGCGCCACCTCGATCGGGAGCCGGCGACGCTCCGCCTCCCGCCGTCCAGCGTCAGGGAGGGGACGCAGCTGGCGGCGACGACCGCGCTCGCGCTGGGCGCCGGACAGGTGCTGCTCCCGCACCGCATGCGGGGCGGCGAGACGAGCTTCTCGTGGTACCGTGGCCCGCTGACGCCGTCCGTGACGTCCCAGGAGGTCGCGCTCCCCGTGCGGGCCGCCGACGAGCTGGTGCGCTACGACCCGGTGCACGGCGTGTTCGACGTGTCCTACGCGTCGGCCTGGGAGCTCGGCCGGCTGCTGCTCCTGCGGGACAAGGGCGCCTCCATCAGCGTCTTCCAGTGGAAGCGCGACCAGGCCCTGCACGCGCGCCGGGTCGAACAGGCGTCCGCGCACCCGCACCTCCACGGCGAGCTCGAGGCTCCCTCGTCCGACGTTCCAGCGCAGATCGCGACGTGGTTCCGGCGGCTGGGCCTCCTGCACGGCGTTCCCTTCCGCTATCTCGTCCCCGACGACCGGATGCTGCCGAAGGAGTCGATCCGCTTCTTCCGCGTCGACCGACCCTGGGTCGAGGCCCTGCTCGACGGCGCGTTCAGCGTCGGTCGCACGCTGCGCGGGGACGTCGCGCGCGAGGAGAGCCATCTCCTGGCCGCGGCGCGCCCGGTGCACCCGGTCATGACCGGCGTGCTGCTGCGGTCGGCCGTGGTGTCCGGCTGGCCCGGGCTGCAGGTCGACGCGTACTCGGTCGCTCCGCCGGACCAGCAGTCGGAGCGCTTCGAGCTACCGGACGAGGATCGACTCGCGCTGCTCCGCATGGAGCGCCTCTCGCCGAACGTCCTCCTGTGCCTGTTCGAGGGCGGCGCGCGCGTGGTGGACGTCCACCTGCAGCCCCAGACGCTGCACTTCGGACTCGACGTCTCGGCCGGCGCGCAGCCCAGCTACACCAAGCAGCTGCGCGACGGCTTGGGCCGCGACCTGAACCTGGAGGTCGACAGCGTCCCCCTGCGCTCCCCCAAGGAGCCGGGCCAGGGCGGGGTCGTGGCGGTCGCGGAGCTCGTGCGAAACATGGAGCGCAGCCTCGCCCCTGTGCGCGACACGCTGCCGGCGCCGCTGCCCGTCGACTGGACCTCGGCCGAGTTCGCGCTGCAGATGATCGAAGGCGTGGACAAGGTGCGCTTCTTGACCGGGTAGCCCCACGCGGGAGGGCCCGGTGCTCGGCGGCTTCCGTGCGGCGCGCGCCGCACGGAGCTCTGCCGCGGGCTAGTACAGGCCGATCACGATATCGAGCGCGTTGGTCAGCTCCAGGCCGCCGCCCGCGCTCAGGGAGATCCCCTGGGCCGACAGCGCCAGCCCGAGGTAGGTCGGGTCGTCGGGAGTCGGCGACGCGAAGGCGGTCCCGGGCAGCGCCGTCAGGGTGACCGTGGGCCCCGCGAGCACGATCAGGAGCGTGCCGATGCCGGTCGGAACGTTGGCGGGCGTCAGCGAGATCGTCAGCACGTCGAGCAGGGCGTTGGGAGCGAAGCTGGTGTGGTCGATGATCGGGTCCCACGTCGTCCCGATGAGCGGGCCGAACGTCTGCCCCGGCAGCAACGCGTTCGGGTTCGGCGGCGATCCCTGGCGCACCGTCTCGGACCCGGCGAGCGGCGCGACGCAGAGCTGGCCGAAGACCTCGTTCTCGTTGTCCACCAGCGGCGCGACGTCGTCGGACCCCTGCCACACGACGAAGGCGGTGGCGCCGCCGATCGCGCTCGCGGAGAACTTCGCCTCGTGGTACGTCTCGCCGTCCTGCCCGGCGTCGGACAGGCGGAAGTCCTCGGGCCCGATCCCGTCGCCGTTCGCGGCCTCGATCCACTGGCCCCAGATCTCGTAGCCGTCGGTGACGTCGAAGGTCGGCACGTCGTAGTAGTGGTACGAGTGCCAGGTGACGAGCCAAGCGTCGCGCTCGGCGCTGTAGGCCACGTCGACGCCGTCGATGCTGTTGTGGTCGAGGCCGTCGTCGAACTCGCTGATCCGCAGGTCGCCGCCGAGTTGATCGCCGGTGAAGGCGTCGACGCGCTCTCCGTAGACCTCGACGTCGCCGCCGGTCGAGTCGGCCTGGCCGCCCCAGGCGACCAGGTAGGCGCCGCCGTCGCCGCTCGCCGCGACGCTCGGGGTCCCGTACACGTTGAAGGTCGCCCCCAGCTGGAAGTCATCGGGCCCGACCTCGGTCGCGCTCGGGTCGAGCAGCTGGCAGCGGATGCGGCGGTTGAGCACCTACGACTCGGCCGTGCGCCAGGCCACGAGGTAGCCGCCGGTGGCCGCGCTGTAGGCCACCCGCGCGCCGATCGAGTCGAGCTTGGCGTCGGTGTCGTCGCCGGTTTGGCTGAGGCGCGCGTCGGCGCCCAGCTCGGCTCCCTGGCCGTCGAGCCGCTGGCCGTAGATCTCGAACTTGTTGTTCTTGAGCTCGCCGGTGTCGTCGTCGCCCTCCCAGATGACGAGGTACTCCTGGGAGGTCGGGTTGTAAACGACGTCGGGGTTCAGCGCGTTGAAGTTGCCGTTGTCGTCGGGGCCCATGTCGCTGATGCGGAAGCCGGGCGTTCCGACCGGGGTCGCGGTCTCGGCCAGCAGGCGCTGCCCGTAGATCTCGCTCTGCGGGACCGGGAGGGCATCGCCGGTGGCTTCCCAGACAACCAGGTACTCGTCGTGGTCGGGGCTGTAGGCGACGGCCGGGTTCATCGCGTCGTAGTCGGCGTCACCGTCGGGGCCGGTGACGCTGAGGCGCTGTGTGGCGGCCAGGGGGGTGCCGGCGGCGTCGTACAGCCGGGCGTAGATCTCCAGCTCGTTGTCCACGAGCGGCGCGGCGTCGTCGTCGGCGTACCAGACGACCAGGAAGCGGTCGCGCAGCGAGTCGTGCGCGATGTCGGGGCGCAGGGCATCCAGGGCGTCGTCGCCCGGCGTGCCCGTGTCGGAGATGCGGAAGTCGTTGGCGCCGATCTCGAGGGTCTGGGCGGAGGCGAGCGAGGCCAGGGCGAGGGCGGCGGCGGGAAGCCTGCGGGCGAGCGGGTTCGAGGGTTTCACGGTCGAGCTCCTGCGGGTCGTTGCGTGGGACGTTGGGCGGGAGGCGCGGAGGCCTCCTGCCCGGTTCGTCCGCTGAAACGAGCGCCGGCCGCCGGGACTGCAAAGAAATCCCGACCCGCAGAGCTCCCCAACCGTGGCGGTGGGGCAGGCGCGATCAGGGGGCGACCGCGCCCAGCTCGACGACCAGCTCCTCGTCGAGCCGGAACATCGCGCCGGAGATCGGGTCGACCACCAGCAAGCCGATCAGCCCGCCGAAGAGGATGTTGCCCAGGTACCACCCGTCCAGCTTCGCCGCGAACGGCACGGCCCGGTCGGGCATCCCCGCCAGCGAGAAGGTGACGAGGTACTCCTCCTTGTCGAAGTAGGACGAGCCGGCCGCGAGCGTGACCGTCTCCGGCGTCACGCCGCGGTGCACCTCCACGCCGTCTTCGTCGTGGATCACGAAGCTCGCGCCGCTGGGCGCGGACTGCACCGAGACGCCGTAGTCGGAGTCGCTGACGATGCTCGCGCAGCTCGTCGCCAGCGGGATGAGGAGCAGGGCGGCCGTGAGGTGGCGTTGGGGCATGGTCTCTCGCCTTTCCGGGCCGGGCGGTGGTGAGCGGTCCGCCCGTGCACGCGGAGAAGCTACCCGCTCGCTCCGATTCCGGGGAGTCCTAGCCCAGGGGGGATCCCCCTGCCGTCGCGGCGTGGACCTGGAGCCGCTGCGCGCTACCCGGCGTTGCGGAGGCGCAGGTCGGCCGGCAGGCCGTCGAGCGCCGCGAGCGAGCGCTCGCCCACGAGCGACCCGTTGTGGTCCGTCTGCCACGCCAGCTTCTCGGCGAGGAGCCACTCGTTCAGGCACCAGCCGTCGGACGCGCGGTAGACGATCGCGATCGTGCGCCCGAACTTGCCGCGCACGCGCCCGGTCCGGTCGAACGCCGTCGACGCGATGACGACCGGCGTTCCCACGGGCAGCTGCGCGAGCACCTGCTCGGTGACCCAGCGCCCGGCTTCGCGCTCACGGCCGCGCGTCTCGGGCGTGTTGACGGAGTCCAGGCGCAGGCGCTCCGCGAGCGTCGTCGACCACCCGACGTCGATCTCGACGTCGACGGTGTCTCCGTCCACGACCTTCACGACGTTGGCGTGCCGGAAGAACCTCTCCTGCGGCATCGGCGGAAAGTGCGTCACGATTGTCTCCCTCTGGGTTGGCGGTCGTCGGTCGAGCAGGCCGGGGCGAGCGACCCTTCCGCAGTACGTCGACCAAGTCGGGCGCGCGCTTGACCGGAGACCGCGCGAATGCGACGTGGCGGCCCGGACGTGCGCCCCGAGACATCCCGAGGCGAGCCGGCGCGGAGCCTAGGAACCGCGCCCCGCGCCCCGCGCGGCCGCGTGCGCCTGCATCGCGAGGACGAGCCCGCCCAGGATCCCCGAGCGCGGGCCGAGGCCCGGAGCGACGAGGAAGCGCTCCAAGCCCGCGTCGACCTCCGGCGCCGCGACGTAGCCGTTCAGGAGCTCGCGGAAGTGCCGGCGCACGCGCGGCAGGAGGTGCTGCTGCTCCAGGACGCCGCCCCCGACGACGACGCGCTCGGGGGAGACCGTCAGCACGAGGTTCGAGAGCCCGCAGGCGAGGTAGTAGGCCTCGAGCTCCCAGGCCGGATGACCCGGCGCGAGCGCGGCGCCGGCCGCGCCCCAGCGGCGCTGGATCGCGACGCCGCTCGCCAGCCCCTCGAAGCAGTCCCCGTGGAAGGCGCAGACGCCCGCGAAGTCGTCCTCCGGGTGTCGCGGTACCCGCATGTGCCCGACCTCGGGGTGGACCAGCCCGTGGACCAGCCGGCCCCCTGACACGATGGCGGCTCCGATGCCGGTGCCGACGGTCACGTACACGAAGTCACCGAGGCCCCGCGCGGCGCCCCAGCGCCCCTCTCCCAGGGCCGAGGCCGCGACGTCGGTGTCGAAGCCCACCGGCACGCCGAGCGCGGACCGCAGTCGTCCCGCGATGTCGGTGTGACTCCAGCCCGGCTTGGGCGTCGCGGTGATGAAGCCGTAGGTGCTGGACCGCGGGTTCAGGTCGACCGGCCCGAAGGAGCCGAGCCCGACGGCCAGGAGCTGCGACGCGTGCCCCCGAAAGAAGCCGACGACGCGGTCGAGAGTCTCGTCCGGCCCGGTCGCGTCGAGGCGCAGCTCGTCGCCGAGGTCGTCCGGGCCGGTGCCGACCGCGCAGCGGAACTTCGTGCCCCCGGCTTCGACGCTTCCGTACACGCTCACCTCCGGTGGGCCTTGGGTGGGACCGGTGCGATCTGTTTGGGCGGAGCGCGAGCTCAGTCGGCGAGCAGTCGCTTCACGCCGGGATGGTCCGGCGCCAACCGCGTCGCGCGGAAGAGCCCATGGGGGTTCATGCGCGGTCCGCCGCGCCGGTTGCCGCGGTCGCCCCGATTGTCCTGGTCAGGGCCACCAGGGCCACCAGGGCCACCAGGGCCACCAGGGCCACCAGGGCCACCAGGGCCACCAGGGCCACCAGGGCCA
>JBCCGI010000053.1:0-59190 GCA_039029355.1 Planctomycetota bacterium
CCGGGCGGGCGCGCCGCCGGGGGGGGGGCGCCACCCGGTGCGGGCGCCCCGGTCCCCCTCCCCCCGCGGCCCGGGGCACCCCGCCGCCCACGGCTCGCCCTCCGCCGACCCGGGGAGGTGGCGCGTGCAGCACCTCTCGGCACACGGCGACGTGCGCGAGCTGGCGCTCGGATCCACTCCGGACGTGCTCGCCTTCGACGCCGAGCCCGGCGATCGGCTGCTGGTCGTCGAAGCACGCCTCGGTGACCGTGTCGCGAGCGTGCGGCGGCCCGAGGTCGCGCTGGGTCCTGAGCGCGACGTGGCGCTGGTCGGCGACCTTCCCCGTGCGGGCAAGATCCGGGTCGTGGACGCGCGCGACGGGACCGACCTCTCCGAGGTCCGCCTCCTGCCCTGGCACGCGACCGCGCGCTCCACGCGCTTCCCGCCGCTGGAGGCGCTCCTCGGCTCGGTCCGCACGCAGCGCGCTCCGCTCGCGCTCCCCAGGAACGAACCCGCCACGCGCTACTGGATCGGCGCGGAGGGCTTCGCCTGGCGGCGCATCGAATACGGCGCGGCGAGCGGCGACCCGATCTACGCCCTCGCGCCCGGCGCCGAGCTGACGGTGCGAGCCAGCGTGCCGCACGACGGCGCGTGGGACTACTCGCTGCGCCTGTTCCGGGCCGACCGCCCCGGGACGGCCGCGCAGGGCGAGCTGTGGGTCGACGAGCCGCTGACGCCGGGCCGGCCGCTGCGCTTCCCGGGCCTCGCGGCGGGTGCCTGGCGCGCGGTGTTCGTCGCGGGCGCGCCAAGCCTCGCCGACGTGGTCCTGGCCGAGCGCTCGCTCGAGCTCGGCGCGGGAGCGCGCGACGAGCTGACCATCGACCTCGACGCGCTCTGGCAACCGCACGACTTCGGCAAGGTCGCGCTCAACGTCCTGCTCGAGGATCCCGGCGACGCGAGCGTGCTCGAGCTGCGCGTCGAGTCGCCGGACGCGTCCGAGCCCGCGCCGCGGAACACGCCGCTCGCGTGGCTGCGCCCGGGCCCCTTCGGCGACCTGCGCTGGGGCTCCGGCCCGGTGCCGGTCGGGCGGGCTCGTATCACCGCCGTGCCCGGCGGCGCGAGCGTCGACGTCGACGTGACGGGCGGCTCGGTGACCTACGACCAGCTGCGCATCCCCGCGCTGCCGAGGCTGCGGCTGTGGGCCGTCGACGACACCACCGGCGAGGCTCCGGACGAGCCGCTGGTCGTGTGGCGTCCCGCGGGCTCCGACCGCTGGCGAGTCGCGTCGACGCGGATCGACGAAGGCGGGTGGGTCTTTCCGCTGGCCGCGGGCGACGTCGAGCTCGGCGTGCGCGCCAACGGCTATCGCACCGCGCGGCTGGAGCGGACGATCGCCGCGGGCTGGAACGAGGAGCTCGTCTCCCTCCACCGCGTCGAGCCGCGGGAGATCGTCGTGCGCCTGCGCAGCGGCGAGCACAGCCTGCCGGCCTCCGAGGACGTGTGGTCGTCCATCGACGTGCTCGACGACCGCGGCCGGTCAGCGCTGCTCGGGATGCGGCTCCCCGCGCCGCCGGTCGCCGAGTCGGTGCCCGACGAGCGCGCGAGCTCGATCCTGCTGGTCGACGGGCCCGGCGCGTACCGCGTCTCGCTCGGCTCCGCTCCGGCCTTCGTGCGCCCCGTCTCGGCCGAGGTCGTGGTGGGGGACGGCGAGGCCGAGCTGGAGCTCGACCTCCCCAGCGTGCACGGATCGCGTTAGGACGGCCTCGGTCGCTTGGAGGCGGGCCCGCCGTAGCGCAAGCTCGTGCGCATGTCCCACGCGCTCCGCTCGCTCCTCGCGCTCGCGGCCGTCGCGCTCGGCGTGGCCGCCTTTTTCCTTTGGAGCGGAGGCCGCGACGCGGACCCGGCCGCTCCGCGCCGGGCGAGCTCGGCCGCCGGCACGCAGGCTCCGGAGCTCGCCTCTCCGCCCGAAGTCGCGCGCCGCGCGGCGCCAAGCCTCGACGACGTCGGGCCCGCGAGCGTCCCCGCCCCCGATGCACCGGATGCGCCGGACCTCGCGGAGGCGGGCCCGGCCGACGGCACCCGATCCCTGCGGATTCGCCTGGTCGACGAGGACGGCAAGCTGATCTCCTGCGAGGAGACCGACGCGAGCGTCTCCGCGATCGACGGCTCGGGTCGGGAGCGGGCGCTGTTCTACGAGCTCGACGAGTTCGTGCTGCCCGACGCCGAGCCCGGGCGCCTGTGGCTCCGCGCCGTGGCGGACGGCTTCCGGCCGACCGAGCGGGCGGTCGAGCTGCGGCCCGAGGAACTCGATGAGCTCGGGGAGCTCGGGGAGCTCATGCTCGACCTCGAGCTTCCGCCCGCGCTCGTGCTGCGCGTACGCGCCGTCGACCCCAACGGGGCGCCGGCCTTCGAGTCGCGCAGGACCGGGTGGGTCCAGGTGAACCACGCGCGCGTCACCGCGGTCGCGACCGCCGAGCCGCCGCGCGCCTCGCTGCTGCACGACTATCCCCCGGGCATGCCGTATCGCCTGGCCTACGGCGCGCGCAACCCCTTCGAGGACGAGACCGAACGCGGCGTCGTGTGCGTGCTCGAGCTCGATCGGAGCCCGCCGCTGAGCGTCAGCCTCATGGTGCAACAGGCCGTGCTCGCGACGCAGCACCTGCCGCGCATGGCGGACGAGGTGGTCTTCGTCGTCGAGCCCGGCGCGCTGGACGCGCTCTACGCCACCGTCCGCTACCGCCTCGTCGACGCCGAGACCCGCGACGTGCTGCTGCCGAGCTTCCACATGATCGCCGTCGCCGGCAGCGCGAGGTCGAGCTCCGGCGACCAGGCCGCGGCGAGCGGCGGCCGGATCGAGCACGCGCGCGTCGCCGCCGGCGCGGCGCAGATCACGGCGAAGGTCGACGGCTACGAGGAGCTGCGCCTGCAGCTCGAGCTCGCGGCGGGGGAGGTGCGCGACCTCGGCGACGTGCCGCTGACCCGAAGCTCGAAGATCGCCGGGGTCGTGCTCGGGCCGGACGGACAGCCGACGGTCGCGACGCTGCACTTCCGCGCGCAGTCCTCCGGCCCGGACCCGCTCATCGGCGACGCCTTCTTCCCACAGCTCGTCACCAAGAGCGACTCCGCAGGGCGCTTCGAGCTCGACGCGGGGCGCGGCGCCTACCGCGTCTGGGCGCTGGCCGAGGGCACCCGCATCCGCTCGGCCAACGTGGTCGTCGACACGAGCGAAGGCCGCGTGGACGGGGTGCTGCTGCGGTGCGCGCAGCCGCTCGGCGCGGTGCTGATCGACGCCACCGGCGCCTTCGAGGGCTACACGTTCCGGGTCTTCGACGCCGAGGGCTTCGTCGTCGAGAGCGGCGGGTGCACCGGGCCGCGGCCGCTGCGGCTCGCGCTGCAGCCCGGGCGGTACTCGGTCGCCGTCTTCGACGAGGCCGACGAGCGGCTGGTCGAGCAGGGCTTCGAGCTGCTCGACCGCGCGATCGAGGTCCGCCTCTAGTGGGGTGTCGCGGCAGTTCGATGCAGAAGCTCCGCGTCCTTCCGCCCGTGGCTGCGTGGCGCCTCCTCCGAGTATCGCGGTGGATACGCGTCGTCGGCGCGCCTTGCCACGAGCGAAAGGTCACCAAACTCCTGCACCGAACTGCCGCGACACGCCACTAGGCCGGGGTCAGCGGCAGCCCGCGCGCGAGCTTCAGGAAGAGCCCCGCCGTCCCGCCCAACGCACCGCTCGGCAGCGCCCAGCGGAAGGTGCGCCGAATCTCGAGCTCGAGCGCCGCGACCGGCCGCAGGCGGCCGGCGGCGACCTGCGGCCCCAGCGTCCAGCGCGACAGGAACGCGACGCCGAGGCCCGCGGCGCACGCGCCCGCGATCGCTTCGCTCGAAGCGAGCACCAGGTCGCGGCCGCGCGGCCGGCGGCGCACGCCCGCCCGACCAAGGGCGCGCGCGACGACCGCGCGGGTGCCCGAGCCCGCCTCGCGCCACAGGATGGGGAGGTCGTCGAGCTCCTCGACCGAGCGCAGGCGCCAGGGCGCGCCCGTCGCGACCACCGGCACGATGTGGTCGTCGATCCACGGCTCGAGTCGCACGCCCGAGGCCCGGGCGTGGCCCTCCACCAGCCCGATGGGCACGCGCCCGTCGCGCACCGCCTCGATCGCGTCGCGGGTGTTCGCGACCGTCACGTCGAGCGGCACCAGCGGGTAGCGCGTGCGAAACGCCGCCAGGGCCGGCGGGAGCGCGTAGGCCGCGATGGTCGTACTCGCCACGAGCGAGAGACGCCCCAGGTTCGCGTCCGAGGCCGGTACCTCGACGCTGGCCTCGTCGAGCAGCTCCTGCACGCGCCGCGCATAGCCGGCCAGCCGGTCGCCCGCCGGCGTCGGCGCGACGCCCTTGGGAGAGCGCGTGAGGAGCGTGGTCCCCAGCGACCGCTCGAGGCGTCCGATGCGGGCGGTGATCGCGGGCTGCGACAGGTCGGTCGCGCGGGCCGCCGCACCGATCCCGCCGTGGTGAAGCACGTCGAGGAAGGTCGCGAGGAGGGTGGGGTCGAGGGGTGCTTCGCTCATGAGGTGGGGGTCGACCGGCCATCAATCTCCCTGATGCCTAATCGTGATATCAATCTACCGCTCCGATGCCAGCCCGACGATCCTCGACGGCGATGAATGCGCAGCAATCCCGTGGGACGGCCTCGACGGCCGCGGTGGCGAGCGGAGCCCTGCTCACGCTGGCGGCCGGCCTGGGCGCACCGGCGGCGCTGGCCTGGGGGCTCCTCCTCCGAACGCTCCTGCGCCGGGCCCACGTCGCGGTCCCGGCCTGGAGCGCCTCGGCGGCCCCCTGGTTGCTGAAGGTCGGCGTGGTGACGCTGGGCGCGGGCCTCGAGCTCGGGCACGTGCTGCGCGTCGGGCGCGACGGCTTCGCGGTCACGCTGGGCACGCTGGCCCTGACCCTGAGCCTCGGCCGGTGGCTCACGCGGCGCCTTGGGGTGGAGAACGACGTCGGGGCCCTGGTCACCTTCGGCACCGCGATCTGCGGCGGCAGCGCGGTCGCCGCCACGGCGCCGGCCCTCCGCGCCCGCGGTGAGCACGTGGGGATCGCGCTCGGCGTCGTGTTCGCGCTGAACGCCGTGGCGCTGGTCCTCTTCCCGCCGCTCGGCCGCCTGCTGGGCCTGTCGCCGGAGGCCTTCGGGCGCTGGTGCGCCGTGGCCATCCACGACACCAGCTCGGTGGTCGGCGCGGCGGCGGCCTTCGACCCGGCGTCGCTCGAGCTGGCGACCATCACCAAGCTCGCGCGGGCGCTCTGGATCGTCCCGGTGGTGCCGCTCGCGGCTCTCTTGCGGACCAAGGCGGGCGGCGCCGAGCCCGCCGAACGGGTGCGCATCCCGGGCTTCATCCTCGCCTTCGTGGCGGTGGCGGCGCTGCGCAGCGCGGTGCCGGCGCTGGGCGGGCTCGGCGATCGCGTGGCGTCGCTCGCGCCGCTTCCGCTCGCCCTGGCGCTCTTCGTCACCGGCCTTGGGCTCCGGCTCGACGGCCTGCTCGGCCGCGCCCGTTCGGCCACCGTGCTGGGAGTGCTGCTGTGGAGCGCGAGCGCCTTGGTGTCCCTGGCGTGGATTCAGCTCCGCTGAGCGCGCGCGGCTATGCGTGCGCCGCAGCGTGGAGTCGTGTTCAATGGCGGCATGCACCTCGCCCTCTGCTCGCTCGTGCTGCTGGCCTCGGCCTTCCCTTCCCGCGCTCAAGAACCCGCGCCCGCGCGCCTGATCGACGGGTACTTCGACGCCCGCTTCGAGGCCGCGCCGGACGCGACCGCCGACCTCGTGGCGGAGCTCGCCGCGGCCGGGATCGACTCCGCCGCCGCACTGGAGACAGCCCTGCGGGCGCCGCGCGCGGACTACCCCGACGTCTCCGAGCTGATCGGCAAGACGAGCGAGCACGAGGTCGAGTGCTACCACGTCGACTACTCCTCGCGCTTCCTGCTGTACGTTCCGCCCGGCTACGAGCACGCGACGCCGGCACCGCTCGTGCTGGTGGGGCACGGCGGCAACTCGTCGATGTCAGCCTCGCGGGCGAAGCGCGTGGCGGAGAGCTACCTCGCCGAGTACGCGCCGATCCTCGCGCGCGAGATGGGCGCGCTGGTGGTGGCTCCGGTCTCGACGCGCGGGTGGGGGCACATCGGGAACTCGCTGCTGCTGTCGACGCTCTCCCAGCTGAAGCGCCGCTTCGCGGTCGACCCCGACCGCATCTACGCGACCGGGCACTCGATGGGGGGGCACATGACCTATCGCGCGGTGCTCCTGCTCGCCGACCGCTGGGCGGCGGTGTCGCCCCAGAGCGGCGGCTACAACTACGTCGAGAAGCAGGCGATCGGCGCGCTACAGAACGTCCCGGGCTACGCCACCTGGGGTAAGCACGAGCCCTACGGCATCCGCGACCACAACCGCGCGAACGCCGCGTGGGCGAAGGAGCACGAGCTCGACTGGATCTTCCGCGAGATGGACGGCGGGCACGAGATCTACCGCGACGAGCTCGACGACGTGGCGCGCTTCTTCCTCGCCCGCCCGCGCGACCTGTACCGCGACTCCGTGTACCTGCGGCACGGCGGCGAGATGAAGTTCACGCAGACGTGGGCCATCGAGAGCTGGCCGGATCACACGGTCCACAGCGACACGCGGCCGCTGCGGTGGAACGCGCTGCACTGGCTGGAGGTCACCCCGCGCCCCGACGTCGAGGGCCCGCTGACGGCGCGCGCCACCCGCGACGGCAACGCCATCGACGTGACGGCGAACGGCGTCCGCGAGCTGGCGATCTACCTGCACCCGCGCATGGTCGACTTCGAGCTCCCGGTGAGCGTGACCGTCAACGGCGAGGAGCGCTTCCGGGGCCGGGTCGAGCCCGACCTGGGGCTGATGCTCGACCTGGCACGCGAGCGGGACGACCGCGGGCGCGTGTACTGGGCGCGGATCGCCGTCCCGGTCGAGACCGACCGCGAGGTGGACCCGCGTCCGGGTCGGCGCTGAGTTGCGACGACCTACAGCGAGACGTCCACCCAGTCGAACGCCGTGATCCACACGGACTGCCCGCTGTGGATCGAGAACGAGCTCTGCCCCGCGCCCAGCCCGACGAGGAAGCCGATCGGGTCCGGCTCGTCCGCGACTACGAAGAGCGAGCTCACGCCGGGCACCGGCGTGGCGTGGGCCTGGAAGTCGAGGTTGCCGTCGGCGTTGACCAGGCGCACGGTCACCGCGTCCAGTCGCTCGATCCGCGGCACCCCGGTTGCGTCGGTGTCGTGGATCACCGTCGGCGCGAGGCCCGGGCCGAACAGGTAGTCGATCGGGATCGGCTCGTCGCGGATGCCCGCGGCGGCGAGGCCGGCGAGGCCCGTGACGCCGCCCGCGAGCAGACCGGCGGGCACGAGACGGCGGAGGGTGGGGAGGGAAGAGGAACGAGGCGGAGCGCTTTGGGTCATGACCGCACGGGGCGGGATCGACCCGCACGGATACACCGCGGTCCGAAAAGTCTCGGGAGAAGCGCCGGGCGAGCCCGGACGCTCGGTGGTGCGCTCCATAGGTCAATTCGTCCAACCCGAAAGTGGAACAACACACTCCATCCACGGCCCGGAGCCCCACACGGCCAGGGATCGGGCGGATTCTGCCTGCACTGCGACGCCCCGTTGTTAGGTTCGAGCCGTCCTCCGCACCCCCTCTAACCAGGAGCCTCCATGTTCCGCCTGCTTTCGCTCGGCGCGTTCGTCGGCCTTCTCGCTCCCCAGCTCTCCGCTCAGTTCGGCAACGAGTGGGTCGAGCTGACCGACAACGCCGGATCGCTGGGGCTCGACGCCCTCGATTTGTCCGGACTCAACAACGAGGTCGACTTCGCCTGGGCCGACCTGGACCAGGACGGCTGGACCGACCTGGTCGTCGTGCGCAAGGAACCGTTCAGCACGATCGGCAAGCGCACCAACCTGCTGCTGATGAACGAGGGCGGCCTGCTGGTCGACCGCACGCGCGACTACGCGCGCGCCGCCGACATCGAGGGCGACGAGGGCTTCCTGACGCCGACCAACGACCGCGACGTGGCGCTGGCCGACGTCGACCAGGACGGCTGGCTCGACGTGGTCACCGCTCCGACCCTGAGCTTCGACGACCCCAAGCACCTGGGGCACCCGCGCGTCTACATGAATCTCGGCGCAGACGGCGGCGCTTGGAACGGCCTGGAGTACCAGGACGCGCGCTTCCCGCAGCTGTTCCAGTTCACGACCGGCCTGCCTGAGAACCCGGTGTTCTGCGCTCTCGCGGCGGGGGACGTCACCGACGACGGCTACCCCGACCTGTACTTCTCCGACTACGACATAAGCAACGAAGGGGTCTTCGGGGGCCCGCTGCAGGATCCGCTCGAGGACCTCGACGACCGCCTGCTGATCAACGACGGCGCCGGCTACTTCGCCGACCAGAGCCAGCTGCGCATGACCGAGACCATGCTGCTGTCGCGCTTCGGCACCGACTGCAAGATCGCCGACATCAACGGCGACGGCTACAACGACGTGTTGAAGGAGACCTCCCTGGGCGTGCCTTACTACGCGGCCGCGGTCTACAACAACCCGGCCGACCCGGGGATGTTCAACATCTTCGACGACTTCCACACCTTCTCGCCCTATCACATCGGCGTGGGGGACCTGAACAACGACGGGCGCCTCGACGTCGCGTTCGCCGACGACAACCCCGACCGCTACCGCTACAACCTCGGCAACGACCCGCTGGGACGCGTGATCTGGGGCCCGGCCAAGACCTACGAATTCCTGAGCGGCGGCGACGACGGCTTCGGCGGCAACAACCTGATCGTCGACCTCGACCACGACGGGTGGAACGACGTGCTGCAGGCCGACATCGACCCCGACGACTCCAGCGTTACGCGTCGCCTGCACATCTACCACAACCCCGGCGGCGCCGTGGGCGAGGAGATCACGCTGCGCGAGGAGCGCGAGCTGGACGGCGACGGCGGCTGGATCGGCGCGGTGGGCTTCGAGGAGGACGACCTCAAGGCCGTGCACGACATGGCGTTCTTCGACCTCGACCAGGACGGCGACGACGACCTGATCCTGGGTCGCGCCTTCGGCACGCACGTGTGGCTGAACCAGGTCGTTCCGAACCACCTCTACAGCGACGTCGGCACGATCTCGCAGTCGGGCGGAGGCACGCAGACGCTCAGCCTGGACGCGGGCAGCGAGCACGCCGGCAGCCTCTACCTCGTGCTCGGCAGCCTCAGCGGTACCTCGCCCGGCACGCCGATCGGCGGCGGCACGATCCCGCTCAACGTGGATCCCTACTTCCTCTTCACGGCGAACCACCCGAACACCGACCCGCTGACGAGCTCCTTTGGGAACCTCGACGGCGACGGACGGGCGACGGCCCAGTTCGCCCTGGCGGCGGGCGCGACCACGCAGCTCGCCGGCCAGGTCGTCAACCACGCCTTCGGGGTGCTGGACCCGGTCACGTTCGCACTCGAGCTGGTAAGCGAGCCGGTCGGACTGCTGATCACGCCGTAGGCGATCCCACAGGCGCAAGGCACAGGAGGGGGCCCGTCCGCACTGCGGACGAGCCCCCTCCTTCGTTTTGCGTCGCGCCGAACGATCCGCGCCGGCCGGCGCCACGTCGCGGCCCGCCCGATCGTCGGGGCTTTCGGCTGCGACTCCATCCGCTCGTCGCGGGCCGACCGCGCGCCGCGCCCGGACGCCAACCGGACGACAGGCGCGGACGCGTACCGCCGCGCCAGCCCGACTTCCAACACAGAGCGTTCCATGAATCACCGGATCCTCACCTCCGCAAGCCTGCTTGTCCTCGCCGGCGCGAGCTCCGCCCAGTGGAGCTTCGACGAGCGGCCCGACCTGCTCGTGCTCGACCTGCTCGAGCCCAACAACGCCATGCCCCACCTGCTGTACTTCGAGCCCGGCTGCCAGAACGTGCCGGCCGGCGACTACGTGCGCGAGGCCGACCTGGCGGTCGGCGACCTCGACCAGAACGGCTTCGCCGACGTGGTCGCCGCGTTCAAGCGCGTGGGCTACTGCGCCGGGGGCTTCCCGGCCATGCTGCTCCTCGGCGACGGAGCCAAGCTCTACCAGTCGACGCGCACCAAGGCGCCCGACTTCCTCAACATCCCGATGGACGCGCGCGACGTGACCATCGCCGACGCGACCGGCGACGGTTACCCCGAGGTCTTCTTCGCCGCCACCAACGGCGAGCCGCAGCGCATGTTCCTGAACCTCGGCGCCGGCGCCGGGGGCCAATGGCTCGGCCTCCAGCACGTGCCCGCGGGTTGGTTCACCACCGACCTCCCGATGAGCCCGAACGACTACGGAGACGAGCTCCTCTCGTGCGCGGTCTCGCTGGCCGACGTGGATCGCGACGGCGACGCCGACCTCTACTACGGCAACTACAAGAACGCCAACTACTCGCGGCTCCTGATCAACGACGGCACCGGCAACTTCGTCGATGAGACCATCGCGCGCGTCACCGCCGGCAACTCCGGCGCGTTCACGGTCGGGCTGCTGCTCGATATGAACCAGAACGACACCTGGGGCTCGCCGGAGATCGTCCAGATCCAGCCGCTGAGCGCGCCCGAGCTCCTGGTCAACAGGAACAAGGGCAACTTCACCGCCTCCCAGGCGGTCACGACGCTCGCGGGGGAGCCCTACTCCTACGGCGCCGGCGACCTGAACGGCGACGGGCGCATCGACCTGTACGTCGGCGGCGACGACCAGGACGGCGCGACCCTGAACCTCTCCACCAAGCCCAACGGCAAGATCAACATCAGCCAGGTGCCGGTCACCGGGCGGCGGGTGATGGAGAATTTCACGCTGGCCGGCAACATCAAGCTGGCCGACGTGGACAACGACGGCGACGACGACGTCTTCGTGTCGTCCCAGGACGTGTTCAGCTTCACCGGCTGCGGCACGACCCTCACGATCCTCGAGACCACGCAGCCGGGCGGCTCGACCGCGCTCGTGGACCCGTTTGACCTCCAACCCACCCCGGACTTCTACATCCCCGGCGCCTGGGACGTCGGGCTGCTCGACGTCGACAGCGACGGCTGCCTCGACTTCGTGTCGGTCGGGTGCGACGGCTTCCAGGTCTGGATCGGCGACAACTGCCCCTAGCGCGGGAGCTGTACGGACCCGGTAGGGCGGGGGAGGGAAGGCCGCCGAGCGCTGCTACGATTGCGCCCTCGGCCACTCCTCCTCCGCCCCCGACACCGCCATGTTGATCGCCTCGCTCTTCGCTCTCGCCTCCCAGCTCACGCCGCAGGACGCGCCCATCGCCGGCGAGCGCCTCGCGCCCGCCTTCCTGGGCCCGGGCGTCGTCGAGACCATGGATCAGGTTCTCGCCCGCGCCGCCGCCGCGCCGGTCTACCCCGACCCGAAGGTCCGCGGCGACGCACCGGGCGAGTGGCGCATCCCGCGGCGACGCGACGCGAGCCCGGCGCACTCGGGCTCGGGCTGCGCCTACAACGCCTGGGGCGACACGCGCCTCGGCATCGGTTTCCCGGGCGAGGTCACCGTGCGAGGCCTTTGGATCGCCGGGCACGGCACGCGCGGCGCCGCAGCGCGCGGCGTGCACGCGGTCGGCTTCCGCGACGGCCTCGAGGTCGCGCGGAGCGAGTGGCTCGAGACGCTGGACGACGCGCCCGCGTGGTGGGCGCTCGAGCTCGCCGGCGTCGATCGCATCGAGCTCCGCGCGCGCCCGTCGATCGACGGCGCGGGCTGGTACGCGATCGACGACCTGACCTTCGACGAGGTCACGCCGGACGGGACGCGCGAGCGCACCGTCGACTTCGAGGGCCTCGAGCGCGGCATGCGGCTCACCGGCAGCCGCTACTTCGGGCTCGATTGGGAGGTCGGCAGCGGCGACTTCGCCGCGCGGCCCCGCGCGACGGCGCCCGAGCACGCCGCGACGCCCGCCACCGCGTCGCCCAGCGGCAGCACCGCCGCCGTCGCTCCGTCCGAGCCGCCCGCCTTCCGCGCCGCGCCGCCCGCGCCGGGCGTCGGCTTCGCGGGTCCGAAGTACGGAGACCCCGGAGCCCTCGGCGTGCCGGACACCAACGGCGCCGCCGGCCCCGACCACTACGTCGCCGCGCCGAACGGGCACCTGGCGGTGTACGACAAGGCGAGCGGTCAGAAGCTGCTGAGCCTCTCCCAGACCGCCTTCTGGAGCGCCCCGGGCACGCTGGGCGACCCGCGCGTCGCGTACGACTCGCACCACGGGCGCTTCGTGCTGATCGCGTCCGACTGGAGCGCGCGCATCTACCTCGCGTACTCGCTGTCCTCGGACCCGACCGGCCCCTGGTTCAAGACCTCCTTCCTGGCCGCCTCGGGGACCGACGCCGGCAAGTGGCCCGACTATCCCACGCTCGGCGTCGACGCCGCGGGCATCTACGTCGCCGCCTACATGGTCGGCCCCAACATGACGATCTTCGCGCTCGACAAGGCACCGCTCCTGGGCGCGACGCCGGCGCTCGGCGCGATCACCGCCTGGCGTCAGCTGCCCTTCGAAGGCGCGATCCAACCCTGCGTGGCGTTCGGCGACTCGGGCGGCGTGTACCTGGTCTCGCGGAAGAGCTCGTCGAGCCTCCGGCTGCGCCGCGTGACCGGACCGCTCGCGGCCCCCGCGTTGAGCGAGGTCGGCGACGTCGCGGTCCCCGCCTTCTCCGAGGCACCCGACGCGCCGCAGGCGGGGACGGGCATCCTGCTCACCGCCGGAAGCACGCGCCCGATGAACGCGGTGCAGCGCGCGGGCTCGGTGTGGACCACCCACTGCGTCAACGTCGACGGGCGCGCCGGCGTACGGTGGTACGAGATCGACCCCGCGGCCCCGGGCCTCGTGCAGTGGGGCGAGGTCGCGGACCCCGCGCTCAGCTTCTTCATGCCTTCGATCGCGGTCAACGCCAACGGAGAGGCACTCCTCGGCTTCACCGGCTCCGGCCCGCTGCAGTTCGCCGGCGCCTACGCCGCCGCGCGCCGCCCGGCCTATCCGCCCGGCACCACCGACGCACCGCTGCTGCTGAAAGCGGGCGAAGCGCCCTACACCTTCCTCGACGCGGGCGGCACCAGCCGCTGGGGCGACTACAGCATCACCGGCGTCGACCCGGCCGACGACGACACGTTCTGGACGGTGCAGGAGTACGCGCTCCCCGCGAACGACTGGGGCAACTGGGTACAAGCCGTGGCGTACTGAGCGGCGGGTAGCCGCCCCCCCGGGGAGTGCGGGCGACTCGCCCGAGGGGGTCGCCTGGCTCAGCCCCCGATCCGGATGTCGAGCGCGTTCGTCAGCGTTACGTCGCTGCTCGCTCCGGGCGGGATGTCGATTCGGTACCCCTGCACCGACAGCTCGACGCCAACCAGCCCCGCCACGTTCGGGATCACGACCATCTGCGTCCCCACCGGGATCCCGAGCACAGGTACGCCCGGAACCGGTGCGACCAGAAGCTCCCAGCCGAAGAGCGTGGTCCCCTCCAGGGGACCTCCGTAGCTGACCATCAGCCCCGTGACGGCGGTGAAGGGCCCGACCGCGATGGTCGTCTCCCAGCCGGCACCCAGCAGCGGCAGAGTGGCGCACGCACAGTCGATCGGGTTGATACCGAGCGAGCCATTCCGGACGCTGCAGCCCGCCGGGGCCAACGGATGGACCCAGACCGCGCCGCGATTGCTGCCTCCGTCGTCGTCCCAGATCGCGCCGACGGGAAGCTCGGGCACGCCGTCCCCGTCGCGGTCCACGGGGGAGGCGATCGAAGATCCGAAGAAGTCCACGTCGTCCAACCCGCCGTGGCAGGGGCTGCTGAAGTCCGAGAGCTTCTGGTGGCCGAGGACCGCGCCGCTCGGCAGCAGGTAGCAGACCCACACGGCGCCGCGGTCCGGGCCGCCGTCATCGTCGTACGCGGCGGCAACGGCCAGGTCGGGCACCCCGTTCCCGTCCAGATCGCCCAGCGCTGACAGCGCTCCTCCGAAGTAGTCGCCGTCGTCGAGCACCCCGAGGAATCCGCCGGCGAGCGCGCTGATCTTGCCGGTCGCGCGGACCGTCCCATCCGCCGCGAGGAACAGAATCCAAGCCGCTCCTCGGTCCGCCCCCCCGTCGTCGTCGCTGTGCGCGCCGACGGCGAGTTCGCCCACGCCGTCGCCGTCCACGTCGCCAAGCGCAGCCAGCGCGCGACCGAACCAGTCGCCGTCGTCGAGCTGGGGCGTCGCACCGCCTTGGACGTCGCTGATCTTGGTCAGAGCCTTGAGGGTTCCGTCCGGGTTCAGAAAGAGGATCCGAACCGCGCCGCGGTCGGTCCCTCCATCGTCGTCGTATTGCGCCCCGACCGCAACGTCCGGAACCCCGTCGCCGTCCAGGTCGCCGAGGCCGGCGACCGAGACCCCGAACCGGTCACCGTCGTCCAGGTCCTGAAGGTCGCTGATCTTGGTCTCGGCTCGCACCGTCCCGTCGGCGTTGAGCAAGAGGATCCAGACCGCTCCCCGGTCGACCCCACCGTCGTCCACGCCCATCGCTCCCACGGCGACGTCCACGACTCCGTCGCCGTCCACGTCTCCCAAGCTGGCTACGGACTGGCCGAAGTAGTCGTTCGCAGCGAGCGGGCCTCCGAAGCCACCGGAGGTCGCCGAGATCTTCTGGCTGGCCGCA
This sequence comes from Planctomycetota bacterium, assembly GCA_039029355.1. GTDB lineage: Bacteria > Planctomycetota > UBA1135 > UBA1135 > JBCCGI01. The sequence goes on from JBCCGI010000053.1 coordinate 14,630, forward strand.
ACGGTCGAGTCCGGGTTCATGAAGAGGACGTAGGCGCATCCTGCGTCGCCGGCTCCGTCGTCGTCGCGCACCGCCGTCGCGATGAGATCATCGACGCCGTCGCCATCGAGATCGCCGAGCGGCGCCACGGCTCGCCCGAACCAATCCTCGTCGTCGAGCCCAGCCGAGAAGTCGCCCTGGGTGTCGCTGACCTTCGAGAAGCCGTCTGCGCACGGCGCGGGCGCGCCCTGCGCCGGCTGTGAACCGGCCGCAGCCAGCGGGAGTCCAAGCGTGAGAAGGAAACCGATCCCCAAGGGGGCGCCGGGGAAGGAATGGGTCGCGCGATGCATGCGGGTGTCTCCTCGGTCGTGTAATGCGGATGTGGATCGCGCCCTCCGCGCCCTTCCGGGACGGGCGAGCGCGCCTGCACCGGGTGGTTCGAGCGGGGCCGGGGCTGCCTTACAGCGGCCCTGGCCTTCCCCGGATCCGCTCCTCCCGGCACCGGGAGCCACGCGCGGAGAAAAAGAGCGGCTTCCCCAAACCCGCAGGCCGCAGCGGCAGATCACGAGGCGCTCGGACGTCGGTTTCGCCACCTGCCAGGAGTTCCTCCATGATCCGTATCCCCCTTGCCCTCGTCGCCCTGCTCCCGCTGCTCCTGTGCACCACGCCGCGCGCCACGGCGCAGGGAGGGAGCCCCGCGCAGAACTACAACTACTGCGTCTACCTGACCGAGATTGCGGCCGACGGGACGTTCGACGGCCAGTGCTCCAAGCCCGGGGGCTGCGACAACAACGGCAAGTGCGAGCAGCACTTCGTGGGCAAGTTCACGGTGAAGGGCTACAAGCTGTACTTCTGGTGCCGCTGCGACACCGGCGGCGGGCTCGGGAGCTGCAACGGCGTGTTGATCGCGTGCCCTGACGGGGAGGGCTCCGTCCACTACAGCGCCGACTGCACCGACGACGAGTGCCCCGACTACGACACGGACGGAGACATCTGCATGGATGCCACGAGCTTCCCCGCGCTGCTTCCGGTCTGCATGTGCTACCACTAGGGGCGACGCGCGGTGTCCTGGCTTCGACATCTGCTCGACCGCCGTGCGGCATGGGGCGCGGCGGGAGTGGCGCTCGTGCTTGCGGTGGGCGTGTTCGTCCGCGGCGGCCCGCGGGATACGGCGGCGGTCGAGGCCGCCGGGTCCGGCGCGTCGTCCGCCGGCGAGCCTGCGACGCGGCTGAGCGCGGTGGACGGCGAGCGCCGAGCCCGCTCGGCGGCGTCGCCTCGGGCGGCCCTGCGGTTGCGGTTCGTCGACGCGGCGGGCACGCCGGTTCCGGGGGCGGAGCTGTGGAGCGCCGCGGGCGAGCTCGGAACGCGAACGCTCGCGCCGGAGCGGCAGCAGACGCTCGTCGCGCGCGCCGACGCGGCGGGGCGCGTTGAGCTCGACACGCCCCGCGCGCCGCTGCTGGCGAAGGCGGCGGGCTTCTGCGCGCGCGTCGTCGACCCGGCGCCGGCGCCCGGGGAAGGAGCCGAGCCCCGGGCCGTCACGCTCGAACGCGCGGGCGCGCTCGAGGTCGTCTGCCGACACGCCGACGGGCGCCCCGCGGAGGGCGTGCTCGTCGCGCTGTCGCCGATCGGCCTGCCGCGCGGGCGCCGGCTCGCCGCCTTCGTCGGCCGCGACCCGGGCGTAGGCCCGGACGGCATCCACGTTGCGGTCAGCGGCCCGGACGGCCTGCTGCGCTTCGAGGGCCTCACGCCGCGCCGGAACGCGGTGGCGGCCTTCGCGCCGGGCCTCGCCCGGGCGGACGACCTGCGGGCGGTGCACGTCGTGGCGGGCGGCATCGACCGGGTCGAGCTGCGCTTCACCGCTCCGCTGGCGGCGTGCGTCGAGCTCGTTGGCGATCGGATGATCGGCATCGCCTATGCGACCGACGGCGACGCGTGGAACGACCGCGCCGCCCGCGACGACGCGATCCTGATGCTGAGCGAGGACCTGCAGCGCACCTTCCCCGGCACGTACCCGCTCCTGCTGGTCCCACGCACGCCGCGTCGCTCCGCGACGGTCGCGGCGACGGTGACCGGCGAGACGGTCGGGCCGGTGGAGCTCAACCTACAGCTCGTCACGCCCGACGAGCTCGCGCCCACGATCGTGCAGGCCGATACGATCGCCGACCTGCCGGAGCTCACGCTGGGGGAGGTGCACCTGCTCCGCCACGACGGCACGCCGTTCGGAGCCTTGGAAGCCGAGCTGATGCCCGCGGAGCGCGATCCCGAGACCACGTACCCGTTGGTGCTCGACGGCACCCCCTTCCTCGCTCCGCCCGGGGTCTATCGGCTGCAGCTCGACGACGGCGGCCTGCTCGCGGCGCTTCCGAGCCGCAGGATCACGCTGCCGGGGACCACCGAGCTCACGCTCGAGCACCCGCTGTGCCGCACCGACTTCCGCATCCGGACCGGCGCGGGGGAGCCGCTCGAGCACTTCACGCTGGTCGTGCACAGCCGCGGCCGGCAGCGGTCGACGACGGTGAACTACGGCGCGGGCGCCTTCCACACGCACCTGCCGCCGGGCCCGGCCCGCGTCAAGCTCAGCGGTCCCGGGCTGGAGACGCGGTGGGTCGAGATCGACGTGCCGGCGGGTGCCGCGGAGCATCGGGTCGACCTCACCGTCGAGTTCGCGCAGGCCAGTTGAGCGGCGCGCGCCGCGTCCCCGCTTCGGCGGTCAGGGACGACGCAGCAGCACGCGCGAGCTCTCGCGCGCCCGCACCGCGGTCCGCTCGCGCGCGACCCGCTCGCCGTCGACGTGGAGCTCGACCGCGTAGTCGCCGGGGTCGAGATGGTCGAAGCGCGCCTCGCCCAGCTCGGGCGACGCGATCAGCCAGAGCTCCTCGCGATCGAGGCGAATCAGCACGATGCGCGCGCGCCCGTCGTCGTCGCGCAGCCCCTCGGCGCGGCAGAGCAGCTCGCCCGAGGGGGAGAGCACCAGCGTGCCGAGGTCGAGCCGCTGCCCGGGCGCCAGCTCGACCGCGGCGCGGTAGCGCACCGCTCCCCGCAGCTGGAGCGCGAGCTCGTAGACGCCGGGCACGAGCGGTCCCGCGGCGAGCTCGGCCGACTCGGCCGCCACGCTGAGCTCGTAGCCCACGATCTCGTCCGGCGGCTTGAGCGACGCGACGCCACTCCCGAGCGCGAGCCCATCGGCCATCGCCAGACGCGCGGTGACGAACGCGCTCGGCAACCCGCCGGGGTCGACCACCAGCACCGCGTCCAGGGTGCCCGCCTCGACGACGTGCCGGTCGGCCACGGGTGCGAAGCCGCCCGGCGGCGGCCGCAGGTCGAGCCGCACCGGGCCACCGAGCAGGCGCTGCAGCGCGAAGGCGCCCGCGGCATCGGTCGTCGCCGCGTGGGTCCAGACGCCGCGCTGCCCCTCGACCGGCACGCTGACGTGCCAGCCGGCCGCAGGCTCGCCGTCCGGCCGCCGCACCCAGCCGCGGAGGTCGAGCCGCGGGGAGAGCACGATGCGCAGCGGCGGCGCGGGGCCGGCGGCGAGGTCGACCGTCTCGGCGCTCGCCCCCAGCTCGGCGTGCCGCGCCGAGATCCCGGTCGACACCGGAAGCAGCCCATCGAACGCAAACGAGCCGTCGGCGGCGGTCGTTCCCTCGACGATCTCGATCGTGCGCGCCTCCTGCCGCAGGCGCAGCTCGGCGCCGGGCGCCGGCGCGCCGCGCTCGTCGACCACGAGGCCGCGCAGCTCGGAGCCGCCGCCGAGCTGGATCCGCTCGGTGGTCCTTGCGCCGGCGCTCAGCACGACCTCGCGGCGGGCCCCGCCGCGGCCCGGCGCCACCGCCTCGAGCAAGCACGGCCCGGGCCACAGCCCCGCGAGCTCCACGCGGCCGGCGCCGTCGGCCGTCGCGCACAGCAGCGGCACGCGTCGCCCCGCGGCCGGGCCGCTCGGCAGGAGCGAGAGCTGCGCCCCCGCGGCCGGCTGGCCGCCGGGGAGCACGAGCTCGCACGAAAGCGATGCCGGGAGCCCGGCGCCAAGGGTCAGCTCGACGCGGCCCGCCGTCCCGAAGCCGGCGGGCAGGTAGAGCGCGCGCGAGGGGCGCCCGCGCTCGGCCTGGGCGAGAACCCGATGCCCGGGGCGCGCGGCCGGCACGGTGATCTCGCCGGCCGCATCGGTGCAGCACGCGCGGCGGCGGAAGGTGAGGTTGCCGTAGTCCGAGACCCAGATCCACGCGCCCTCGACCGGCTCCCCCGCGGCGTCCAGCACCGCGATCCGTGCGGACGGTGCCGCGGCGCCTTCGGCGCTGCGGGGCGGAGGTGCGTCCGCCGCTCCGGGCCGGGGCCCGCGGTCGAGACCGGAGCGGCGCGCCGACGCCGGCCCCGTCGGCACCGAGAGCGCTACATCGGGCGCCCGCGGGGGCGAGGCCGCCGCCGGCGGGGCAGCGGCCCCGTCCGACGGCGGCGCGCCACGCCCTGGACCGAGCAGCAGCGCCGCGCCGACCAACGCCAACGCGAGGCCCGCGACGGCCAGGAGCCGCGACCTAGCGCGGGGCTCCGCCACCGGAGATCACCATCGGCACCTCGAGCTCCCCGTGCTCGTTGCGCACGCGCAGCTTCACCAGCGTCACGCCGGCGGGGACGTCGAAGGAGAAGCGCACCAGCCCGCCCGCGTCCGGTTCGAAGGCGCCGACGAGCGGCGGCTCGGTCGACCAGTCCTCGACCGCCGGGTAGGGCGGCGCGCCGGCGCCGACCTGCACGCTCAGCCGGCCCGCGACGCGGCCATCCGCATCGCGCCTGAGGACCAGGCTCTGGGGCAGTGCCGAGTAGACCGTGCGGTGCTCCGCGCGCAGCGCGACGCGCGTTCGCACCGTCGCGGCCTCGGTCGACACGTCGAGCTCCAGCGCGTCGGCGTAGTCGCGGCGCTCCGGGTCGGCGGCGAGCGTCGCGCGCAGCGGCACGCTCCACGCGTCGTCGATGCGTTCGGGGTCGTCGAACGCAAGCTCGACGACGCGCGCTCCGGTGCCCTCGACGCGCGCGATGCGCGGCGGCGGCTCGGACGCCTCGGCTGGGACCACGACGCGCAGCGCGGCCTCGGCCGACTCCTGCCCCGGATCGAGCGTCACGACCAGCGTGCTGGGCTCGGCCTGGGCCGGTGGCAGCAGCAGGCCGTGGAACTCGGCGTAGTAGGTCGCGCCCTCGGGCTGGGTGCGCACGTAGGCCTTCTGGTGGAACGCGCCGCGCTTCTCGCGCCGCGGGTCGACGCTGGCGGTGGCGATGAGCTCCTCGCCGGGAGCCACCGTCGACTGCTCGGTATGGAAGCCGAGGCAGCCGCAGCTGGTCTTGAGCTCGATCTCGGTCCACGCCGCGCCGCTCGCGTTCCGCAGCCGCACCTCCCGCGCGGTCGGGGTGCGCACGACGCCGAGATCGAACTCGCCGAACAGCTCCAGCCGGCCGGGCTCGGCCGCATCGACGGTCTTGGAGCACCCGCTGCCGGCGAGGCCGCCGAGCAGCGCGAGCGCCGCCAGGCTAAGCCGACGCATGGGACACCCGCCTCGACAGCACGAAGAGCACGACGCCCAGCAGGAGCACGCCGATCCCGGCCAGCGGCGTGAGCCGCGCGAGGCGCGAGGCCGGCGGCGGCGCGCCGGCCTCGCGCGGCGGCGCCGAGGCGTCGAAGGCGACGTGGCTCGACACCTGCTCCGGCCAGCTGGCCGTATCGACGCCGTACCAGCGCGCGTTCGCGGCGCCCGACGTGAGGTCGTACAGGAACGTGCCGGTCGGCACGGTCAGCACGGGCTCGCGCAGCTCGGTGTGCAGCACGTGATCGGTCAGCACGTACCGCAGCACCATCGCGTAGCGGTCGTCGACTTCGAACGTGATGCGGAGCGCCTCGCGCAGGTAGGCCACGCCGTCGTCGCTCGGCTCGACGTCGAAGACCGCGGCGTCGTGCACGACGCCGTTCACGTCGAAGTACGCGCCCCAGGAGGGCAGGCCGTCCTCGGCCCGCAGGCCGAGCGTCGACATCTTGCGCTGGTGCTCCGGCTCGCGCACCGTGATCGCCGACCAGGTTGACGCCGCCCCGTCGGGCGCGGGTTGGGCCGACCAGAGGTAGACCCGCAGCGAGTCCTGGATGTCGCGGCGCGTGGGGAAGGGGCGCATCAGATAGGCGACGTCGCGCACGGCGGGAAGCTGGTGCGCCGTCTCCAGGCTGAGCTGGCCCGTGGAGGCGCGGTAGGCGAGCCCGCCGTCGCGCCAGTCGAGCAGCGAGAGGTTGGCTCCGCGCTCGACCGAGTAGGCGGGCGTGCTGGTGTTGTCGTAGGCGCCGCGCCAGTGGTCGAGGGCGCCGCCCCGCGGGGCGCTCCCTTCGAGCACCGCCGCCAGCGCGCGCCGTGCCTCGTCCGCCGCCGCGAAGAGGTCGGCCTCGGTCGGCTCGGGCTTGTCGCGCAACGCGCGCACGCTCTCGACGTCGACGCCCGCCTCGGCGAGCTTCACCAGGTCCAACGTCGCGTTGGAGAAGTCGATCCGGTAGTCGACCGAGACGTCCAGCGCCGCGAGGCGGGCGAGCTCGTGCTCGATCTCGGCGGGCGCCAGCGGCACGGGCTCCTGCGGCGCGGAGGACGGGGTTAGGGCAAGGGGGCACCCCGCGAGCCCCAGGACGAGCAGGCAAACCATGGGGGCTCCGATCTCGGAGGTTGCAAGGGGCGGGCCGACGGCTCGACCGCCGGCCCGCCGAACCGATTGTCGAAGTCGGGCCTAGCTACAGAGCGTGCCCGAGCAGTACGTGATGATCTTGGCGGAGTCGTTCGTCGATTCCTTCTTGCAGCGCGATTTGCCGACGCCACAGGGGATGGTCGGCGTCGTGCACTTGTAGCACTTCACCGAAACGACCTCGCCGTTGTCGCTCATCTTGCAGCTGCCTTCGCCCTTCTTGCAGTCGCCGTTCTCGGTGTCTTCACACGCGGTCCCGGCGCAGGTGATCGGGTCCTTGGCGCAGCCGCCGCACGCGTCCTCCGGCAGGAAGATCACGCCCTGCCGGCAGCACTCTTTCCCTTCTGCCGGCACTTCGAATATGTCTCCGTCCGCGGCGACCGCGGACCCGACGAACATCATCCAGCCGCCGCTGACCATCAGCGCGACCGCAAACGCACGCATCACAAGCGAGCAAAGCGAGCGGAACATCTCAATCTCCTTCAGTTGGTGGGGCAAGGAATCGGGCCCGAGGAAGCCCGAGGCGCGGCAAGGCGCCGGAGGTCACCGTAAGGGGACGAGGGGATTCCCGCTAGCTGGCCCGCGCGCGGTTTTCGGCGCCGCGGGCAGGTCGCCGTAACCTCCGCTCGTGCGCGCGGTAGAGTGCGTGCTCCCCCCGCTTTCGGATCCACGATCCGCAAAGGAGCAAAGCCCTTGACCCGCGACCTACCCCTGTCGGCCCTCGCCGTTCTCGCGCTGGTTTCCGCCCCGTCCTCCCAGTGCCCGCGCGCGGCGCTCGTCCCGGACGACCCGTCGTTGCTCGACGAGCTCAGGTATCCGCTGGCCGTCGATGGGACGACCGCCGTCGTCGGCGCACCCGTGGCGGCCGGACTGTGCGAAGACGAGTTCTGCCTGCCCGGCGCCGCGTACGTCTTCGAGGACGCGGCCGGCGGCTGGACCGAGACGCACAAGCTGGTCCCGTCCGACCCCAGCTGGTTCCTGCTGTTCGGGCTCGCGGTCGCCGCGCAGGGCAACACCGTGCTCGTGGGGGCTCTCGGCGGCCCGTCCGTCGGCGGGTGCACCGGCGCGAGCCAGGGGGCCGTCTATGTCTTCGAGCTGGCGGGAGCCGACTGGATGCAGACCGACAAGCTCCTGGGCAACTGCGACGGCTTCGGAGGCGCGCTGGCGCTGGACGCCGACCGCGCCGCCGTAGGAGCGCCGAGCGCCGATCACCCCAGCGTCGCGAAGGCGGGCCGCGTGCAGCTGCTCGACCGCACGGCGGGGGGCTGGTCGCCGGGACAGGAGCTCTACTCGTCGACGCCGGAAGCGGCCGGCTCGTTCGGCACCTCGCTCGCCCTCGAGGGCAAGCTCCTGGTCGTCGGAGCGCCCACCGAGGCGTCGTTCGGCCTCAAGGGCGCGGGCGCGGCGCACCTGTATCGCCGCTTCGGCGACACCTGGCAGTTCGAGGCCAGGCTGGAGCCGCCCGTCGGCGAGGAGCAGACCGACTTCGGGAGGTCCGTCGCGCTGCGCGGAGGCCGCGTCGTCGTGGGAGCTCCGGCGGCGTTCGCCGGCGGCCCGGCGCCGGCGGCCTACGTCTTCGAGAAGTCGTCGGAGGGCTGGTCGCTCGCGGCGAGCCTCACCACGCCCGACACCTCGCCCGGCGACGGGTTCGGCAGCTCGGTCGCGATCGACGGCGGCCGCGTCGCCGTCGGCGCCGCCTACGAAGAGGACGGCGGGCGCGTCGCGATCTTCGAGGAGGGTCCCACCGGCTGGACGCTGACCGCCAAGCTGGCCCCGCCCTTTCCCGAGCCCGACGACGACCTCCCACTGTTCGGCGTCGGCGTGACGCTGCGCGGAGATACGCTCTTCGCCGGCACCTTCGAGCAGGGCTCGTACGAGTACTCGCTTACCGAGCAAGGCTGCCCCTCGCTCTTCGGCGCGCCCCCCGCGCTGTCCTTCGAGGCCGGCGGCGTGCACACGCTGCACCTCGACGCCGGACAGGCTCACGCGGGGGAGACGTACACGGTCGTCGGGTCGTTCAGCGGAACGTCGCCGGGGTTGACCTTCGCCGGCCTGAAGCTGCCGCTGAACTTCGACGCGTACCTCGCCTTCGGTCTGGCGAACCCGGGCGAGGCGCCGCTCTCGGGGTCGCTCGGAGTGCTCGACGCCGACGGATGCGGCGCGGCGACCTTCACGCTGAGCTCGCCGACGGTCCCCCCGTCGCTGGCGGGGACGACGCTGTACCACGCCTGGTTCGCGCTCGACCCGGCGCTGCCGCAGCCGCTGACCTTCGCCAGCGTCGCCGCTCCGCTGACGCTCCTGCCGTAGCTCGAGTTCCCGCGTAACCGCGGCGGCGGAGCGGGTAGTTGCCCTTGCTCCCCCCGACTTCCGGATCCGACGGATCCAGAGGAGTTGCATCCATGCGCATCTGCGCCGTTCTGTCGTCGCTCGCGTTCTTTGTCCTCGCTCCCCCGGCCCTCGCCCAGTGTCCGCTTGCGGCGCTGGCGCCGGACGACCCGGCCAAGCTGATCGGGTTGGGTTTCTCCATCGACACCGACGGCGCGACGCTGGTGGTCGGGGCGCCCTTTGAGGCCGCTCCGTGCATCGGCGGTGGGGAGTGCTCGCAGGGCGCCGTCTACGTCTTCGAGCCTACGCCCGGCGGAGGCTGGGCCCAGACCCAGCGGCTCATCGCGGGAGACGCGACGCCCAACGAGTTCTTCGGCCGCGCGGTCGCGGTGGAGGGCGACACGATCCTGGTCGGTGCGCCCAACAAGACCGGTAGCGCCGCGGTCTGCCCCTTCGCCGTCTACGGCGCGGTGTACGTCTACGAGCGCGTGGACGGGGACTGGGTCGAGAACCAGAAGCTCGTGCCGATCTGCCAGAACGGCTTCTTCGGCCAGTCGATCGCGCTCGACGGCGACCGGGCCCTGGTCGGAGAGCCCTTCGCCGACGTGGGCACGACGAGCTCGGCCGGACGCGCCTGGGTGCTCGAGCGCACGGCCAGCGGCTGGGAATTCGGGCCCGCGCTCTGGTCCACGAGCCCCTTCTTCCACGCCTGGTTCGGCTGGTCGGTCGCGCTGGAGGGCGATGTCGCCGTCGTCGGGGCCTACAACGACGTGGTCTTCCCGGCGGGCACCAACTCCGGCGCCGCCTACGTCTTCCGCTCGAACGGTTCGGCGTGGCAAGCCGAGGCGCAGCTGCTGCCCAGCGACGGGTTGTCCAACGCGGACTTCGGCGTCTCGGTCGCGATCGACCAGGGGCGGATCCTGGTGGGGGCCCCGGGCGCGCAGCTCTCAACGGCGCCGCCGTCGGCGGCCTACGTCTTCGAGCACGGCTCGGGCGCGTGGAGCGAGACGGCCCGCCTGAGCCCGGCCGACCCCACCGACGAGGGTCTCTTCGGCTGGACGGTCGCGCTCGACGGCGACCGCGCGGCGATCGGCGCGGTGAACGCCGAAGAGCAGGGCCGCGTGTCGGTCTTCGACCTCGGCCCGACGGGATGGACCCAGACCGCCCAGATCGCGCCGCCCGCGCCGCGACCGTGGAGCCAGTTCGGCAACGCCGTGGCCGTCCGCGGAGACCGTCTGTTCGCCGGGAGCCTCGGGCTGGGGAGCTACGAGTTCTCGGTGTCCGGATCCGGCTGCCCGTCGCTCTTCGGCGCGCCGGGGGCGCTCACGTTCGAGGACGGCGGCGTGCACGAGCTGCGGCTCGACGCCGGGCCGGCCTACGCGGGCCTCGCCTACGTGGTGTTGGGCTCCATCACGGGCACGGCGCCCGGGCTCCCGTTCGCCGGCTTCACGCTGCCGCTCAACCCGGACTTCTACCTGAGCTTCACCTGGCTGAACTTCAACGAGCCGCCGCTGGGCGACACGCTCGGCCTGCTCGATGCCCAGGGGCGGGCCGAGGCGAGCTTCACGCTGAGCGTACCGACGGTCGACCCGATCCTCACCGGGTCCACGCTGCACCACGCGTGGTTCGCGCTCGACCTGACGCAGCCGCAGCCGATCGCGTTTGTGAGCAACGCAGCGTCGCTCGCGTTGCTGCCCTAGCCCATTCGGGAGCGCCGGCGCCCGCCGCGGCGGCGCCGGCGCTTCGCCCGACCGCCGGCTAGCTGCGGCTGGTGATCTCCAGCAGGTGGTAGCCGAACTGCGTCTTCACCGGGCCGTGCACCTTGCCGACCTCCTCGTTGAAGACGACGGTGTCGAACTCCGGCACCATCTGACCCGGGCCGAACTCGCCCAGGTTGCCGCCGGAGCGGCCCGAGGGGCACGTCGAGTGCTGACGCGCGAGGTCCTCGAACGAGGCGCCGCCCTCGAGCTGGGCCTTGAGGTCGATGCACTGCTGCTCGGAAGCGACGAGGATGTGACGGGCGGAAGCGGTGGGCATGGAGGTCTCCTGGGGGTCCTTAAGGCTTCGTAACTCGCGCGCCAGGATACGGTCGGGGTTCGCTGGGTGGCTCCGACTTTCCGCGGGCGAAATTCGCGCAAGGAACGGCGCCGCTCTGCATCCAGGCCGCGCGCCGCCGCGAAGAGCCCGCTGCGCAGCGAGACCTCCCCGATGCTGAACAAGATCCCCCTTCCGCTCCTGATCCTTTCGCCCCCGCTGGTCGCTCTGACCGTGGGCGTTGGCGCGTCGATCGCGTCGCAGGCGCCGGTGGAGGTGGGGCTCGTCGGGGGGCAGCTGCGCCCCTGTCCGTCGCCGGCGCGCTGCGTGAACAGCAACGCCGACGAGGGCGCGACCGTCCCGCCCTTCCCGTATCTGGGAGATCCGGACGAGTCGTTCCAGGCGCTGGTGGCGCTCGTAGCCGACGATCCGAACGCGGAGCTGATCACCGTCGAGCGCGACTACGCCCACGCCGTCTACCGCACACCCGTCCTGCGCTTCGCGGATGATCTCGAGCTCAAGCTCGAGCGCGAACAGGACGCGATCCACGTCCGCTCGTCGTCCCGCGTGGGCTACTCGGACCTGGGCATGAACCACCGCCGCGTCGAGGACCTTCGCGCGCGTTGGAAAGGAGGGGCGGGGCGCGGCACTTCGGTGGCTGTGCGCTCGCCCGAATAAACACCGCTTCGACCCGGTGTAGGGGGTGCGGCCCGGCGGAGCGTTGGCTCCACCGGGCCGCCGTTCATTTGGGCGGCTAGCGCGCGGCGTCGAGCGCGGCCCCGAAGCCCTCGACCGCGCGGAGCGCGGCGAAGTGCGGATTGGTGTCCAGGGTCTCTTGGGTGAGGAACCCCTCGCGCTGGACCCGGGCCAGCTCCGCCGCCGCGAGGTCGAGCAGCGCGGCGCGCTCCTCCGGCGGCGCGGCGTCGAGCGCTTCGGCGGCGATCACCGCGTAGGTCTCGATCTCCGACAGGCCCGGGCCGCGCGCGAGCAGCCCGCCCGCCTCCTCGATCGCCTCGGAGGAGCGCGCGAGCATGTTCAGCACCGTCCCCAGCCGATACGCGACCATCCAGGCCGTGCTCCGCGTGCGCACGTCGTCCGGCGTGGCGTCGAGCGCCGCGTCCAGCTCGGGCTTGGCGAGCCGCAGCGCGTCGAGCGAGCCCTCGAGGTCGCCGCCCATCTGCCGCAGCCCGGACAGGTTGATCAGCGCCGTGCCGTAGGAGCGCCGCACCGTCGCGTCGTGCGGCGTGCGCTCGGCGGCCAGCGAGAGCGACCCGAGCCCGCGCTCCAGCACCTCGGTCGCGCGCCCCAGGTTGCCGCGCTGGGCGTGGAGCGCCGACAGGTTGATGCACGAGAGCCCGAGGTCGTTGCTGAAGACCGGCACGGAGGGGAAGTCGGAGACCAGCGCCTCCTGCTCGGCCAGAGCCTCTTCTGCGATCGCGATCTCGTCCTCGCCCTGGCCCAGGTTGCCCAGCACGTAGATGAGATTCGTCAGGGCCCGGGCGCGGCGGAAGCGCGCCTCGGGCAGCCCCGGCGCCTCCGCCACGAGCTCGGCCAGAATGCGCGCGGACTCGCGGTGGTCCTCTTCCGCACTCCGCAGCGCGGTCTTGTCGGGTAGCGCGCCGATCGGCGTCGCGGCAAGGGCGCGCGCGCGGCCCCGCAGGTCGAGGTTGCGCGCGAGGTTGTAACGCAGGCGGCCGGCGTCGGGGCCGTCGAGCGGCAGCTCCCGGAGGAGCTCGACCGCGCGGCCCAGGGCGTCCAGGCTCTCGTCCACGTGGCCCTGCGCCTCGGCGATGAGGCCGAGCTCGCTCCACGCCGAGGACGCCAGGCGCGCGCGCTCGCGCAGCTGGGCCGCGCTGAGCTCGATCTCGTCGCGGTCCAGCTCGTCGATCATGTCGATCGCGACCTCGGCGCTGCCGCGCGCCTCGTCCGCGTGGCTGGCGAGGCGCAGCACGGTCGCGCGCCGGGAATGGGTCGCGGCGAGCGTGAGCCGCGCCGAGGCGTCGTCGGGGTCGCGGTCGAGCGCGTCCCGCAGCAGCCCTTCGGCCTGCTCGAGCGCGTCGCGCGCCGCCTGCAGGTCGCCCTGCCTGCCGTGCAGCCCTCCGGCCGACAGCGCCACCCGCGCGACCTCGCGCACCAGCCCGGCGTCGGCCTCGCCGCGACCGAGGAACCAGCCGTACAGCTCGAGCGCATCGGCGACGAGCTCGCGCTGGATGCCCTCCATGCGCGGCTCGCCCGCCAGGCGGTGCTCGCCGACGCGCAGCAGCATGCGGTCGACCGCGTCGAGCGCGTGGCCGAAGCTCTCCTGGGCCAGCGCGCGCTGGGCCTCGGTCTCGTCGAGCAGCTCGGCGAGCTCCTGGTTGGCCTCCTCCAGCTTCGCGTTCGCGTCGGCCAGGTCGTCGTTGGCGCGCTCCAGCTTGACGTTCGCCTCCGCCAGGTTGTCGTTGGCGGCGCTGACCTCGAGGCTCTTCGCCTCGACCACGCGTCGGCTCTGGTACTCGCGCGCGAACAGCCCGGTGGGCGCGACGATCAGCGCCCCCAGCAGCACGGCGCGCGCGGGGTGGCGCTCGACCCAGCGCCGCGCGCGCAGCGCGAGCCCGGGTGGACGCGCCTCGATCGTGCGGCGCTCGAGCGCATTCGCGAGGTCGCGCGCGAGCGCGCCCGCGTGGCGGTAGCGGCGCCCGGGATCGCGATCCATCGCGACCTCGACGATGGTGGACAGCTCCCACGAGACGTCCGGGTGCAGGTTCCGCAGGGTCGGCGCGCCGCCCTCGGCGATCGCGTGCATCAGCGCGACCTGGTTCGCGGCGCGGAAGGGCGGGTGCAGGGCGATCAGCTCGTACAGCGTGGCGCCGAGCGAGTAGACGTCCTGCCGCGGGTCGTCGCGCACGCTCTCCTGCCGGATCGCCTCGGGCGGCAGGTAGGCGAGCGAGCCGACCGCCGAGCCGGTGCGCGTCAGGCTGGCGTCGCCGGTGCGCCAGGACAGACCGAAGTCGACCAAGAGCACGCGCCCGCCGCGGGTGACCATCACGTTGGAGGGCTTCACGTCGCGGTGCGCGATCCCGCGGCGCCGCGCGTGCTCGAGCGCCTCGGCCACCTCGCGCGCGATGCGCGTGCAGACGTCGGTCCACGATCCGTCGAAGAGCGCCGAGCTCGCGCCCTCTCCGCCGTCGTCCGGGAGGAGCGTCGCGAGGTCCGCTCCGGTGAGCGTGCGCGGATCGCGATCCTGCAGCTCGCCGATGACCTCGCCGAGCGAGCAGCCGGAGATGTGCTCCATCGCGAAGTACGGCAGCCCGCGCTCCTCGCCGACGGCGAAGACCGGAACGATGCCGGGGTGCTGGAGCCGCGCGACGCTCTCGACCTCGCGCTGGAAGCGCTCGCGCGCGCCGGAGAAGAGCAGCTGATCCGGGCGCACGATCTTGACCGCCACGCGCCGGCCTAACGAGCGCTGCTCGGCCAGCCACACCACGCCCATGCCGCCTCCGCCCAGCGGCCGCAGGAGGCGGAAGTCGCCCAGCTCCTCGCCCAGGGCGGCGGCGTCGAAGCCGGGCCGGCCGTCGTCCTTGGCCTCGGCGCCGAGGCCGTGCTCGCCCAGCAGCGCGAGCCGGCGGCGGATGGTCTCCTCCTCGGCGGGATGGGAGCGGCAGAAGGCGTCGAGGCCGTCCGCTCCGTCGCGCTCGAGCGCGGTCAGGGCCTGGGCGACGAGGTCGACCCTCGTGTCGTCGAACGAGTCGTCGGACGAGGGGTGGCGGTCCGCCGGGGGCAAGGGCGAGTCGGGCATGGCGAGTGGCTGCTCGGGGGTGGGGGCCGCCGCATTGTTCCACGTGGCGACCGGGCGCGCGCCCCCAAAGCCGGGGCGCGGCCCAGGCCGGCACCGGGGCCCGCTTTGGGTAGGATCGAGGCCTTGGGCACCCCCGACGACACCCAGCTGCTGGCCCAGCTCGCCTCCGAGGGCGACGAGACGGCCCTGGCGCTGCTCATCGAGCGCCACCTGCCCGGGCTGCGCGCCTTCGTGCGCGCCCGGCTGGGGCCCGAGCTGCGGGCGCAGGAGTCGACCTCCGATCTGGTGCAGTCGACCTGCCGCGAGATCCTCGGGGCCCGGGAGCGCTTCCAGCACCCCAGCCCCGGAGCCTTCCGCAGCTGGCTCTTCACCACGGCCGCGCGCAAGGTGACCGAGCGGCTCCGGCACGCGCGCGCCGTCAAGCGCGATGCGGGCGCGGCGCTGCGGGTCGGGGCCGACTCCGGGGCGGCCGAGTCGCGCCTGCTGGCGGTCTACGGCCGCTTCTCGTCGCCCAGCCACCGCGCGGCGCTCGCCGACGAGGTGGCGCGGATCGAGGGAGCCCTGGACCGGCTCAGCGACGAGCAGCGCGACGTGGTGCTGATGGCGCACGTCGTCGAGCTCCCGCGGGCGGAGATCGCCGAGCGGCTGGGCAAGAGCGAGGTGGCGGTGCGCTCGATCCTGCACCGGGCGCTCTCGCGCGTCGCCGACGCCCTCGACCGCAACTAGCCCGCGCTCGTCGCGAGCCCGCCTGCCGCTGCGGCCCAACGGCCCGCTTCGCGGTCCCCTCGGCGCCTCGTGACCAGAGCGAGCTAGTGCCCTGCGGCGGTCGTTCGTCCGCAATGTCAACCCGCCTGGGCGCCTGCGGCCGCGTTGCACCCGCTCCGAGTCTCACGGCGGTACGCGCGTCGTCGGCGCGCCTGGCCAGAAACGCCCATTCGAGCCCACATTGCGGACGAACGACCGCCGCAGGGCACTAGCCCCGGGCCGGGGGCGGCTTTTCCACCGATCGCCCGCAACGCCGGGCGCGCCCCTGCCCATCGGTCGCGTGGAGACCTTCCATGCGATCCCTTGCCCTCCTCCGGCTGCCGCTCCTGGCCGCGGCGGCGCTGCTCGCGCTCTTCAGCCCGGCCTCGACGCCCGCCGCGCCGCCCGTGGACGACGCGTCGGCGGTCCCGGCCGTGCCCGCGCGTGCCGACCTGGCCTTCGACGTCGACCGCGGGGTCTACCTGGCCGTCTATTCCCGGCCGCTGGGGGAGGCGAGCGGCGTGTTCGCCCGCCGGCTGGACGCGGACGGCGTCGCTCTGGGGGCGGAGCTCGCCGTCGCGCAACCGCCCGCCGGAGCCGCGGGGTACGTCGCGTCGCGGCCGCGCGTGGCGTGGGTGCGTCGCTCGGGGCGCTTCGTCGTCGCGTACGAGCTGGCAGAGGGCGACGCGGCGCCGCGCGTCGTGTGCGTCTCGGTGGGGGCGGCCGACGGGACGGTCTCCGAAGCGCTCGCGTTCTCGGTAGGGGCCGCGCCGCAGCACGCTCCGGCCGTCGCGGGCGAACACCTGGGCGCCGGCGATACCGCGCTGGTCTTCTGGGAGGAGGAGCGCGGCATCCGCATGCACCGCGTGACCGCACGCGCCGACGGGGCGTTGCTCCCGCTCGGCCGCACCGTCACGCGCGAGTCCAGCAGCGAGCGCTTCACCAAGCACGCGCCGGCGGTGTCGCGCGGCGCGGGCCCCGGCGGACGCTTCCTGTTGACGTGGGAGCGCCGCTCGCGCGCGACCGGCCGCGGGCGGATCGAGGCCGTCGCGATCGCGCGCGACGGGGGCAAGCTGGGGGAGGACCTGGCGCTGTCGGCCGCAGAGGCGGCGGCCACCGCTCCGTCGGTCGACGGGGACGGGCACGGCTGGGTCGTCGCGTGGGAGCAACGCGAGGCGGGCGTCGCGGATCGGCGCGACGTGCTGTGCCGGGCGCTCGCGGTTCGCGGCGACGAAGTCGTGCCCCTCGCCGAACCGCATCCGGTCGCGACGCGGCCCGGGGTCGACGAGAGCTCCCCGGCCGTGGCGTGGACGGGAGGGCCCGCGCTGGTCGCCTTCGCCCGTTCCGAAGAGGGCCGCACCGAGGCGCTGGCCCGCACCGTCGCGCCGACCGACGGCGGCGGCTGCGAGCCGCAGGAGCTGCGCCTGCCACGCGCGCCGGGCGCCTTCCCAGCGGTCGCGTCCGAGTGGGCCGGCGAGGACCGGCCCGCCGACGCGCGGCTGCTGCTGGCCGCTTCGGCGGGTTCGGCTCCGCCCCAGGCGCACCATGAAGCCACGCGGGCGCCGATCGACCTCGGCGGCGCCTGCGGAGCGGGCGGCCGGCAGAAGGTCCCCTGCGCTGCAGGGCGCCCGAGCGAGCTGACCGCGCGCGTGGAGGGCGCGCTGACCCATGCGACGACCTTCTTCGTGGCCTCGCTCGCCACCGATGCCCAGCCCTGTGGGGGAGGCGCTTGGTTCCCCGCACTCGCCGGCCCCGCCGTCGTCGTCCACGTCACGACCGGCGCCTATGGCGAGGCCGAAGTGCGGCTGCCGCTCCCGCCCGGGCTCGGGGCAGCCCGCGTCGTCACCCAATGGGCCACGCTCGATCCGGCCGGTCCGTGCGCGTTCTTCGGAGGCGTCTCGTTCTCGAACGCGCTCGCGCTCGAAGCGCCCTAACGCCTTGCGGCCAAAGGCCCATCGACACGGGCGCCGGGACTTTTTGAGAGAAGCGTGGCAGTCGCTGGGGAGGTGCTGCGCCTCTCTTGGCGTCTCGGGCGGAACGACCGCCCGCTCCCAGGAAACAACGCTCTTCACGGACAAAGAATCATGTTTGCTACCCGCACCTCCCTTGCCGCCGCCTTCCTCACCGCCGCCGTCGCGTTCGTGGTCGTCCCCAGCGGGGATGCCGCCGTCGCTCTCGGCGAGACGACCTACACCTTCGACGTTGCCATGGACGGCACCTCGTTCTTCTTCGAGGGCGACACGACGCCGTCCGGCGTTCCGGCTAAGGGCACGCCCTTCGTGGTGGAGGGCTACATCTACCCCGAGGGCACCTTCGAGAAGTACGGCCCGCTCAGCGGCGTCAACCTCGACGGCTCGCCCGAGTTTCCCGAAGAGGTGCTCGGCCTCTGGAGCTGCCGCGGCTGGCACCTGCTGGACGGCGACGCGCCTAGCGGCCCCGTCGTCGTCACGAACCAGTACTTCGACTTTAGCCCCGAACGTCCGGGCGCCCAGACGATCGTCACCGACGGCATCGAGCTGGCCGACTTCGACGTGACCTTCGAGCGCGCCATCACCGGCGGCACGGGCCGCTTCCGCAACCTGCAGGGAGCGCACACCCAGACCTACGTGGGCGGCGACGTCAGCGCAACCGGGGGCTTCAACGCGGTGATGTCCTTCACCGCCGAGAACTAGGTCCCGGCTGTCTTTGGAAGGGCCCGGCTCCCCGCTTCGGTGGTGGGCCGGGCTTTGTGCGCTTAAGCTGCCGCGGTGACGCACCGCCTCGCCCTCCTCCTCCTCGCCCTCCTCACCTCACCTGCCACCGCTCGGCAGGCGGAGGTGCGCCCGAACTTCCTCTTCGTGCTGGCCGACGACCAGTCGCCGTACGACCTGCGCGTCTACGCGCCCGAGTCGCCGCTCTCGACGCCGAACCTGGACCGCATCGCGGCGGGCGGCATGACGATCGACGGGGCCTATCACATGGGCTCGTGGTCCGGCGCCGTCTGCACGCCGTCGCGGCACATGATCATGAGCGGCAGGACCGTGTGGCACCTGCCGAAGAACGGCATCAAGGGCGCGCAGCCCGCGTGCCCCGAGGACCTGCCGGAGCACACCCTCGCGGCGGTCTTCAACCGCGCGGGCTACGACACGATGCGGACCTGCAAGCGCGGCAACAGCTACGAGGCCGCCAACGCGCGCTTCACCGTGCGCCGCGACGAGACCAAGCGCGGCGCGTCGGCCGAGGGGGGCAGCGCCTGGCACGCCGAACAGGTGCTGCGCTACCTCGACGAGCGCGAGGCCCAGGGCGACGGGGATCCGTTCCTGATCTACCTCGGCTTCTCGCACCCGCACGACCCGCGCTGGGCGGACGAGGAGCTGGCCGCCAAGTACGGGGCGCACAACACCGAGGTTCCCGAGCGCGCGAACCCGAGGGCCCCCGCGCTGCCGGCGAGCTACCTGCCGGCGCACCCGTTCCACCACGGCCACCCCGGGCTCCGCGACGAGGTCAACGTCCAGGGCGTGAAGCTACGCCGCGACGAGGCCACGATGCGCAACGAGCTGGGGCGGCAGCTAGCCTGCGCGGAGAACATCGACACGCAGGTCGGACGCGTGCTGGCGCGATTGGAGGCGCTGGGCGAGCTCGACAACACGTACATCGTCTACACCGCCGACCACGGCATGGCGATCGGGCGGCACGGGCTGCAGGGCAAGCAGAACCTGTACGAGCACACCTGGCGCGTGCCGCTGCTCGTGCAGGGCCCGGGCATCGAGCCCGGCTCGCGCGCGCGCGGCAACGTGTACCTGCTCGACGTCCTCGCCACGCTGTGCGACCTGGCCGATATCGAGGCGCCGGCGAGCTCCGAGGGCCGGAGCTTCCGCCCCGTGCTCGAGGGCCGTGCGGAGGCCACGCGCGACGTGCTCTACGGCGTCTACTGCGGCGGCACGAAGCCGGGGATGCGGAGCGTGCGGCGCGGCGACTGGAAGCTGATCAAGTACGACGTGCTCGACGGGTACGTACGCGAGACGCAGCTCTTCCACCTGGGCGAGAACCCCCACGAGCTGCTGACCGAGCACCACGACGAGAAGGTGATCGCGCTCACCGGATACCGGCCGGCGGACGAGGAGATCAACCTGGCCGACGACCCGCGCTTCGCCGAGCAGCGCGCCGAGCTCGAGGCCCTGCTGCTGTCGGAGATGGAGCGGCTCGACGATCCCTACCGGCTCTGGGATCAACCCGCGTCCGGGCGCTAACCCGCTTTCGTCACGAGACGGCGGGCGCGTGACTAGGGCGGGCTAGGAGTCCGCCCGCGAGGCCGCGCTCCCGCTGCCCAGCCAGCGCACCGACGCGAAGTACGCCCCGTGCTCGGTGCCGTCCGCGCGGCGCAGCAAGGTCTTGAGCTCGGTCGGGCCGGCGGGAAGGCGCACGACGAAGCGCGCGCTGGTCGCGACCGGCTGCACCTTCAGCGTCTCGCGCAGACCCGCGATCTCGACCTCGGCCTGCACGACGTCCAT
Source organism: Planctomycetota bacterium (assembly GCA_039029355.1). Lineage (GTDB taxonomy): Bacteria > Planctomycetota > UBA1135 > UBA1135 > JBCCGI01. The sequence goes on from JBCCGI010000053.1 coordinate 34,676, forward strand.
CGAGCGCTGCAGGTAGTGCGGCCAGCGCTGGAGCGCGATCTCGTAGTCGCCGGCGCGCGCGACGTCGACCGCCCAGGGGCCGTTGGCGACGTAGCCGTTGCGCACGTGCGACTGGTGCCACGGCACGCCGCGGTCGCCGGTGTGCCAGTCGTGCGACATCAGCCGCACGGGGTCCTCGGGCCCGCCGAGCCCGATGCGCACGTAGTCCTCGAAGACCGGCTCGAGCGAGCTCCACCAGCGCTCGTAGGCGACGCGCAGCTCGGCGGCCAGGTCGGGGTGCTGGAAGGCCAGGTCCTGCGCCTGGCCCGGGTCCGCGCGCACGTCGTAGAGCTCGGCGCCGTTGATCAGCCTCCAGCGCCCGCGCATCGCGACGCAGCGGCGCCACTTCTGCGGGTACTCGACGCGCTGGGAGTGGACGAAGAGCGTGCGCTCGGTCGGCGCGGGGCCGCCGCCCAGGAGCGCCGCGGCCAGCGAGCTGCCGTCCAGCGGCCGGCCGCCACCCTCGGCCGGCTGCAGCTCGCACAGCTCCGCCAGCGTCGGGAGGAGATCCACGTGGGCGGTGAGCGCCGCGACGTCGCGCCCGCCGCCGATGCCGCCGCCCGGCCAGGCGAACAGGCACGGCACGCGGTGCCCGCCGTCGTACTCCGAGCCCTTGTTGCCGCGCATGCCGGCGTTGAAGCCGCGCCAGGAGCCCACCTCACCGTCGCGCCCGCGGTGGCCGGCGGCGGTGCCGTTGTCGGTCAGGAAGACCAGCATCGTGTCGCGCGCGAGGCCGAGCTCGGTGAGCCGCGCCCGCAGCCGGCCGACGTTGCCGTCGATCGACGTGATCATGCCGTAGAAGCGCGCCATCGTCTCGGGCACGCCGGCGGCGCGGTAGGGCTCGACGAAGGCGTCGTCGACCTTGAACGGGCTGTGCGGCGCGTTCGTCGAAAGGTACGCGAAGAAGGGCCGCTCGTCGTCGCGCTCGATGAAGTCCAGCGCCTCGTCGAACCAGACGTCGGTGCAGTAGCCCTCGAACGCGCGCGACTCGCCGTTCACCTCGTACGTGTCGTCGAAGTAGTCGTTGCCCCAGTGGTCGGGGCCCTGGCCGACGCCGCCGCCCCTGTGCCACACCACGTGATCGAAGCCCTGGTCCTGGGGACGCAGCGGCCAGTTGTCGCCCAGGTGCCACTTGCCGAACATCCCGGTGCGGTAGCCGCTCGCGCGGAACCGTTCGGCGAGCGTCACCTCGTCCGGGTCGAGCAGCGAGCGCCCCATGATCGTGTGCCACACGCCCGTGCGCGTGGAGTAGCGCCCGGTCATCAGCGCGCTGCGCGTCGGCGAGCAGGTGGGATCGACGTGGAAGTCGGTCAGCCGCGTCGACTCGGCCCACAGCTGGTCGAGGTGTGGGGTCGAGATGGTCGGGTTCCCGTGAGCCCCCAGGTCGCCGTAGCCCTGGTCGTCGGTGAGGATGACCAGCACGTTGGGATGGCTGCGGACCGGCTCCGGCGGAGCGATTTGCTCGGAGCCCGGCGACGAGCAGGCGGGGAGCAGCGCAAGGAGCGCCAGGGCGGGGCGCGGGATTCGGCCGTCGAGCATCGGCACAAGCTACGGAAACCCGCCCCCGGGCCGCGTGCGTTTCCGCGCAAATCGCTTCCCCGCCGCGGCGCCTGCTAAGCTGCCCGCGCGATGCACCTGCGCTCCCTCGCCCTCCTCCTAGCCGCGCTTCTCGTCGCGCGCGCGCCGCTGGCCCAACAGCGGCCCAACGTCCTTTGGCTGACCGTCGAGGACATGTCGCCCTGGCTCGCATGTTACGGCGATGAGACCGTGCCGACGCCGCACCTTGACCGCCTCGCGTCCGAGTCGGTGCGCTTCGAACACGCCTTCGCGACGAGCCCGGTGTGCGCGCCGGCGCGCTCTTCGCTGATCACCGGCATGTACGCCACGCGCATCGGCACGATGCAGATGCGCACCGGGAACCCGAGCAAGGCCGCGCTCGCGCGCGACCCCGCCGCGTACGAGGGGATCCCGAGCTACCAGGGCGTACCCCCCGACTTCGTGCGCTGCTTCCCCGAGCACCTACGCGCCGCCGGCTACTACTGCACGAACGCCGCGAAGACCGACTACCAGTTCCGCGCGCCGGGCACCATTTGGGATCGCTCGGGCGGCAAGGCCCACTGGCGCGGACGCGCCGAGGGCCAGCCCTTCTTCGCGGTCTTCAACCACGGCGGCACGCACGAGAGCCAGGCCTTCCCCGACGCGCGGCTGCGGCCCGCCGCGGTCGATCCCGCGGACGTGCCGGTCCCGCCGCTGTATCCGGACACGCCGGCCGTGCGCGATGCGTTGGCGCGCACCTACAACAACATCGCCGCGATGGACCGCTGGGTGGGGGAGCGGCTGGCGGAGCTCGACGAGGCCGGCCTCGCCAACTCGACCGTCGTGTTCTTCTTCTCCGACCACGGCGTCGGGCTGCCGCGCGGGAAGCGCTCGCCCTACGACCTCGGCACGCGCGTGCCGCTCCTGGTGCGCTTCCCCGACCGCAGCCGGGCGGGCGCGACCGACGAGCGCGTGGTCAGCTTCGTCGACTTCGGCCCCACGGTGCTGTCGCTCGCGGGGCTGGAGCCGGACGAGCGCCTGGACGGCGTGCCGTTCCTCGGCGCGGCGGCGCGCCCGGGAAGCGGCCTCGCGTTCGCCCACGCGGACCGCTTCGACGCGGTCTACGACCGCGCGCGCTCGGTCTCCGACGGTCGCTTCCGCTACGTGCGCAACCTGCTGACCGACGTGCCGCACCTGATCCCCAACGCCTACCGCGAGCGGCTGGCGATGACGGCCGACCTGTACGCGCTGCGCGGCGACGACGCGGTGGCCCCGGAGCTGTGGCAGGTCGCCTCCGTCGAGCGCCCCGACGAGGAGCTCTACGACTCGCAGGCCGATCCGTGGGAGGTGCGGAACCTGATCGACTCGCCCGCCCACGCCAACGAGCTGCGGCGCCTGCGCGCCGCCCTCGACGCCTGGATCGGCGACACCGGCGATCTCGGCCTCGTCCTGCCGGAGAAGCGCATGGTCTCCGAGCACCTGTGGCCGGGTGGCGTCCAGCCGGCGACCGCCGCGCCGACGCTCGCGCTCGAGGACGGTCGCGTGGTGCTGGCGTGCGAGACGCCCGGCGCGTCGCTCGGCTACCGCAGCGATCCCGCGGCGCCGTGGACGGTGTATCGCGGTCCGTTCGCGCCGCCGGATGGGCTGGACGAGCACGGCCTCGAGGTGCTGGCGCACCGCATCGGCTACGCGCCGGCCAGCGCGACGCTCGGGCGCTAGCCCGAGGCGACCCGCGCTAGCTCGACGAGTTGACCAGCGCCCGCTCGACGATCGCGTTGAGCGTCGCGCTCGGTCGCATCGCCTCGGCCGCGCGCGTGCGGTCCGGCCAGTAGTAGCCGCCGAGGTCGACCGGCTTGCCCTGCACCTCGGCCAGCTCGTGCAGGATCGTCTCGGCCTTCGCGCCGAGCTCCTCGGCGATCGGGCCGAAGCGGGCCGCGAGCTTGGCGTCCTGGCGCTGCTCGGCCAGGGCGCGCGCCCAGTAGAGCGCGAGATAGAACTGGCTGCCGCGGTTGTCGAGCTCGCCGCACTTGCGCGACGGAGCGCGGTTCTTGAGCAGGTACTGCGTGCTGGCCTCGTCGAGCGCTGCCCCGAGGACGCGCGCTCCGGCGTGGTTGTAGCGGTCCGCGAGGTGCTCGAACGACGCGGCGAGCGCCAGGAACTCGCCCAGCGAGTCCCAGCGCAGGTGGTTCTCGCGCTCGAACTGCTGCACGTGCTTGGGCGCCGAGCCGCCGGCGCCGGTCTCGAACAGGCCGCCGCCGTTCATCAGCGGGACGATCGAGAGCATCTTGGCGCTGGTCCCGACCTCGAGGATCGGGAAGAGGTCGGTCAGGTAGTCGCGCAGCACGTTGCCGGTGACCGAGATGGTGTCCTCGCCGCGGCGGATGCGTTCCAGCGAGAAGCGCGTGGCCTCGACCGGCGAGAGGATGTGGAAGCTGAGGCCGTCCGTGTCCTCCTCGCCGAGGTAGGCCTCGACCTTGGTGATCAGCTGCGCGTCGTGCGCGCGGTCGGCGTCGAGCCAGAACACCGCGGGCGCCCCGGTGGCGCGCGCGCGCCGTACCGCGAGGCGCACCCAGTCGCGCACAGGCGCGTCCTTGACCATGCACATGCGCCAGACGTCGCCGGCCTCGACGGTGTGCTCAAAGAGCGCCGCGCCGTCCGCGTCGACCACGCGCACCGTGCCGTCCGCCGGCAGCTCGAAGGTCTTGTCGTGGGAGCCGTACTCCTCGGCCTTCTTCGCCATCAGGCCCACGTTCGGCACGCTGCCCATCTTGGTGGGGTCGAAGGCGCCGTGCTCCTTGCAGTCGTCGATCACGACCTGGTAGATGCCGGCGTAGCAGCGGTCGGGGATGACCGCCTTGGCGTCCTGGGTCTCGCCGGCGGCGTTCCACATCTTGCCCGACTCGCGGATCATCGCCGGCATCGAGGCGTCGATGATCACGTCGCTCGGGACGTGCAGGTTGGTGATGCCACGGTCCGAGTTCACCATCGCGAGCGCGGGGCCCGCCGCGTAGGCGGCCTGGATGTCGGCCTCGATCGCGGCGCGCTCGGCATCGGGCAGCTCGGCGATCTTCGCGACGACGTCGCCGAACCCGTTGCGCGGGTCGACGCCCAGGCGCTCGAAGGTCGCGGCGTGCTGGGTCCACAGGTACTCGAAGAAGGCCTGCACCGCGTGCCCGAAGAGGATCGGGTCGGACACCTTCATCATCGTGGCCTTGAGGTGCAGCGAGAACAGCACACCCTTGGCCTTCGCGTCGGCGATCTGCTCGCGCAGGAAGGTCTTCAGCTCGCGCACGCTCAGGAAGGTCGCGTCGACGATCTCGCCCGCCTCGATTGCGATCGGACCCGCGAGGCGCGTCACCGTGCCGTCGGACGCCACGTGCTCGATGTGGACCGTGGTCTCCTTATCCATCGTGCGCGAGCGCTCGTTCGCGCGGAAGTCGCCGCGCTGCATGCTCGCGACGTGCGAGCGGCTGTCCTTCGTCCACCCGCCCATGCGGTGCGGGTGCGAGCGCGCGTAGGCCTTCACGGCCTTCGGCGCGCGGCGGTCGGAATTGCCCTCGCGCAGCACCGGGTTCACCGCGCTGCCCTTGACGCGGTCGTAGCGCGCCTTGGCGTCGCGCTCGGCGTCGGTCGCGGGCTCGTCGGGATAGTCCGGCAGCGCGAAGCCCAGCGCCTGCAGCTCGGCGATGGCCGCCTTGAGCTGGGGCACCGAGGCGCTGATGTTGGGCAGCTTGATGATGTTGGCGTCCGGCGTCTGCGCCAGGCGCCCGAGCTCGGCCAGCGCGTCGTGCGTCCGCTGGTCCTCGGGCAGGAGGTCCGCGAAGGCCGCCAGCACGCGCCCGGCGAGGGAGATGTCGCGCGTCTCGACCCGGATCCCGGTGCCCTCGACGAAGGCCTCCAGGAGCGGCAGGAAGGAGAACGTCGCGAGCGCGGGCGCCTCGTCGGTGTGGGTATAGAGGATCGTCGGCGTGTCGGTCATGGCGAAAGGCGCGGGAGGGGGGCTCCCGACCGGTGGTCCCACCGGTCGTGCCGGGGCCGGGCCGGCAGAGGGTGTGCGGCGGCCCCTGAGGGGTGATCGAGGCCGTTTTTTCGGCCCCGCGGCGCTTCGGTTGCGGGCGCGGAACTCTAGCAGATCGGCCTCCAGGCCGCCCGTTCGAATCCCGTAGGCCGGAAGCCGCCCGATCTCAAGCGCCGGGGACCGGGCCCAACCGCTCAGCGGCCGATGTCGTCCGCGGTGTAGCCCATCTGCCGCAGGCGCTCCAGCTGGCCCTCGAGCAGCGCCTGGCGGGGGCGCTCGTTGGGGTGCTCCTCTTCCCAGGCCGCCAGCAGCCCCGCGAGCCGCGCCACGTCGTCCGGCCGCTCGGCCGCCAGGTCGCGGCGCTCGTTCGGATCGGCCACAGCATCGAAGAGCTGCGGCGCGCCCGCGCGCCCCGGGTTGGGGCGGATCAGCTTGAGCCCGGTGCTCAGCTCGCGCACGGTCGCCGCGTTGTGGCCGTAGGAGAAGACCGCCTCGCGCCCGTCCTCCGCGCCGCGCATGCGCGCGACCAGGCTGCGACCGTGCAGGCCCTCGACCAGCGGCAGGTCGCAGAGCTGCAGCAGCGTCGGGAGCAGGTCGACGTTCTCCACCGGCTCGTCGACCCGCACGCCCGCCGGCACGCCGACGCCGGAGAAGAAGAGCGGCGTCGCGATCGCCTCGCGGTTCAGCAGCGCTCCGTGTCCGCGGTAGAAGAAGTCCGCCGGCGCCGACTCGCGGTAGCGCTCCGGCTCGGCGAAGAGCGAGACCCGCTCCCACAGCGCCTCGCCGTGGTCCGACGCGACCGCGACCACGGCGTGGTCGAGCAGCCCGAGCTCCTCCAGCTCGGCGAAGATCGCGCGCAGCCCGTCGTCGGTCTGCCGCACGCCCTGGTCGTACAGGTCGCGCGAGCGGCGGATGTCCTCCCAGCTCGCCTCCCAGCCCGGGTCGTCGACGGGCGCCGCCGGCCCCGCCGACGCGAGCGCGTCGACCTGCCAGTCCCACGGCATGCCGCGGCCCTCAACCGGATCCTCGCCCGGCGTCAGCGCGGCGTCCGGGTAGGGGTCGTAGGGGTGGTGCGGGTCCATCAGGTGGAGGTAGATCAGGCACGGCGGGCGCGGCTCCTCCTCGCCCGCGAGGAGCTGGGTCAGGTGCCCGCGCAGGTCGTCGAGCGCCTGGCCGACGTCGCGCGTGCGCCGCAGCGGGCGGCCCTTGGCGTCGCGCGCTGGTCGGTTGTCGAACCAGCGGAAGCCGCGGTGGAAGCCCGCCGGCTGGGTCATGCCGAGGTTGTTGATCAGCGCGACCGTGGCGTAGCCGGCCTCCTGGAAGATCTCGGCCAGCGTGGCGCGGTTCGGGTGCAGCACCTGGTGGTTGCCGGTGACGTAGCGCCCGTGGTGCAGCGACACCATCGACGGCAGCGTCCAGGCCGACTGCGAGGTCACGTCCTCGAACAGCGTGCCGCTGTCCGCGAGCTCGTCCAGGAAGGGGCTCGTGCCGCGGCCGTAGCCGTAGGCGCCGAGCCGGTCGCTGCGCAGCGTGTCGATGACGACGAGCACGACGTCCGGGCGCCGGTCGGTATCCGTTCCGCCCGTGCAGCCCACGCACGCGCCGAGCGCGGCGAGCGACAACAGTCCGGTGCGGGCCCGATGCATGGGCGTGAGTATAGGGACGCCCCTCGCGGGACACGGCCGCCGCGCCGGGCGGATTTCCGGCGGATTGCGCGCGACCCCCGGGCAGGGGCGGGCATCCCGCCTGCGTCGGCCCGGCGAGCGGGCCGGGCCGCACTCCTGGAGACCCATGCGCCACGTCCTTGACCGCCTCCTGCTCCACGCGCTCCTCGCCGCACCGCTCGCCGCCCAGGCGACCTTCACGGCCGGGGACCTCTTCCTGAACAGCACCGGGCTGATCGGCCCGGGCGGAGGCTACCAGGGGGTCCTCAGGATCGACCCGCTGAGCGGCGTCACCGAGGTGATGGCCGTCTGGAACGACCAGAACGCCGCCTCGATGGCGGTCGCCTACGACCCGTTCCGAGACCGCGTGCTCGCCAGCGGACGCATCGGCGATGCAGAGGGGCTCTACGCGCTCGACGCCCTCGCCGGCAGCCAGCTGATCCTGCCCGGCGCCGACGGCTTCTCGGCCGCCGCGCCCACCGGCGACGGGCGGGTCTACGTGCATCCGACCGAGGGCCTCGCCGACCGCATCCAGTGGATCGACGCGTCGGGCACCCTGCACACCCTGCTCGACGTCGGCGGAGCCGCGACCTTCTTCCTGCCGAGCTTCGAGCCCTACTCCGACCTGATCTTCGACCCCGCCACGAACAGCCTGCTGATGGCGACCCGCAGCACGGGCGGCGCGTACTGCCCCGTCGGCGGCGCCCAGGGCAAGGCCAACTTCTGGCGGCTGCCGCTCACCGACCTCGGCGACGCGCTGCGCGAGCCGCCGCTCTGCACCACGTACGACATCTCCGACACGGGCGTGGAGTGGACCGCCGGGTGGTCGCGGGGGCCCGGCGGCTCGTTCCTCGTGGGGCTCGACGGCCACACGACGGCCGAGCGCAGCATGCTGATCGTCGACGCGCCGACCATGGCGGTGTCGGAGTTTTGCGGCTACGGCTCCGGCCTCCCGAAGAGCCTGGAGGGCGGCACCTACAGCCACCTGCTCGGCGCCACGCTGATGGTCGACGGGCAGAACGACGCGCTGCGCAGCTTCGGCGCCGGCGAGTTCGGCGACGGCACGGAGCTCGCCATCGACGCCGGCCTGACGCTCTTCAACGGCTGGAACACGCGCATTGCCGCCATCACCGACGTCGCGCCGAACACCGGCCTGAGCGTGCAGGGCCAGTCCATCTCGCTGGCGGCGGGGGGCAGCGCGACGCTGCAGATCGACCTCGGGCCGGCGTTCGGCGGCGACGCCTACTTCGTCGCGGGGTCGCTCAGCGGCTGGGCGCCGCCGCTGATCCTGGGCTCGCTCGCCGTCCCGCTGGTCTTCGACGGCTACACCTCGTTCACGCTGAACCAGCCCAACTCGCCGGTGCTGCCGGCGTCCTTCGGCCTGCTGGATGCCGCCGGACGCGGCGGGACGGCGTTCGTGCTGGCGGCGGGGACCGACGCCAACCTGGCCGGGCTGACGGCGTGGCACGCCGCGCTCGCGCTCTCGCCGTCGCTCGCCCCGACGTTCGCGACGAACGCGGTGCCCGTCGAGCTGCTGCCGTGAGCCGCAGCGCTCCGAAGGGCTCCCCGTCGCGCCGGACCTCGGGCTAACCTGGTGGATCGATGGCCATCGCCGACGAAGCCGAGCCCGAGCTGGACGAGCTCGACCGCCTGGTCCTCGCGTTCCTCGAGCGCTACGAGGAAGAGGGGCTCGACGCGCTCGAGGAGCTGTGCACGCGCCACCCCCAGCACGCCGCCGCGCTGCGGCCGCGCGTCGCCGGGTTGCTGCGCACCGGGCTCGTCGCCGGCGAGGCCGAGGAGGCCTTCCCCGAACGCCTGGGCGACTTCCGCCTGCTGTCGCACCTCGGCGGGGGCGGCATGGGGGTGGTGTACCTCGCGCGCCAGGAGTCGCTCGGCCGCGACGTCGCCCTCAAGCTGATCCGCCCCGACCACCTGTACTTCCCCGACGCACGCCAGCGCTTCCGGCGCGAGGTCGACCTGGTCGCGCGCCTGCAGCACCCGGGCATCGTGCCGGTGTACACGGTGGGGGAGCAGAACGGGCTGCCCTACTTCGCCATGGAGCGCGTGCGCGGCTGCACGCTGGCCGAGGCGCTGGTCGAGCTCGGCGGCCGCGCGCCTCGCGGGCTGACCGGACGCGACCTCGGCGGCGCGGTGTGCGCGGTGATGGAACGCGCCGGGCTGCGGGTCGACGAGCCGCTCGGCCCGCTCTTCGAGGGCACCTGGGCGGAGGCCTGCCTGCAGATCGCGAAGCAGGTGGGGATCGCGCTCGACCACGCCCACCGCCAGGGCGTGCTGCACCGCGACGTCAAGCCCTCGAACGTGCTGCTCACGCCCGAGGGACGCGCGCTGCTGTTCGACTTCGGACTGTCGTCGGGCGACGAGGCGACGCCGATCACGCGCTCGGGAGCGGAGCTGGGCTCGCTGCCCTACATGGCTCCCGAGCAGCACGGCGGCACCGTGGACCGGCGCAGCGACGTGTATCAGCTCGGCGCCTCGCTGCACGAGCTGCTCACCTTAGAGCGCCCCTTCGCCGGGCTGTCCGCTTCGGACGTGCGCGACGCGGTGCGGCGCCGCGGCCTGCGCGAGCTGGACGCCGGCGCGGTCGGCGCACCGCACGACGCGGCGCCGGTGCTCGCCAAGGCCACCGCGCTCCGGCAGGAGGACCGCTACGCGAGCGCGGCCGACTTCGCGCGCGACCTGGACAACGTGTTGGCGCTGCGGCCGACCGACGCGCGGCCCGCCGGCACGCTCCTGCGCCTGCGCCGCGCGGCGCAGCGCAACCCCGAGCGCGCGGCCGCGCTCGTGCTCGGGGCCCTGCTCGTGATCGGCGGCCCGCTGGGCTTCGGCGTGCAGCGTGCGCTCGCGGCGCGCGAGACCGAGGAGGCGCTCGGCCAGGCCGAGCAGGAGCGCAGCCGCGCCGAGGCCAACCTCGACGTGTCGCTGGCGGCGGTGCGCGACCTGCTCGCCGAGACCGCCGACAAGGACCTGCTCGAGATCCCGGGCATGAGCGCCACGCGTCTACGGCTCCTGAGCCGCGCGCGCGAGCTGTTCGAGGGGCTGCTCGAGCAGCGGCCGGACGATCCCAAGCTGCGGATCGATCTCGCGGCGATCCGGCATCACGAGGCCTCGGCGCTCGAGCTGCTCGGACGGCTCGACGAGGCCGAGGAGCTCAACGGCGCCGCGATCGACGCGCTGCGCGCGCTGCGCCCGGAGTACGACGCGCGCGGGCTGCGGGTCGTGCTCGCCGCCTCGTTGTCCCAGCGCGCGTGGCTGCACGAGCGGCGGCTGCGGCCGGAGGAATGCCTGCGCGACTACGTCGAGGCCGAGGAGCTGGCCCTCGCGCTGGTCGCCGATGCGCCCGACCGCGGCGCGGCTCTGTCGATGCTCCGCAACTACCGCGGGCGCCGCGCCGAGGCCCTGATCGCGAGCGGGTACAACGACGAGGCGCAGCGCGTCTGCGAGCTCTCGGTCGAGACGTCGCGCGAGCTGCTGGAACACGACGGGCGCTCCGACCGCGCGCTTGAAGAGGCCGGCGCCGCGCTCGGCACCGCCGGGCACGTGCTGAGCCAGATCGGTGACCGCGCGCGCGCACTCGAACGCTGCGCGGAGGCGCGCGAGCTGCTCGAGGAGCTGGTCGCGCGCACCGGCAAGCCCACGCACGAGCGCGACCTCGCGCAGCTCTTGACCAACTACGCCAGCGTGGTCGCGGTGACGGGCGACTTCGCCGAGGCGGTCGAGCTCTCCGACCTGTCACTCGAGCTCTTCGAGCGGCTGCAGCGCGACTACCCGCAGCGGACGTCCCTGCGCCGCCGCGGGACGAGCGCGGTGGCCAACGCGGCCGGCCTCCTGTTGCTCTCCGGTCAGCTCGACGAGGCCCTGCCGCTCTACCGCCAGGCGATCGAGCTGCGGCAGGGCCTGGTCGACAGCGTCCCGGGCGACGGCAAGTACCGCGTCGACCTGGCGCGCGACCTCCAGAACCTCGGGATGACGTGCACGGGGCTCGGGCTGGTCGACGAGGCGCTCGAGAGCAACGAGCGCGCCGTCGAGCTCTACGAGCAGCTGGTCGCGGAGACGCCCAGCGACCTGTGGGTCTCGCGACTCCTGGGATACGCCCGCATCACGCTCGCGAACGCCCACGCCGCGACCTTCCGCTATCCCGACTTCGACGCGCTGCGCGCCGAGCTCGACCGCCGCTGCCCCGGCGAGGTGGGAGCGTTGGGCATGGTCGCGATGGTCGCCGCGCGCTGCCGCACGATGGCCCGCGAGGACCCCGGGCTCGACGCCGGCGACCGGGCGGCGAAGGAGCTGGAGTACTTCGAGCTCACGCTCACGCTGCTCGAGGAGGCGCTGGACGGCGGCTACCGCTACTTCCAGTCGCTCGACGCGTCGCCCGAGCTCGCGGAGATCCGCGCGACGCCGGAGTACAAGGCGCTCCTCGGCCGGTACCAGCCCTAGGTCCGGCCGAGGTAGGCCCGCGAAACGCTAGCTGCCCAGCGTGACCTGGATGCCGTTCGTCGCGCCGAACGTGTTCGGGCCGACGGGGTCGAGCACCAGTCCCTGCAGGTGCAGCTGAAAGCCCGCCAGCGCCGGGTTCGGCGGGATCGGGATCGGGAACTGCGCCGGAGTGCCGGGGCCGGCCCAGGGAGTCGGGCCGAGCGACACCAGCGGGTCGGGCGCGGCCAGGTTGATCAGGAGCTCGCCGTTCGGCAGCAGCGGATCCATGTGGAAGCCCGGAAGCGGCAGGCCGCACGGGAAGCCCGGCGCGGGGAACAGCGACACCGAGACGAACGCGAGGCTGCCGGGGGGCTGCGCGCCGGCGATCGGGTTGTCGACGCCCACGGTCCAGACCTGCCCGACGGCCGGGACGCCGCCGATCTCGATCAAGCTGTTCGGCGGGTTGAGGCAGCCGTAGGTCGACACGTTCGGGGGCGTGTTGACGGTGACGGTGCCGTCCATGCCGAAGGACACGTGGATCGAGCAGTAGTACTCGTAGACGTTGCCGGGCACCGGGTTCGCGTCGAGGAAGGCCTGGTCGAAGGTGATCTCGAACGTCTGCGGCGGAAGCACCGGGTTGCCGGAGTCGAAGATGCCGTTCGCGATGCCGCCGGAGCCGCTCTTCACGTCGTGCAGCCCTTCGAACCAGGTCCAGCGCACGGTGTCGCCCACGTTGATGACCGTGTCGCCGGTCAGGGACGTCGCGTCGATGAAGTCGAAGCCGGTCAGGGCGACGTCCTGGGTGATCTGGGCCGAGAGAGACCCGCCGAGGGCAAGGACGGCGGCGAGGGCGAGGTTGGATTTCATGGCTAGCCTGAGGGGTTTGCTGCGGGAGGGCCGAGTCCTGCAACCTATCCCATCCCTCGCAACCCGTCAAAGCGCCTGCGGGCCGGCGCGCGCCGCCGGGCGCGCAGTCCTTTCCTTGCCCGGTCCGACGGGGCCGCGGGAGCCCACCCGGCGCTAGCGCGGCAAGCCCGGGGCGCGGCGCAGCCGGATCGGTCCGCGCGCAGACGCGGGCTCGATCACGGCGCCGCGCTGCAGGAACTCGACCTGCCCCAGCATCGCCAGGCGGCGGCCGGCCTCCCGCACCGGCTCCATGAAGGCGCGCCAGGCGACGCCGCCGACGATGCGCGCGACCTCGGACGGGCAGATGGAGGCCCCGGGCGCGCTGCGCTCCAACCGCGCGATCAGCGCGCGCTCGACGGCCTGGGAGTCGGTCGGACGTTCGGGGCGAGGAGTCATGGGCGTGCGCGGGATGTCGGGGCGTACCTCGCCTGAGGCTTCGCGCCGACCGCGGCGGCGGATTCAAAAAAGCGCCGCGCCGGGAAGCCTGAATCCGGAGGCGCCGAGGGCGCGATTCTGCTGCCGAGCGCGCCGCGGGTGCGGCGCAGCACATCGCCGTTTCCACATCCAAGCCATCCCTCCGGGAGATCCAAGCCATGCATCCGATCCACGGGTTCCTGCTCCTCGCGACGCTTTGCACGCCGGCCGCCGCCGGCGACCCCGGCCACGAAAACGCGCCGCTCGACGTCGTCGCCACCGCCGCGAGCTCGGACTCCTTCACGACCCTCGCCAAGGCGATCGAGGCCGCTGGCCTGACGCACGCCCTGCGCGAAGAGGGCCCCTTCACCGTCTTCGCCCCGACCGATCAGGCCTTCGCGGCGCTGCCCGAAGACACCGTCGCGGCCCTGTTCTCGCCCGAGGGCAAGGACGACCTGGCCGCGATCCTCAAGTTCCACGTCGCGCCGGCGAACGCCGACGCCGCGCACGTGGCGGCAAGCCGGGGCCTGAGCTCGCTCGCCGGTCAACGCCTCGACGTGCGCGCCACGGGCGGCGCCGTCACGGTGGCCGGAGCCCGCGTGATCCAGGCCGACATCGCCTGCTCGAACGGCTTCGTCCACGCGATCGACCGCGTGCTGCTGCCGGCGTCGGGCAACCTGGTCGAGACGGCCCAGGGAGCCGGCGACTTCGGAACGCTGCTGAAGGCCTGCAAGGCCGCCGGGCTGGTCGACGCCCTGAGCGGCCACGAGCCGCTGACCGTGCTCGCCCCGACCGACGCGGCGTTCGAGCGGCTGTCGGACGGCACGCTAGAGACGCTGCTCAAGCACGAGAACCGCGACGCGCTGCGCGAGCTGCTCAGCTATCACGTGATCCCCGGCCGCAGCTTTGCGGACGAGACGCTGAGCGCCGGCACGGTCGCGCCGCTCGCCGGACCGGGGCACCTGTTCCGCATCGAGGACGGTCGCCTGCGCGCCGGCGCAGCCACCGTCCTCGCGAACGACGTGCAGGCGTCGAACGGCGTGATTCACGCGATCGACCGCGTGCTGCTGCCGCCCGGCTTCCGCGTGGAAGCGGGCCGGCTGGTGGTGGGCTTCTTCTCCGATCCGCCCAGCGAGGCGCTCGCCCGCCAGCTCGGCCTGGACCGCCACGGGAGCCTGGTCGTCACGAACGTCAGCTCGGGCAGCAACGCGGAGAGCTTCGGCCTCGAGGCCTACGACGTCATCACGGCGATGAACGGAAAGCCGGCGACCGACGGCCGGCTGGCCGAGCTCAAGCGCGAGCTCGGCTTCAACGGCACGGTGCACTTCTCGATCCTCCGCGCGGGTAAGCCGCTCGCGCTGGACATCCCGATCGGCCTCGAGCCGCACTGATCCACCCGACGAGTGGTGGGGGGATCCCCTCCCGGGGGGGAGGGGTTTGACAAGGGGCCGCGGGTCGCGTCCTATGACGCGCCCTCGCGGCCCCTGCTTCGTACCTTGCCATGAACGACGTCGACGCACCGCCCCTCAAGGGGCACAAGGACATCAAGTCCGACGCCCTCCCGGCCCTGTCCTGGAACGACGGCCAGCGCGCCGCCTCGGTGCGGGAGCTGGGGGACTACTGCTACGCCCTCGCGCGCTCCTCGCGCGACTGGTACTTCGACCGCCGGCTGAAGACCAAGAAGTACGGCGGGCGCGCGCTGCGCGTCGGCGCGCTGATCGCCGCCGCCGGTGCGGGTGTGCTGCCGATCCTGGCCGAGATCTATTCCGAGGGCGACACGACGCCGATCGCGCCGGGCTGGTCGGCGGTGCTGCTCGCGCTGGCCGCGCTGCTGGTGGCGCTCGACAAGTTCTGGGGCTTCACGTCGGCCTGGGTGCGCTACGTGCGCGCGGGGCAGGACATCGACTCGCTGATGACCGGCTTCGTGTACCAGATCGAACGCCTGCGCCTCTCCTGGAAGGCCGAGGAGCCGACCGCCGAAGAGGCCGACGTCGCGATCGCCGCCTGCGCCGAGCTCACGCGCTCGACCCAGCGCGTGATCGAGAAGGAGACCGACCAGTGGGCGGCCGAGTTCCAGAGCGCGCTGGTGATGATCGAGCGCCAGTCGGCCGGCAGCTCGACGCCCGAGGGCAAGCCGCGCGGATAGGGCTCAGGTCCCGATCACGAGCTCGAGCCCGCGGGTGAGCCCGAGCTCCACCAGCCCCGTCGGCCCGCCGGTGGGGTCGAACAGCAGTCCCTGGGCGTAGAGCGAGAGGCCCAACAACTCGGGCTCCTGCGGCAGCGCCGCCGGCACCGCGGCGGGCTGGCCGGGGCCGGCCCAGGCGGGGCCGATCAGCTCGGGCACCACGAACGGCGCCAGCACGAGCAGCTCCCCGAGCCCGCCGGGCGTCATGCCGAGCCCGGGAATCGGCGCGCCGCAGGGCGACGCGATGTCGACCGTCGAGAGCGCCACGAAGGGCAGCGCGCCGGGGTTCTGCGAGCCCAGCGGGTTGTCTACCAGGAAGTCGAAGGACGAGCCGAGGAACGGCGCGTCGCTCAACTCGAGCGAGCCCGGCGGCGCCGCGCCGCAGCCGTGGAGGCTCACCTGCGCCGCCTCGACGCCCGCCGCGAACAGCACGTGCAGCGCGCCGCGGTCGACGCCGGCCGTGTCGTCGCCGGGGTCGCCGAGCACCAGCTCTTTCTCGCCGTCGCCGTCGTGGTCCTCCATCGCGCAGAGCCCGCGGCCGAGCTTGAGCTTGGTACCGCCGAAGAGCGCCTGGTCGTCGTAGTCGAGGAACGAGCGCACCGTGCCGTCGGTGCGCAGGAAGAGCACGAACACGCCGGTCGCGCCGACGAGCAGCTCCGGGCCGCCGCCGCCGTCGAGGTCGCCGGCGCGCGCGAGGCTGGAGCCAAAGGAGCCCACCACGTCGAACAGGTGGGCCGGAGCGCCGAAGAGCGCGCTGATCTTCTGCTCGTCGCGCACGCTCCCGTCGGCGTTGAGGAAGAGCAGCCACACCGCGCCCTCGTTCGTACCGCCGTCGTCGTCGCCGGGCGTGCCGACCGCCAGGTCGCCGACGCCGTCGCCGTCGACGTCCCCGGGCGCGGCGAGGGCCGTGCCGAACTCGTCGTCGTCGGAGAGCGCCCCCAGAAAGCCGCCGCTCCCCGACGCGAGCACCGCGAGCTGGGGCTGAATCACGCCCGGCACGAGCTCGTACACGTAGACCGCGCCGCGGTCCGCGCCGCCGATGTCGTCGGCGGGGTCGCCGACGGCGAGCTCCTCGATCCCGTCGTTGTTGAGGTCGCCGAGCCGCGTGAGCGACGCGCCGAACTCCGAGGACACCAGCATGGTGCCGATGTGGTCCGTCGCGTCGATGGTCGCCCAGAGCGCGGCCGAGCCGTCGGGCTGCAGGGTGAAGAGCTCGACCCCGCGGTCCCGGCCGATCGCGACGTCGGTCGTTCCGTCGGAGTTGAGGTCGCCCACCTGCGCGACCGCGCGACCGAAGTCGCCCGCCGAGCTGGGCGCCGCGATCTTGGTCCGCTGCAGCACGGTGCCGTCCGCGTCGAGGAAGAGCACGTAGGCCGCCCCCGCGTCGGAGCCCGCGTCGTCGTCCCCCGGAGCGCCCACGATCAGGTCGACCAAGCCGTTGCCGTCCAGGTCCCCGATGCGGTCGATCGACGCGCCGAAGCCGTCGTCGTCGTGGAGCACCGGCCCGAGGCCGCCCTCCAGCTCGTGGATCGTCTGGATGTCGAGGATCTCGCCGTCGGCCGCCGCCAGGGGGCAGAGGGCGGCGAGGAGCAGGGGGGGTGCGGTGCGGTGCATCATGCGGGGTGGGCCTCCGCCCCCCGCTACGCGCGGCACCCGCGCGTGGATTTGCCCGAAGGCGCTACCCGAGGAACGCCAGCAGCTCGTCCAGGTTGGCGAGCGCGTCGCCCTCGCCGAGCTCGACCAGGCGCGTGAGGTAGTCGCCCTGGAACATGATCAGGCTCAGGAGGTCGTTCGAGCGCGTCTCTAGGGTGCCCGTGCCGCGCGCGAAGAAGCGCAGCGCCCGCGGCAGGCGCGCCTCGTACTCGTTCGCGAGCTTGCCGAGGTCGCGCGAGGGCCGGAACACGCGCAGCTCGATCGGGCGCAGACGCCCGCGGTCCGCCGGGGGCAGGCCGGCGAGCAGGCGGTTGGTCTGACGCAGCCGCAGCGCGTCGGCGTCCAGCTGGTCGAGGAACACCGCGTTGAGCAGCAGCCCCGCGATCCGCGCCGGCGGCGGGTAGCGGTCGATGACCGGCTCGTCGGCCTCGGCGTCGCTGCGCCCGAAGCGGGTCGAGATGGCCAGGATGCGCCGCGCGCCGAGGTGGATCGCCGGCGCCAACGGAGCGGTGAGCCGCATCCCGCCGTCGCCGAACCAGCCCTGCTCCAGCCGCACGGCGGGGAACAGCAGCGGCAGCGCCGACGACGCCAGCACGTGCTCGGCCGTGATGGGGCAGGAGCGGCTGCGGCGGCCGGGGCGGGCCCAGTCCTCGACCTGGCGGCCCTCGCAGAAGGTCACGGTCTGGCCGGTCGAGTACGACGTCGCGGTGATGGCGAGCGCCTTCAGCTCGCCGCGCTCGATGCGGCGCGCGACGCCGCCCTCGGGCAGCGAGCGCTCCAGCATCCGCCGCAGCGGCGCCGTGTCGACCAGGCCCCGCAGGTGCTCGGGTCGGTACCGGCCGCCGGACGCCAACCGCAGCATCCACCGCAGCCCGCGCCGGCCGAGCCGGCGCGCACGCGTGTCCATCACGTCCTCGGCCTGCAGCCCGGTCCAGAGATCGGACAGCGCCTCGATCCCGATGCCGAAGGCCCCGGGCTGAGCCGCGAGGAAGCCGGCGTTGATCGCGCCGGCCGAGACGCCGGTCAGGATGTCGGGCGCGAAGTCCGGGCGCTCGCGCGCCAGGGCGCGCAGGAAGCCCACCTGGTAGGCGGCTCGCGCGCCTCCGCCGCTCATGACGAGCGCGAGCTCGCCGCGGCCCTCCCGCTGCTGGGCGCCGGTCGTCACCGCGGGGCCGCCCGCTCCTGGAGGAAGTCGATCAGCTCGAAGAGCGGCTCGTCGAGGACCGCCTCGTCGAGCTCGATGCGCAGCGCCTCGGACCGGTCGCGCTCGACGTGCAGCTCGTAGACCTCGGCGCCGCGCGCGGCGCCCGAGCGCAGCCGCAGCTCGCGCTCGCCGCCGGCCTGGGCGAGCAACCGCTCGAGGGCGCGCCGCGGCACGGGCGCCAGCTCCTCCACGTCGAGCTCGCAGCCGCGCACGAGGCCCGCCAGGCCCCCGGTCTGACGGAAGAGCACCCTCATCGCGGCGGTAGTATGCGCCTGGGGCTGCGGCGATTCTCAGGCCAGGCCGACTTTCTTCCAGGCCTTGCGCACGGCGCGCACCTCGACGCTCCCGCGCCCGTAGCGGAGCGCGGCGGCGCACTCGGTCTTCTCCACGAGATCGACGAAGCCACTGCGCCGGCCGAGCAGCAGGAGCGCGTCGTACCAGATGCGCCCGGCCCGCTCCCAGGCGGACCCGCGCAGCTCGTGCGCGACGCGGAAGAAGGCGTGGTTGGGGATGCCGGAGTTGATGTGCACGCCGCCGTTGTCTTCCTGCCCGGTGTACCGGTCGTCGATGTGCTTGGGCTGGCGGTCGGTGCCGAGCAGGGCGTCGTTCTCGTAGGCCGGCCGGTCGAGGAAGGTGCGCAGCCCGTCGGCCTTCACGGCGGGGCCCAGGCAGTCGCGCCCGACGCTCCAGTCGCCGGTGCGCGCGTCCTCGCGCCGCCGCCACTGCCGCGTCAGTACGCCCATCACGTCGGCGACGTGCTCGCAGACGGCGCCGGACTCGCCCTCGTAGTCGAGGCAGGCGGTGTGCGTGACCACGCCGTGCGAGAACTCGTGCGCGACGATGTCGAGCGCCTTGGTGAAGCGCACGAAGGCCTTCCCATCGCCGTCCCCGAAGAGCAGCTGCTCGCCGTTCCAGTAGGCGTTGTTGTGGCGCCGGCGGTAGTGAACGCTCGCGATCAGCGACATGCCCTGGTCGTCGAGCGAGTTGCGGCCGAAGACCCTGCGGTAGAAGCCATAGACCGCGCCGGCGTGTCGGTAGGCCTCGTTGACCGCAGGGTCGTCGTGCTTGGGATCTCCCTCCGAGCGCACCATCTTGCCCGGCAGGCCGTAGCCCTTGTTGCGGGCGTCGTAGATCAACCGGTGCCTGGTGCGCGCCGGCGAGGGGATCGCGGCCATCGCCGGCATCGTGGCGTACAGGCTCCGCACGGCGCGCGCCGCAGCCCCGCTCTCGACCACGTCGAGCGCCATGCGCCGCACCGCCGCGTCGGACGACTTGGCCATGTGCTCGACGACGTAGGGGGCGAGGATGCAGTGCAGGCCGTGCATTGCCGCTCCTAGGCGTGGATCGGCTCGAAGCTGCAGTCCCAGGAGACGTAGGCCACGATCGGGACCTCGTAGGTCGCCCCGTCGACCTCGACCGGGACGTGGACCGGCTGGCCCGCGTCGTCGGCGAGGGAGGCTGCGAGGCAGTTCTCGTGCTCGCCCGTCTGTAGGTTCTTGCGACAGGCCTTCGTCGTCGAGCCGGGCGGCTGGGCGACTCCGAAGCGACCCTCGGAGCGGGTCGCGACCTCGTCGCTCGCGACGCGGATCGCCTCGGACACGTCCGAGTCGATCCGCGCCAGGGTCGCTCGGTTGTCGATCGCCGCGGCCGCCTCCGCGGGCTCGCGGTACACCGCATCGAAGTCGAAGTTGATGCGGCTCTGCACGACGCGGCGCGCGACGTCCAGGTGCTCCGGGGGCATGCCGTCCAGCCAGGACGACTCGTACTCGTACCCCAGGGTGATGCGGAAGTTCTTCAGCGTCTTCTTAACCACGGCGTTCCTCTCCTCGTGATCAGGGATAGAAGGTCTTCGCGCAGCGAATGCCGTAGGGAACGGCGTACACGGAGGCCTTCGCGGTGTCGGCAAGGGAAAGGTGTTGAGCCGGGTCCTCCCAGGAATACCCGACGACGATGCGCGAGCTGAATTCGACGTGCGGCGCGCCCTTGGTGCCCGGCCAGTCCTGTGCGAACTCGGCCCAAGGCGTCTCGGTCCACTCCGCTACGTTCCCCAGGACGTCGAAGAGGCCGAAAGGGCTGACATCGAGCGCCGACGAGCCGACCGCGGCCACGCCGCCGAGGTAGCCCTCGTACGCCCGGTTCACCAGCTTCGACGCTCCGGGAAGGGAGAGGTCGGGCTCGGTGAAGCCGATGCGGACGTCGCCGGTGGCGAGCCGCTCCTCGTCGTCGCCCCACGGGTAGCCGTAACCGTCGACGCCGCGCGCGGCCTTGAGCCACTCGAGCACCGTCGGCAGGCGCTTGCCGCGCCAGTGGGCGTAGGCCTGGGCGTCGGGGAACAGGACGCCGACGACCGGCAGGTCGTCCCAGTCCTTGGGGCGCTCCTCGGGCGGGATCAGGCCCCAGACCGTCGGCGGCTTGGTGCCGGTGGCCTCGACGAACTCGCGGTACTCGCGGTTCGTAACCTCGTGCGCGTCGATCCAGTAGCCGGGGAGCGCCACCTCGCGGGGCCGGTACCAGGGCAGCCAGTCGTTGTCCCGCGTGCCGACCACCGAGGTACCGGGCGGCACGAGCAGCATGCCGCGCGTGACCTCGTCGGTGGGGCGCAGCACCGGCTCGAAGCGCACCGCGGCATCCGGGGTGAGCAGCGCGCGCGTCCACTCGCAGTAGCCCTCCGGCCCGCTCACCGTGATGCGGTACAGGCCGGGCGCCACCGGGTTCGGGGCGTCGGCGCCGACGAGCAGCGGCGCATCGGGGCCGACCTCTCCGCTGACCCCGTCGACCCGGGCCGCGGTGGCGGTGAGGTCGGTCCGGTCGCTGACGAGCACGATCCGCGGGTAGTGCCCCGCGATCTCCGCCCGGTGCTCCAGCTCGGAGTCCTGGGGCAGGAGTTGCGAGGCGAGCTTCAGGCGCTCCAACCGGTGGAACAGCGGAGCGCTGAAGCTCGCCTCGCTCCAAGGGCTCTCTCCGGGGGCCCCGGGCTCGGCGAAGCGTTCGCGCAGCTCGACCCCGTGCTGCTCGATCGCCTCGACCGCCTGGCGCGCGCGCGACTCGTCGCCCGATCCCGGCGCGGCGAGCTGCACGGCGCGCCCGGCGAGCACCGCGAGGCGCGGCAGGTCCTCTTCGATCGCGGCGAGGTCCTCGCCCTGGGCCTCCACCTTCGCCACGGCCGCCATCGGCTCGGCGAGCATGTCGGCTCGCCAGCGCGACACGAGCGCACCTCCGCCCACGGCCGCGAGCACCACCGCCAGCGCGCCGCTCGCGTAGATGCGCCGCTGGCGCCGCAGATGACGCAGCGTGCGGTCGAGCGCCGAGGGCGGGCTGGCGAGCACCGCCTGGTGCGACAGGAAGCGCCGCAGGTCGTCGGCGAAGTCGCGCGCGGTGGCGTAGCGGTCGGCGGGGCGCTCGGCCATCGCCTTCGCGCACACGAGCGCCAGGTCGCGCGGCACCTCCGCATGCACCGAGCGCGCGTTGGGGGTCGGCCCCTGGCGCACCTTGCGCAGCACCTCGTCCTGGGTGTCGCCCTCGAAGGGCCGGCGCAGGGTGAGGGCCTCGAACAACACCACTCCCAGCGAGTACACGTCGGTGCGGTGGTCGACCGCGGAGCGCTTGCCCGAGGCCTGCTCGGGGCTCATGTAGTGCGGCGTGCCCTCGATCACCCCGCTCTTGGTCGTGCCGGTCGGCACGACGTCGTGCGCCAGGCCGAAGTCGGCCAGGTACACGCGTCCGTCGTGGCCGAGCAGCACGTTGTGCGGCTTCACGTCGCGGTGGACCAGGCCGGCGGCGTGCGCGGCCTCCAGCGCCTCGGCGATGCTCAGGCAGAGCTCGCCGACGGCGCGGGTGTAGTCGTGCGTGCGGAACTGCGGCAGGATGCGGCTCGCGGAGCGCGGGCTCGGGCTGCCGCGTTGGGACTCGATCTCGCTCGCCAGGTCGTGGCCCCGGACCAGCTCCATCACGACGAAGTAGGCGTCCTCGTCCGACAGCAGGTCGTAGACCCGCACGATCCCGGGATGGTCGAGGCCGGCCGCGGCCTTGGCCTCGCGGGCGAGCATCTCGACCTGCCGCTGCGAGCGCGTGAGGTCGGGCCACAGCACCTTCACCGCCACGTCGCGGTTGAGCCGCGCCTGGTGCGCGCGGTAGACCACGCCCGCGCCCCCGCGCCCGATCTCCTCTTTGAGGTCGAACTCGCCGATCCGGCTGCGCCCGGGCGCCTTGGCGGGGGCGACGGGCTCCTCGAGCGCCGCCAGCGACTCCTCGTCGAGGTTCGCCAGCAGCTGTAGCACCTCGTGCTCGACGTCGCGGTCGAAGCTCTGCCTGCGCACGAAGTCGCGCCGCTGCGCCTCGGGGAGGTCGAGCGCCTCCATCAGGAGCGACTTGACCGTCTGCCATTCGACCGGATTCACGCGAGCTCCCTCTGCAGCCAGGCGCGCGCGACGGCGAGCTGGCGCACGACGGTGCGCGGCGACTGCCCGGTGATGCGCCCGATCTCCGTCGTGTCGCAGCCGGTGAAGAAGCGCAGCTCGACGATCCGCGCCAGCTCGGGGTCGACACCCTCGAGCTTCTGCAGCACGTCCTCGAACTCCAGGAGCTGCTCGCCGCTCCACCCGTGGTGGAGCACGAGCGAGTCGGCCACCCGCAGCGACTGCCGCGTCCCGCCGGGATCGCGCTTGCGCGCGCTCTTGCGTCGAGCGTGGTCCACCAGGATCGAGCGCATGGCCCGCGCCGCGCTCGCCAGGTAGTGGGTGCGGTCGTTGTAGTCGCCGGTGTCGCTGAGCTTGATGAAGGCCTCGTGCACCAGGGCCGTCGCGCTCAGCGTGTGCCAGACCGGCTGGCCGCGCATGTGGAACGAGGCGATACGGTGCAGCTCGTCGTAGACGCGCGGGTCGTCCAGGCCATCGTCAGGCGGCGGCTCTCCGCCGGCTTGTCCGGAGGTCCGGCCGTCTCCCGCCGGGTGGAAGCCGAGGTCGCGATCGTCTTCTTCGTTCGGTAACACCATGGGGGAGTCTCCCGGTCGCAAGCTGCGTCTTCGAACGGTCTCGGGGCCAGGCTCGGCGGAAGGGCGGGAGCCTCGCGGCTCCTCGTCTTGCACAACCGAATCCACGGCAAGGGGCTTGGATCCTAGTGCGAACTTCTTCATCCCGCCTGGAGAACGCGGACCGTGGAGAACCGCGCCAGGTTTCCGGCGAAGTCTTCGGCGGCGCCTCACTTCGGCGGCTTGAGGTCGCGCCCCGCGCCGCACCAGCGCTCCGCCAGCCCGCGCGCGAGGCGCAGATAGGCGTCGCGGTCCGAGCTCTCGAGGTCGCCCAGGAGCGCGAGCAGGAGCTCGGAGCGGAGCGACTCCTGCTGCAGGCGGTACATCCACCAGAGCAGCGCCCCGGCGGAGATCCCGCAGCCGGTCTCGAAGCAGCCGAAGAAGCCGCCGCCGCCGCGCTCCAGCGAGACCAGCACGACGAAGGTGACCAGCAGCGCGGCCACCATCGCGACCGCGACCCAGGTCAGCGTGCGTGCGCGGCGCCGCACGCCCTCGAGGCGGTCGGCCAGCGTTCCGCCGCCGCCGCCGCCGAGCGCAAAGGCGTCCGCCGGCAGCGTCTGGCCGGCAAGCTCGCGCAGGATGGGGTTCAGGCCGCTCATGAGCCGCCTCCGCTTCGCGCGAGCTCGGCGAGCGTGCGCGCCTCGATGTAGGGCATCGGCCCGTCCTCCCTGAGGATCCGTAGGGTCTCGGCGATCCCGACCAGCCCGATCTCGATCCGCTCGGGCTGGTTGCGGCCGACGACCCGGCAGTGAGGGCGCTCGACGCGCAGCCTCTCCGCCAGGTCGACCGAATGGCACAGCGTCAGGTCGAGCGTGAGCTCACGCTCCGGCGGCACCGCGGCGAGCAGCGTGCGCGCGGGCAACATCCCGCCGCGCAGCTCGAGCGGCGCGCCCTCGGCCAGCGCGCCGGCCAGGCTCTGCTCGAGCGCCCCGCGCGTGAGGCTCGCGTAGGGGCCGAGGTCGGCGCGGGCGTCGCGACGCCGCGTGGCCTCGGCCAGCACGGCGCTGAGGAGCTCGGCCACGGCGGCCGCGAGCCCCGGACCGCGCGCGGCGCGCAGCGCGGCACACTCGCGCCCGACCGCCGCGCGCAGCCGCTCGTGCACCCAGTCGCCGCCGGCGGCCACCGCGTCGAGGATGAGCTCGGGGTCGAGCACGGCCTCGGCATCGAGCCGCGGCTCGCGCCAGTGCGACACCAGCACGACGACCGGCGCCGCGGCGCACTCGTGCGCCAGCGAGTCGGGGCCGAGGCGCGGCCGCACGCGCGCGCCGAGCCTGCGCAGCGCCCGCGCCGCGACCGCAAAGGGTCGCGCGACGGACCGGCGGTAGGCCGGCCAGGCCGCGGCGGGGGAGCGGCCCAGGAGCCGCTCCAGCCCGCCCGGCACGAACGCGTGCGCCGGGCCCCCGCCGCTGACCCGCGGCGCGTTCGAGGCCAGCGCC
>JBCCGI010000054.1:0-59077 GCA_039029355.1 Planctomycetota bacterium
AGGATCCGGCGGGCCCGCTGCCGGCGCTCGGCGTCGACGTGCTCCATGACGGCGAGCCCCGCGCGGGGGTGCTGGTGCTGGCCCAGAGCCTCGACCACACGTCGCTCGCGCCGCTCAAGGTGCGCTCCGACGCCGCCGGCCGGGCCGAGCTCGTGCTGCCCCGCGGCGGCCGCTGGCTGGTGTCGGCGGTGCACATGGTCCGCGCCGAGCCCGCCGACGGCGAGCACGACTGGACCAGCTTCTGGGCCTCGCTGACCCTCGAGACCGCCCCCGAGACCGCCCCCGGCCTCCCGCGGCGGTAAATTCGCCCGGCGGCAAATCCGGCGCCCCCTCCACCTCGTACCTAGCGGTGGAGGGGGCCTCTCTTCCCATCCCGGACCGCCTTCCCCGTTCCGCAGGCTCACCCCGTGACCCACGAAGAGCAGCTCAAAACCTGGATGCGTGCGATCAGCGCCGGGGACGGCGAGGCCCTCAGCGCGCTGTTCGAGGCAACCAAGAACAACCTGTTCGGCCTGATCCTCCGCACCGTCGGGACGCGCGAGTCGGCCGAGGAAGTGCTGACCGACGCCTACGTGCAGGTCTGGCGCCGCGCCGGACTCTACGACCCGCGCAAGGGCTCGGTGATGGTCTGGCTGATGACGCTCGCCCGCCGGCGCGCGATCGACCGGCTGCGCTCGATGCGCTCGCTGTCGGCGCTGCCGGGGAGCCTCCCCTCCGACGACCTCGACGAGAAGGACGAACCCGAAGCGCCGGGCCCGACGCCGCTCCAGACCAGCCTGGTCGACGAGCGCGCCGGCGAGGTGCGCGACGCGGTCGACGAGCTCACCCACGACCAGCGGCGCGCGATCGAGGCGATCTTCTTCCAAGGACTCACCCACACCCAGGCGTCCGAAGCCCTGGGACAACCGCTCGGTACCCTCAAGAGCCGTGTCCGCTCGGGCCTGCTCGTGCTCCGTCAGCGCCTCGAACGGAAGGAAGGCGCGGTTTGAAGCTGCACAACGACCTGGATCAAGACCTCCTCACGCGGCTGTTCGAGTACGCGTCGGGCAACCTGACCGTAGAGGAAGAGCACGAGCTGGAGGCACACCTGGAGCAGTGCCCGACGTGCCGCAACGGGCTCGCGTGGCTCCGGCCGACGGTCGATGCGCTGCACTTCGCTCCGGCTCCCGCGGCCGCGCCGGGCGGCGTGTGGGACCGCGTCCGCGAGCGCATCGGCCTCGACGGCTGCGGGACGTCCGCGCCCGAGGTCCAGCCCTGGAAGTCCTGGCGTGCCGACACGGGCGCGGAGGGCGAGCCGGGCTCGCTCGTCGCGCGCGCCTCGGAGCTGGCCTGGTCCCCCACCGCGATCGACGGCATCGAGGTGCGCCGGCTCGCGGTCGACGCCGAAGCCGCGTTCACCACGATGATGATCCGCATGGCCCCGGGCACGAGCTACCCCGCGCACGTCCACGCCGGCGCCGAGGAGTGCTATGTACTCGAGGGCGACCTCGTCATCGGCGACCTGCGCATGACCTCCGGCGACTTCCAGCGCATGGAGCCCGGCTCGCAGCACCCCGACCAGCACACCGAGGGCGGCTGCCTGCTCCTGCTGCGGTCGTCGCTGGACGACCGACTGCTGTAGGCCCGAGATCGCCGGCCCCGCAGAGGGGGCCCCGGCGGAGCGCCTGGGAAAGCGGATTTCCACGTGGGGCGCGAAGGTGGGAAGTCCCTTTTGGGATTCGTGCTACATTCCGTAGGGCCACCTCATCCGCGCTTCCGGACTCTTCTGCATGAACAGCGCGTTTCCCTCTCTCGGATTCCTTACCTTCCTCGCCCTGGCCCCGGCGGTCGCGCCGCAGAGCGCACCCTGCATCAGCGAGCCTCCGATCCACCTACCGTGGCCGGGGGAGACGCTCGTCGGCCAGCCCTTCGAGCGCGACCTCTCCATCGTCGGGGACTTCGACGGCAACCTGACCTCCGACGCGGTCACGGTGCACCAAGGCGACGCCGTGCTCGCGGTCAAGCCGGCGATGTACAACGTGATGATCCCGGTCTCGGCGCCGGGCTTCGGCAAGCTCGAGGACGTGACCGGCATCGCCACCTCGGTCAACGACGTCTCGGCGATAGGCGACGGCATCGTCGCCGCCAGCCCCGCCGGGCTCTCCGTCTGGAGCTGGGACGGCGCGGCCTTCACGGCCACGGTCGTCCCCGGGAGCAGCGCCTGGATCGGCGCCACGCAGCTCCACTCGGCCAACCTCGACGGCGGCATCGGCCGCGACGACGTGTTCGGCATCAACGCCGCCGGCACCCGGCTGCTCGTCGCCTACCACGACGGAACCTCGTTCGGTCCGACGATCGAGCACAGCCTGCCGGCCGGCGTCATGCGTGACACCTGCGCCCTCGACTGGCAGGGCAACGGCCTGCAGGAGCTGGCCATCCTGACCGACGAGGGCCTCGCCATCCTGCGCCAGGACGGCACGGCGATCGCGTACGTCCCCTTCTCGTCGACCCACGGCGCGATCACCACGATCCAGACGCCGGACTCGGTGCCGCGCCAGGTCGTCGCGTGGTCGCGCAAGGCCGACTCGACGTCGCCGTCGGAGCTCGTGCTGCGCAACTCGGTCAAGGACATCGGCCCGATCGGGCTGACCTTCGAGCTCTGCCCCGGCAGCGGCGAGGTCGTGCCCTTCGCCCTCGAGGCGGCCGACTACGACCTGCTCCCCGGGGACGACCTGGTGCTCGCCCACGACGGGCCGAGCAACACGATGATCGTCATGCGGAACCTGGGCCTGCCGCCCTACTTCTCCACGGCGACGTCCGACTACGACACGGCGGTGCTCTCTTCGCTCTACGGCCACCCCGGCGTCGGGCAGCTCGACGACGGTCCCCAGGACATCGTGGCGCCGGACGAGGCCTCGGGCGACCTCCTGGTCTTCACCGAGATGGCCTACGAGTTCGCCGTCCCAACGACCTCGCCCGTCACCGCGCTCGACATCATCGCCGCGGAGACCGAGTGGGGCTACGAGCTGGGCGGCTCGCCGCGCCAGCTGCACCTCGCCTTCACGGTGCTGCCGGCGTACCAGAGCGCCACGCACATCGAGATCATCCTGTGGCACATGCCCGATGCCTCGGTGCAGAACCCGACCGTGCTCGAGCAGGCGGTGCACTACAAGAAGCACGCGCTGGTAGCCCACAAGGTCGACCAGTTCGTCAAGATCCTCGACATGGAGGACAACCTCGAGTGGGCCCAACGGCGCGCCTACTTCACCGAGTTCCGCTTCGTGCAGTACGACGGCAACTCGCTGGTGCAGGCCTCGCGGGTCTTCAACGGGGGCTTCACCGTGCACGAGGACTTCGCGACCGGCCTGGTCCTCTCGGACTACAGCGATCTGCTCTCGCTCGCGGGCACCTACCAGTCCTCCTCGGACTGGACCTACGCCACGGACTCCAACCTGCTGCTCGATCCGAACAAGGACAGCGGTGAGATCTGCGGGCTCTACGTGCCGATGACGCGCCAGGCGCCCTTCGACGATGGCGACATCCCGGACCCGGGCCAGCTGGTCGACGGGGACCCAGCGACGCCGTTCATTCCGTTCGACTGAGGCAGGCGGCCGCGCGGAGCGCCCTCCGGCGCTCCGCGCACCCGTCACCGGCCCAGCGGCCGCTCGAAGCCGAGCCCAAGCAGCTCGTACCCCGTGCGTCGCAGCCCGTCCCACGGGTCGTCGCCCAGCGTCTCAGCCAGCGCGGCGCGCAGCGCCTCGGCGGTCGTCGCGCCGTCCGCGAGTCGCACGTGGAGGCGCTCGAAGAGCGCGAGCGTCGCGCGGTACTCGACCAGGTCGCGCGCGAGGATCACGCACTGCGCGCCGGCGTCGAGGAAGGCCCCGCCCAGGTGGGCCAGCGCGTCGTCTCCGATGCGCGGCGGCGCCTTGGCCGCGCTGCAGCTCGCGAGCAGCACCACACCGCTCAGCGAAAGCTCGCGGATCTCGTCGACGCCCAGGTAGCGCGCCTCGCCGTCCTCACCGCGCCCCAGCACCAGCTTGGCGCCCCACTCGTTCTCGTGGTCCGGCACCGTGTGGGCCAGGACGAAGAGCAGCGGGAGCGAGCCCAGCTCGTCGCGCCGCGCCAGCAGCTGCTCCTGCACGTCGTCCCCGCGCAGGACAGCGTGCCGGGAAGCGAACGGCGCGGTGAGCGCGCGCTCCTCGGCTTCGCCCAGGCTGAGGTCGTCGAGGCCGCGCAGCCCGTGGGAGCCGGGCGCCAGCACGAAGAGGGCGTCGAGCGCTCCGGCTGCCGCGGGCGACCGCAGCCGCTGCACGCGCGCGACGGCGAGCGGGATCGAGCTAAGCGTGGACAGCCCCGTGTGCACGCCGAACATCGCGCCGTCCGGCCGGGGCAGCGACGCCACCAGGAGCCCGCGCAGGCGGTCGAAGCCGAGCGCATAGACCTCGTCCCAGCCGGACATCCGCTGCGCGACCTCGGACGGGAGCAGCGCCGTCCCCAGCGCCTCCAGCGCGTCGTCGGTCACGCCGCGGCCGCGGGCGCGCAGGCCGCCGGTCACCGGCTCGGCCGCGGCGCGCAGGCTCTCGTAGGGCGGCAGCGGGACGCACTCCAGCCGCTCGCCCTCCAGCACGAAGAGGTGCGACCGCGAGCGCGCCGGCAGCAGCACGAGCAGCGCGCGCCGCGGCGCGAGCAGCGCCTCCTGAACCTCGCCGATCTTCGGCGCGGAGATGCCCTCGCGGCGGGCCCGCGAGCCCATCGCCTGGGCCCGCAGCACGTGCTCGAACGCGCGCCGGTCGCCGGCCGGGCCGGGCGCCGCGGTGCGCTCGGCGTCGATCAGCGTGGCCAGGATCTCCGAGCGCCACTCGCGGCGCAGGAAGCCCACGCCGCCACCGCCCTCGCGCTCGGGGATCGAGCCCCACTGCAGCAACAGCTCGCCGAAGGCCCGCTCCAGCCCGCGGTGCGCGTCGGCCAGCGCCGGCGCATCCGACGCCGGGTCGCGGTGGACGAGCTGCCAGCGGAGCGCAGCCGCGATCGTCTCCTCGCGCAGCGCGTCGTCGCCGGCGGCGAGCGCCACCAGCTCCTCGAAGTCCTCCAGGTGCTCGGCGGCGAGCGCGTGCTCGCCGCGCAGCAGCGCGCCGTCGGCCAGCACGCGCAGCGCCTTGAGCGCGTCGGGGCGGCCGACCAGGCCGCTGTCGAGCAGCAGCAGCAGGAGGCGCCGCGCGGGCGACTCCGCGAGCGGCACCGGCTCGCCCGCCCCGGGCACGCCGAGGAGCGCCCGCCGCTCGACCGCCGCCTGGCAGATGCCCTCGGCCAGCTGGAAGAGCACCACCTGCTCGCGCGACAGCGCGATGAAGAGGGGCTCCTCCAGCACCGAGCGGGCCAGCTCCACCGCCTGGCGGTAGCGCTGCGACGAGAGCGCGACGTCGATCGCCAGGTGACGCGACATCGCGAGCGCCTCCGGCACGCCCGAGAGCCGCGCCGCCTCTTCGGCGAGCTCCTGCTCGGCCGCGGCGTAGTCGAGCAGCCCCAGCTCCAGCCGCAGGCGCCCGCGCAGCGCGTGGAAGCGGGCTCGAAACTCGCGGTTCACGGGCAGGTGCGACGCATACGCGCCGACCAGCTGCTCGTCGGGCCGCAGCGAGTCGTACAGCCGGCGCAGGCTCGACTCGACGTCGTCCCAGCGCCCGAGCTGGCGCGCGATCTCGGCTCGCAGGTAGTGCAGCCGCGGCGCCGAGCGCCAGGCGGCCTCGAAGCCCGGCGCCTCGACGCCGTGCCGCGCGGCGGCGTCGGCCAGGTCCAGGCGACCCGCCTGGAACGCGACCTCGCCGAGCACCGAGAGAGACCAGGCGGCGCCGTCGTAGCCGTGTGCCGTCTGGTCGTCGTGCGCGCGCTCGGCCTCCGGCCACAGCTCCGCGTCGTCGTGGGCCAGCGCGAAGCCGGCCCACGCCAGCGCCCATTTGCCCTCCCTTGGGAGCGCGCCGCGCTCGCGCCGCTCGACCAGATCGTCGAAGAGCGCGGCGAGCTCGACGCGCGCCTCCTCGGCCCCGTCCGACGCCAGCCGCTGCACCAGCTGCAGCGCGCGGTCGCTGGTGCTGGGCTCCTCCTGGGCCGCCGCGGGCGGCGCCCAGGCGGCGAAGAGGACCGTCAGCGCCGCGTGACGTGCACGGGCTCGGAGGTCACGTCCACGTCGCCGAAGGCGTCCAGGGCGTCGACTTCCCAGATCAGTCGTTGCGGCAGGCGCGCGAGCTCCGCGCTCGTCGGTGTCCATGTCGTCTCCATCCAATGGCGGACCTCGAGCACCGCTCCGGCCAGCGGATCGTCGGCGTCGAGGACGCGCACGTGGAAGCCGTGGCGGTGCTCCGGATCGTAGCTCCATTCGAAGGTCGCGACCGCGTCGACCTCGCCGCGCGGGAGCTGGGCGACCGGGGGATCGCCGTCGCCGAGGTACTGGGGCGGTTCCGGTACGCCGCCCGCTCCGTCGGGAACGCCGCCGCCGTCCGACAGAAGCCCGGGCACGAAGGCCAGCACGACCGCGGCCGCCGCGGCGGCGATCAGGACCCAAGCGCTCGGCCGCAGGCCGGTGCGCGGCTCGGCTGCGTACGGCTCGGCCGCGGCGATCTGCGCCAGCATGCCGGCGACGTCGAGTTCGGGGGGCGTGCGCTCGACCTCGGCGAGCTCGGCCTCCTCGGCCGCACCGGCGGCGTCCAGCGTGCCGGCGACGGCGTCGAGCTCGAGGAGCTCATCGCGACACGTCGCGCAGCTCTCCTCCAGCGCGCGCACCGCTGGGTCGTCGCGCGCGAGCTCGCCGAGGAGCACGGCGCGCAGCCGGGCCTCGTGCGTGGGGTTGTGCGGTGTGGTCATCTTCCGGTTCTCCGATCGCGCAACAGGGGGCGCAGCTCGGCGATGCCGCGATAGTAGCGGTCCTTCGCCGTGCTCTCCGCGATACCGAGCAGGGATGAGATCTCGACGAACGTCCGGCCCTGGAAGTGCTTCAGCCGGATCACGGCAGCCTCGTCGCGCCCGATGCGGTCGAGGCCGTGGTACACGTCCTCGAACTCCCACGGGTCGTCGTCGCGGCGGCCGCCGGGCTCGGGGCCGGCGCCTTCGGAGGCTCCCTCCCCGAGCTCGAGCGCCTGGGGGCGGCGGCGCTTCTTGCGGAGCGCGTTCTGGTACTCGAGCGCCGCGATGCTGTAGGCCCAGGCCGGGAGCACCGCGAAGCCGTCGTATCGATCGAGCTTGCGCCACACGATCAGCAGCACGTCCTGGCACAGGTCGGCAAGCTCGTGCTCGTCGAGCGCGCCGCCGCTGCGCGCGTTGCGGACGCGCAGCGTGCGGGCGACGCAGGTGAGGCGCTCGGAGAGCGCCAGGAGCGCGCTCTGATCC
This sequence comes from Planctomycetota bacterium, assembly GCA_039029355.1. GTDB lineage: Bacteria > Planctomycetota > UBA1135 > UBA1135 > JBCCGI01. Next base: position 7,357 of record JBCCGI010000054.1, read on the forward strand.
CCGCGCAGGACGCGCCTCACCAGCAGCAGGTCGGCGCGGGCTTCGGCGTGATCGGCGGTCATCGCGGTGCAGGCGACACGGCGGTCCAGGCGATACTGCGCCCCTCCATGGGGGCGGCGTCTTCGCGCCCGGGAACGCACCGCGGCGTGGGCCCGTGATTTTCTGTCGTTTTGTCCGGCCATCCAAGGGGTTGCCGACGAGAGGCGAGCGGTCGCGGGAAGGGTCCGCCCTGGCGACGCGCGTTTCGTCCCGTTCCGCGGGTGGGGTGGCCCCCGAATCAGGAACGCGCCCGCCACCGGGCCGCCTCCCGCGACCGTCCCCCCGCTCTCGTCGCCGAGCGCGCGGGCGGTCGGAGATTCGGCGCGAAATCGGGCTGCCGCGCGGGCTTGGGGCGCGGGTTGCTATCCTCGGTCGGTGGACCCCTCCGAGCTCGATCTCTCCTATCCCTGCCGCTGGGACTACAAGGTCATCGGCCGCGACGAGCAGCGCATCCGCGCCGCGGTCGCCGAGGTGCTGGGCTCCGAGCCCCACGAGCTCGAGGCCTCGAACCGCAGCGCCGGCGGCCGCTATCTGTCGTTCCGCGTGAGCGTCGAGCTGCGCGACGACGCCCAGCGGACGCGCATCTTCGCCGGGCTGCGCGACCACGCGGACGTGGTCTACGTGCTCTAGCGAAGGCTCTAGAAGCTGAGCGCGAGCGGGTTCGTCAGGGTGGCGGGCGCGCTCCCCGCGGGGGGCAGCACCAGCGCCTGGAGGTGGAACGTCACCCCGAGCAGCGTGGGGTCGTCCGCCACGGCGATCTGGCCGGACCAGGTGCCCTGTGCGCTCAGATCGAAGGCCGGGCCCTCAAACCAGGGCGGACCGACCTGGAGCAGCCCCTGCAGCGGCGGCAGCGCGAGCTCCAGCGTGGCCCCGGAGTAGAACGTGGCCACGTCGGACCCGGCCGGCCCGCAGGCCGCCAGCGCGAAGCTGCCGCCCAGCTCGGGCTCGTCGGTCAGGAGCAGCCCGGTCTCGAGCACCGCGTGGCGCTCCCCCGCCGCCGGGGCCACCAGGGTCTGGACGATGCCGCTCGGCCACTCGACCGTGACGCGCTCGAGCGCCGCGGCGTTGGCCAGTCCGAGGAGCACCGTCCGCGACGAGGTGTTCGAGAAGCCATGGCCCGCCGCCTGATGCGCGTGCGCGGTCGTCCCGATCGTGGTCCGCGCCGCGATCCGGGCGCCGACGCCGTCGCGATTCGACAGCACGCCCTCGAGGTCCACGCCCACCCACGAGGCGCCCGTGCCCTGGTTCAGCCACAGCGCGTTGTCCTCGATCGAGTCCGGGATGTAGTCGGGGCCGCCGGTGTTGAGGAACACGTCCACGTCGCCGTCGTCGTCGACGTCCCCCACCGCCATCCCGTGGCTGCGGGTCAGGCCGAGCGACGCGATGCCGCTCGACGCGGAGATGTCGGTGACCGCGAAGCCGGGGCCCGCGGGCCGGATCCGCAGCATCAGGTCGACGTTCTCGAAGTAGGGGTTGCCGGTGCCGATGTAGAGCTCGTGGAAGCCGTCCAGGTCGAGGTCGGCCATCTCGTGCCCCATGTCGTCCTGCCCGGTCATGCCGCTCGCGGCCGTGACGTCGACGAAGGTGCCGTCGCCGGCGTTGCGCAGCAGCCGGCTCTCGGTCGTGGGCACGATCTGGTACTTGGGCAGGTAGACGTCGAGCCAGCCGTCGTTGTCGAGGTCCTGGAAGACGAAGCCGAAGTTGTTGTCGGGGTGGTCGACGCCGACGGCCTTGGCGACCTCCTGGAAGGTCCCGTCCCCGGCGTTGCGGTAGAGGCGGTTCGGCCCGATGCCGTTGCCGACGCCGACGTCGATCAGGCCGTCGTTGTCGAAGTCGCCGGCGCCGGTGTGGCGGAACGAGCCCTGCTCGACGATGCCGGCGGCGGTCGAGACGTCGACGAACGCCAGCTCGCCGAGGTTGCGGTACAGCCGGCACGAGTCGTAGTCGTGGTACAGCGTCTGCGAGGCGAACAGGTCCAGCCGTCCGTCGACGTTGTCGTCGAGGGCCGAGACCCCGAACGTCTGGCGCGCCTGCGCCGCGGCGCCCGCGGCGCCGCTCACGTCGGTGAGGCCGCCGCCGGTCCCGATGTCGTTGCGCAGGAGCTGGTTCGGCTCCACCTGGATGAAGCCGCCGTTGCCGAAGTAAACGTCGAGGTCGCCGTCGTTGTCGAGATCGGCCGCCACCACGCCCCACGTCTCGCGCGCGTCGGGCGCGACGCTCCACAGCGCGTTCGCCTTCTGGAAGCTGTGGTCGGGCAGCTGCCGGTAGAAGAAGTTGTTCATCCCCGCGTTGGCGGCGATCAGGTCGAGCCGGCCGTCGCCGTCGAGGTCGACCATCGCCGCGCCGCGGCCGAAGGTGGCGTCGTCGACGCCCGCCGCCTGGGCGGCGTCGACGAACTCGAGCTGGGACCAAGCGGGAACCGCAGGCGCCAGGGCGGCGAGGACGAAGAGGGATCGAAGGGGGCCCATGGGGGGAGCAGCTCTCGAAGGGGGGCCGGCGGCAGGGAGGGACCTGCGCGCCGCGGGCTACGCGTAGGCCTTCGCCGCTTAGAGGGACCTGGATGCGGCGGTGTTCCCGCCGCTTCGCGCGCGGCCGCAGATGGGTGAAAATTAATGGCGCGGCCCTCCCCAGCGCGCGCGGAGGGGGCGACGATGCGCGGGTGAACGCGCTGCTCTACGCGCTCCTTGCGCTGCTTCCGCTGGTCGGGCGAGAGGCGCAGCTGGCGGGCGCCCGGGCGACCGACCTCGGCGGCGCCGTCCATTCGCTCGACCGCGCGGTCGCGCTGGTGTTCCTGGGTACAACCTGCCCGGTGAGCACGCGCTCGCTGCCGGCGCTGGCAGAGCTGGCGCGGCTGGGCGAGGAGCTCGGCGTGCCGCTCTTCGGAGTGCTCTCGGACCCCGCGGTCCGCGCGGACGAAGCGCGCGGCTACGGGCGCCGCCACGACCTCGCGTTCCCGCTGCTGTACGACGCGTCGGGCGACCTCGCACAGCGCCTCGCCCCCACCCACGTACCCGAGGCCTTCGTGACGGACGCCGGCGGACGCGTCGTCTACCGCGGGCGCATCGACGATGCGATCGCCGCCGTCGGGGTCGAGCCCCGGCCCGCGCGCGCGTTCGAGCTGCGCAGCGCGCTGCGCGCCGTCGCGGCCGGGCGGCGCCCGGCGGTCGCGCGCACGACCCCGGTGGGCTGCCTCTTCGAGGCCTGGGAGCCGGGCGCGTCGGCCGGGCCCGTCACCTGGACGCGCGATGTCGCGCCGATCCTGCGCTCGGCCTGCCAGGCGTGCCACCGCACCGGCGACGTCGCTCCCTTTCCACTGGTCACCTACGAGGACGCGCAGCGGCGCGCGCGCATGATCGCGGCCGTGACCGAGGCGCGCCTGATGCCGCCCTGGCCGCCGGGCCGCTCCGGCGCGTCGCTTCCGCCCGCGCACGGCGGCTTCGCCAACCGGCGCGGCCTGAGCGAGCGCGAGCGCGAGGTGCTCGCCGCCTGGGCCGCCGCCGGCGCCCCCGAGGGCGCGCCGGACGAGCTGCTGCCCGCACCGGAGCTGCCGCCGCCGGGCTGGGAGCTGGGCGCGCCCGACCGCGTGCTGAGCGTCGCGCGCCCGATCGCCGTGCCCGCCGCCGGCGACGACTTCGTGCGCTGCTTCGTGCTGCCGCTCGGCGCCGACGGCGTGCGCTTCGCGACGGCGCTCGAGATCCGGCCCGGAGCCCGCTCAGCGGTGCACCACGCGGCGCTCTACCTCGACCGCTCGGGCGCCGCGCGCCGGCTCGACGCCGCCGACGCCGGCGAGGGCTACGACGGCGCGGCCTTCGAGGGTCCGGGCTTCCGCCCGCGGCTGCTCGACGTCTGGCGGCCCGGGCAGCGCGGGCACGCGTTCCCCGCGGGGCACGGGCTGGCGCTGCCCGCGGGCGCCGACCTCGTGCTGCGGCTGCACTACCGCCCGAACGGGGTCGCGGCCTTCGACCGCAGTTCGGTCGGGCTCTACCTCGCGCCGCCGGGCGAGCGCCTGGCCGAGGTGGCGCGGCTGCTGGTCGGGGCGGGCCCGCTGGCCCTCGGGCCCGACGAGCCCGATTCCACGCTCCACGCCTCGATGGTGCTGCCGGCGGACGCGACCGTGGTCGACCTCCTGCCGCACATGCACGCGCTGGGCCGGGCGGTACGCATCGAGGCCACGCCGCCGGGCGGCGCGACGGTGCCGCTCCTGGCGCTCGACGCCTGGGACTTCCGCTGGCAGGAGCGCTACCGCCTGCTGCGGCCCGTAGCCCTGGCGCGCGGGACGCGGCTCGACCTCCGCTTCGAGTTCGAGCGCCCGCCGGCAGCGGTGCGCGCCGGCCGCGCGCTGCCCGCCGAGGCGGCCGACTGCCTCTTCACCGTGCTGCCCGCCCGGCCGGAGGACGCCGAGGCGCTCTGGCGCGCCTCGCTGGCCTCGTTCCACCGCTGACGGACGCCCTTGCCTTCGCGCGGGAACGCGGCAATCCTCTGCCCATGATCGACGGCTGGGAGGCGGCGCTCCTGTTCCTGGTAGGCGCGGCCGTGCAGGTCGTGCTGGCGGGCATGGTGCTGCTGCGTCCGCCCCACCGACAGTCGTCGGCGCTGGCGTGGATCCTGGTGATCCTGGTGCTGCCGATGGTCGGCGCGCTCGCCTTCCTCCTGTTCGGCGACGTGCGCCTGGGGACCAAGCGCCGCCGGCGCCACCGGCGGATCGCCGACGTCGTGCGCCGGAGCGTGGCGCAGCACTGGGCGAAGACGCGCCCGGCGGAGATCCCCGAGCGCCTGCGGCCGGTCGCGGGCCTCGCGGGCCAGGTGGCCGACACCGATCCCCACGGCGGCAACCACGTGGAGCTGATCGCCGACACCGAGCGGCTGATCGAGGCCCTGGTGGAGGACATCGGGGCGGCGCGCGAGCACTGCCACCTGCTCTACTACATCTTCCTCGACGACGAGAGCGGCGAGCGGGTCGGCCGGGCGCTGCTCGCGGCCGCCGCGCGCCGGGTCACCTGCCGCCTGCTCGTCGACGCGGTGGGCTCCTCGCGCTTCCTCGATTCCAAGCTGCGCGCGGACCTGGAGCGCGGCGGGGTCGTCGTGCGCGAGGCCCTCCCGACCCGGATCCGCTTCAACGGCTCCCGCGTCGACCTCCGCAACCACCGCAAGATCGCCGTCTTCGACGGGCGGATCGGCTACACGGGCTCGCACAACATCGCCGCGGCGTCCTTCGCCCACAAGCCCCGCTTCGCCCCCTGGGTCGACGCCACGGTGCGGGTCGACGGCCCGACGGTACGCGACCTCCAGGAGCTCTTCGTCGAGGACTGGTACATGGACACCGACGACTCGTTGGAGGACCTGCTCGCCATCCATCCGACCGAGCACCAGACCGGGATCGCGCTCCAGGTGCTGGGCACGGGGCCCAGCTCCCACAACGACGCCCTGATCCAGCTGATCCAGGCCGGCTGCCACCTGGCGCGCGAGGAGCTGATCCTGACCACGCCCTACTTCGTGCCGGACGAGGGCACGGTCGACGCCCTGGCGACGGCGGCCCTGCGCGGGGTGCGGACGAGCCTGGTGGTGCCGCACCGCAACGACTCGCTGCTGGTGGGCGCCGCCAGCCGCAGCTACTACGAGCCGCTCCTGGAGGCCGGCGTGCAGATCTTCGAGTACACCGAGGGCCTCCTGCACGCCAAGACGATCACGGTGGACCGCAGCGCGGGGCTGGTGACGACCGCGAACCTCGACCGGCGTAGCTTCGAGATCAACTTCGAGGTCTCGCTGATGATCTACGACACCGACTTCGCAAGCCAGGTGCGCTTCCTCCAGCGCAGCTACATCGAGGACTCGATCGCGGTCGATCCGGCCGCGTGGGAGCGCCGCGGATGGGTGCGCCGCATCGCGCAGAACGCGGCCGGGATGCTGTCGCCGATTTTGTAAGACCGGCCTCGCAACCCTGTCGGTCTCTGCAACTTTTGCCCGGCCGCCGACCGGGCCCGTGCCGAGCGGCGGAGATCTGTCGGAATTGACGGTCCGCGGCACATCTTCGCTTGCGGGTGCGCGGGGCCGATCGGTACGTTCCTATCGCGATCCGCCTGCCGCCGCCTCCGGAGGCAGCTCGCGCCCCGCCCGCCGAGCCCCACGAACGAGATCTCCGCGATGCACAACGCTCTGACCGACTTCTCCGAGGACTTCTCCAAGGCCACTCGCCCGGTGCTCGACCCCTGCGATCAGGCAATCGCGGACATCGAAGCGACCGGCGACGCGGGCCTGGAGGGCGCGGTCCTGCCGCTCCTGCGGCGGACGCGGGAGGACGTCCGGGCGCTCCTCAAGAAGGTCGAGGGCCAGGACGCCTACGTGCTGATCTTCGGGCCCCTGAAGAGCGGCAAGTCGACCCTGATGAACTCCCTGGCGGGCGAGTACGTCAGCGAGGTCACCAGCCTCCCTGCCTACCCCTGCCTGGTGTTCGTCCAGGACGCGGAGCGGGCCTCCTACCGCATCAAGCGCTACGACGGCTCCACCCAGGACGTCGAGGACCCGCACGCCCTCTCGGCCATCTTCGGGGCCGCGCACGGCGAGCTGGCCCAGGCGCTGCGCTCGGCCGAGCGGGAGGGCCGCGACTTCACCCCCGAGGACGACTTCCCGCGCGCGATCCAGTCGGTCCACGTCGAGCTGCCGGCCGGCGACCTGGACGACGCCCACACCGTGCTGGTCGACACCCCGGGGCTCTACTCGCGGATGAAGTTCGGCTATGCATCGATGACGCGCGATTTCCGCCACGCGGCGGCGGTGGCGGTGTTCGTCGTGAAGGCCGACAGCATCTTCCTGGAGCAGGTCTTCGAGGAGTTCACCGAGCTCCTGACCTTCTTCAGCCGCGTCTTCCTGGTGCTGAACGTCGACTCCAGCAAGCGCGACGTCGGCCCCGACGGCGAGTTCACGCCCAGCCTCGAGCAGACCAACCCCGAGCGCCTGGTGCGCGCCTTCGAGGACTACTCGATGAACGCGCCGATGAAGCAGGCCAAGGAGGAGGGACGGCTCAAGATCTACCCCATCGACCTGCTGCAGACCGCGGCTGCGCGGCTGCGCGGCAGCGCGCCCCAGGACCTCGGCGGCGCCGCCGGCACGGCCAGCTTCAAGCAGTTCCACGCCGACCTGGGCGACTTCCTCAGCAGCTCGGACTACGTGCACGCCTTCGTCAACGACAGCCTCAGCCGCGCCGACGTGCTGCTCGACCGCTTCGGCAGCGTGCGCGTGCTGCCCGCGGTCGTGCGCTGCGGCAAGCGTCTAGAGGAGCGGCGGCTCGACCTCGCGCGCGAGACGGCCCGGCTCGACGCCTGCCAGCAGCTGGCCGCGCGCCGCTGGGAGGACGACCTCGAAGGCGTCTCGACGCACCTCGAGGCCCCCTACCGCTCGCAGGTGAAGCGCGTGCTCGAGGCGCACCGCGCCGGGATCCGGCACGAGGTCGAGGACTGGTACCTGTCCGACGACAGCTTCGAGGACCTCTCCGCGGGCCGCCTGCAGCCGCGCTTCGAGAAGACCTCGGCGGCGCTCCAGACCTACGCGCTCAAGAGCCTCTCGGCCGGCCTCGAGGAGGACCGCAGCCGGCTCGTGCCGATGGACGTCGAGACCCAGCTGCACCACCTGGGCATCGACCTGCTCACCCTGGCGCGCCAGGCGCTGCGCCTGGTCGAGGAGGAGCAGCCGCCGGCCGACGGGCTGCCGGTAGCGCTCCGCCCCACCGACGTGAACATCAAGCGCTCGTTCCTCGACGTGATCCTGTTCCGCTCGTCGACGCGGGTGCGGCGCAAGCTCTTCGGCGACGACACGCGCCCGACGCGCCCGGTGCCGGCGCGCCAGAAGGCCAAGCGCCTGGGCGAGACCGCCAAGGAGCTGATCCGCGAGGCCGTCGACGACGTGACGCGCGGATTCGTGGACCAGCGCGCCGCGGCGATCCGCGACAACGTCCACGGCGGCTACGTCGCGGCGCTCTCCAAGCTGCTGCGCGACTCGCTGGAGTCGCTGGCGGCCGAGCTGAGCCCGCGCGTGGAGGCCTGCCGCGGCGAGGTCGACGAGTACCAGGGCCTGCTGGAGGGGCTCGACCAACTGGTCAGCTCCGCCGGCGAGACGCGGCGCCAGCTGCGCGACCTGCGCGAGCGCAGCACCGGCGTCCCGGCCCCCGCCATCGACTCCGAGTCGCTCGAGCTGGAGGACTCCGCCGACGATGAGCTCACGCCCTTCCGCAACCCCGGGGCCGACGAGCCGCTGGCGCTGGAGGAGGACGTGGTGGCGATCCTCGACGACGACGTCGACGAGACGGACTCCGAAGACCCGGTGCTCGAGGACCGGGTCTCCGAGTAGCCGGTCGGGGTCCTAGAGGGCCCCGCCCAGCACCAGCAGCGTCGACGGCCCGCCGTCGTGGAAGCCGGTCCCGCTCAGGAAGAGCGCCTGGCCCACGAAGCGGAAGTAGTCGAGTCCCGGCAGGCTGGGGATCGGCAGCGGCACGTTGAGCGTGCCGCCCGGGGGCACCGTACCGAGCGCCAGCACGCCGACCGGCAGGCTCATGTGCAGCGCGATGTTGAAGGGCGCCAGGAAGAGCCCCGGCACCGCGCCCTCGGACACGTGCAGCAGCACCTCGTCGCCCGGGTCGCCGGTGAGGCTGAGGGTCAGCACGGTCCCGTCCTGCGCCGGCGAGACCGACGAGAACGAGCGCGCGGACCCGGGCAGGTCGATGACCTGGCTGAGCGCATCGACCTGCTGGTCGGGCGCGTCGACGCCGTCGGCCAGGCCGCACCCGCCGTTGCCGCCGCTCCCGCCGTTGATCGTGCAGTCGATCAGGCGCGCGGTCGAACCCGGCCCCGCCGGCAGGGCGAGGAGCTCCAGCCCCGCCTGGCCGTCCTCGCCGGCATAGCAGAGGCCCGACGGGTCACCGCCCCCGCTGCCGCCGGTGAAGGTGCAGCCCGAGGCGAGCAGGGTCGAGTCGCGCAGCACCACGCCTGCGCCCGACGTCCCGGGCGGGATCGTGATCGCGAAATCGACCGCCGCGCTGATCCCGCTGCTCCCCCGCACGACCGTGTCGTAGAGGAAGACGTTGGAGTCGGTCGCGATGAGCCCGCGGTACGGGACGTGGCTGAAGAAGGTGAAGAGCGAGTACGAGGCGAAGGTCGCGGGCGCGATCAGGCTGCAGCGGACCAGGGTCACCGAGGCGCAGTCGCTGATCTCCACCGGCTCGCCGGAGCCACCGATCGAGCCGGGGTAGGAGATGTCCTCCAGGAGCACCGGTCCGTCGCAGGCGTCGATCACCGTCGTCTCCTGCTCCGCGACTCCCAGCGCGGAGGTCTCGAAGCCGCGCAGGTGGACGGCCTGGTCCGCGGCGATGTTGCGGATCACGATGATCGGAGCGGCGAACAGGAAGACCGAGAGCACCGCTCCCGGTTCTCCCTGGATGGTCAGGCCCTTCCCGTCGACGACGAGCGTGCCATAGTTGCCGGTCCGGACGAGGATCGTGTCGCCGTCGGCGGCGGCGTCGATGGCGTCCTGAACGGAGACGAAGTCCGCCGGGCCGTTGTCGTCCACGGTCCAGATGACCTGGGCCGACGCGGCGGCGGGAACGAGGGAGAGGGCGAGGGCGGCAGGCGCGAGTCGAAGCATCGGGAAGAGTCTCCTACGAAGTCTCGGAGCCAGGGGCTCCCCCGAGCCTAGCACCTCGGTGCCAATCCCGCCGGCGGACGCACGCCCGCCGGAAGCCCTCCCAGGCTCGCGTCGCCACCGGGGATCCGGTCGGCCCAAGCCGTTGGTTTTTCGCCTCTCCCAAGCCCCGCCGCGGCCGGGGCGCGGTCCGGCGCCTTTCGGCGCCGGACCGCGCGGGACGCGGCTCCGGGCCGGCCGCGGGTCCTAGGCCTTCCGCCTAGTCGTCGCTTTGCACCTTGACCGGCCGGAACTGGTGGATCCAGTTCGCGAGCGGCGCCGCGCTCCGCGACTGCACCCAGACCTTCCCGCGCCCCGAGAAGCGCAGCAGGATCTGGTCGCTGAAGAGGAACGAGCGGATCTTGCGCGCCTTGGTCAGGCGGTAGTCGAGGTGCGGCTCCCAGGCGACCGCGTAACCGTTGTCGACGGTGTACTGGCCGTCGACGTCGACCTCCTGGATCTCGCCGTAGGCGTTGAAGAAGAGCGTCCCGGAGCCCGAGCAGCGCAGCACGAAGAGCCCCTCGTTGAAGAAGCCGCGCAGGCCGCCGAACTTCGCGTCGCACTTCACGCCCTCGGTCGAGGCGAGGAAGGCGCCCTTCTCGAGGTACAGCTCGCCGTCCAGCGGCATCGCGACCACGTCGCCGGCCGAGCCCGGCGCCAGCGTGATCGAGCCGGGTCCGCCCTCGGCCTCGTAGGTGTTCTGGAAGAAGCTCTCGCCGGTGAGGAGCTTGCGCTTCAGGCCGGACAGGACCCCGCCGCGCGTGCTGGTCTGCGCGCGCACGTTGGTGTCCATCCAGGCCATGGCCTTCGATTCGGTGACCAGCTTATCGCCCGGCGTCAGGTCGACGCGCAGCATGCTGTAGCTGGGGCGGGCAACGATCTCATAGTCCATGCTTAGCCCTCGCGCGGCGGGAGGTTCTGGCCCAGCGCCTTGCCGAACTCGTTCGGGTTGTGCGACTGGACGAAGATGCGGCCGCGACCGCGGAAGTTCATCACCACGCCCTCGCCGCCGAGGAACGAGCGCAGCCAGGATCCGCCGGCCTTGCTGATCGAGTACTCCAGGCGGTCCTCGAAGGCCACCACGTGACCGGTGTCGACCGTCAGCTCGCCGTCGACGTCGATCGGGTGCACCGCGCCAAAGGCGTTGACGAGCAGCGTTCCGCTCCCGCCGACGCGCAGGAAGAAGATCGACTCGCCGGTGAAGAGGCCCTTCAGCCCCTGGAACTTGGTCTCGACCTCGAGCGTCGAGTCCGAGCCCAGGTAGCTGCCGCCGGAGCAGTACCAAGCGGCCGAGCCGTCGAGCTCGATCGAGCGCACCTCGCCCTGGAGCGTCGGCGCCAGCCCAACCTCCCCCGCCGCCCCGTCGGTGACGCGGTAGGTGGAGAAGAAGAAGTTCTCGGCGGCGATGAGCCGCTTGAGGCCGCCCAAAATGCCGCCCTTGCCGCGCGACTTGGTCGTCACGTCGATGTCGACGTTGGACGAGGCGCGGTACATCGCGCCGGACTCCGACACGAACTCGTCGCCGGGATCGAGGTGGACCAGGGCCGATCCAAAGGCCCCCTTGGACAGGATGTCGATTCGCATGGTGCTACCTCAGGAGATACGGAACGAGCCAGCCCGCGGTGTTGCCGAGCGTGCGCGACTGCAGCCAGATGCGCCCCTCGCCGCGGAACTTCATGACCAGGCCCTCGCCCGACAGCAGGGTCGACTTGAGCCCGCCCATGCCGCCGATGGAGTACTCGAGCGACGGCTCCCAGGCGACCACGTGGCCGGTGTCGACCGTGAGCCCGCCCTGCACCTGCTGCTCGATGACCGCGCCGTAGGCGTTCAGGAACAGGTCGCCCCGACCCTCGGCCTTGATCAGAAAGGCGCCCTCGCCGGAGAAGAAGCTCCGGAGGCCGCCAAAGCGCGTGCGCAGGTCCACGCCCTCGCTGCAGGCGAGGAAGCAGCCGCCGGTCATCAGCACGGTCCCGCCGTCGAGCCGGTGGTGCAGCACCGTCCCGGGCAGCGCGGGCGAGAAGGCGATCTCGCCTCCGCCGGAGGACTGGTACTCGGCCAGGAAGAAGGACTCGCCGCCGAGGAACTTGCGTGCCATGGCGCGCGTCATGCCGCCCATCAGCCGCGCGCGGAGCTCCATGCCGGTGTCCATCCGGCTCATCGCCCCGCTCTCGGAATAGACCTTCTCTCCCGGATCCAGCTGGACCAGAACCTGCCCGTAGTCGGGGTTGCCCTGGAGCTCGAACTTCATGCGTCTCCTCCTTGGATGCGCGAGAACGTTAGCCCCGCCCCGTGGCGGCCGCAAGCGCGGGGAGTGGTGCGCCGGCCGCTGATGGGTGCGGTCGATCGGTTCGGTTCGGCCTGCATGCCGGCGAGCTACGGGCCCGCCCCGCCGCCATTCACGCTTCTTGCGATCCGAACCGCGCGGGCAGCGGATGCTGCTCGTCCTCGTACTGAGTGGTGAAGGACGCCAGCAGCCAGCGCTCGCCCGCGCGCACCAGCTGGATGCTGTCGACGCCGCGGGTGCGGGCCGCGGCCTCGCCGGGCACGAAGCCCTCGAAGGTCACATACGCGTGCGCGATGGCCCCGTAGACATCGAGGCGCACGTGCGTGATGCGCTCGTGCAGCCCGGTCTCGGAGTACGGCGGGCGGCGGACGTACGCGCGGAAGTCCGCCAGGAAGCGCGTCGCGTCCACCGCGCGCGGCGTGGCGCCCGGCGCGATGGGCGCCACGAAGGCGGCTCCCTCGGCGAACAGCGCGCGCATCGCGTCCCAGTCGGGCTCGCGCCCGGCGTCGAAGCAGAAGGCGCGGTAGAGCTCGACCAGGGCGTCTTCGGCGGCCGCGGCGGCCACCGGCACGGGGCCGGGGCCGGTCGCGCGACAGCCGCCGAGCGGGGCCAGGACCAGGGCGAGCGCGGCGAGGCGAAGCGTCGGGGCGGTCATGCGAGCCAGCTTACGCGACGCCGCCGAGGCGGCGCGAGCGCTCAGGCCCGCCGGGGCGCGGCGCGCACGACCAGCAGAAAGACCAGCGCCGCAGCCGCCGCTCCGCCGAGCGCGAAGACCACCGGCCGCCGCAGGCCGGAGGGCTCGCCTTCGACCTCCTCGCCCGCATCCCCCGCGGTCACCCCATCCGCCGGCGACCCGCCGCTCACGCGCACCGGCAGCGCCACCGTCGCGGCGGAGCGGTACGTGCCCGGGGGCGTCGGGTCGAAGTAGAGCACCTCGATCGGCGGCACCCCGGCGGGCGCCGGCTCGGTGGCCGCCAGGTCGTAGACGAAGGTGCGGCCGTCCGCATCCGGGCGCTCGATGCGGCCCATCGGGTGCCAGCCCGCGAGCCCCTGCTCGCCGTGGAAGTCGGGCGGCCGCAGCGCCGCCAGGCCGCCCGACGCGCGCACGGTCAAGGTGAGCCTCAGGCTGTCCCCCACCGCCAGCTCGGTCGGCGCCGCGTCGGCCGCGAGCGTGAGCGACGTGGCCACCACGCCGGAGAACACGCCGGCTTCGGGCGGGGGCGGCAGCGGCTGCACGCGCAGCGCGACCTCGTCGCCCGACACCGCGGCGTCGTGGCGGTCCTCCGGCACGCGGCCGAGGAGCAGATCGTCGCGGAAGCGCGTCGCGAAGGCGAAGCGCAGCTCCGGCGCGGCCAGGCGCAGCTCGCCCGGCTCGCTCGCCAGCAGCTCGTGCCGCAGCTCGTAGACCGCATACGTGCGCCCGTCGTCGTCGAATCCCCCGAGCGCCGCGGCGGTGCGCACGCCGTCGTTGACCGCGAGCGTGGCGCGTCCCGCCTCCGCGCCGCCCGTCTCCGTCTCGACCTCGCCCGCGGGCGCCGCGCCCAGCCACTCGGCGCTCAGCTGCAGCGGCAGGTCGAGCCGCCGGTGGAAGGGCTGGATCAACCCCTCGCGCAGGAAGCGCTCGTCGACCTCGATGCGCAGGCGCAGCTCCACGCGCTCGCCGACGAAGCGCGTGGGCGGCCCGGCCTCGACCGCCAGCCGCAGGGCGTCCGAGGGCGGCTCCTGGAGCACCGGCACGGCCCCGGCGAGCGGCGCTGCCAGGAACGCCAGCGCGCCCCAGACCAGCGCCGGCCGCGGCCGACGGTTCACTTTGTGCGAAAGCTCGTGACGCTCCACGGCTCCAAAGTAGCTTGGGGCCCATGGGCCTCCTAACGCTGCTCCTCGCCTTCTCCCCCGCCGTTCCTCAGCAGACCGGCCCGCCGCCCGGCAGCCGCGAGGCGATGTGGCCGGCTCCGACCGCCGAGGACTGGGCGCTCCCCTGCCTGATCCGCTGGGAGCGCACCTACGACGACGCCCTCGCCGTGTCCGCCGAGACCCAGCGCCCGATCCTGATCTGCGTCAACATGGACGGCGAGATCGCGAGCGAGCACTACGCCGGCATCCGCTACCGGCGCGAGGAGACCGCAGCGCTGTACCAGCCCTACGTCTGCGTCATCGCGTCGGTCTACCGCCACACGCCGCGCGACCACGACGCCGAGGGCAACCGCGTTCCCTGCCCGCGCTTCGGCACGGTGACCTGCGGCGAACACATCGCGATCGAGCCGGTGCTCCACCAGCGCTACTTCGAGGACACCCGCGTCGCGCCGCGCCACATCATGGTCGAGCTCGACAAGAGCGAGACGTACGACGTGTACTACGCCTTCGACACCGCGTCCGTCTTCGAGACGATCAGGAAGGGCATCGCCGAGCGCGACGTCGAGCCGCGCGAGCTGCCGCGCGGCGACCGGCCGCTGGGCGAGCTCGTCGCCAGCCGCCACGTCGCCGACCGCGAGGCGGTCGAGACGCTGTACCGCACCGGCGACCGCGCGACGCGCACGCGGCTGCTGGAACGCGCGATCGACCTCGGCGAGCACCCGCCCGACGACCTCCTGCGCATGGCGGTGTTCGGCTTCGACCTGGAGCTGAGCAAGCTCGCGCGCCAGGCGCTGGCGAGCTCGTCCTCGCCGGGCTCGGTCGACCTGATCAACGAAGCGCTGCGCGTGCCGATGGACGCGGCCGAGCGCGAGGCGCTGATCGCGGCGCTCGAGCGCATCGGCGAGAGCACGCCGCGCGCCAAGACCTTCGCGGTCGTCCATCGCGGCCTCTCGGCGGGCTCGGGCGCGGTCGACGTCGACGGATGGTCCGCGGCGCTCGACGGCTCGGAGAGCGCCGCGCCGCCGCCGGAGTGGAGCGCGCTCGCGGCACAGATCGAGTACCGCGCCGACGCGACCGACGCGCGCCCGGACGACCCCGAGGCCCGGCTGCAGCTGGCGGAGTCGTGGCTGGCGCTCGCCGTCGACCCGGAGACCGCCGCAGCCCTCGGCGCGGACCAGGCCACCAGCCCGAAGTACGCGACTCTCCTCTTCGAGGACGTGCGCCGCGCGGCGCGCGAGGCCGAGGAGCTCGGCGCATCCGGCTGGCGCGTCGACGCGGCGGTCGCGCTGTCGAGCTACTACCTGGGCGAGTTCGGCCTGGCCCAGCGCCGCGCCGAGGCCGCCGTGCGGGCGCTGCCGGCCGGCGAGGAGAGCTGGAACGCGATGGCGGTCCTCGGGCTCTTCGCCCAGGGGCGCCGCAACGCGATCGCGCGCGCGGCGCGGGCCGGCGAGAGCTGGCCGCCGGAGTGGGTCACCGACGTGCACTCGGCCTACTCGGTGATCGCGCGCCATCCGCTCGGCACCGACCTGCACGCGGTCGCGCACTACGACTTCCTCGCCGACGTGCGCGCGACCGGGCAGGCCGCGCGCGTGCTGACCGACGGGCTCACGCGCTTCCCCGACTCGCAGCTGCTGCACGACCGGCTGCGCGCCAACGTGCTGCGCGAGCGCGGCGTCGACGCGCTCGAAGAGACCTACGAGGCGCTGCTCGCGCGCGAGGACGCCTCTCCCAACCTGGTCTGGTTCGCGGGCTACACCTCGCTCGTGGCGGCGGAGTTCCACCGCCGCGCCGCCACCCCCGCCAAGGCCGAGGCGGCCTACGGGCGCGGCATCGCGCACTTCGAGCGCTACATCGCGGCGCATCCCGAGCAGCGCGACTCGTCCGACCACTACGTCGCGCTGGCGCTCGCGGGGCAGGCGCGGGTGGCGCTCGAGGCCGGCGAGGCCGCTCGCGCGCTCGGCGGCGTGCTGGCGAGCTTCGACCGGCGCCCGCTCTCCGCCGCGAACCTCGACGGGCTCGGCATCAGCCCGGTCGGCACGGCCCAGATGCTGCGCGCGTCGCTCCTCGCGGAGGAGCGCACGGCCGAGGTCGAACAGCTCGACGCCGCGCTCGAGCGCCTGCGCGCGCTCGACCCCGCACTGCTGGAGTTGCCCGCCTTCGAGCGCGGCGGACCACGCCCCCAGGGCGGCTGGCGCCGGGGTGGGGGCGGCCGCGACGGACGCTAGGCCGCCGCTCAGGCGGCGTCGGCGGAGCCGCTAGAGTCGACGGAGTCCAGGCGCTCGATGCACTCGGGCGCCGGCTCGGCGTCGTCGTCGTTCCCCGCGCGCAGCGCGAGGCGCGCGTCGCGGTACGCACCGAGGATGCGCCGGCCATAGTCAGCCCAGGAGTAGCCGCCGGCGATGCGCGCCGCGGCCGAGACACCCATCGCCTCGCGGCGCCCGGCGTCGTCGTGCAGCGCGGCGAGCGCGTCCTTCAGCGCCCCGACCTCGCGCGCCGGCAGCAGCAGGCCCTGCACGCCGGGCTCGATCAGCTCGCCCGCGCCGCTCTCGGTCGTGGCGACCACCGGCAGCCCGCACGCCATCGCCTGGGGGATGACCATCGCCATCCCCTCCTCGAGCGAGGCCAGGCAGAAGAGCGACGCCCGGCGGTAGTGGCCCGGCAGCTCCCCCTGCGGCACCGCCCCATGGACGACCACGCCGCTGCCGGCGTAGCGCGCGAGGAAGGGCTCCATCTCGGGCGCGACGGCGCCGACGAGGTGAAGCTCGGCCCCGGGCAGGTTGAGCTCGGCGAAGGCCTGCAGCAGGTGGTGGCAGCCCTTGCGCACGCTGACGCTGCCGACGTGCAGGATGCGGAAGCCGTCGCCCGAGCCGGACTCGGGCCGGAAGCTCTCTAGCGACACGCCGTACGGCACCTGGATCAGCTTGTGGGCCGGGATGCCGCGCGCCTGGAAGGTGCTGCGCACGTAGGCCGTCGGCACGGCGATGCGGTCGGCCTCGGCGTACTCCTCCAGCTCCTTGTCGACCGTGCGCGGATGCGAGAGGCGCCCGTCGATGCCCAGGCGCTCGTACTCATCCCGCAGGAGGTCGTTCTGGTGCAGGATGTGCGTGCTGCCGCGCTCGACGACGGTCAGCATCCCGAGCGCCTTCGCGCGCCGCAGCGCCGCGAGCGAGGAGCCGGACCACCCGACGAAGACGTCGGGCCCGGCGCGCAGGCGGCGCGCCACCCAGCGCTCGAAGGCCGCGCAGGCGAGGTGGCGGGCGTCGTAGCCCCCCGGGCGGTAGCGCTGGGTCAGGCGGTTGGCCAGCTCGAAGCTCGGCCGCCCCGAGACGCGCCCGCGCGGCACGCCGTAGCGCACGGCGTGGGAGGCCGGATAGGAGGTGTAGAGCCGCTCTAGCGCCTCGCGGCGGTGCAGCTCGTCGGCGAGATAGAAGGCGTGAAAGCGCCCCAGCACGGAGACGACGACGCGCAGGTCGGAAGCCATCGGTCAGGCGCTCTTGGCAACGGGAACGTGGGAGGACGCCGAAGCGCGCGGCCGCGCGACCGCGAGGAGGTCGGACCCGATCATCCCGAGCCGCGGCAGCCAGCGGTAGGCCTGCAGCCGGCCCAGCCCGAAGGCGGACTTCCAGGAGTGCACGTCGACGTCGAAGCCGTGCGCGCGCAGGAGCCGCGCGATCGAGACCTTGTCGTACGGGCGCACGTGGGTCGGGTCGCGGTAGAACTCGCGCAGCTGCTTGCGCCAGTCGGGCGTCACGAGGAACAGGCACCCGTCGGGCCGCAGCACGCGCGCGCACTCGCCGAGCAACAGCGCCGGGTCGTGCAGGTGCTCGATCAGGTGCAGTGAGAGGATCGCGTCGACGCTCGCCGAGTCGAGCGGCAGCGGCTCGGTCGCCACGTCGCAGCACAGCGCGCGCGCGCCGAGCTCGTCGCGGAAGCGCGCGAAGTTGAGCTCCTCGCGGTCGACCGCCACCAGGTCGGTCCACCCGGCGCGGCGCAGCGGGATCAGCCCGTGCCCCTGCCCGGCGCCGATGTCGACGACGGTCGCGTCGCGCCGCACGCCGGCCCGCGCGAGGAGCCACGGCACCATGTGCAGGTGGAACGGCCCGACGGCGTCGGCGTCGTAGCCCCCGGCCGCCATCTCGGCCAGGTAGCTCCCGGCTGCCCCGGGCCCCCGGGGCGCGCTCGTCTGGTGGTTGGTCACGTGGAAAGGAGCCCTGGAGAACGGCCCCGCGTCCCTCCTTTCGAGGCTCCTCCGCCACAACTTGAGCGATCTGCGGCGGTTCGCAGCGGCCGGGCGGCGCAGGCACTCGGGCGGCAGCCCGGGCAGGTATCACGCCCGTGCCGGTGCTAACTTCTTTCCCATGCCCACGACGCTCCCGGTCGAGGCCGTCCTTCCGGACGTCCTCGCTGCGCTGCGCAGCCACTCCGCCTGCGTCCTGGTCGCGCCGACCGGGGCCGGCAAGACCACCCGCCTGCCGCCGGCGATCGAGGACGCGGGCCTGGGCCCGGTGCTGGTGCTGGAGCCCCGCCGCCTGGCGGCGCGCGCCGCCGCACGCCGGGTCGCCGCCGAGCGCCGCGTCACCCTCGGCGAGCAGGTGGGCTACCACGTCCGCTTCGACCGCCGCGCCGGTCCCAAGACGCGCATCACCTTCTGCACCGAGGGCATCGTGGTGCGCCGGCTCCAGGAGGATCCGTTCCTCGAGGACGTGGGGTGCGTGGTGCTGGACGAGTTCCACGAGCGCAGCCTCGACGTCGACCTGGCGCTGGCGATGGTCCGCCGCGTCCAGCGCGAGGTGCGGCCCGAGCTGAAGCTGGTCGTCACCTCGGCCACGCTCGACGCCGAGGCGGTCTCCGCCTACCTGGACGACGCCCCGATCGTGCGCTCGGAGGGCCGGCTCTTCCCGGTCGAGGTCGAGCACCTGCCCGCCGAGCCGCGCGAGCGGCAGGAGCAGCACGTCGTGCGCGGCGTGCGGCGCGCGCTCGACACGACCGAGGGCGACCTCCTGGTGTTCCTCCCCGGCGTGGGCGAGATCCGCCGCGCGCACGAGGCGCTGGCCGGCACCGCGCGCTCGCGCGGCCTGGCGCTGCGCGAGCTCTACGGCGACCTGCCGCCCGACCAACAGGACGCCGCGCTGTGCCGCGGCGACCAGCGGCGGGTGGTGCTCGCAACCAACGTCGCCGAGTCGTCGGTGACGGTCGCCGGCGTGACCGGAGTCGTCGACACCGGGCTCGCGCGGACCCTGCGTCACGACCCGGCGGTCGGGATGGACCGGCTCGAGCTCGGACGCATCTCCGCCGCGTCCGCGGACCAGCGCAAGGGGCGCGCGGGGCGCGAGGCGCCGGGCCGCTGCCTGCGCCTTTGGAGCGCGATGGAGCATCGCACGCTCTCACCCTTCGACGAGCCCGAGGTGCGCCGCGCCGACCTCGCCGGCGCGCTGCTGCAGCTGGCCGCCTGGGGCGAGCGCGACCTCGCGGGCTTCGGGTGGATCGAGCCGCCGCGCGACGAGGCGCTCGCCACCGCGCTCGCTCTCCTGCGCCGGCTCGGAGCGCTCGAGCGCGACGCCCTCACCGACCTCGGGCGTCAGCTCGCGACGCTGCCGGTCCACCCGCGCCTCGGCCGGCTGCTGGTCGAGGGGCACCGCCGCGGCGTCCTCGCGCGCGCGGCGCGCGTGGCCGCGGTGCTGTCCGAGCGCGACCCCTGGCGCCGCGAGCCGGGACGCGAGCCGACGCGACGCGTGTCGGACTCGGACCTGCTCGACCGCGTGCGCGCCCTGGAGCGCTTCGAGCGCGGCGGCGCCGGGGCCGCACCCGAGCTGGTCGCCGGCGGCGCGCGCGCGTGCCTCGCCGCCGCGCGCCAGCTGGAGCGGCTCGCCCGGGGCGCCCTGGGACGCCGAAGCGACGCCGCGGGCAACGACGACGCGGTGCTGCGCGCGCTCCTGGCCGCCTTCCCCGACCGCCTGGCCCGGCGCCGGAGCGACGACCCGCGCCGCGGCGTGCTGGTTGGCGGACGCGGCGTGAGGCTCGCCGCCCAGTGCGCGGTGACCGAGGGGCCGCTCTTCCTCGCGGTCGAGCTCGACGCCGGCCGCGGCGAGGCGCTGGTGCGCCAAGCGTCGACCGTCGAGCGCGAGTGGGTCGACGGCGGACGTGTGCGCTCGGAGACGCGCTGCGTGTTCGACCCGTCCAAGGAGCGCGTCGTCGGGCGCAAGCGCACCATGCTCGGCGAGCTCGTGCTCGAAGAGGCCGAGGCCTCGGCGGGCGACGCCGGCGAGGTCGAGCGCGTGCTCGCCGAGGCGGCGCGCGAGGACCTGGAGCGCGCGCTGGCCCTCGATCGGCCCGAGGTGCAGACGCTGCTCGGGCGCCTCGCCTTCCTGCGCGAGCACATGCCCGAGCTGGAGCTCCCCCACCTCGACCGCGCCGAGCTGGCGGAGCTGGTACCCCAGCTCGTCCCCGGCTGCCGCGGCTTCGCCGACCTGCGGCGCGCGCCGCTGAAGGCCGTGCTCCTGGCGCAGCTCACCCACCGGCAGGCCCAGGCCCTGGCGCGCGAGGCGCCCGAGCGCATCGAGGTGCCGAGCGGCAGCCGCGTCCGCCTGGCCTACGAGTCGGGCCGACCGCCGGTGCTGGCGGCGCGCATCCAGGAGCTGTTCGGGCTGGAGCAGACGCCGCGCGTCGCCGGCGGCCGGGTGCAGGTGCTGGTGCACCTGCTGGCTCCCAACGGCCGCCCGCAGCAGGTCACCGACGACCTCGCGAGCTTCTGGAGCAACGCCTACTTCGAGGTGCGCAAGGAGCTGCGCCGGCGCTACCCCAAGCACGCCTGGCCCGAGGACCCGACGCGCGCGCAGGCGGAGCGCAGGCCGGGACGGGGGCGTCGGGGCTGAGCGAGCCCCCTCCGGCCGCGGCCCACTCCCGCGGCGCCGGCACGCTACTGGACGACGATGCGCGTCCCATTGCTCGTCGCGATCCAGCCCGGGACGCCCGGGTCGACCACGAAGGCCTGGAGCGCGGCGAACGCGCCGGGCGGCGCCGCGCCGAGGGACGCCACGACCTCGGCGGCGCCCGCGCCGGGAACCGCGCCCGAGAGGGCGAGCGGGACGACGCTCACCACCTGGCTGACCAGCAGCTCGTACCCGTTGGGGAACGGGAGGTGCGCCTCGGCCAGGCCCAGGGCGAGGACAGCCGGCGCGCCGCCGAGCGCGTGCTCCACGGCCGCGCGCACGGTCCCGCCGGGCGCCGCGCAGCCGGTCACCACCAGCGACGGTGCGAACCCGCCCGAGGCCGGGCTCGCGAGGCCGTAGGGGGCGATCTCGCCGGCGCACCCGCGCAGGCCCTGGGTGAGGTAGACCTCGTTGACGTTCGCGTTGACGCGCACGACGTCGCGCACTCCATCGGCGTCGACGTCGCCGACGAAGAGGCCGAAGCCCGGGAAGGGGTAGACGCCCTGCAGCGGGAGGGCCCCCGTCCCGTCCCCGAGCCGCACCCCGCCGTAGCCGGACAGGAGGTCGAGCCTGCCGTCGCCGTCGACGTCGGTCAGCGTCGTGGCGCTGAAGTCGGTGCTGAGGACTTCGGTGCCCAGGGTCTCGTGCAGCGTGAACGCCCCCGTCCCGTCGCCCAGCGCGCTCCGCGCCCCGTTGGTCAAGCCCACCGAAACGAGGTCGAGCAGCCCGTCCGAACTCAGGTCGCCGAGCAGCACGTCGGTGCCAACCCCGCCGAGGTCCGTCGTCGCGCCGAACGTGAAGCCCCCAAGGCCGTCGCCGAAGTAGGTATCGACGCGCCCGGGGTTGAAGACGCCCGCGAAGCGCGCCAGCACCAGGTCCAACGCCCCGTCCAGGTCTACGTCGCCAGCATCGCCGCCCTGGATCGCCGTGCACTCCCCGCTCTGGCAGAGGTCCAGGTCGAGCGGCGCCGCCAGCCCGCCGAGCGCGTCGCGCTGCACGAGGCTCCCTCCCGTCGAGTGCAGCAGCACGGCGTCCGGTACCCCGTCTCGGTCGAAGTCGCCCAACAGGGCGTCCTCGATCTGCTTTCCGAGCACGAGCGCGGTGGAGGACGCGATGCCCCCCGCTCCGTCGCCGCGGAAAAGGACGAGCGTAGGGCCCCCGACCAAGACCCCCTCGGCGACGCCGAGCAGGTCGAGGTTGAGGTCGCCGTCCCAATCGAGCGGCGTCAGCACGCCGACGGCTTGGCCCGCGTCGTAGACCTGCGGCGGGCCGAAGCCGCCGTCGCCGTCGCCGAGCGCGGTCGCCAGCTCGCCGGCGCCGGTCGACCCTGCGAGGTCCAGGTACCCGTCGCCGTCGAGGTCGGCGAGGGTGGCGTTGAGCAGCCCCGCGATCTTCGCCACCGTCTCGGCGCCGAAGAAGTCGCCGGTCCCGTCGCCGGGGAACGTGACGAAGTACTGCTCGCCGATCGCGACCACCGCGTCGAGCGCGGAGTCACCGTCGACGTCGCCAAGCGCGAGCCCGTGCAGGGCCTCGGGGGAGTAAGCCGCGGCCGTGCCGAGGACGTGGGCCGAGCCGGTGAAGCCCAGGGCGCCGTCGCCGCGCGCCCACACCAGCGCGGGCGGGTCCTCGGGCGTGACGCCCCCCGCGACGACGATCGTGGACAGCACGACGTCGAGGTTGCCGTCCCCGTCCGTGTCCGCGGGCCGGAGTGCCGAAGGGCGCTCGCTCTCGCTCACGACCACGACGGGCCCGGGCGCGAAGACCCCGCCGCCGACGCTCCGGGTCGCCTGAAGGCTCACGTTCTCCGCCAGCGGCGCGAGGATGGCCCCCACGACGTCGGGCAGCCCGTCGTTGTCGAAGTCGCCGGCCTCGAACCAGCCGGCGGACTCACCGTACGGCGTCGTCACCGGCGGCAGGAACGTCCCCGTCCCGGCGTTCAGGTGGCACTCCAGGCCGGCGATGGTCCGCGCCGCCAGGTCGGGTGCGCCGTCGCCGTCGAAGTCGGCCGCCACGGTCCAGTCGTAGGAGAGGTCGGGGTCCAGCACGACCTGGAACGCACCCGTCCCGTCCGAGAGCAGCACAGCCACCGCCCCTTCCACGGGCACCGCGACATCGACGTCTCCGTCGCCGTCGAAGTCCGCGAGCCACGCCTGCCAGGCCTGCCTCCCGACCGGCGTCTCCACCGGCGGCGCGAAGCCGCCCGTGCCGTCGTTCTTGAGCAGGAAGACGCTGGAGTCGAGCGTCCCCGGTGCCCGCCCCAGGACGAGGAGATCGACGTCCCCGTCGGCGTCGATGTCGGTCTGCCGGACGGCCAAGGCGGTCGTCCCCACGGCGATCGCGACCTCCGCCGACGGCCCGAATCCCCCTCCTCCCGTGCCGAGCGCGATCCGCAGCGTCCCCTTGCCCATCGCGGCCACGTGGTCGAGCGCCCCGTCGCCGTCCAGATCGGCCAGGACGTTGTCGAGGGCGCCCTCGGGCTGCGTCGGGTTCCAGGCCATCGTGTTCTGCGCGCCGGGAAAGAGGAGGTCGGGCGCGGTCTGGGCGTGTGCCGCCGGTGCGGCGGCGGCGACGAGAACGAGGAGGACGTAGTGGTGCTGCATGGGCGGGTAGGAGTTGGTGACTAGAACGCCATCAGCTTGACCGGAGAGGCGCGCGCCGATCCTCTGGGCATTTTCCGGCCGCCCGTCGCCGAGGAGCCGCGAGCGTCGGCGCACGCCTCGGGCGCGCCCCTCCCCACCGCCGCGTCGACGTGGCTGCGGAGGACCCGCACTGGCCCGCCATCGAGCGCGGGAGCCGCCCGCGCTGCGTCCTGGTCGATGGGGAAGGTCGAGGTCACGTCCAGCAGCAGGCCGGCGCCGTCGTTAAGGTAAACGCGGCTCTGGTGGAGGTGCCCACAGACCGCGTCGACGTCGCCGTCCGCGTCCGCGTCGGGGGTGACGAGGGCGGTGGTCCGGGCGAGCAGGCGATGAACACGACGAACGACGACGCGACCGTGACCCAGGAGCTCTTCGGACTCGATCGCACGCCGCGCGTCGCCGGCCGCCGGGTGCAGGTGCTGGTGCACCTCCTGGCTCCCAAGGGCCGCCCGCAGCAGGTCACCGACGACCTCGCGAGCTTCTGGAGCAACGCCGACTTCGAGATGCGCAAGGAGCTGCGGCGGCGCTACCCGAAGCACGCGTGGCCCGAGGACCCGACGCGCGCGCAGGCGGAGCGCAGGCCGGGGCGGGGGCGCCGGGGATGAGCGATCCGATCTCCCCTCCGGGCGCGCCCCACGCCCGCGGCGCCGGCGCGCTGGCGCGCGGCGAGCCGCTGGCGGCGCTCAACGCCGTCGCGGGGCGCGACGACGCGCACGCGCTCGCCATCCGCGCCATCGCGCTGGCGCAGCTGGGCGAACACGGCGACGCGCGCCGGCTGCTGGAGCAGGTCGAGCGCGCCTTCGCCGAGGGCGATCAGCCCGCCTTCCGCGCCCGCGCGCGGGCCGCGCTCGCGGAGCTGTCGGCGGCCGAGCGCGACCTCGGCACCGCGCTGGCCGAGCTCGAGGAGTCCGCGCGCGAGCTCGCGGACGCCGGCGACGGCGTCAACGCCGCGTGGCTCAAGCTTGTGCGCGCGCGGCTGCTCGTGCTCCTGGGCGACGTGCCGCGCGCGCGGCGCCTGATCGACGAGGTGCGCGCCCTCGCGGACGAAGGCGACCAGGGCGGCGGCGCCCTGGTCCGGGCCGCCGCCGAGCTGGCGCTGGCGGAGGCGTGCGCGCGCGAGCTGCGCGCCGCCGACGCGCTCGCCGCACTCGACCGCGCCGAGGGCTGGACGCGGCGCGCAGGGCTGGCGCTGCTCTTCCGCGAGATCGACGCGCAGCGCGCGGGCCTCGGGCGCGAGCTGGCGCGCATCGAGCACCGCGGCGAGGTCCGCGCGGCGACGGCGCGCGACGTCGAGGCGCTGCTCGGCGACGGCGACACGCCGCGGCGCGTGGTGCTCGACGCGCTGCGCCGCCGGTTGATCGCCCCCGGCGGCGCGGTGCTCGACCTGGCGCGGCGCGGCGTGCCGTTCGACCTCCTCTTCGAACTGGCCCGCGCCTGGCCCGAGCCCGCGGACGCCGGCTCGCTCGTGCGCGCCCTGTTCGCGTGGGACGAGCCCGACGAGTCGCACCTGGCGCGGCTCAAGACCGAGCTCGCGCGGCTGCGGGCGCTGCTCGCGCGCGCGGACGCGCCGGTCGCGATCGAGGCCGAGGGCGGCGCCTGGCGGCTCGCGCCCGAGGGAGACGCCGAGGTCAGCCTGCTGACGCCGCTGGGCGAGGACCGCGCCTCGTTGCTCGAAGCTCTGCTGTGGGACGGCGCCGCCTGGTCGGCTCGGGCGCTGGCCGCCGCCGCCGACCGGCCGCTGCGCAGCGTGCAGCGCGAGCTGGGCGCGCTGGTCGACGCGGGCCGCGTCAGCGCCCTCGGCGGCTCGCGCTCGATGCGCTACGCGCGCCTGGACCCGGCGCTCGGATTCGCGCCACAAATGTTCCTGGTTGGAATCTCGGGCTGGCCCTGAGATGCCCCCATCGCCCTTCCGACACCCGCTACCGCCAACCAAGGAGACCGAAGCGATGAACACGACGAACGACGACGCGACCGTGACCGAGGTCCTGACCGAGCACCGCATCGAGGGCATCGAGGGCATGTCGGGGCTCACCTTCGACGGCGCGCTGGTCTGGTTCGTCCAGACCGCCACCGGGCAGCTGTGCGCGATCGACCCGGACACCGGCAAGGTCGAGCGCAAGCTGGCCGGCTTCAAGGTGACGAGCGGCCTGGCCTTCGACGGCGAGCACCTGTGGGCGGTCACCGGCGACCGCATCCTCGAGCTCGACCCCGAGAGCGGCGACGTGCTGCACTCGATCGACGTGCCCAGCCGCGGCTCGGGCCTCGCCTGGGCCGAGGGCGCGCTGTGGCTCGGCCGCTACGCGGAGAAGGAGCTGGTCAAGCTCGACCCGAAGACCGGCGCGGTGCTGAAGACCGTCTCTTCCGACCGCCTGGTCACCGGCGTGTCGTGGGTCGACGGCGGGCTCTGGCACGGCGCCTGGGAGGGCGAGGACGAGCCCGGCAAGACCGCCGAAGTGCGCCGCATCGACCCCGAGGACGGGCGCGTGCTCAAGCGCCTGCGCACGCGCGACGAGCACCCGGTCAGCGGCCTCGAGGGCGACGGCGCCGGGCGCTTCTGGTGCGGCGACTCCGCGGGCAACCGCCTGCGCCGGGTGCGGGGCTCCTAGCGTGGGAGGCGCCGAGATCCCCGTCGTCTCCGTCGCCCCGCTGCTGGGCGGCGGCGGAGACCGCGCCGCCGTCGCGGCCGCGCTCGACCGCGCGTGCCGCGAACAGGGCTTCTTCTACGCCGTCGACCACGGCGTCGACGCGGCGCTCCTCGGGGATCTCGCCGCCCGCGCGCGGACCTTCTTCGCGCTGCCGGACGGCCGCAAGGCCGAGCTCTCGATGGACCGCGCCGGGCGTGCCTGGCGCGGGTACTTCCCGCTCGGGGGCGAGCTGACCTCCGGTCGCCCCGACCACAAGGAGGGCCTCTACTTCGGCGCCGAGCTGGGCCCCGACCACCCCCGGGTCCAGGCCGGCGTCCCGCTGCACGGCGCCAACCTGTTCCCTCCTCTGCCCGGCTTCCGCGAGGCGGTGTTGCGCTACATCGAGGCGCTGACCGGCCTCGGGCACCGGCTGATGGAGGGGCTCGCGCTCGGGCTCGGGCAGGAGCCGGACTACTTCGCTGAGCACGGCACGCGCGACCCCTTCGTGCTCTTCCGCATCTTTCACTACCCGCCGCTCGATCCCGCGCCCGAGGGCGACGAGCGCTGGAGCGTCGGCGAGCACACCGACTACGGCCTGCTGACGATCCTGGCCCAGGACGACGCCGGAGGCCTCGAGCTGAAGACGCCCGCCGGCTGGCGCGCGGCGCCGCCGATCGACGGCGCGCTGCTCTGCAACATCGGCGACATGCTCGACCGCATGACCGGCGGGCGGTACCGCTCGACGCCGCACCGCGTACGCAACCGAAGCGGGCGCGGCCGGCTCTCGTTCCCGTTCTTCTTCGACCCCGACTTCGACGCCGAGGTGCGGCCGATCGACGCCGCGGGCCCGGTGCCCGACGACCGCGCGGGGCGCTGGGACGGAGCGAGCGTGCACGCGCTGTCGGGCACCTACGGCGAGTATCTGCTCGCCAAGGTGGCGCGCGTCTTCCCGGGGCTCGGCGACCGCGTGCTCTAGTCGAGCGCGCGCAGCACGGCCAGGTAGTCGTCCGCCGCCATCGGCCGCGGGTTGGAGGCGTTCGAGCCGTTCTCGACCGAGCCCGCGGCGATCGCGGCGTGGTCCGCCGCCGGAATGCCGAGCGAGGAGAAGGGCGGGATGCCGACCTCCCCAACCAGCCGCTCGATGCGCGCGAGGAAGCGATCCGGCCCGCCGGCCGCGGGGGAGCCCTGGGCGACGCGCGCCTCCAGCTCGGCCAGCCGGGTCGCGACCGCGTCCCCGTGCGAGCGCAGCACCGGCGCCAGCAGCATCGCGTTCGCGAGCCCGTGCGGCACGTCGTAGAGACCGCCGAGGGTCTCCGACAGGCAGTGCACCCCCGCCACGTCGGCGTTGCCGAAGGCCATGCCGGCGAGGCACGAGGCGGCGGCGACGCCCTCGCGCGCTTCGGCGTCGCCTCGGGGATCGCGCACCGCGCGGGCGAGGAAGCGGAAGGAGAGCTCGATCGAGCGCTCCGCCAGCGCGTCGGACGTCGGGTTGGCCTCGGCGCCGGTGGTCGCTTCGACGGCGTGCGTCAGCGCGTCGAGCCCGGTGCTCGCGATCAGCTCCGACGGCAGGCCGGCGAGCAGGTCGGGGTCGACCAGCGCGGCGCGCGGGAACATGCCGTCACCCTTGATGCTGACCTTCGTGCGGCGCTCTTCGTCGCTGATGACCGCCACCCAGGTGACCTCCGAGCCGGTACCGGCCGTGGTCGGCGCCGCGATCAGCGGCAGCGGGGCGCGCGTGAAGCGCTCCTTGCCGATGTAGTCGCGCAGGTCGCCGCCGCTGGTCGCGAGCATCGCGGCGGCCTTGGCGGCGTCCATCACGCTGCCGCCGCCGAGGCCGACCAGGAGCTCCGCGCCGTGCTCGCGCGCCGCGGCGGCGATGCGCTCGACCGTGGCGACGCGCGGGTTGCTCTCCACCTCGGAGAAGGTCGCGCAGCCGGCGCCGAGGGACGCCGCTGCGGCGTCCGCGAAGGGCTGCGCGGCCACGCCGGGATCGGTGACGAGCAGCACGCGCTCGGCCCCGAGCGCGCCGACCGCCTCGGGCAGCCGCGCGATCGCGCCGGACGCGAGGGCCACGCGCGTGGGCAGACGGAAGGCGCCCTCCATCGCGTGCTAGCGCCCCCAGCCGAAGTCGGCGGGGTCGTATTCGAGCTCGTCCTGGGGGTAGTCCGCGAGCAGCTCCTCGGCGCGGCGGATCATCGTGTCGACGCCCGCCGCGAGCTCCTTCGGGTCGTACTCCAGCCGCTCGTGCGGGGCGACACCGATGCCCTCGATCCCGCGGCCCTGGTTGAACGACTGGCGGTTGGAGCGCGTCGAGACGTAGAGCTCGAAGAGACCCGAGGGGAGCTCGATGGTCGTCTTCTGCGACGACATGCCGGCCGTCGGCGACTCGCCGATCATGTAGGCGCGGCCGTCCTCCTTGAACATGCCCGAGGTGGTCTCCCCCGCCGAGACGACCGTGCCGTCCACGATCACGACCATCGGGCCGCCGTAGGGGTGGTCGCCGTGGCTGCCGATCGGACCGCCGGCGAGGCGCTGCATCTTGTGCCCCGCCGGGACGAAGCGTCCCTCGAGCGCATCGTGGTTGCAGCCTCCGCCGGTGTTGCCGCGGAAGTCGAGGATCAGCCCCGGCGCGTCGGCGACGGCCGCGAGCGCCTCGTCGAGCTCGTCGAGCACCTCCGAGCGCACGCGCCGCACCTGGACGTAGGCGTTGCCCTTCTCGGTACGGCCGTAGCGCACGCTCTCGCCGGCCCACTTCACGCCTTCGGGGAAGTACACCGCGCCCTCGATGAACTGCTTGGTGCGGCCGATGCTGATGGTCTTCTTCTTCTTCTTGCCCTCGGGGGTCTTCACCTCGAGCTTCATCCGCCCACCGGACTCGGCCGTGATGCCGTGGTGGAGCGCCGAGAAGCGCAGGTGCTGCGGCGTGGAGTAGCTGAAGCGATCGGCCAGCTCGGCCTCGCGCTCCTCGACCCACTTCTTGGCCGCCAGCGAGTCGATCTTGATCACCTCCGAGCCGGCCTCGAGGCCCACGTCCGCCGCGACCGACCAGGCGCGCTTCACGTAGAACTTCTTCCCGACCTGGCACAGGAAGAAACCCGCGCCCGCCTGCTCCTGCCAGAAGCCCTCGGGCCAGCCCACGTCGCCCGCGGCCGCGGTCGGACGCACTTCGCAGTGGCCGTCCTTGAGGCGCGCCAGGAGCCGCTGGAGCAGCACGCGATGCTCCTCGGGCGAGTCGACGTCCTTGGCGGCCTTGGAGAACTCCTTGGAGACCTTCTTCCAGTCGATCTCCTTCAGCCTGAAGAAGCCGCCGCACTGCTGCTTGAGCTCGTCGAGCGCGAACTCGACGTCGGCCTCGTAGTCCACGTCGCTCGCAGCCGGGGCGAGCGCGGTGAGCGGAGCGAGCAGCGCGAGGGCAGGAAGAAACGAGAGGATGCGCATGGTCGGTCTTGGTGGCGGGAGACGCGCGACGGGGCCGAGATCAGAGTCTAGCCTCCCGGCGGCACGAGTAACCGTCGGAGCGTCCGGCCGGACTCAAACGCGCGCGAGCCCGCCCTCCGCGCTGCGGTGGACGGGCTCGCGCCGCGGGCGCCTGTCTACAGGCCGGCGGCGAGCGCCGCCTCGATCGCGGCGGCGATCTCCTCCTTGCCGAAGTCGTGCCCGGGCAGCTTGACGACCGCGTCGCCCCCGGGCGAGAAGGTCACCAGCCCGTGCTTCAACTCGGTGAAGCCAAAGGCCTCGATCTGGTCCGGCACCTTCGCGGTCTCCTCGGCGGGAACGACGTTGAAGTAGACCCGGTCTCCGTACTCACTTTCGAGCTCGCGCACGGCGGCTTCGACCTTGACGCAGAAGGGTCACGTGTCGGCGATCATGTAATAGCGCACCTCGGGCGTGCTCTCGATCGCGACCGGCGCCTCGACCTCGTCGGTCGAAGTGCAGGCGCCGAGAGCGAGGAGCGCGGCGGCGGGAATCGACAGGAAGAGAGCTTTCATGGACCCGAGTCTAGAGGGTCGCCGCGCCGGCGCCTAGCCGCCCGCCTTGCGCAGCACCCAGGTGGTCATGCAGCGCAGGTTCTGCACGTTGGTCGTCTTGATCGGATCCAGCAGCTCGCCGCCGAGCGCCGCGGTGAAGTTCAAGAGCTGCCGCTCGTCCGCCAGGTAGCGCGACGAGCCGTCCGGCAACCGGAAGCGGCGCGGCTTCTCGCCCTCGGGCTCGAGCCGGCTCTCGATGCCGATCGAGGTCGCTAGCCGCGCGAAGAAGAGCCCTCCGGACCGCAGCGCGGCGAAGGCGCCTTCGAGCATCGCGCGGAAGTGCTCGTCGTCGCGCGCGAAGTGGAGCACGGCGTTGCAGATCACCACGTCGGCCCGCGGCCCGGCGGCCCCGGCGTCCTCGACCCGGCCGACGCGGAAGGCGTCCGGCGGAAGCCCCGGAGCGAGCCGGCCCGCGAGCTCGCGGACGGACTCGATCGCGCCGAGGTCGGTGTCCACGCCCTCCACGTCGTAGCCCGCGCGCAGGAAGTAGGCCAGGTTGCGGCCGCCTCCGCATCCGGCGTCGAAGATCTGCATGCCGCCGAAGATGCGGCCCCGCAGCAGCTGGTCGAACAGGTAGATGTCCATCGACCCGAAGACCGCGCGCGGGTCCTGCGGCGACTCATCGCCGAGGCTCTCCATCTTCAGCTCCGACACGACCAGCCCCCTTGGAAACGGGCGAACGCGTCGCCGGTTGCGCGGAAAACGGAACGGAGTCGCGGCGGGAGGAGGAACTTCATCGCACGCGGATCTTAGCGCGCCGATGCCCCGCAACCGCAAGTCCTGAGCCCGCGCGTGTGCGGCTTGGGTTTCCCCCGCGCCGGCGCGAAAACCGCGAGCGCGTGACTCGCTTTTTCAAAGAAATGCCGCAAAGCACCGCGTCCTTTCCGGCTGTGAGCGTTCGAGAGATTGGCAGGCCGGCGGAGCTCTTCGCCGCGCAGTTTTCCGGAAGTCCTGAGCTAGAGAGAGAACCAAAGATGCGTACTCCCCTTGCGGTCGCGGCAGGCGCCCTCGCCGGAGTCCTCCCCGGATTCACCTTCGCCCAACAGGTCTCGATCGACTTCGACGAGCTACCGTCCGGAACGACGGTCGCCGGGCAATACGCCGGGCAGGGTGTGACCTTTGGCGCCGCCTCCGGCTACGTCAATATGACCTGGGACGCGCTCGAGCTCGCGTCCTCGCCGAACAACTACCTCTGCACCGCCGAGTCCGCCGGCGGCTTCGTCTGCAACCAGGGCACCGTGCTCGTCTTCCCGACCCCGGTGCGCAACCTGTCGCTGGTCGCCGTCGGCGACGTCTGCGACGGCATCAGCGCGATCGCGCGCGTCACCCACGAGGGCGGGATCGACGAGGTCGAGCTCCTCACCGACGGCGAGCTGGACAGCACGCACCCGATCGACCTGTCCGACTTCGACCAGGTCACCAAGCTGGAGCTCACCGACTTCGGCGAGGGCTGCGGGCTCGGCTGGGACGACTTCCAATTCGACCTCATCCCGGTCGCGAAGATCGAGTCGATGCAGAGCTGCGTCGTGAACCACGGGGTGCTCGCCTCCAGCGAAGGGCTCCCGGCGGTCGGCAGCGTCTTCAAGCTGCAGATGGACCAGGCCCAGGCCATCGGCGCCAAGGCCTACCTGCCGATCTCGGTCGCCCCGGACCCGGGCTGGCCCTCCTGCGGCACCGCGACCCCGGCGGGCGAGCTGCTGATCAGCGTCGCCGGGCCAGGGCCGGTGATGGTCGCCGGCGGCGGCGTGTTCTGGGACGGCGCGCCGGTCGAGTTCTCGCTGTATCTGCCCGAGGACCCGACGCTGATCGGCGCCAGCCTCTACGCCCAGGGCCTCTTCGTGGACGTGACCGGCGCCGCCCCGGCCGAGCCGCTGCGGCTGACCGGGGGGCTGATCCTGGAGATCGGCGAGTAGCGCCGAGCGCGCCTTCGCCGCGGATCAACGCGCGGGCTTGAGGACGACGCCCTCGCCCGCGCGTCCGTCCATCTTGACCTCGAGCGGCTGCTCGAGGCGCAGGCGCCGCACGCACCCGGCCTCCTCCTCGGCCGGCTGCGCCGCGAGCCAGTCCCAGTCGAGCTCGCCCTCCCCCAGCTCGGGGTTGACCGTGAAGTAGCCGACGCTGCCCGAGGTCAGGTTCTGAAAGAAGTGCGTGCCCTGCGAGGGCGCCACCTTCAGGTCGCGCAGCCCGGCCTCGACGATCACGCGCGCGCCGGCGATCTGGTTCCACCCCACCGGGATCCCGAGCAGCGGGTCGGACGAGCCCCAGCGCCCGACGCCGATCAGCAGATAGGGCCGCCCCTCGCGCCGCAGGATCGCGTCGAAGCGCGCAACCTCGAGCGCCACCTCGCGGCTCTTGCCGCGCTCGAAGGTCTGCATGTCGACCACGACCAGGTCGGCCAGGTCGCGGATCGCCCCGTTCCCGAGCACGCGTGACGCGCGGCACAGGACGCGCTCCGCCGGCACGTCGCCCAGCTCGACCGCCTCGCTCTCCGACGAGAGCGCCAGCGGGCGCATCTGCAGCAACCCGAAGCGCGGGCGACCGCCCCCGAGCCCGAGGTTGCCGGCGAACTCGATCTCGATCGGCGCGCCGGTGGCGCGCGAGCAGTGCTCCAGGAGCTCGGACAGCAGCTCCGCCAGCGGGAAGGCCCCGTGCTTGAGCACCTGCGCGAACGACACCAGCCGCACGCCGGGCCGTGAGATGCCGTCGACGATCACGTTGTTGTCGGCCGAGTAGGTCGAGCCGAGCCACGTCAGCGTGCCGTCCTGCTCGGCGACTTCGAGCGGATAGCGGCGCATGTCGACCAGCCCGCGCGCCTGGGCCTCGCGGTCGAGGTCGACGCCGTAGAACTCGCGCTGCGAGCCGTCGAGCGCGTCGCGCACCGACGAGAAACCCACCAGGTGGCGCGGGTGCCGCGGGCAGAAGCGCAGGCACGGGCTGCCGTCCACCACCGTCTTGCCCATCCCCAGCGCGACCGCGACCACGCCCTCCTCGGGGCGGTGCCCGGGCTCGGGGTAGAAGCTCCAGGAGCGCGCCACGCCCGAGAAGTCGGGGTAGAAGCGGTCGCCGTGCTGGCGGCCGACCAGCTCCTGGACCATGACCGCCATCTGCTCCTCCTCGAGGCGGTAGGACGTCATCGAGAGGTAGCCCTTCGCCTGCTGCGCGAAGGTCGACGCGTACACGCGCTTGATCGCCGCGGCGAGTTGCTTCCAGCGGACCTCCAGGTCCGGATCGTTGTTCGGCAGCATGTAGGTGCGGTACACGCCGGCGAAGGGCTGCGAGAGCGAGTCCTCGAGCAGGCTGGAGGAGCGCACCGCGAGCGGGTACTTCACGCGCTGCAGGAAGGCCCACAGATCGGCCACGGCGTGGCGCGGGAAGGGCGCCTCCAGGAAGCGCCGGACGATCTCGTCGTCGCGCTCCGAGCCGATCGCGAAGTCGCGGATGCGCGGGTACTCGAGGAACTCCTCGAAGACCTGGGTCCCGATCACGACCGAGGGCGGCACGTAGACGTCGACGCCGGGAAAGCGCGTGTCGAGCCCCGAGTCGCGCAGCAGCCGATTCGCGAAGGCGGCGCCGCGCGCCTTGCCGCCCAGCGACCCGGCGCCGATGCGGGTGAAGCTCACCGAGGGCTCGAAGCGGCTGCGGTCGAAGTCGGCGATCACCGAGCGGTTGCGCTCGAGGCGCGCGGCCTCGACGCTCTGCAGCAGCGACGCGCGCAGCTCCTCGACGCTGTCGAAGTCCTCGACCCGACACGGCCGCAGCCGGGCCGCCAGGGCGAACTCGGCGCGCGCCTTGAGCCAGTTCGCGAAGTCGTCACGCGCCGCGTGGTAGGCCAGGCTGGCGGCCGGCACCGTGCGCAGGCGCTCGCCCAGGGCCGCGACCGTGTCGGCGCGCGCGACCTCCGCCCCGCCGGGGTCGCGGAACACGAAGTCGCCGAAGCCGAAGCGGTCGACCAGCACCTCCTGCAGCTGCCGCAGCAGGACCGGCGAGCCCTTCTGCAGGAACGACGCGCCGATCTCGCGCGCCAGCGACTCGTTGGCGGCGTCGCTGGACTGCAGCACGAGGCGCGCGTCCGGCCGCAGCCGGCGTACCTCGTCGCAGAGCTCGCGCCCCGCGTGCTGCGCGAGCTGGCCCCCGCGCGGGAACTCGAAGTCCGAGATGACGCCGAGCACGTTGTCCTGGAAGCGCACGAAGACGTCCCAGGCCTCCTCGTACGTGTCGCACAGCAGCACCTTGGGGCGCGTGCGCATGCGCATCATCTTCTGCGATACGTTCAGGTCCTCGGACAGCAGGCGGCTCGTGTGCTGGTACAGCTCCGAGTAGATCGTGGGCAGGAACGACGAGTAGAAGCGGATGCTGTCCTCGACCACCAGGATGGCGGGCACGCCGCCGAGGCCGGTGTCGCGCTCGACGTTGAGGCGGTCCTCTAAGTACTTCACCATCGCCAGCAGGATGCGCACGTCGCCCTGCCACAGGAACACGCGCTCGAGGTCGCGCAGCCGGTCGCGGGCGAGGAACGCGCGCAGCTCGGCGCCGGTGTAGGCGAGCCCCAGCACCGGCGTCGTGTGCCCGGCGTCGCGCAGCGTGCACGCCAGGTCGGCGGCGTCCGCGTCGCCGCCCCCCACGCTGGCGATCACCAGGTCGAAGCGCCGATCGCGCTCCATCAGCTCGACCGCCTCGGCCGCGGTCGACACCTGCAGGACGTCGGGGAAGTTGGTCAGGTTGAGCGCCAGGAACTGCCCCAGCAGCGTCTCCTGCAGGTGCCCCTCCTCCGACAGGATGAAGGAGTCATAGAGCGACGAGACCAGCAGAATCCGCTGCACGCGGCTCTGCATCAGCTCGTGAAAGCTGCGCAGGCGCGGAGGAGCCGGAGGGTCGCCGCATTCCATGCCCGATCTTTAGCGCAAGCGCGCGGCGGGAACCAGCACCAGCCCGGCGAGCGTGTGCGGCGGCCCGCTAGCGCGAGCTCGGGGTCGCCGACTGGTTGCCGCCCTTGCCGCCGTCGACGGGCGGCTTGTCGCCGCGCGCAGCGTCGTCGTCGACGGTCGTCGAATAGCGGCCGAGCTGCCGTCCGTCGGAGGACAGCAGGGTCAGCTCGACGCTGTACTGCAGGTGCGCCTCCCCGCCCTCGCCCTGGACCCAGGAGCTCTGCAGCACGCCGAGCACGAGATACCGCGGGTCGTGCCCGCCCGCCCGCAGCGCCTGGACCAGCGTCCCGCGCACGGCGGGGCTGTGCATGTCCGAGGGATGCTCGACCGCGGCCTTGATCGCCGCCCGCGCCACCGCGTCGCGCTGGATCGGGCGCAGGCCGCGCGCGCGCACGGCCGCCTGGAAGATCTCGGTCTCGGCACGCTGCTCCAGCTGCCGGTTCGGCGCCCGCTCGCCGGCCACCTCGACCGGCACGACGGCCACCCAGCGGGTCGCGCTGCCGCCGCTCGCCTGGGCCGCCTTGAGCAGCTCGCGGGCGCCCTCGCGGGTCTTTTCGAGCAGCTGCGCCTCGACGCCGTCCTGCGCGCCGTCGGTCTTGGACGAGACGCACCCGGCGAGAAGCGCCAGCAGAGCAGCCAGGAGCACGTGCGGTCGTAGGTTGGTTCTCATCGCCTTTCGATTGCCTTCGGTCTTGGGACGAACCGTCAGCGCTCGGGCTGCAGCGAGCGCGCTGGGCGGATGCCGACCCGCCATTCCTTGTCCCCCGGCATCTCCATGTTGCGGTAGCTCAGGCGCGCCTCGTCCGGGCCGGCGAGCCAGTGCCCGCCGCGGATCACGCGCTTCTTCGGTCCGGGGACGTCGCGCAGGCCGTGAGGCCCCAGGGCCGGGAAGTCACGGTAGTTCCCGAAGCGATCTTTGCAAAGTTCCGCGACGTTTCCGTGGATGTGGAAGAGCCCGAAGCGATTCGCGGCGAGCGCATCGACCGGCGCCAGCAAGCCGCCAAAGTCCGGCGCCCCCTCCATCCTGAGGTTGACCTTGCCGGCGAGGTCTTCACGCTGGCCGAAGCACCAAGGCGTGCGGGCGCCGCCGCGCGCTCCGAGCTCCCACTCGGCCTCGGTCGGGAGGCGAAGCCCGAACCAGCGCAGCACCTCGTCGCCTTCGATCCAGCTCACCTGCTCGACCGGATGGGTCAGGTCGGCGCCGAAGTCCGGCGGAGGATAGGCGCTGGGGTTCTCGCCGCTCAGCCGCAGCCATTGGCCCTGGGTCAGCTCGTACTTCGAGAGGAAGAACGGCCCGAGGGACACGAGGTGCAGGGGCCCCTCGTCGGCTTCGGCGAGCGGGTCGTAGTTCGGCCGCGCGGGGTCGAGCTCGGCCCCCATCGAGAAGTCCGCCCCATGGAGCAGCACGAACACGAGGCCGGTCTCTTCGGTGACGACCAGCCGCCCGTCGACGCGCTCCGGCCGCGTGCCCGAGGCCACGTGCCAGAACTCCCAGAGCCGCGACTCGGGGTCGAGGCCGAGCGGCACCAGCCCGACCTGGGGCTCGATCGCGGCGAGGTCGGAGTAGCGGCCGCGGCCCAGGATCTCGGCGGCCTCCAGCTCCCACTGCCGTCGCAGCGCGCCGTCGCGCGCGAAGCCGCGCGCGAGCTCTTCGGCAAGCGCCAGCCGGCGCGCGATCCCCCACCCGTAGCCGTACGGCGTCTCGACGCCGCGCACCTGATCGCCCCGCGCCTGGCGCAGCTGCAGCGCTCCCTCGGCCAGGTGGGCGGTCGCCTCGGCGCCCAGCTCCGCGCGCACGAGCTCGGTCCGTGCGAGCAGCCCGTCGACCTCGCCCAGCCACGCGCGGTACGCGTCCGCGACGGCGGGGCGCGGGGGCCAGAGCTCCTCGGCGGCGCGCCGCAGGAGGTCGACCCGCTCGGCGTCGAGGAGATCGGGCAGGTCGGTGAGGCGCTCCCGGTCGAGCTCGCGGTTGGCGCGGAGCAGGAGGAACGACGTCACCGCGAGCGACACGACCAGGAGCGCCGTCACGCCGGCCGCGAGCGCCCAGCTCGGGTTGCGGCGCACCCACTTGCGCGCCCGCTCGCCCGCGGTGGGCGGGCGCGCGGCGATCGGCTGGTCGGAGAGGAAGCAGCGCAGGTCCGCCGCCACGTCGGCGATCGAGCCGTAGCGGTCCGCGCGCCGCTTCTCGAGGCACTTGTGCACGATAATGCCCAGCTCGACCGGCAGGTCGCTGGCCTGCGTCGCGAGCGGCGCGGGGTCCTCCTCGAGGATGCGCTGCATCGCCGCGCGCGCGTCGCCCTCGAAGGGGTGGGCTAGCGCCAGGGCCTCGTACAGCATGACGCCGAACGAGAAGACGTCCGAGCGGGGGTCGATCTCGAGCACGCTCGGAGAGAGCTGCTCGGGGCTCATGTAGCGCGGCGTCCCCGCGAGCTCGTCGGCGCCGTGCAGGGTGGCGTCGTCCAGCACGCGCACGCTGCCGAAGTCGGTGAGGCGCGGCTTCTCGTCGGGCGTCACCAGCACGTTCGATGGCTTGAGGTCGCGGTGCAGCACGTCGCCGTCGTGCAGCGCGGTCAGCGCGTCGGCGAGCTGGGCGAAGAAGAGCGCCGTGCGCCGGTAGCGCCCGCGCTGGCGGCCGCGGAGCGAGTCGCGCCGCGCCCCCGGGCCGAGCGAGATGGTCTTGAGCTCGCGCTGGCGCGCCTCCATCAGCACGTGGCGCAGGGTGCGACCTCCGGGGACGAGCTCCATCGCGATGTAGTGCAGCGCGCCCTCGAAGCCCGCGTCGAAGACGCGCACGAGGCCGGGATGTTCGCCGCGCGCGCCGACGCGCGCCTCGCGCTCGAAGCGGTCGAGCTCCGACTGGGTCTTGCCCTCGACGTCGAGCAGCTTCAGCGCGACGCGTCCCCCGGTGTCCTCCTGCTCGGCCTCCCACACCTCGGCCTGGCCGCCGCGGCCGATCAGACGCGTGGCGCGGTAGCCCGGCACCCGGGGGAGCGACGGGATCTCGTCGCCCGCGGTCGGGGCGCTCCAGCTGCCCGAGTCGCCCGCGACCTGGAGCGGCTCGCCGTCCTCGAACCGGCGCAGGTCCTCGGCCAGCTCGCGCGCCGCCTGATAGCGCGCCTCGGGCGACTTGGCGAGCGCCCGGGCGACGATCGCCGCGAGCTTGCGCGGCGCGCCGGGCCGCGCCTCGCGCAGGCGTGGCGGCGGGTCGAAGAGGATCGCGCGGAAGAGCTCGTCGCGCGCCCGCCGCGAGTCGCCGGAGGCCCGCCCCCCGCCGAACGGACGCGCGAGGGTCAGCGCCTCGTGCAGCATCACGCCGAGCGCGAAGACGTCGGCGCGCCGGTCGATGCCCACCCGCCCGGCGGCGATCTGCTCGGGGCTCATATAGGGCGCGGTGCCCAGCAGCGACCCCGCCTCGCCCGGCTCGATCGCATCGCGCAGCTTGGCGAGGCCGAAGTCGGCCACCTTGGGCCCTCCGTCCGGCGCGACGAGCACGTTGGCGGGCTTCAGGTCGCGGTGGACGATGCCGGCCTCGTGCACCGCGTCGAGCGCCAGCGCGAGGCTGCGGAAGAACGCCGCCACGTCGCGGTCGTGCCCCTCGGGAAGCGCGTCCAGCGCGCGCAGGCGCTGCAGCTCCTCCGCGTAGGTGCGGCTGCCCGGAACCAGCTCCTGGGCGATCCACAGGCGCCCGCCGCTCTCGCCGGCGCGGTACACCGTGACCACCCCCGGGTGGTTGACGCGCGCCAGCGCGATCGCTTCGCGCCGGGCCAGCTCGACGGTCTTCGGGTCGACGCGGTCCGGGCGGACGAACTTGAGCGCGACGCGCCGCTGCAGCCCGGGTTCCTCGGCCTGCCAGACCTCCCCCATCGCGCCCGCACCGAGGCGCAGGGTGAGGGTGAACTCGCCGACCACGGTACCGCGCTCGAGCGCGGCCGCCGCAACGCCGTGGCCGAGGTCCGCCGGACGGGCGGAGGCGGGCGAGCGGTGCGCGCCGACGGGCAGCGCACCCTCGATCCAGTCGTCGATCGGGCCGTCGAGCGGGCCATCGACCGGACCGTCGCTTGGATCGGGGCCGGAGGGATCTTGGGGCGAGGCCATGCGAGGGCGGGGACGCCCGCCGCAGCGGCTCCCCCACCTCGCGCACAGGGTAGCAACCGGCCGGCCGCTCCGCGCGTACGGGGCGGCCGTCGGCGCCGGGCTACACGAGCCCCTGGTCGAGCATCGAGTCGGCGACCTTCAGGAAGCCGGCGATGTTCGCGCCGTTCACGTAGTTGCCGGGCGTACCGAAGCGGTCCGCCGCCTCGACGCACGACTTGTGGATGTTGGCCATGATGACCTGGAGGCGCTGGTCGACCTCCTCGCGCTCCCAGTTGTAGCGCATGCTGTTCTGGGCCATCTCGAGGCCCGAAACGGCCACGCCGCCGGCGTTGGCGGCCTTGCCCGGACCGTAGAGGATCCCCGCATCCACGAACGCCTGCACGCCGTCGGCGACGGTCGGCATGTTGGCGCCCTCGCTGACCACCGCGACCCCGTTGCCGAGCAGGTTGGCGGCGTCGGCCGCGCCGATCTCGTTCTGGGTCGCGCAGGGGAAGGCGCAGTCGGCGCCGTGGCTCCAGAGCGGGTTGTGGTCGCGCGACGGGTCGGCCGGCGTGTAGACCGCGCCGGGGAAGCGCTCGGCGTACTCGGAGATACGGCCGCGGCGCACGTTCTTGAGCTCCATCACGAACTCGAGCTTCTCGCGGTCGATCCCGGTCTCGTCGTACACGTAGCCGCCGGAGTCCGACATCGTCACCGGGCGCGCGCCGAGCTCGATCAGCTTCTCCACCGCGTACTGCGCCACGTTGCCGCTGCCCGAGATCAGGCAGACCTTGCCGTCGAGCGTCTCCCCGCGCGTCGCCATCATCTCGCGCGCGAAGTAGACCGCGCCGTAGCCGGTGGCCTCCGGCCGGATCAGCGAGCCGCCCCAGGCGAGGCCCTTGCCGGTGAGCACGCCGGTGAACTCGTTCGCGAGCCGCTTGTACTGCCCGAAGAGGTAGCCGATCTCGCGGCCGCCGACGCCGATGTCGCCGGCGGGAACGTCGGTGTTGGGGCCGATGTGCCGGTGGAGCTCGGTCATGAAGCTCTGGCAGAAGCGCATCACCTCGGCGTCGCTCTTGCCCTTCGGGTTGAAGTCCGACCCGCCCTTGCCGCCGCCCATCGGCAGCGTGGTGAGCGAGTTCTTGAACACCTGCTCGAACGCCAGGAACTTGAGGATCCCGAGGTTGACCGAGGGGTGGAAGCGAAGCCCGCCCTTGTACGGACCGATCGCGCTGTTCATCTCGATCCGGAAGCCGCGGTTGATCTCCACCTCGCCGGCGTCGGTCATCCACGGGACGCGGAAGAGGATCACGCGCTCGGGCTCCAGCACGCGCTCGAGGATCTTCGCGCTGCCGTACTCGGGGTGGCGCTCGAGCACGACCGCGAGCGACTCGGCCACCTCGTGCACGGCCTGGTGGAACTCCGGCTCGGCGGGGTTTTTCGCCTTCACGTCCTCCATCAGTGCGCTGACGTAGTCCTTCATCGGTTCCTTTCTTGAGTCCAGAGCGTGCGCACCGCGCGGGACGGGCGGGGCGTCGTGATTGGGTTCTTCTATCAGGCGAGCGGGGCGGCCGAAGCCACCTTCTGGGGTTTCCTCTAGCCTCCCGGCTGGCTCACGAGGAAGCCCTCGCCCGCGACGTAGGTGAGCAGGGTGGTGTGCGGGCCGGCGTGGCGCCGGACCAGCTCGGACAGCCAGTCCTCCTCGCCCGGCCACGGGTAGGCGTACACGAGATCGAAGTCGGAGAGGTCCATGCCCAGCTCCTCGTAGGCGT
This sequence comes from Planctomycetota bacterium, assembly GCA_039029355.1. Taxonomy (GTDB): domain Bacteria; phylum Planctomycetota; class UBA1135; order UBA1135; genus JBCCGI01. Next base: position 48,188 of record JBCCGI010000054.1, read on the forward strand.
CGGCGCCCTCGCAGACGGTCACCCAGTCGCCGGGCAGGAGGTCGACCTCGTCGCGGTAGTCGGGCGGCACGAAGCTGCCGGACACGAAGGTCGCGCCCGAGTCGAGCCGCGCGGCGAGGTCCTCCGAGGCGGCGACGAGCTCCGGCTCGATCTCGATCCCGTAGGCGTCGTAGCCCAGGAGATCGGCGAGGACCGTGATCACGCCGACGCCCGAGCCGAGCTCGAGGAACGAGGACGCCCGCCCGCGCAGGCGCAGGAGCTCGCCATAGGCCTCACGCTGATCGGCCGGAATGAAGGTGTGGAAGGTGCCCTGGCGACGGCGCGAGAACTCGTTCCAGGCCTCGGTCCCGAGCCTCAGGAGCTCGTCGATCCGGTGCTCGGGAACGCCCTCCTCGGCCGCGGCGTCGGTCGGTTCGAGCGGAGGCATGAGCCAAGAGGGTAGCGCGTCCCCCCGCCGTCTGGATAATGAACGCGGCAGGCGGCGCCGCGCGCGGGCGCCGGTTTCCGAGGCGAACCCGGTTTGGGTCTTTCGAAAACTCGGGAACAAGAGGAAAACGGAAGCGTCTTTGCGGGTTAGAGGCTCCAACGCGAGGGAGGCGTATCGGAATGACGATGGCTAAGGGGAGCGGGGCTCCCGACTTTGAGCGCACGGCGCGCTTCATCGACGCCGTGCGGGACCGGATCGGGCAGGTCGTGGTCGGGCAGGAGGTCGTCGTCGAGCGGCTCTTGATCGCCCTCTTCACCGGCGGGCACATCCTGCTACAGGGCGTGCCCGGAATCGCGAAGACCCTGGTGGCCTCGGCGCTGTCGCGCGCCCTGGACCTCGACTTCGCCCGGGTGCAGTTCACGATCGACCTCCTGCCGTCGGACATCCTGGGCTCGGAGGTGCTCGACCAGCGCACCAACGAGTTCCGCACGCACAAGGGCCCGATCTTCACCAACCTGCTGCTGGCCGACGAGATCAACCGCGCCGCGCCGAAGGTGCAGAGCGCGCTGCTCGAGGCCATGCAGGAGCGCAAGGTCACGATCAGCAACCAGACCTACGCGCTGCCGGCTCCGTTCCTGGTGCTGGCGACCCAGAACCCGGTCGAGCAGGCCGGCACGTTCGAGCTGCCCGAGGCGCAGCTGGACCGCTTCATGCTGCTCCACCGGCTGACCTACCCCAAGCCGGAGGAGGAGCTCGAGGTGCTGCGCCGCAACACCGCGCTCGGCATCCGGCGCGAGGGCCGCGGCGCGGTGGCCAACACCGAGTTCGACGTGGTCTCCGAGGAGCCGGTCGGCTCGACGGACGATCTGATCGAGGTGATGGAGTCGGTCAACCGCGTCCACGTGAGCGAGACGTTCCTGGAGCACGTCGTCGAGCTGGTCAACCGCACGCGCACGCACGAGGCGATCGAGCTGGGCGGCAGCCCGCGCGCGGGCATCGCGCTGATCAAGGCCTCGCGCGCGCGGGCGCTGATCCACGGCCGCTCCTACGTCGTGCCCGAGGACCTGTTCGCGCTGGCCGAGGACGCGATCCTGCACCGCCTGCGCCTGCGCTACGAAGCGCTGGCGGAGGGGCGCACCACGCTCGAAGTGCTCGAGGAGATGCTGCGCGCGATGGGCGGCGGCTCCGACGGCGAGGGCGCGAGCACGGCCGACGGCGCCGCGTCGGGCAACGGGGCCGAGCCCCACGCCGTGGCCGCGTCCGAGTCCTAGCGGCGCGCCATGTCCCGCACCATGCAGGGCTACGTCGACTCGCTCGACGTCCTCGACGCGCGGCAGTTCCAGATCGTCGTGCGGCGCCTGGCGGACAGCCTGGGCTACGGCACCGACCGCTCGCCGTTCCTCGGCAGCGGGATCGAGTTCGTGCAGTCGCGGCCGTATGAGCCCGGCGACTCCGTGCGCTCGATCGACTGGCGTGTGACCGCGCGCACCGGGCGCTTCTTCGTCAAGGAGTACGAGTCGCCCAAGCGCATGCCGGTGCACCTCCTGGTCGACACCTCGGCCTCGATGGCCATCTCGTCGACGAAGGTGTCGAAGTACGCGACGGCGCTCTTCCTCGCCGGCGGCATCGCGCTGGCCTGCCTCGACCGGGTCAGCCCGGTCGGCGTGCTGGCGGGCGGCAGCCGCGGGCTCCGCATCCGGCCCAGCCTGTCGAAGAGCCAGATCATGGAGTGGCTGCTGATGCTGCGCTCCTACCGCTACGACGAGCCCACGCTGCTGGCGGAGCGGCTGGCCGAGGCGCTCCCGAGCCTCACGACGCGCGTGCTGGTCGTCGTCATCTCCGATCTGCACGACCCGGATGGGGTCGAAGCGATCGCCCAGCTCGGCCAGCGCCACGACTGCGCGGTGATCCAGCTCCGCGATCCGGCCGAGCTGGACCTGCGCGGCGCGGGCTTGATGCGCGCGCGCGAGGCCGAGACCGGGCGCGAGTTCTGGACCCACGGACGGCGCGAGCACCTCGACCAGGAGTCGGTCGAGCGGCGCCTCCGCCGGGCCGGGGTCGACCACCTGGTGCTGCGGACCGACCGCAAGTACGTCCACCAGGTGCGCCACTTCTTCGCTTCGCGCGGTCTCTTGGGAAGGGGGGCGCGCTGATGCGGTCGCTGCTCGCTGCGCTCGCCTGCTTGCTGCTGGCGGCGCTGGCCTTCGCCCGCCCCCAGGAGTCCGAGGCGGCCCGCCGCTCGCCGGTCGGGATCCCGCAGACGCTGCGCGACGTGGTGCTGCCGGGCCCCGAGCTCGAGGTCGCGCCGTCGGACTTCGCGACGCCGGTCTCGGTGCGCCTGGCGGCCGTGCGACCGCACGGCACCGACTTCCGCTACGACATCGTCTACTACGGGCTCGACCCGGGTGAGTACGACCTGCGCGACTTCCTACGGCGCAAGACCGGCGCCCCCGCCGACGACCTGCCGCCGCTCTTGGTGACGGTCGAGTCGGTGCTGCCGCCGGGCCAGGTGCAGCCCAGCCGGCCGACGCGCGCCGACCTCCCCGCCGTGGGCGGCTACCGCACGTGGATCTGGGTGCTGGGCATCGGGTGGGTGCTCGGGCTGGCGGCGCTGCTGCGCGCAGGCCGACGCCGCGACGAAGAGACGGGCGGCCCCGAGCGCGGGCCCAGGACCGTCGCCGAGCGGCTGCGGCCGCTGGTCGAGGCCGCGGTGGCCGGGCGCCTCTCGCGCGAGGAGCACGCGCGGCTGGAGCTCACGCTGATCGCGTTCTGGCGCAAGAAGCGCGGCCTGGACGGCGTGGGCGCCGCCGAGGCGCTCGCGACGCTGCGCGAGGACGGCGAGGCCGGCCCGTTGCTGCGTCAGCTCGAGGACTGGCTGCACCGCCCCGCCGCGGGCGGCGAAGGCGAGGGCGTGGACCTCGCCGCGCTGCTCGCGCCCTACCAGAACCTGCCCGCCGACGCGCTGGAGCTCTCCGGCGCCGCGGGCCCGAGCGGCGGCGGAGGCGCCTAGCCGCGCCGATGCAGGCGATCGACGGTCTCCTCCCCTTCCGGCACCCGTTGGTGCTGGCGCTCCTGGTGGTGCCGGCCGCGCTCCTGATGTGGACCTGGGCGCGGCGCGGAGGCGGTGTGGTGCTGCCCTTCGACCACGCCGCCCGCCGCGGCCCCGAGGACGCGCCGCGCGGCTACTGGATCCGCTTCTTCGTCTTCCTGGGCGAGGCGCTGCCGGCGCTGCTCCTGGCGCTCGTCGTGCTGATCCTCGCCGGGCCCCAGCGCTGGGACGAGCCGCGCACCAAGCGCGTGCTGACGAACATCGAGTTCTGCGTCGACGTATCCGGCAGCATGTCCGCCGCGTTCGGCGAGGGCGACCGCTACGACGCCTCGATGGAGGCGATCAACGACTTCCTCGACTACCGCGACGGCGACGCCTTCGGGCTGACGTTCTTCGGCAACTCGGTGCTGCACTGGGTGCCGCTCACGACCGACGTGTCGGCCTTCCGCTGCGCTCCGCCTTTCATGAAGCCGCGCAACCTGCCGAACTGGTTCAACGGCACCGAGATCGGCAAGGCGCTGCTCGCCTGCCGGCGCGTGCTCGTGAGCCGCGAGGAGGGCGACCGCATGATCATCCTCGTGTCGGACGGGCGCAGCTTCGACCTGAGCGGCGACCGCGACCGCGAGATCGCGCGCACGCTGCTGGGCGACGGCATCACCGTCTACGGCGTGCATGTCGCCGACACCGAGGTGCCCGAGGAGATCGTGAACATCACCAGCCTGACCGGCGGCGAGGTGTTCAACCCGGGCGACCCCGACGCGCTGGCGCGGGTGTTCCAGCGCATCGACGAGATGCAGGAGACGCGCCTGGAGAAGACCCGCGCCGAGGCGATCGACGACTACGAGACCTGGTGCGTGCTGGGGCTGTGCCTCCTGGGCGCCTCGGCGCTGGGCCTGTTCGGATTGAGGTACACGCCGTGGTAACCGAGGACCTGCTCGCCATCGGCGCGGCCGGTGCGGCCGCCCTGCTGGTCCTAGGCGCCGAGGCGCTGCACGCGCGCCGCGTGCGGCGCGTGGCCGCGCTCGTCTTCGGACCGAGCCGGCGGCCGGCCGGCTGGGCCCGGACCGCGCCCCTGCTGCGCACCGCGGCCGCGGCGGCGCTGGCCTGGGGGCTGTGCACGCTCTTCTACATCACGCCCAAGACGCACACGGCCAGCGGCGACGAGCTGCTGCGCGACAGCGAGTACCGCCACGTGCTGCTGGTGCTCGACGTGTCCCCCAGCATGCGCCTCGAGGACGCCGGGCCGAGCGCGATCCAAAGCCGCATGCAGCGCGCGCGCGACGTGATGGACTCCTTCTTCGACCGCGTGCCGCTGGAGCAGTACCGCATCTCGGTCGTGGCGGTCTACAACGGCGCCAAGGCGGTCGTCGAGGACACGACCGACGTCGAGGTCGTGCGCAACATCCTCGGCGACCTGCCGATGCACTACGCCTTCCCGAGCGGCAAGACCAAGCTGCTCGACGGCCTCGAGGCGGCGGCCAAGCTGGCACGGCCCTGGAATCCCCGCAGCACGATCCTGGTGCTGGTATCCGACGGCGACACCGTGCCCGCCCAGGGCATGCCGAAGATGCCGGCCTCGATCGACGAGGTGCTGGTGGTCGGGGTCGGCGATCCTGTCAGCGGAAAGTTCATCGACGGTAAACAGTCCCGGCAGGACGTCTCCACGCTGCGCCAGATCGCGACGCGGCTCGGAGGAAGCTTCCACAACGGGAATGAACGGCACCTGAGCTCGTCCCTGATCGGGGACCTGACCGACCTGGGCGACGGCGGCCTGCTGGAGCGCCTCTCGCGGCGCGAATACGCGCTCCTGTGCTGCGGCCTGGGCGCGGGGCTCTTGGCGCTGCTGCCGCTGGCGCTGCACCTCTTCGGCACGCGCTGGCGTCCGGGCCGGGCCCCCGCCCCCCGCCGTGGGGGCGCGGGAGAGCGGTCCCGCCAGGGAAGGAACGAGCTTGCGGTAAACTGAGTCAAGGCGGACGATAAGAGCCTCGAAGAAGAGGCTTCCGCGTCAACCCAAGTCAGGGATCGAGATGAGGACCTACGTTCTGAGCATGTGGCTTTTGCTGCCGATCGGCGCCGGCGCCTATCACCTGGGCCCGGGGCAGGACCGGCTCCTGTTGGACGACGCGGGCAAGCTGCTCGCGCGCGCCGACGAGCACGCGGCCCGCGCCGCTGAGCTCGCCGCCTCCGAGGGCGACGAGCAGGCGAAGAGCGAGTGGACGCTCGCCGAGGAGGCCTACGAAGAGGCGCTCGGCCTGCTGCCCCACGACCAGGTCGCGACCCTGCGGCGCGTGCGCCTCGAGCGCTCGAAGTGCCGGATGTTCCTCAGCGAGCTGCCCGAGGCGAACGCCGATCTCGTCACGCTGGTCGACGAGATGACGGCGGACCCCGCGGCCGACGCCGAGGTGCTGGACGGGGCGCGCGACGCCCTCGCCAACTCGAACTACTACATGACCTGGCTCATGCGCCTCGAGGGCGCCGGCCGGGACGAGTGGGAACCGCGCATCGAAGCCTCGCGGCAGACCTACAAGCTGCTCGCCGAGCAGGCCGCCGAGGCCGGCGACGAGGACGCCGTGCGCGAGCACCGCGAAGACCTCGAGTCCGCCATTCGCCTGGCGCGCATGGACCTGACCGAGCTCCAGGGCCTCCCGCTCCCCAGCCAATGACGCGGCTGTGGTAGCGGCCGCGGTCGCGGCAGCAGAGGTTCGAAGTCCAACGGTCAGAAGCCCGACGACGCGCGCGGCGCGAGCTCCGGCCCCCCGCCGGACGGCACGGGTTCCTGAGGCTTCCACGGCCTTCACCGCACGGACAAGCGTTGGCAGCGCGCCGCTACGGCGGCGCGGCTTGGATGGCATTTAACTCATCGCCCAGGACCTGGAAGGAGTCGCGATGAAGCGCGCTCTCGTATCGGCTATCGGAACCCTGGCGCTCTCGACGACGGCGCTGACGCAGGAATTCATCGAGCTGCCCGAAGGCTTCGTGATCCACACGGGTGAGATCGAAGTCGCCGGCGCTCCCTCCGCCGACGGGGAGGAAGCGGAGGCCTCGGACGCGGCCAACGAGGAGCGCGTCAAGCTCCTCAAGAAGCTGAAGTTCGACCGGCGCCCGTCGGCCATCCTCAAGGCCTGGGCCACGCCGCCCGAGCCCGAGGAGGAGGAAGAGCCGGAAAAAGGCGAGGGCGAGCCCTCCGCGGAAGCCGAAGAGGGCGCCGAGGCGCTGGCGACCGAGGAGGAGGCCGCGGTCGCGGAGGGCGAAGAGCCGGCCGCGGAGGAAGCCGAGGCCGAGGAGCCCGCCGAGGACCAAGAGGGCGAAGAGGGCGAAGAGCCGCCCGCCGAGGAGAAGACCCCCGAGGAGCTCGAGGAGGAGGAAGAGGCCGCGAAGAAGGCGGCCAAGGAGGCCAAGAAGGCCGCGGAGAAGGCGGCCAAGGAGGCCGAAAAGGCCGCCGAGAAGGCGCGCGAGGAAGCCGAGAAGAAGGCCCTCGAAGCCGAGATGGAGGCCTTCCAGCGCAACGTCACGCTCGGCGACTGGGAGGCCGTGCGCACCTACGTGACGGGACTCGAAGAGTCCGAGGCCAAGATCGCGTACGAGCAGCTCCTCAAGTCGCTCGTCGAGGGCTACGAGAAGCCGTCGGGCCGCTTTTCGGCCTACGCCGAGAAGAACTTCTTCGCTCCCCCGGACATCGTGGGCATCGCCGCGGCCGCGCCGTACGAGCTCGCGGTCAAGGATCTGACCAGCCTGGGCACGCTGCTGCGCCAGTGCGTCGACGCCGGCAGCCTGGTCGAGCGCTCGCTCGAGCGCTTCGAGGAGTCCCTCGCCGCGGACGACTTCCCCCTGGAGCGACAGCAGATCGCGCGCGTCGTGATCGACGCCGGCTTCCCGGTCGAGGCGGGCCAGTTCCTGCCCGAGCCCGAGGAGGCCGCCGAGGACCGCGAGGTGCTCAACCTGCTCGCGCGCCACTACCTCGCCACGCACGCGAAGGAGAAGGACGTCTCGTACCTCGAGCGCGCCTGGGAGGTCACCCAGACCGCGCTGGCCGACGGCGAGATCGAGCAGGAGGACAAGGACGAGGCGCTGAAGCGCGCCGTGTCGATCGCGCCGAAGATCCGCGAGGAGCTCGGCCAGGAGTGGCTCGACGAGAGCTTCACCGCGCGCCCCGAGCGCGGCATGGAGATCCTGGTCGTCATCGGCTCGGCGACGGCCAACAACATGAAGGACCAGGCGCGCAACGCCGACGAGCGCTTCGCCAGCCTGGAGCTGCAGACGACCGCCGCCAACGCGCTGCTGGCGGCGGCGCCCGAGCTGGCGGGCGAGTGGGCCGGCGCGCTGACGCTGCTCGCGACCAACTGGCTGCGCGAGGCCGGCTACACCTACCAGCACGACTCCTCGACCTCGCGCGGCCCGAACATGCAGCGCGACGTCTACGGCAACATCTTCTACTACAGCAGCTACAACAGCCGCTCGTACAACAGCAACATGCCGGTCCCGATCTCGACCGACAAGATGCTGGACATCAAGCCGGTGGACGCGTGGCTGGGCCTGGTGGACGACGGGCTGACGCCCAAGATCGCGATGGTGGTGGCGCAGCTCCTGCTCAAGGTGAAGGAGGAGACCGAGGCCTTCCCCTACATCGAGCGCCTCGCGCTCGAGCGGCCGGACCGCGCCAAGGAGCTGGTCGAGGAGTTCCTGCGCGTGTGGGCCGAGAACCACAACCCGAACTCCGAGAACAGCCGCACCGACTCGTACATGTTCATCTACGGGTTCGAGCAGCGCGCCAACGCGATCCCGCTGACGCGCTCCAAGCAGGAGCGCAACCTGGTGGACCTCGCCGGCTGGATCGAGCGCATCAACGCGCTGCCGATCGAGGACGTCGACGAGGACCTGGTGGCGCGCGCCTTCACCTCCGCCCACAGCACCGCCGAGGTCTACAAGATCGAGACCATCGAGAACGTCTTCGGCGCGCTCGACAAGCTCGGACCCAAGACCCTGGCCCAGCTGGTGCAGAGGATGCGCACCAACCTGGTGGGCGTGTGGCGCGAGCCCTCGGTGCAGAAGGAGAAGAAGACCGGGCGCCGCAAGAAGGACATCCAGAACGAGGTCCAGCGCGGCTACGAGGTCGCGGCCGAGGTGTGCGCCCAGGCGCTCGAGGACCACCCCGACGACTGGGGGCTCCTGCTCGCCCAGGCCTCGGTGCGCCACGACGAGAACAACTACGCCCAGGAGGTCGAGAAGTCGACCGAGTTCGCGGGGCGCCGCGAGGAGGCCTTCCTCGACTTCCAGCTCGCCGCCGAGGCCTACATCGAGACCGCAGCCGAGCTCGACGAGGACGAGGAGACCGCGGAGCCCTTCCTCACCTGGTTCTACGCCAGTCTCGGCGCCTGCGACCTGAACGCGATCGACGAGGAGATGCAGCCCGTGCAGGGGCAGATCGCGCTGATCAAGGAGGCCCTGGAGCAGCTGCCGCCCGAGGCCGCCGACCGCCACATGGCCAGCTTCGCCAACTCGCTCTTCACGCGCATGAGCAACGTGAACCCGGCGGTGAAGTTCCGCTACGTGCGCGCCGGTCTCGAGATCGTGGGCGAGCACGAGCGCGCGCGTGAGGCGCTCGACATCTACGAGTACTACCGCGACCTCGTCACCGAGATCCGGCTGGAGACGCGCGTCGACGGCGGCGATCACGTCGGCCACGAGGCGCCCTTCGGGCTCTTCGTCGACATCCGCCACACGCGCGAGATCGAGCGTGAGGCGGGCGGCTTCTCGAAGTACCTGATCAACCAGAACAACCAGGCCTTCGGGTGGAACTACGGCCGCCCCACCGAGAACTACCGCGACAAGTTCGAGGAGGTGGCACGCGAGGCGCTCGACGAGCAGTTCGAGATCCTCTCGATCACCTTCAACCACCCCGATGCGCACTCGCGCGCGGTCGAGGAGTACGGCTGGCGGGTCACGCCCTACGCCTACCTGCTCCTCCAGCCGCGCGGGCCCGAGGTCGACCGCGTCCCGCCGCTGCGGCTGGACCTCGACTTCCTCGACACCAGCGGCTACGCGGTGCTGCCGATCGAGTCGTCGCCGCTCGCGATCGACGCGACGGCCGTCGAGCGCCCCGAGCGGCCGTTCCGCGACCTGGAGCTCGTGCAGACCCTCGACGAGCGCCAGGCCGGCGAGGGCAAGCTGGTGCTGGAGATCAAGGCGCGCGCGCTGGGCCTCGTGCCCGACCTGGACGAGATCCTCGACCTCGCCCCCGCCGGCTTCGAGATCGAGTCGACCGACGACCAGGGCGTCTCGGTCATGAAGTTCGACGAGGAGGGCGACGACATCCAGGTGCAGTCCGAGCGCCTGTGGATGATCGCGATGCGCGGCGAGGAGGGTCTGGAGCAGCTCCCCGAGGAGTTCCGCTTCGGCGCGGCCAGGGTCGAGACGGCCGAGATGGACTACCAGCGCTTCGTGGACGCCGACCTGGAGAGCGTGGAGCCGGTGGTCGCGCTAGAGGCGAGCTACGGTGAGCGCGGCGTCTCGTCGCTGGTGGGCGCGCTGGTCGCCGGCGCGGCGCTGGTCGGGCTGGTGGTGGCGCTGGTTCTCTTCGGGCGCCGCGGAGGCGGGTCGGAGCGCTCCTACGAGCGCTTCCGGATGCCCGAGCCGGTCTCGCCCTTCACGGTGCTGGGGCTGCTGCGCCGCATCGAGTCCGAGAACGGCGTGACCGACGCCCAGCGCAACGAGCTGGCGTCCCAGATCCACCGCCTCGAGGGCTACTACTTCGAAGGCGGCCAGGAGGAGGTCCCGGACCTCGAGGCCATCGCGGCCAGCTGGGTGCAGCGCGCGCGCTGACGCCTCCCCGCGGGGCGCCCCGCGCCCCGCGGCCAAGCGCACCGCATACACTTCCGTCACCGGGCCGAGACGGGCGGTGCAGGATTCTCCCGAGCGCCCCCAAGAAGCCCGGGTTTCCGCGCCCATCCGGGTGGCGCTCGCTCTACCGTGGTGGGCTGGTGACCCGGGTCTCAGCCGGTGTTCTGGCTTCCATTTGCGGAGTCTTTGAGGTCACCCCCACGGCCCCCACGCTCTCCCTCACTTGCGGACGCGGGCGGACGCGGCGAACTCCTCTCCAGGACGTGACGTGAAGCCAGCAGGAGAACCCAAGATGAGGATCGCTTCCCTTCGGCTCGCCCCGCTTGGTGGCGCGCTGGCGCTCGCGGCCGCCTCGAACACTGCCGCCGCGCAGTTCGTGGTCGACAACGGCAAGATTCCCAGCGGCGCTGGCATCAACTCGAGCTCCGAGAACGCTGACTTCGGCGACATCGACCTCGACGGCGACTGGGACGTCGCGATCGCCGACGGCGGCGACGACGGCAACGACCAGAACCGCTGCTGGATCAACATGGGCGGCCTTCAGGGCGGCACCATCGGTCAGTACACCGACCAGACC
>JBCCGI010000055.1:0-58695 GCA_039029355.1 Planctomycetota bacterium
CGGTTGTGCCGCTCCCAAAAATACGTTCTACCGAAGGCCTTATCGGGCCAGCAAGCCGTACAGTCAGTTGATTGTTAACGACATCAAGAAAATCTTTGCGACTGTGATAAGTACCCGAGTGCGTCAGAAAACGTCTCCGCGTCGCTTGCGAATGCATGGTTCTCGCCACTCTATTCACGGGTGATGGTTTCGTCGAGATTCAACAAGACGCTCGCCAGCGTCGTCCAGGCTGCCAATTCCGCTGGATCAAGATCCTTGTCAAGCGGAAATTCGCCGTTGCTTATCAACGCCTTCGCTGACTCAACGTCTTCACGAAAAGTTGCGCGTTCTCCCACCAGCGTCGACTGCAGCAGTTTCATTTCATCGTCGCGCGGGCAGCGCGAGACGGCGGATCGGAAAGCGAATCGCAACCGCGCTTCGTCAGTCGCACCGCCCTCCTGCAAAATCCGCTGGCCAAAGACGCGTGCCGCCTCGACGTAGGTCGGGTCGTTCATCAGCACGAGCGCCTGCAGCGGCGTGTTCGTGGCGCCGCGGCGGACGGTGCAGACCTCGCGCGTGGGCGCGTCGAAGGTCTGCAGGCTCGGAGGCGGCAGCGAGCGCTTCCAGAAGGTGTACATGCCGCGCCGGTACAGACCGTCGCCGGAGTCGGGCTCGTAGAAGTCGCTGTCGCGGCGCTCGTCGCTCGTGTTGTTGAACGAGACCTCCTTCCAGAGCCCCGCGGGCTGGTAGGGGCGGACGCTCGGGCCGCCGCGCGTCTCGACCAGCAGCCCCGCGGCGAACAGCGCCGAGTCGCGCACCAGCTCGGCCGGCAGCCGGTAGGCGGAGGCGCGCGCGTACAGCCGGTTGCGCGGGTCGTGCTCGCGCAGCGCGGCGGACGTCGTCGAGGCCTGGCGGTAGGTCGCCGAGAGCACGATGCGGCGCAGCAGGCCCTTCACGTCCCAGCCACCCTCGATGAAGTCCAGCGCCAGGCGGTCGAGCAGCTCGCGGTGCTCGGGAAACTCGCCCTGCGCGCCGAAGTCCTCGGGCGTCGCGACCAGGCCGGCGCCGAAGAGCGTCTGCCACAGCCGGTTCACCGCGACGCGGGCGGTCAGCGGGTGGCCCGGGTCGACCATCCAGCGCGCGAGGTCGAGCCGGTCGGGCTCGCCTCCGTTGCGCGCGACGATCGGCGGCAGGAACGAGGGCCCGGCCGCGGTCACCACGCGGCCCGGGTTGCTGTACTGCCCGCGCTCGAGCATGTGCGTCTCGCGCACGCCGGGCTCATCGTGCATCACCATCAGCGCCGGAGCGGAGTCGCGCACCTCGCCCATGCGGCGCTCGAGCTCCTCGATCCGCGCGGTCCAGCCGGCCCACTCGGGCAGCAGGTTGCGGCGGAAGTGGTCGCGCAGCGCCGCGCCGTCGCCGTCGGTCCGCTCGGCCTCGGGGCGCGACAGGGCGCGCGTCACGACGCCGGGCAGCACCGCGGGCCCCATGCCCGCGACCCGGAAGTAGAAGCCCCCTGCGCCGCCGTAGTTGACGACCTTCAGCAGCAGCTCGTTCTCGCCGGCCCGCACCGGCACGTCGACGCGCTCCTGGTCCGGCTCGACCGGGCGCTTCGCGTCCCGCGCCAGCACGCGGCGGCCGTTCATCCACACCGCGATCGAGTCGTCGCTGCCGAGCGACAGCGAGAGCGTACGCGGCGCGTCGGAGCGCACCGATCGATAGAGGTAGAAGGCGCTGTTCGTGCCGCGCAGCTCGTGCGCTTCCCCGTCGCCGAGATCCGGACGCGCGATCCAGCGCGCGCCGGCCTGCTCGGCCGCGAGGTCGACTCCGGCTTCGGGCTCGGCGCCGCGCGAGAAGAGCGCGTCCGGGTCGCCTTCCACCGGCCCGAGCAGATGCCAGGGGCCGAGCGCGACCGACTTCGCGGCTGCCGCGCCGCCGATCAGCGCGGGGTCGTCCGTCACCGAGAAGCGCACGCGGCCCAGCGTGTGCTGCGACCCGAAGCGGTGGCGCATGCGGACCACGAGCTCGGTCCCGCCCTCGAAGCCAAACGGCCGCGTCGCCAAGAAGACGGCGTTGCGCTCCTCGTGCTGCACGTGGCCGTCGACCGCCCAGCCGGTGCCGAGCTCGCCGTCGATCGCGCGGCGGATCTCGTACTTCTTCTGCGAGTAGTCGGCCGCCGCGGCGGAGAGCTCGACCGTCTCGCGCCGCGTCGGGTCGAGCTTGGAGATCGCCTCGACCTCGAGCTCCGACAGCACGTAGTTGCCGTGCGTCGTGCGCGCGATGCCCTCGTGCGCGAACGAGTCGTGGCGCAGCACCTCGAGCCAGATCGCGGTCAGCCCGGTGGCGTCGGTCTCGGCGCGCAGCTCGTAGTCGGCCACGTCGGGGTTCGGTCCCCCCGCGAGCACCGAGGCGTCTTCGAGGACGGTCAGCTCGGCGCCGTTGTCGGCGCTCACCGCGAACGGCGTCAGCGCGCGCCACCGCCGCGCCTGCAGCTCGGCCGCTTCGCGCTCCCACTCCGCCTGGGCCGCGTCGGCTTCGGGCCGCGGAACCGCCATCTTCGCGGCGATCGCGTCGACGTCGGCCTGCAGCGCCGTGATCTCGGCCTCCTCCTCGCCGCGCGGCACGACGAGCGCCGGCTCCGCGGGCCCGTTGCTGCCGTCGAGCCCCTTCTCCGGCAGCTTGTTGAAGAAGGCGTAGAAGCGGTAGTAGTCCTCCTGCGAGATCGGGTCGTACTTGTGGTCGTGGCACTGCGCGCAGGCCATCGTGAGCCCAAGGAAGACCGTCGACGTGGTGCGCACCCGGTCGACCACGTACTCGACCTGGTACTCGTCGGGGATCGCGCCGCCCTCGTCGTTGAGCATGTGGTTGCGGTTGAACCCGGTCGCCACCAGCTGCTCGGTCGTCGGGTCGTCGAGCAGGTCGCCCGCGAGCTGCTCGACCACGAAGTCGTCGTACGGCTTGTTGTCGTTGAGCGCATCGATCAACCAGTCGCGCCACAGCCACATCGTCCGCGAGGCGTCGCGGTGGTAGCCGTTCGTGTCGGCGTAGCGCGCGGCGTCCAGCCACGGCAGCGCCATGCGCTCGCCGAACCGCGGCGAGGCCAGCAGGCGGTCGACGACGCGCTCGTACGCGCCGGGCCGCGCGTCGGCGAGGAAGGCGTCGGCCTCCTCCGGCGTCGGCGGGAGGCCGGTCAGGTCGAGCGTGACGCGCCGCAGCAGCACCTCGCGCTCGGCCTCCGCGGACGGGGCGAGCCCCTCCTGCCGGAGCCGCGCCAGCACGTAGCGGTCGAGGTCGTCACGCGCCCAGTCCGGGTCACGCGCATCAGGCGCGCCCCGCGCGGAGAGCGGCTCGAACGACCAGTGCCGCGACCACGCCGCGCCCTCCTCGATCCAGCGCCGGAGCGTGTCGATCTCGTCGGCGCTCAGCTCCAGCCCGCTGTCCGGCGGCGGCATCCGGTCGCCGTCGAAGTCGGTCGACACGCGGTGCCAAACCTCGCTGTCGTCCGGGCTGCCCGGCGTGACCGCGGCGTAGCCGCCGAGGTCGGCCAACGCCTCGTCCTCGAGGTCGAGCCGCAGGCCCGCCGCACGCGTCTTCGCATCGGGGCCGTGGCACGAGAAGCAGTTGTCCGAGAGGATCGGACGGACGTCGCGCGCGAAGTCGACCGGCGCGGGGTCGGCGTACGCCTCCGCAGGGACGCTGTCGACGTGGGGCCAGGCCGCGGCGAGGACCGCGCCGACGAGGACCAGACGGCCGGGGGAAAGTGTGCTCATGGGGCGGAGCGTCGCTCCGGCGCAATCCTAGGGATCTCATCCAATGCTGACGGACGCGGATGGCGTTTTCGGCACTCAAAAACGCGGCCGGCAGTATCTTCAGCCTCCCTCATTTTTCCGGGTCCCCGGCCCGACCCACCACCAGACAGCCATGAAGCGACTCCTCCTCCTCCTCCTGGTCTCCACCGCGCCCGCCGCAGCCGCCCAGGACTTCTACGATCCCGACGTCCTACGCACCGTCGACCTCCAGTTCCAAGACGAGGACTGGTGGACGCTCCTCCAGCAGAACTACGTCTCGCAGACCAACATCCTCGCGGACATGACCGTCGAGGGCGTCGTCTACCCCGACGTCGGGGTCCGCATCCGCGGGAACACCTCGTTCACGGCGCTTCCGCCGGGTGCGGAGAAGGTCTCGCTCAACGTCACCGTCGACTTCGTGAACGAAGATCAGGAGGTGATGGACCAGAGCACGCTGAACTTCAACAACGCCTTCCTCGACCCGACCTTCTGCCGTGAGGTCGTGTACCACAACATCCTGAACCGGTGGATCCCGAACGGGCGCGCGAACCACATCGTGCTGACCCTGAACGGCGAGAACTGGGGCGTCTACGCAAACGTCCAGCAGTACGGGAAGAAGGTGCTCGGGGACTTCTTCGACGACAACGACGGCTTGCGCATCAAGTGCGCCAACAACCCGGTCGGGCCCGGGCTCCAGTACATGGGGACGAATCCGGCGGCCTACTCGATCTACGAGATCAAGGACGACGGAGGCCTGCTCGACCCCGTGGCCGAGATCATCGCCGTCTGCGACGCGGTCGACAACACCGCTCCGGCCGACTGGCAGATCGCGGACCAGGTGTTCGCGGTGGATCCGTCGATCTGGACGGTGGTCCTGGAGAACCTGTTCTCGGACGACGACGGCTACGTCAGCAAGGGGTGCGACTTCGTGGCGTACCGCAACCCGATCGACGGGCGCATGCACCTGCACCAGACCGACGGGAACGAGACCTGGACGAACGAGAACTGGCAGGCGGATCAGGGCTTTACCGCGGGGAACAAGCCGTTCCTCAGCAACCTGCTGACCAACTCCTTCCTCCGCGGCAGGTATATGGCGCACCTCCGCGAGGTGCTGGACGCCGAGCTCGACTGGGCCGTCCTCGAGCCGGAGTTCAACGCGCGCCGGGCGCTGATCGACGCCGCGGTGCAGGCCGACCCGAAGAAGCTCTACAGCTACGACGACTTCGTCGACAACTTCACGACGACGGTGTCCGTCGGGGGCGGCGGGCCCTTCACCCTCGGCGTGGTCGGGCTCCAGGAGTACGTCGATCAGCGCCGCGCGCTGCTCCTCGCGGACCCGGAGGTCGCGGCCATTCCTCCGACGATCACCGGCGTCACCGCCGGCCCCGACCAGCCGGGTGTGCCGATCTTCGTGACGGCGACGGTCACCGCGCCGGACCCGCTCTTCGCGGTTGAGGTGTGGTACCAGGGCGACCCCTCCGCTCCCTTTGAGCGCTTGTCGATGGCCGACGACGGCCTGTCCGGAGACGGCGCGGCCGGCGACGGCGTCTATGGCGTCGAGCTGCCCTTCGTCGGCGTCGGCGGCCAGAAGGTCGCGTACTACGTGAGCGCAGCCTCCCAGGCGCCGTTCTTCCCGCAGAGCTACTCCCCGATCCGGGCGGAGAACGCCCCGCTCCTCCTCATCTTCCAGGGCGGCGCGGTTCCGAGCGACATCGTGATCAACGAGTTCCTCGCCAGCAACGACACCGTGATCGCCGACGAGGCCGGTGACTTCGAGGACTACGTCGAGCTGTACAACAAGGGCGCGTCGACGGTCGACCTCTCCGGCATGTTCATGTCGGACTCGTTCGCGGAGCCGACCGAGTGGGAGATCCCGGCGGGAACGACGCTCGGCCCGGGTGAGGCGATCCTGTTCTGGGCGGACGAGGACCTCGACGAAGGCCCGCTCCACGCCGACTTCAAGCTCTCCAAGGGCGGCGAAGAGATCGGCCTGTGGGACACCGACGGCACCACGCTGCTCGACAGCATCATCTTCGGGGCGCAGGACGACGACGTCTCGACCGGCCGGCTGGACGACGGCGAGGATCTGATGGTCACGTTCCCCGTGCCGACGCCCAACGCCCTCAACGACGGCGGCTGCGGCCTCCGTGCGTACGACCAGCTCGATCCGTTCGGCCACACGCTCGACCTCGACGCCGCGGGCACCGGGGCGGTCGGCACGATCGTCACGCTGACGGCGAGCGGCCTCGAGCCCGGGAGCCTGGCGTATCTGGGCTTCGCCTCGGCGCCCGCTCACATCCCGCTCGGGTCGGGCACGGTGCTCCTCCTCGGCGGCTCGGTCTCGATCGTCCCGCTCCTCGCGGACGGGCTGGGCGAGATCACGCTGCCGCTCGGCATCCCCAACTCGCCGCTCCTGGTCGGCCTGGATGTCTACTGCCAGTTCGCCGGCACCGACGCCGCGAGCCTGGTGGCGGGCTCGAACGCGCTGCACCTCTCGATCTGCCCCTAGTCGGGTAGTCGAGGCGATCCGATCGCGCCGGCTGGCCGGCGCGGTCGGATCAGACCAATCCGACCGACCGCGCCGCGTGCCCAGGCAGGACCAGATCCAGCCGCTCGCTCCCCAGGTGCCCGCGCGCAACCTCGGCGAAGACGTCGCGGAAGTCGGTGGTGTGGGCCAGGTCGCGGCCCTGGTTCAGCTCGTGGCGCCCCAGCCCCGGCCAGCGGCCCAGCACCGGGCCCGCCCGCTCGCCCGCGCGCCGGCGGACGGGGCCGCCGAGGGCGAGCAGGCAGTTGCCCCAGCCGTGGTCGGTGCCGCCCGTACCGTTCTGGCGCGCGGTGCGGCCGAACTCCGACACCGCGAGCACGAGCACGTCGTCGAGCCGCTGCTCGAGGTCGCGGCAGAAGGCGGTGAGCGCTCCCGCGAGCTCCTCGGTGAGCCGCGCGAACGCCCCTCCCGCGCCGCCCTGGTTGCGGTGCGTGTCCCAGCCGCCGAAGTCGACCTCGCACACCTCCACGCCGACGTCCGCCTTGACCAGGCGCGCGATCTCGCGCAAGCGCTGGGCGAGCCCGGTCTCGGGATACTCGACCGTCGACGCATAGGGCGCGTTCGCGACCCCGCGCAGCTCCTCCAGCACATCGAGCGTGCTGCGCGCGTTGCGGCCCAACCGCGAACGCAGGCCCGATCGATCCGCCTCGGGGTCGTCCGCGTGCGCCACGCCCAGCGCCCCGGAACCGGCGGCCCCCGCGAGGTCGTCCAGGCCGCGCAGCGCGAGCGCTCGCGCGTCGCCGCGCAGCACGCGCGGCAGCGTGTCGCCGATCGAGATCGCGCGCACGCCGCCCGAGCCCTTCGAGCTCTGAAGGTGCCGGTTCAGCCAGCCGTCGGTGCGGACCGAGCTGGCCTCGACCGCGGTCTCCCACACGTCCTGCTCCTTGAAGTGCGAGCGCGAGTTGTTCGCGTAGCCGACCGCGTGCACCGCCGCCGCCGCACCGTCGGCGAAGAGCGGCTGCAGCGGCGCCGCGGCCGGGTGCAGCCCGAAGAAGCCGTCCAGCTCAACCGCGCCGCCCGGAGCCCCGGGCCGCGGGATGGCGATCCAACCGCGCAGGTCGTAGTAGCGCGCATCGCCATGGGGCACGATCAGGCTCAGGCCGTCCATCCCGCCGCGCAGGAAGAGCAGCACGAAGGTCTTGGTGCGCGGCGGGGAGGCTCCCCGCGCGGCCAGCGGCGTCGCGCCCGCGCACGCGGCGAGCGCGCCGGAGCCGAGGAGGAAGTCGCGTCGGTCGAGCATGGTTTCGATCTCCTAGCGAAGGCTCACTTCGGGGAGCTTGGTGACGAACACCGCCGCCTCCTGCGCGCGCTGCCAAGGCTGACCTTCCGCGGCGGAGAAGTGCTCGCGCGCGGCGCGGTTGGAACGCTCCCCCAACAGGTGCCCGGTGAGCGCGACGGCGGAGAAGTCGATCACGCGTTGCTCCCACCGGCCCGCGTCGCCGGCGGGGTGTCCGTAGAGCTGGTTCGGAAGCAGGCCGGCGATCGCCCACGGCACCTGCGACGCGAAGCTCCAGCGCTGCATCGTGCCGTTCGTGTCGAGCCAGGCCTCGTCCTCCTCGGGGTAGCCGTCGGGCGTCTCGCGGTCGAAGACGCCCATCCCCGAGCGGTTGAGGAAGTCGTTGAGCGCGTGGTGGACCTCGGGCGCCGCAGCCGTGCGCGCCAGGCGCAGGCCGAAGTCGTACGGCGTCGCGAGCCGCTCGGACGACGCCTGCGCCCAGAAGTCCGGGTGCTCGGCGAGCGCCAGCAGCAGCGCGCGCAGATCGCCGCCGCTCTCGCGGAAGGTACGCGTGAGGTCGGTCACCAACCCCTCGGGCGCGGGCGCCGCGACGTAGTGCTCCGCGAGCTTGCGGCTGACGAAGCCGGCGGTGCTCGGGTGCGCGGCGAGGAGCTCTAGTGCAAGGTGCACGCGCCCGAAGCGCTCCGGCAACTCGGCGGCGCGAAAGCGTAGGCCGAGCACGTCGCGCGAGCGCGCATCGCTCAGCTCGGGGGCGTAGCGCAGCTGTTGCACCATGTAGTCGCCGGCGCCGTTCGGGCTGGCCTCCTCGGCGAGGGTGAGCCCGGCGAGGAGCCCCGCGAGCGAGGTCACGTCCGCCTGGGTGTAGCCACCGTCGACGCCGAGGGTGTGCAGCTCGAGGATCTCGCGCGCGTAGTTCTCGTTGAGGCGCGCGGCGTAGCTCTCCGGCTGGTCGAGGTAGTAGAGCATCGCGGGGCTGGTCGCCGACGCGATCAGGAGCTCGGCGAAGGGCGCCGCGCCGAGCGCGAGGAAGCGGTCGTGCTCGCGCCACTCCGCGGGCCCCTGCGTCTTCCCCATCCAGGTCGAGAAGTGGTTCTCGACCCACGCGACCAGCCGCGTGCGCGCCGGGTTGTCGGTGCGCAGCGCGTGGTGAAGCGTGGACATCGCGGTGTCGTACTGCCCGTTGCCCCAGAGCTGCGCGCGCGCGTAGCCCAGCGCGGCGGCGTCGCCCGCCCCGGGTTCCGCGAGGCGGCGGGCGAGCCACGCACGCTCGCCTTCGACCAGCACCTCGGCGAGCCGCTGCGGCTCGGGCCCGTAGCCGAAGCGGTCGAGCAGGTGCACGGCGCGCGCGTACGGCCCCGGCTCGGCCGGCGCGTCGGCGGCCACCTCGACGTTGATCGCGCGCGACTCCCCGACGTTGCCGGCCTCGTCGAGCACGCGCACGTGCAGCGTATGCGGGCCCGGCTCGACGTCGCGCAGGATCAGCGGCACGACGAGCCGGCCGAAGCCGTCGGGGATGCGGGCGTAGGAGTACTGGGGCCGCCCGTCGAGATAGACGTCGGCGCCGCCCAGCGCCTCGTCGTCCCAGACCTCGAGCACCACCGCGTCGGCGCCGTGGACGACGTGTCCATCGTCGGGGTAGAGCAGCCGCGTGCGCGGCGCGGCCAGATCGGGCCCCGCGGCGCGCTCGTGCAGCAGCAGCGCGCGGAGGAGCAGCCCCGGCTCCTCGCCCTCCTGCGGCTCGTCGAGCCGCGTGAAGCGCAGCGACTTCGGGCCGCTCGGAAGCTCGACCTCGCCCAGCCGCTTGAGGTTCCACCAACCCTGCACGCGATCCTCGCCCAGGGTACGCTCGCCCTCGGCGGTCACGAGCGTCACGCGGAACGCCACCGCCGCGCGCTCGGGGCCGCGCACCCGGGCCAGCACGTGGTAGCCGCCGGCGATCTCGCTCGGGAGCGGGAACGAGCCCGACTCGCCCGCGCCCGCGAAGAGCGCGACGCGGTGCCCCATGCGGTTGCGCTCGTGCCGCAAGCGCCCCTTGAGCTCGTCGTCCCAGCGCTCGTCGCCGACTCCGAAGCGCCAGCCGCGGCGCGGCTCGGCCGCGGAGGGCTCGCCGACGTGGACGGTCTGCACCGGCGTCGCCGCGCGCCGCCCGTCGGGGAGCGTCGCGACCATCTGCAGCGTGTTGTCGCCCTCGCGGTAGGCCGCGCGGTCGAGCACGAAGAAGGGCAGCGCCGCCTGCTCGCTCGCGACGACGCGGCCGTTCAGCAGGAGCTGCACGTGCGGCGCTTCGGTGCTCTCCGCGTCCTCCCAGCGGCAGACGCCGCGGAGCGGAGTGCGACCCGCGACCGGCAGCCCGTCGACGGCGCGCTCGAACGCGATCCAAAGGCCGCCGCTGCCCGCGTCCGCGCCGTAGTCGCCCTCCAGGCCGCGCCCCGCGACCAGCGTCGCCATGCCCATGCCCATGCCCATCGCGCCGGCGCCCTCCTCCGCGCCTTCGTCGACCCGCAGCAGCTCGTAGCGGTCGAGCCACAGCGTGCGCTCGGCGGTCTGCGCCAGGCGCAGGCGGTTGAGGAGCGACACGACGAGCGTGTGCTCGCCTTGCTCGAGCTCCAGGGGGAAGCCGACCGGCACCCGCCGCCAGCCGTCGTCGACCAGCCGCGTCGCCGTACGCCGCCCGCCGTAGTCGTCGTAGCGCGCGCCGAGCGACGGGAACGCGCCGCCCCCGAAGGTGCCCGCCGCGCGCACCAGCAGCTGGTAGCGACCGGTCGCCGGGACGTCGACCGGCGCGAACCAGGCCTCTTCGACCGCCGCGAAGCCGCCGCCCGAAGCCGATCCCGCCGAGCCGGCGCGCACGCCCTCGGGGTCGAAGCCCTCGGGCGCGGGCGTGCCCAGCGCGTGCTCGCATTCGCCGCCGAGCAGCTCATCGGCGGCGGGGTGCATCACCACGATGGGCACGGGCGCGCTGCGATCCTCGGTCGAGCCGTCCGGCCCGAGCAGCTCGGCCGTGACGGTCGCGCGGCCCGCCGGCAGACGGGCCGCGTCGAGCTCGAAGACCAGGCGCCGCTCGGGCCCGGCGGCGGCCGGCAGCTCGTCGAGCGGCGCGAGCAGCGAGGCGTCCGAAAGGCGCAGGCGCACGTCGGCGCGGCGGTCCGCGACGCCTCCGTCGCCGCCGATCAGCTCGGCGCCCACCGCGATCTTGCCCCACACCGCGGCGCCGGGCACCAGGCCGGTGACGCGCAGCTCGGCGGCGTGCAGCGGCGCATGGGCGCGGGGGGCGCGCACGTCGACCTCCAGCTCGGCGCCTCCGACCCGCAGCGTCGCCGCGCCCTCGGAGACGCCGCGCACGCGCACGAAGCCGGTGCGCTCGCCCGCGAGCACCGCCGCCGCACGTACGACGGCGAGCACGTCCGGATCCGACGACGACGCGTCGAGCGATCCGTCGAGCCCCGCGGGCTCGGCCAGCTCGAACGCGACGACCTGCGTGCAGTCGAGCCAGACCGTGGTGCGCTCGGCGACGAAGCGCGTCTGGGCCGCGGGTCGCGGAGCGAGGAACAGGAGCGCGAGGAGAAGGACGAGAGCCGTGCGCTGCATCACGAGTCCTTGGAAAGCCGGCGTCGGTGGAGACCGGCCCCAGTGTAGCCGGCCGCGTCGGAAACGCAGGCAGACCCGCGCTTTCCGAATCCCGGCTCCAGGGCTAGCGGCCGGCGGCCAAGGCCTCGCGCTGCGAGGCCAGCACGTCGGCCACGATCTCGTCGAGCGAGGTGCGCGGCTCGAAGCCCACGAGCTCGCGCAGCTTCGACAGGTCGGGCACGCGCCGGCGCATGTCCTCGAAGCCCTCGGCATAGGCCTCTTCGTAGGGCACCAGCATGATCTCCGCCGACGAGCCCGCGGCGTCGCGGACGCGCTCGGCGAGCGCGAGGATGGTCGTCTCGACGTCGCTGCCGACGTTGACGACCTCGCCCTCGGCGGCGGGGCAGCGCAGCAGACGCACGACGGCATCGACGACGTCGTGCACGTGCGCGAAGCAGCGGCTCTGCCGGCCGTCGCCGTAGACCGTCAGCGGCTCGCCCCGCAGGGCCTGGCGCGCGAAGCTCGGCAGCACCATGCCGTAGCGTCCGACCTGACGCGGCCCCACGACGTTGAAGAAGCGGCAGATCCGCACCGGCACGCCGCGCTCGCGCCGGTAGGCGAGCGCCAGCCACTCGTCGAGCGCCTTCGAGCAGGCGTAGGACCAGCGCGAGCGCGTCGTGGCGCCCAGCGACACATCGGCGTCCTCGCGGAACGGGACCGCGTCGCTCTTGCCGTAGACCTCCGAGGTCGACGCTAGCAGCACCGGCACGCCGCGCTCCGCGGCCGCCTCCAGCACGACCCGCGTCGCCTCGACGTTGGTCACGATCGTGCTGACCGGGCGGTCGACGATGCGCTTGACGCCCACCGCCGCCGCGAGGTGGACCACCCCGTCGACCTGCCCCACGAGCCGCTCGACCACCTCCGCGTCCATCGCCGAGGCGACGGTGAGCTCGAAGTCAGGGCGCTCTTCGAGGGCCGCGACGTTCGCCCGCACCCCGGTCGAGAGGTCGTCGAGCGCCAACACCCGCACCCCTTCGGCCAGCAGCCGCTCGGCCAGGTGCGAGCCCAGGAAGCCCGCGCCCCCGGTGACCAGAAGAGAGCTCGTCATCGGGGGAGAATACGCCCCGGGCCGCGGATTCCTCCCCGCGGGCCGCGAATCCCGCCCGCCGCGCGCCGGCGGGCCCCCGCGCGGGATTCCTGTCATCCTGGATGGGCCGCCGTCCGTCCTAGGGTCGGAAGCCGCGTCCCAAGGAGCCCGCCATGAAGCACCGTCGCCCGTTCGCCTTCGCCTCTGCCGCCTTCGCCCTGCTCGGCCCGCTCTCGGGCTGCCTCGAGAACGAGGAGGTCATCACGGTCCGCGCCGACGGCTCGGTCCACGTCGCCCACAGCGTCAAGGGCGACTACGCGGACTTCGCCGAGGGGTATAGCCTGCCGCTCCACGGCCCCTGGACGCCCGCCAACGAGGAGGCCCGAAGCTGGCTGCGGCACCTGGTCGCCGACACCGGCAGCACGGAGCTGAGGGAGGCGATGAAGGGCATCGACGCCGCCCACCTGTTCGGCATCGGGGACGACGGCCTGCGCCTGAGCGTCGAGGCCGACTTCCCGTCCGTCGCGAGCTGGCCGCGCTACTCCGCTCCCGAGCACGAGCCGTACTTCAGCGCCTACCTCGAGCGCACCGCGTCGCTCGAGATCGACGACAAGGGCGACCGCGTGGTCTACACCTTCGAGCGCACGTACCACGCGCGTCGCTACGAGGGCTTCGACCTGGTCGACCGGTTGGAGCGCGTCTTCCCGGAGGAGCTGCAGACCAAGCTCGACGAGCTGCAGCCCCTCTCGGCCCCCGAGCTGAGTCGGGTGGCGGCGATCGTGCGCGACGAGCACCGCACGCTCTACGCCAACTTCGCCCGCTCGGCGGTCGAGATGACGTACACGCACGGCTCGGCCGAGCTGTCCCCCGACGCCGGCGCCGCCGCCGTGCTCGCGGTCGAATCCGCGGTGACGGGCCTGCTGACCGACGACTTCGTGGGCGACGTCTGGGAGCGCGTGCGCGCGTGGGCCGTGCTCCCCGACGAGGAGCGCTTGGCCGTGCGGCCCAGCCCGCTCGAAGAGCTCGAGGAGCGCCTGCGCGACCAGCTGCGGAGCTCGGTCGCGCGCGCGCTGACGGCCCACGGGACGTCCGAGGAGGCCGTCAACGAAACGCTCTTCGCGGTCGAGTGGAACCTGACCGACTACGACCATTCGATGGACCTCGCCGACGAGAAGTTCCGTGTCGAGGTCGAGATGCCCGGCACGATCGTCGGCGGCAACTACGCGAGCGTCGAGGAGGGCCGCGCGGTCTGGACGCTGGAGATCGGCGACCTGAACGACCGCGACCGCACCATGCGCGTCGTCTCCGTCCTGGGTGGATGACCCAGGCGGCCGGCAGTCAGCGCGCAGCCTTCGACGCGCTCGTCGCGGAGCACCAGGAAACGGTGCTCCGCATCTGCCGTTCGATCCTGCGCGACGACCACCTCGGGGCCGACGCGGCGCAGGAGACGTTCCTGCGCCTGTGGCGCCGGCTGCGCGAGCGCCGGGCCCCGGGCTCCCACGGCGCCTGGCTGAGGCGCGTCGCGGCGACGACCGCGATCGACGCCGCGCGCAGCCGACGCACGCGCAGCGACGCGCATGCGACCGAGCTCGCCGAGGGCGCGCGCGGCGAGCGGCACGTCGAGCCCCGCCTGCCCGAGGAGGACGCGGCGCTGGCCGAGCTCGAGCAGCGGCTCGCGTCCGCCGTCGCACGCCTCCCCGAGGGCCAGCGCACCGTGTTCGCCCTGCGCCACTCGGCCGGGCTGCCCCTGGCCGAGGTGGCCGAGACCCTCGGCGTCGCCCTGCCGACCGTGAAGACCCAGTTCGCGCGCGCCTGCCTGCGCCTGCAGGACGCCCTCTCGACCTACCGCTCCGATTCGGCATGAAGAACCACGAACCGTTCCGCGAGCTCCTGGCCCTGCGCCTGTACGGCGAGCTCGACGACGCCGAGGCGCGCGCCCTCGCCGCACACCTCGCGGGGTGCGACGCGTGCGCGCGTTTCGCGGACGAGCTCGAGCACGGGCTCGGGGCGGCCCCGCGCGGGGAGACCGGCGCGGCCGAGCTGCCCGACGGCTGGAGGGAGCGGCTCGACGACGCGATCCGGCCGGCCGCGGCCAGCCGGTGGCGCTGGGCGGCGCCCTTCGCGGCGGGGCTGGCGGCCGGGGTGCTCCTGATGGGGCTTCGGCCGGAGCCCGAGCGCGAGCAGCGAGCCTCCGGATCGAGCCTGGTGACGAACGCGGGCGCGGGTCCGGAGCTCGTCCTCCGCCCGGGCCCTCCCCCGCCGGCGAGCGGCCGCGGCACCTACGCGCGGCTGGGCGATCTCCTCGGCGAGCTGTGACTCAGCGGTGCCCGACGTACCCGACGGCCTCGAGCTGCTCGGCGACCTCGGGCGGCAGGTCGGGGGACAGGCCGACGTCGGTCTGCGCAAGGCGCTCGGCCATCGCGCGCAGGCGATCGCGCCAACCTTCCAGCTGCGGCGCACGCTCGGCGTACACGTCGTGCGTCTCGCTGGGGTCGGAGGCGAGGTCGAACAGCACGTAGCGGCCTGTATCCGGCGCCCAGATCAGCTTCCAGCGCCCGTCGAAGAGCGCGTACTGGTCCGCCTCCAGCGGGTAGTGCATCTCGGCCTCGAGCACGCGCTCGGCCGGCTCGACGAGCGACACGCCGGTCTGCCCCGGCAGCGCCGGGAGGTCGAGCAGCGAGAGCATCGTGGGCACGAGGTCCACGTGGCGCGCGAGCTCGCCGCGGCGCGCTTCGAGCGCCGGACGGGCGGGGTGCGCCGCCGGCGCCTTGATGACCAGCGGCACGTGCAGCAGCTCGTCGAACACGCTCAAGCCGTGCGACAGCATGCCGTGGTCGCCCAGCCCCTCGCCGTGGTCGGAGGTCAGGACGATCAGGCTCTCCTCATACAGCCCCAGCCGACTCAGCTCGTCGCAGACGCTGCCCAGCCAGCGATCGAGGTGCTCGATCTCGAGCACGTAGCGGCGGCGCGACTCGGCCTCGTCGGGGAGCTCGTGCCCGTAGAACGTCACGTCCACCTCGAGCGCCGCGCCGGTGTCGTTCATCACCGTGCCGAAGGCCTGCCCGTCGTCCGCGCGGCCGAAGGCCAGCTCGAGCTCGCCCGTGGGACCCACGACGCTGACCACGCGCGGAACGACCTCGCCGGCGGTGCGGAACTCGAGCCGGTTGGCGCCGGGCGCGAGCGTGGCGCGGGTCGCGATCGTCTCGGGCTCGGCGATGTTCTCCTGGCGCCCGATCACCTCGTCGTTGAGCACCAGCTCGCCCGGCGTGCCGGCCGTGCCGTAGGCGTGGTACGGCTCGTGCGGGTCCGAGTAGTGGAGGAAGAGGAAGAACGGCTGGTCCGACGCCGCCAGCTCGGACAGCACGGGCGTGACCTGGGCCGTCACCTCGGGCGCGCGGGCATAGCCCATGTCCATGCTGTCGACGAAGGTGTCGAAGCCGCGGTCGAGCCCGCCGCCGGGCTGCACCGGGAAGAGCGAGATCAGGCTGTGGACCGCGCGCGTCGCGTATCCGCGCGCGCCCAGCCACTCGGCGACGAGCGGCAGGTCCGCGGGAACCAGCTGGCTGTTGAGCGTCACGCCGGTCTCGTGCGGCGGGCGAGAGGAAAACAGCGCCGTGTGGGACGGCAGCGTCCAGCTGGTGTGGGTGTAGGCCCGCTCGAACAGCGCGCCATCGGCGGCCAGCGCGTCCAGGTTGGGGGTGCTGACCAACCCGTCGGGATCGAGCACGTGGTCGGCCCGCAGCGTGTCCACCACGATCAGCACGACGTTCGTGCGCGGCTCTCCACCGCCGCCGCACGCGGCCGGGAGGAGCGCTGCGACGAGCGCGAGCGCGGGGGGTCGGAGCGCGCGGGACACGGCGCGGGATGGTAACCGGGCGGGCCGGTCCGGGCGACCGTTCCGGCGGGCCCGGTGGACAAACCCGCCCCGCGCCACGACGATTTCCCCATGAGCTCGACCCTTCTGCTGCTGCCCCTCCTCTCCGCCCCCGCCCCGCTCGCCGCGCCGCAGGAGGCGCTCGGCGAGCGCGTCCACCTGCGCTTCGGCGATCCGGTCGAGCTCGCCTACGACGAGCCCTTCTTCCCAGGAGCAAGCTACGACCCGGCGCTGCCCACGGCCGACGCGATCCTCGGGCAGCAGCTGGGCACGCGGCTCTCGCACCACGATGAGATCCTGGAGTGCTTCCGCGCGTGGTCCGAAGCGTCGCCCCGCATGACGTCGGCGACCTACGCGCGCTCGCACGAGGGCCGCGAGCTGATCTACGCCGTCGTCACCTCGCCGGCGAACCACGCTCGGCTGGACGACATCCTCGCGGACCACGCGCGCCTGCACGACCCGCGCGGGCTGTCCGAGGCCGACGGCAGCGCGCTGGCGACCCAAACACCGCCGGTCGCGTGGATGGGCTACAGCATCCACGGCGACGAGCTGTCCGGCTGCGACGCGGCGCTCGCGCTCGGCTATCACCTCGTCGCCTCGACCGACGAGGAGGTCGAGCGGCTGTTGGACGAGCTGGTGATCGTGATCGATCCGTGCATGAACCCCGACGGGCGCATGCGCATCGTGTCGATGGTCGAGCAGTCGGCCGGCTACACGCCCAACCTCGACTACGCCAGCATGCACCGCGGGCACTGGCCCTGGGGCCGCGGCAACCACTACCTGTTCGACATGAACCGCGACTGGATCGCGGGCAGCCAGCCGGAGACCCGCGGCCGCTGGCGGACGGCGCTGCGCTTCCACCCACAGCTGTTCGTCGACGCGCACGAGATGGGAATGCTCGACACGTTCCTCTTCTATCCGCAGGCCGAGCCGCTGAACAAAGAGCTGCCGCCCAAGCACGCGTTCTGGCACGGCGAGTTCGCCGCCGATCTCGCGCAGACCTTCGACGCCAACGGCTGGGGCTACTACACCCGCGAGTGGGCGGACGGCTGGGGGCCGTTCTACTCCGACGCGTGGGCCTCGCTGACGGGGGCCATCGGGATCCTCTACGAGCAGTCGAGCAACTCGGGCTTCCCGCTTCGGCGCGCGTCGGGCGAGGTGATGACCTTCCGCGAAGCGGTCCACCATCAGACCGCCGCTTCGATCACGAACCTGCGCACGCTCGCCGCCCGCGACGATCAGGTGATGACCGACTACCTGGCCGCCAAGCGCCGCAACGTGGCCGCGGACACGCCGGGCAACGACCGCATGTTCGTGCTGGTGCCGGGCGACAACCGCTCGCGCGAGCGCGAGCTTCTGGGCGTGCTGCTGGGCCAGGGCATCGAGTGCTTCACCGCGTCCGAGGCCTTCACCGCGACCGCCGTCGAAGACCGGCTCGGCCGCAGGACGGCGGAGCGCGAGCTCCCGGACGGCTCGATCCTGATCCCCGCCCGCCAGCCCATGCGCGCGCTGGTTCAGGCCTTCCTCGCGCACGATCCGCGCATGTCAAAGGAGGCCCTGCAGGCGGAGCGCGAGGAGCTCGAGCAAACCGGCTGGACGAAGATCTACGACCTGACCGCCTGGTCGTTGCCGCACGCGTTCGACCTCGACACGCTGTGGTGCGATGCCGCCGACGTCGCGCGCGAGCCGCTGCGCGAGCTCCCGCAGCCGCCGACGCCGCGCGTCGTGCGGGGCGAACAGTACGCCTGGGTCGTCGACGCCGCCGACGACGCCGCGCTGGTGTTCGCGGTGCGCGCGATGGAGCTCGGCCTGAAGCTCCACGCGAGCGACCGCGAGTTCACGGCCGCCGGTCGGTCGTTCCCCCGCGGCAGCCTGCTGATCCGCCGCCACGAGAACGAGGGCACGCCGGGCGAGGTGCGCGCGCTGGTCGAGCGCGCCGCGCAGGCCGCGGGCGTGCTGGCGTTCGCGACCGGCACGGGGCGCTCGCCCGACGAGGGTCCGGACCTCGGCGGCGGGCACTTCCACCTGCTGTCGCGGCCGCGCGTGGCGATGCTCGCCAACGCCCCGGTCGCGCCGGATACCTACGGGCACCTCTGGCATCACCTCGACGCACGGCTGGGCGTGCCCTTCACGCTGCTCGATGCGCACGCGGGGGGCGGCGACCTGCGTCGCTACAACGTGCTGATCCTGCCTCCGGGATCGTCCTCCTACGTGGACGAGCACGCCGAGTCGCTCACGACCTGGGTCGAGGGCGGCGGCACCCTGATCGCCATCGGCGACGCGGCCGCGGCCGCGGGCGGAGCCGGGCTCAGCTCGGTCGAGCTGCGGCGTGACGCGCTCGACCGGCTCGGCGAGTACCGCACCGTCGTCGAGCGCGAGCGCGCGGCCGACGCGATCGAGATCGACGAGGCCGCGGTCTGGGGCGACCCGGTCCCGGAGGCCTCCGAGCCGGAGGACGAGCAGAACGACGAAGCCAAGGACGCGGAAGAGCCCGGCGAGGTCGACGCCGACCACGACGGGTGGATGCGGACCTTCGCGCCCTACGGTGTCACGCTGCTGGGCGAGGTCTCGCCGCGCCACTGGCTGACGGCCGGCACGGGCGAGCACACCCCGGTCTACTTCAGCGGCTCGCGCGTGTTCCTCGCGCGGCCGCCGGTCCAGACCGCCGTCCGCCTCGCGCCCGCGGACGAGCTGCGCCTCGGCGGGCTGGTGTGGCCCGAGGCTCGCGAGCGCATCGCCGACAGCGCCTGGCTCACGGCGGAGGGCCACGGCGCCGGACAGGTGATCCTGTTCGCCGCCATGCCGGCCTACCGCGGCTACCACGCCGCCTCGGCGCGGCTCTTCGCGAACGCGGTCGTCCTGGGCCCGGGACTGGGGGCGAGCCAGCCGCTCGGGTGGTAAGTCCTAGGCCAGGCCGGGATTCCCGGACTAGCCCAGCGGAACCAGCGCGCGCTACGATGGTTTCGTCGGTTCTGCCCTCAAGCCGATCCAGGAAGAGAACCGGGCGCCCCATCGCCCGGAAGGAGAACACGCATGAACGCCCTTGGCCCCCTGTCCGCCCTGCCTCTCGCGCTGCTCCCGGCGGGCGAAGCATCCACCGACTACTCCGCGGAGCGGAGCCTGCACATCGTGGCCGAGACGACGCTCGAGCTCGAAGTCGTCGCGTTCTCGCTGGAGCGTGATGGCGAGCCGGTGAACCGCTCGGGCGGGACCGGCACCTCGCTCGAAGAGCGCACCGTCGAGCAGACGTTCCGCGTGCTGGAGCACGAGGACGGCACGCCCCAGCGCGTGCAGCGGGTCTTCGACACGGTCGCGCAGACGTCGACGTCCGAGTCGGACGGCGAGACCTCCGAGACCGAGAGCGACGGTCCGCTCGCCGGCCTGACGCTCGAGCTAGAGGCCGACGAGGGCGACGTGACGGCCACCGTCGTCGAGGGCTCCGAGCCGAGCAGCGATGCGATCCTCGAAGGGCATTCGCTGACCTTGGCCCTCGACGCGCTGCTCCCCGAGGGCGAGGTCGCCGAGGACGATTCCTGGGAGCTGGAAACCGATGCGGTGATGCACGCGCTGGGCCTCGACCTCGAGGACGCCCTCTTCCCGCGTCCCGAGCGGGACGAGAGCGCGACGACCGGTCGCGGCGGCCGGCGCGGCGGGGGCGGCGGGGGCGGATCGCGCGGCTCGGCCATGCGCAACCTGCTGGGCGTCGAGTGGGAAGGCACGGCCACCTGGAAGGGCGAGACCGAGTACGACGGGCAGGCCTGCCACGCCATCGAGCTCGAGATCGAGGGCGAAGGCGAGATGGATCCGCCGGGCTTCAGCGGCGGCCGCCGCGGGCGCGACCGCGCTCCGGGCGCGCTGGGCACGCCCGGCTCGGCGCGGGTCGTCGAGAACACGATCTCGTGCGAGCTCGAGGGTCGGCTGTTGTTCTCCGTCGACAGCGGGTATCCGCTGTTGCTCTCTCTCGAGGGCTCGGTCTCGATCCTGCGCGAAAACGAGATGCAGCGCGGCGGCGGCCCGATGACGGTCCGCAGCGAGCGCGAGGGTGCCTTCGAGCACCGCGTAGTGGTTTCCGTCGACGGCGACGAGTAAACCGGGGGAGCCGCGGTCACCCGGGCGCCCGCACATCCGTAGCGGACGCACCTTCACCCCCCAAAGCTCCCTTGCACGTAGCCATCCTCGGAAACGGGGTCGCGGGCGTCTCGACCGCCCTGCGGCTCCGCGAACGCCTGCCCGACTGCCGCATCACGCTGGTCTCGGGCGAGTCGAAGTACCACTACTCGCGCCCCGCGCTGATGTACGTGTTCATGGGGCACATGCGCTTCGAGGACACCAAGCCGTTCGAGGACAGCTACTGGGCCGAGCAGCGCATCGAGCTGCTGCGGGCGTGGGTGACCGAAGTCGACTTCGAGGAGCGGCGTCTGGAGCTCCACAACGCGCCGCCGCTCAGCTACGACAAGCTGGTGCTGGCAACCGGCTCGAAGCCGAACCGCTTTGGGTGGCCGGGCCAGGATTTGGCCGGGGTGCAGGGGCTCTGGGGGCTCTACGACCTGAAGGAGCTCTACGACAACGCGCGCCAAACCGAGCACGCCGTGATCGTCGGCGGCGGCCTGATCGGCATCGAGCTGGCCGAGATGCTGCACTCGCGCGGCATCCACGTGACGTTCCTGGTCCGCGAGGAGTCCTACTGGGACAACATCCTCCCGAAGGAGGAGTCCGGGATCCTGAACGAGTTGATCCGCGAGGCGGGGATCGAGCTCAGGCTCAGCACCGAGCTGAAGGAGATCGTCGACGACGGCGCGGGCCGCTGCTGCGCGGTGGTGACGGGCGAGGGCGAGCGCATCGACTGCCAGCTCGTCGGCCTGACGGCGGGCGTCAGCCCCAACGTCGACCTGGTGCGCGAGTCGCCGCTCGCCGTCGGCCGCGGCATTCTCGTCGGCCGCAGCCTGCGGGCGAGCCTGCCCGACGTCTACGCCGCGGGCGACTGCGCCGAGATCGAGACGCCCGAGGGCGAGCGCAACCTCATCCACCAGGTCTGGTACACCGGCAAGATGCAGGGCGAGGTCGTCGCCGACGTCATCGCCGGCGACGAGCGCGAGTATCGCCCGGGAACCTGGTTCAACTCGGCCAAGTTCCTCGACCTCGAGTACCAGACCTACGGCCGCGTCGGCCTCCGCGTGCCGGGCGAGGAGAACCTCTTCTGGCGGCACCCGGGCGGCAAGCACGCGATCCGCATCGTGCACAAGGAGGGACGCGTGATCGGCTTCAACCTGATGGGCATCCGCTGGCGGCACGAGGTGTGCGAGCGCTGGCTCACCGAGCCCGCGACGCTCGACCATGTGCTCGATCACCTGGAGGAGGCCAACTTCGACCCCGAGCTCTTCCGGCGCCACGAGGGCGCCGCGCGCGAGGCCTTCCGGAGCGCACTGCGATGATCGAAGAACGGCTGCTGGCCTACGACTACGACGAGGAGCTCGAGGGGTTCGGCGAGCCCGAGACGCCGCTGGCCGACGAGCCGTCGCTCTCGGGAGCCGAGAAGGGCGCGCTCGCGCTGGTCGGCCTCGGCGCGCTGTCGCTCACGGTGCAGACCGCCGGCGGACCGCTCGCGGGGACGTGGCCGGGGCTGCTTTCCTCGCTGGGACTGCTCTCCCTCGGCGCGGTGCTCTTCTTCTGGACCTCGCTCCGGGACACGACGCCGGGCATCAAGCACGACGGGACGTTCTTCCGCTCCCTGCTGACGCGCGGCGGCCTCGGGTGGCTGGCCGGCATCGTGATGACCGGCTTCTACCTGCTGCTCTACTGGTTCCCCGCGAGCCTGGGGCACTCGGATGCGGGCGAGCCGACCGGCTTGATCCGCGTGGTCGATCCCCTCGCGCGCCCGCTGACCGGCTACCCCGCGTCGCAGTGGTTCCTGTACGGGGTGCTCTACACGCTCGCGATCCTCGTGTTCGGCGTGCGGATGCTGATGAAGTACCGCCACAACCGGTATCAGCGGCTCCGCACCGTGTCGGTGTTCGTCTTCCAGTTCGCCTTCGCGTGGCTGCTGCCGAACCTGCTGGTGAAGCTGCGCTACCCGTACATGGAGTTCAACGGCGTCTGGCCGCTGAAGAACGACTACCTGTGGCCCGACAAGGTGCTGGGCTTCGTCGACGCGGGGGCGATGGGCAAGTTCCTGCTGATCTGGGCGCTCGCCGCCGCGCTGATCGGCACGCCGGTGCTGACGTACTTCTTCGGGAAGCGCTGGTACTGCTCGTGGGTCTGCGGCTGCGGCGGCCTGGCCGAGACGGCGGGAGACCCGTGGCGGCAGCTCTCCAACAAGTCGACGACGGCGTGGGCGATCGAGCGCTGGCTGATCCACGCCGTGCTGGTGCTCGTCGTGCTCACGACGGCGGTCGTGTGGGCCGACCACAGGCTCGGGCTGTTCGGCTCGGCCTCGGGCCCGCTCAAGCAGTGGTACGGCTTCTACATCGGCGCCGTCTTCTCGGGCGTCGTCGGCGTGGGCTTCTACCCGCTGCTCGGCAACCGGGTGTGGTGCCGCTTCGGCTGCCCGCAGGCGGCGCTCCTCGGGCTCTTCCAGCGCGTGTTCTCGCGCTTCCGCATCACGACCAACGGCGGGCAGTGCATGTCGTGCGGCAACTGCTCTACGTACTGCGAGATGGGTATCGACGTGCGCGCCTATGCCGAGCGGTCCGAGAACGTCGTGCGCGCGTCGTGCGTGGGCTGCGGCGTCTGCGCCGCGGTCTGCCCGCGGGGCGTGCTGAAGCTGGAGAACGGGCTGCCGGGCGACCGCTTTGACGGCTCCGACCGGCCGCTGACGGCTCTGACGGAGTCCTTCCGCAGGCCCGACATCTACGGCTACGAGCCCTGGCGGGCCCCCGAGCAGCCGGATTGAGGCCGGAAGAAGCTTCCCGCCCGTCAGAGCGACGTTGTTTCTGAAGTCGGCCACAAGTTGCCGCCGATAGGGGACCCGGCTGCGCGCCCCATGTCCCTAGCCAGAAAGTCTGCCCAAGACGACCTCCGCGCCCTCCTGGACGCGTGCCGAGGTCTGATGAGGTCGATCCTGACGCTCTCCCAAGAGGAGCGCGGACAGGAGTGGTGCACCTATCTGCAGGCCGCCCGCCGGCAGGTCGAGGAGGCGCGCCGCTGCGTGGAGAACTTCGAGGAGCCCGATCGGGCCGAGAACGTCGAGCGCCTCGCCGGCAACCTGGCCAAGCTCTTCGTGCGCGACATGCTCGCGAAGGAGGAGCGCTGCTACTCCGACGCCAGCGGGGCGGAGCCCAGCCGCGACGGCTTCCACGGCTACACCTGGGCCATCTCGGTGCCCGACCTCCTCAGCTTCCTGCAGATCCAGGCCAAGACCGGCACGCTGCGGGTGAACATCGGGTCCGAGGTCATCTCGCTCGTGCTCGTCGAAGGCGACCTCGTGCACGCCTTCAGCGACAACTCGCCGCCCGGCCTGCGCCTGGGCGAGATCCTCGTCGAGCAGGGGCACCTCCAGCTGGACGACCTGCAGGGCTTCCTGGTCGACTTCTCGTCCGGGACCGAGCGCCTCGGGGACGCGCTCGAGCGCAAGGGCCTGATCACCCACGAGCAGCTCGAGGGCGCACTCGAGTTCCAGATCCGCCTGATCTTCGTGCGCCTCCTGTGCTCGCCGAAGGCCTACTTCCGGTTCCACGCCGGCAGGAACGAGGAGGAGAGCCCGCTCTCACGCTACAGCGTGATGAGCCTCCTGCTCGACGCCTGCCGGATCCAGGACGAGGCCAAGGACTCCTCCGAAGGCGAGTCGTCGGAGATGGTCGAGCGCGCCGTGCGCGAATCCGACTGAGAATCGGCACGCCCACGGACTGGAGCCGCGGGCGCGGATCGGTAGCTTTTCGGGCATGAACATCCGCGGCGCACGCCTGGTGCTGGTGATCCCTCCCTCGACCGGCAAGAGCACCGGCAACCGGGTCACCGCCGAGCGCTGGATCGACCACTTCCGCGCCCTGGGAGCGGACGCCAGCGTCGAGGAGGAGTGGCGCGGCGGCGCGTGCGACGTCCTCGTCGCGCTGCACGCGACCAAGAGCCTGCCGTCGATCGAGCGCTTCCTGTCCGAGCGCCCCGGAGCGCCGCTGGTCGTCGCCCTCGGCGGCACCGACGTCTACGGCGACCTGGCCGGGTCAGGAGCCGCTCAGGCCGCGCTGGCCCGCGCGTCGCGCATCGTGGTCTTCCAGCCGCTGGCCGCCGAGGAGCTCGCCGAAGAGCTGCGCGAGCGCGTCCGCACCATCCCCCAAGGAGCCAGTCCGCCCGCGCGCAGCCGGGCCCGGACCGACCGCTTCGAGGTGCTCGTGCTGTCGCACCTGCGCTCGGTGAAGGACCCGCTGCTGCCGGCGCTCGCGGCCTGGGAGCTGCCGCCGGAGTCCGAGATCGAGATCGTCCACGCGGGCGCGTTGCTCGACCCCACCATGCGCGACGAGGTCGAGCAGGCGAGCGAGCACAACCCGCGCTACACCTGGCTGGGCGAGGTACCGCACGAGGAAGCGCTCGTGCTGCTCAGCCGCGCGCGCCTGTTCGTGTTGCCCTCGCGCTCCGA
This sequence comes from Planctomycetota bacterium, assembly GCA_039029355.1. Taxonomy (GTDB): domain Bacteria; phylum Planctomycetota; class UBA1135; order UBA1135; genus JBCCGI01. The sequence continues at coordinate 24,647 of JBCCGI010000055.1, forward strand.
GGGCGGCGCCAACGTCATGAGCGAAGCGCTGGCGGTAGGCGTGCCGGTGCTCGCCACGCGCATCCCGGGCTCGGTCGGCCTCCTCGGCGCCGACCACCCGGGGCTGTTCCCGGTGGGCGAGGCCGAGGTGCTCGCCAAGCTGATGTCGCGCGCCGAGACCGATGACCGCTTCCTCCAGCAGCTCGAAGAGCGCAGCCGCGACCTGGGCTCACGCTTCACGCCCAACCGCGAGCGCGGCGGCTGGGCGCGGCTCTTCGCGGAGCTCTAGGACACGACGGCATCGGCGACCCCCTCGGGAGGATCGACGGCATCGGCCGGCGGCTCGGGAAGGTCCTCCCGCGCCGCCGGCGCGTGACACACCATCCGCCCCACCGCCGCCGCCGCCAGCGCAAGGCCGACCAGCGGCAGCGCGAGCAGACCGAACTGCGTCCACGCAAACGGAAGCACCCACCCTTGCGGCTCAATCGTCAGCGCACAGGCCGCCTGCGTCCCGCAGGCGATCAGCGGCCAGCGCCACGGCCGGTGGCGGTACGTGTAGGCGAGCCCCGCGACGACCCCGGCCAGGGCCGGGTAGCCGGCACGCCAGAAAAGCGTCGACTCCCAGGCCTCCGTCCGCCCCGCGTAGAGACACACCAGCGCCCAGATCAAGGTCCCGGCCACCGCGCTCCCAACGAACGCCGGGCCCTCTGGGTCCTTCACCAACCACCGGAAGAGAAACCGCATCCCCTCCTCACCCTCCGTTTCTTCGTTCCGCCCCACACCAGGCGCAAAGCCGCCTGATAGGCCGCAAGATCGGCCTACGCGCAGGGCAAGCCTGAGCCGAGCTGCGAAAAAGTCGTGGGCGCGGGCGCTATTCGGGCGCGACGAGGCGTGTCTGCAGGGGCTCGCCGAACACCACGACCTCGGGCGCGTTGCGCCTGAGCGTGGTCCGGACCTGCTCCAGCTCGCCAGGCGGGACGTGCACCGCGACCGTGACGCGCGGGGCGATCTCGGCCTCGATCAGCTCCTTGCCCGAGTCGCTGAGCAACCACCAGTACGGCACGCACGCCACGTCGACCTCGCGCTCCTTCAACCCCATCGGCACCAGGTGGGAGCGCGACGCCTCGGCATCGCCGAGGTGGAGCACGCGCAGGCCGCCGACGTCGACGAGATGCGCCAAGTTCTGCACCGACGCGTGCCGCACGCCGCTGTGAGGCAGCAGGAAGCACTCGAGGCGCACGGGACCGCGGGCGTAGGACCTCCACTTGCCGGGCTCGGGCAGCAGCTCGACCAGGCGCTCGCGCAGCGGGTCGTCGTCGACCAGCTCCTCGCCCACCGCCGCGATCACCTGCGGCGAGCTGGCGAGCGCCAGCGCGGGGTTGCCCGCCAGCACGGCACGCGCCGACGCCGGCTGCACGTGGTCGCGGTGCACGTGGCTCGCGAGCGCGAGGTCGAGGCCGTCGAAGGGCTTCCGGCCGGCGGCCAGGTCGGCGTGGACCTCTTCGGGCAGCGCGGCGTAGATCGAGTAGGGCGTCTGCAAGCACGCGTCGATCAGGACCTTGGTCTCGCCGCGCGCGAGGAGCACCCCCTCGTTGGCGAGGTAGGTGATCGCGAGCGGGCGCTCGTCGCGCTCGGGCGCGGACTTCGGCTCGGCCTCCTGCCCGGTGACCAGCGCGAGGAGCAGGCCTCCGGCGAACGCTGCGGCGTGAATCCTCATGCGTCGATGCTACGATCCCGCGCGCAAACCGGATACCGGCGGCGGAATCCGGAAGACCGGCGCCGCCGGCGCCGGGACGATGAGCTCGCCATGGCGCTTACCCGCGAAGTGATGGTCGATCGCTTCCTCGCGCGCGACCCCGCGTACGAGCTGCGTTTCGTCGTCGGGGTGGTCACGACCGGCATCTACTGCGTGCCGACGTGCTCCGCGCGCAAGCCGAAGGAGTCCAACGTGCGCTTCTTCGCGACGCTCGACGACGCGCGCCGCGCGGGTCTGCGGGCGTGCAAGCGGTGCCGCCCGGACCACGTGCACGCGGGTCGGGATCCCGAGCGCGAGGCGCTCGAGGCCGCCGTCACCGCGCTGCGCCGATCCCCGGGCGACTTCCGCGGCGTCGGCGATGTCGCGCGGGCCGCCGGGTGCGGCGCGACGAAGCTCGGCGAGCTCGTGCGCGAGCACTACCACACCACGCCGCGCGCGCTGCTCGTCGCGGCGCGCCTGCGCTTTGCGCGCCGCGAGCTGATGGAGACGAACCGACGCGTCCTCTCGATCGCGGTCGACGCGGGCTTCGAGGGCGCGACGGCCTTCCACGACAACTTCCGGCGCGCGCTGGGGCTGGCCCCGGGCGAGTACCGGAGCATGGGGCGGAGCGGCGAGCTCGCCCTCCGCCTCCCGCGCGGCTACCCGGTGGAGCACCTGCTGCGCTCGCTTGGGCGCGACCCCGAGGGCCGCACCGAGCGCGTCCGCGGCCGGACGCTGGCGCGCGCGATCCGGGTCGACGGTCGGCCGGCGCGGGTGACGGTCGAGCTCAAGGCGGGCGCGGCGCGCGGCCGGGTGGAGGCCCGCTCGCGGCTGACGCCGGCGGCGGTCGGCGAGGCTCACGAGGTGCTGCTGCGGGTGCTCGGGCTCACGATCGACCCGGCGCCGTTCGAGCGCCGCGCGCGCGGCGACGTCGAGCTCACGCGCCTGATCGAAGGCCGGCGCGGCGTGCGCATCCCGCAGACGCCGAACGCCTTCGAGGGCCTCGTGTGGAGCATCGTGGGCCAGCAGGTGAACCTGGCCTTCGCGTTCACGTGCCGCAACCGGCTGATCGACCTCGCCGGCACGCGCGCGGGCGACCGGCTGACCGCCCACCCGACGCCGGAGGCCGTCGCAGGCCTCGACTACGTCGACCTGACGCGCCTGCAGTACTCGCAGCGCAAGGCTGAGTACCTGATCGACACGTCGCACCTGATCGCCGCGGGCGAGCTCGATCTCGAAGGCCTCGCCCACGCATCCGCAACGCGCGCGTACGAGACGCTCGCCTCGGTCCGCGGGCTCGGGCCCTGGTCGGTGAACTACATGCTGATGCGCTCCCTCGGCTTCGCCGACTGCGTCCCGGTCGGCGACGCTGGACTGGTACGCGCGCTCCAGGAGTTCCACGACCTGCCGAGCCGCCCGGGCCCCGACGAGACCCTCGCGCTCATGGAGCGCTATTCCCCCCACCGCAGCCTGGCCACCTTCCACCTTTGGAAGACCCTTGGAGACCCCACGTGAAGATCTACGCGCACGTCTTCGACTCCCCCATCGCCCCGGTCCTGGTCGCGGTCGACGAGGCCGGCGCGGTCAAACACCTGGACTTCGTCGGGCGGCGCACGAAGGAGGAGTTGCTCGCGCGCATGCGCAAGGGCGGCCGCACGGTGGTGTGGGAAGCAGCTCCCTGCGCCGAGGTGCAGAAGCAGGTCGAGGAGTACTTCCGCGGCGAGCGCACCGCCTTCGAGCTGGACCTCGCGGGCGACGGGACCGAGTTCCAGCGCAGCGTCTGGAGCGCGCTGCTAGAGATCCCCTTCGGCGAGACCACCAGCTACGGCGAGCTCGCCCGCCGGCTCGGCAAGCCCAACGCGTCGCGCGCGGTCGGGCGCGCGAACGGCACCAATCCGATCTCGCTCTGCGTCCCCTGCCACCGCGTGATCGGCGCGGATGGCAGCCTGACCGGCTACGGCGGCGGGCTGCCGACCAAGCGCGCGCTGCTGGACTTCGAGCGCGGGCAGCTCACGTTCGCCGAGCAGAAGGCTCACCCCAGGGAAACCGAGCAGATCGGGCGTCCCTGAAAAAGCCAAAGGGCGGCAGGACCTCAGGAGTCGTCCTGCCACCCAAAAAGGCAGCCAAGAGTTGCTGCGGGCGGCGCCCCCTCAGACGCCGGGCCGCGTCTCGGCAGCCCCTTTTTTTATCCAACACCGGATCGACCATTTCCAGGGCGATCACGAGCGAACTACCCAGGAAACCCACGAATGGGGGATTCCGTGGGCAATCGACAGCATTCGGACGCCGACGGGGCTCTCAGCCGGCGTGTCGGAGCGCGGAGGGGCGCTTCGAGAGGATCTCCAGCGCGGCCACGCGGTAACCCTCGGTCAACGTCGGGAAGTTGAACACGTTGTCGACGAACGTGTCCGCGTCGAGCCCCGCGATCAACGCGAGCTGCGCGACGTGAATCAGGTCCGCCGCGCCCTCCCCCAGCACCTGCGCGCCCAGCAGCTTGCGCCCGTCGGGTCCGCACACGAGCTTTACGAAGCCGTCGGTGTTGGCGCTGATCTGGCCGCGCGACAGCTCCGCGAAGGGCGCGCGTCCCACGACGGCCGAGCCGAGCTCCGCGACGACCTCGGCCTCGCTCTGCCCAACGGTCGCCAACTCGGGGACGGTGTAGATGCCCACGGGCACGACCCCGTTGGAGCCCGCCACCTCGCGGCCGAAGGCGTGCTTCATCGCGCGACGCCCCTGCTCCATCGCCGAGGCCGCCAGCGCCGGCGGCCCGATGACGTCGCCGATCGCGTAGATGTTCGGCACCTTCGTGCGGCAGTGCTCGTCGACGGGGATGTGGCCGCGGTCGGTGACCTCGAGGCCTGCGGCTTCGATCTGCAGCCCGCGCACGTGCGCGACGCGGCCGAGCGCGCAGAGCACCTTCTCCGCCCCCATCCGGTCGCCGCCGGACAGCTCGATGTCGACCTGCTCGAGCAGGCCATCGTGCACGACCGACTCAACCCGACGACCGGGCAGATAGGTGCCTCCCATCCGGGTGAAGGCGCGCACGAAGCCGTCGGACAGCTCGGGATCGAGGAAGCCGAGTGGACGCTCGTAGGCGTCGACGATCGTGACCTGCACGCCGAGCGCCGCGAAGATCGAAGCGAACTCGCAGGCGACGACCCCGCTGCCAAGCACCGCGAGCGAGCGCGGCAGGTAGATCAGCGACAGGATCGAGTCGCTGTCGAGCACCGCCTCGTGGTCCACGTCGACGTTGTCGGGGCGCCGAGGCCGCGAGCCGGTGGCGATCACGATGGTGTCCGCCCGGACGCAGCGCGTGCTCGTCCCGACGTTCTGCACGCAGACGGTGTCCGGCGACGTGAAGTGCGCGCTGCCGCGCCAGACGTCGATCCCGTTGCGGTACATCTGATCGCTCAGCACCTCTTCCTGGTCGCGCAGCACGCCCGAGAGGCGACGCATCAGGCTCTCGAGCTTCACGTGCGCCGACAGCTCGGTGTCGACCACCCCGCCGGTGCGGCGCTTGAGCCCCGACAGGAAGACCGCGCTCTCGCGCAGGGTCTTGCTGGGGATCGTGCCGCGGTAGGTGCACTCCCCGCCCACCGAGCGCTCGCGGTCGATGACGAGCACACTGCTCCCGTACTCGGAGGCCTGGATCGCCGCCTTCTGCCCGGCGGGTCCTCCGCCGAGCACGACGACGTCGTATCGAGCCGCGCTTTCGCTCATAGGAACGACTCCGCGATGTCGAGGACCTCGCCGCGACGCCCGAGGAGCTCCTCCACGTCGTCGCGGTAGAGCCCTAGGTCCGCCAGGACCGGCAGGTTGAAGTCGAAGTCGTCGGGCGTCGTGCCGTCCTCGAGCGCCCACTTCGCCAGCAGGTCCGCCAGGTACGTCGAGCGCACGTCTTCGTGGTGGCTCACCGCAGCGGTGTAGTCGTGGTGGTATTGGATCGACGAGCGCACCCACGGCGGCAGATCCCACTGCTCGGCCAGCTGGCCCCCGACCAGCTCGTGGTAGTGCTCCATCGCGGCCTCGAGCAATCGGAACGGCGCCGGCTTGTCGGTCACCGCCTTCAGGACGTCTAGGAAAGCCATCATCACCACGGGCCGCCCGACGTCGTGCATCAGCCCGCACAGGAAGGCGCCCTCGACGTTGAAGCGCCGGGTGCGGGCCACCTCCTTGGCATACACGCCCGCCATCGCCGAGTGCTGCCACATCGTGCGGATGTGGGACTGGTAACCGGGCACGCGGAAGACCCGGCCGCGCATCGAGACGGCGAGTGCGATCTCGGCGACCGCGGACATGCCGAGGCGACTCACCGCCTGCTGTAGCGAGACGATCTGCTCCAGCCCTCCGTACGCGGCCGAGTTGGCCACGCGCATGACGTGGGCGGCGAGCGACTGGTCGCGCTGGATGAGCTCTGCAATCTCGCGCGCGTCGGTCTCCTCTTCGTCGGATGCGGCGAGCACCCGGGCGGCGGTATCCGGAAGGAGCGGCAGCTCGATATCGCCCGTCGCGAGCTTGGCCTCGAAGAGGTCGCGCAGAGCGGGAGGGATGGCGTGGTCGCTGGGGATCGCGTGCTTCAAGGTGTGGGCTTCCTGGGGGAACGCGGACTGGCTCTTGTCGTCGCGCGCAACGCGCCGCCTGAACCGCATCGGGAAGGTCCACAACACTGCCCTGCGGACGCGAAAGGCCTTCCGCCCGGGTATGCTGGGCGCGATGCGTAGACGGGGCACCCTTCGAAGCGCGGCCGCGGCCCTGGCCCTGGCCTCCGGCCTGGCCCTCTCCTGCAGCGGAGGCGAGGCCGGCGCCGAGCGCAGGCCGGACGTCGTGCTGATCGTGATCGACACGCTGCGCGCTGACCGGCTGTCGTGCTACGGCTACCCGCGCCCCACCACGCCGGTGCTGGATCGCCTCGCGCGGGAGGGCGCGCGCTTCCAGGACGTCACCGCGCAGAGCTCGTGGACGCTCCCCTCGATGGTCTCGATGCTCTCGGGCCGCTACCTCACCGCGTACCGCGACTTTCTGGACGCCGGCGCCCCGACGCTCGCCGAGACCTTCGCCGAGGCGGGCTACTCCACCGTCGGCGTCGTCGGCAACGTGCTGCTGAAGCCCGAGGGCGGCTTCGGCCGCGGCTTCGACCACTACGACGCGCGTCCCGCCCCCGGCACGCCCGGCGACGATCGCGTGCGCGCGCGCGACATCGAAGACCTAGCCGCGGCCATGTGGGAGCCCCTCGACGAAGCCCTCGCCACCGGCGACGACGGCGAGCGGCCGCCGCTCTTCCTGTACCTGCACCCGTTCGACCCGCACGCGCCCTACGTGGGCGACGCCACGCTCGACGCGCCGCTCCCACCCGCCGAGGCGGTCGCGGTCGAGCCCGCGGGTTGGCAGGCGGAGACGCTCGCGCGCCTGGGCCCCGCGCCGCCCGCCGGCGACGACGGTTGGGGGAACGAGCTGGCCGAGCTGCGCCGCCGCCGCGGCCTGCACGATCAGGACGTGCGGCACACCGACGACGTGCTCGGCGAGGTGCTGGCGGAGCTCGAGCAACGCGGCGTGCTTGAGAACTGCGTCCTCGCGGTCGTGTCCGACCACGGCGAGTGCCTCTGGGAGCGGCTCGCCCCCATGCCGCCCGACCGCCTGCGGCGCGAGCCGCCGGCGACGTTCTTCTACCAGGACCACGGCGCGTACCTCTACGAGGAGGGGGTCGCCACGCCGATGCTGTTCTGGGGTACCGGCGTCGAGGCGGGGCTCGAACCGGCGGTGCCGGTCGAGAACGTGGACGTCTTCCCCACGCTCCTAGAGCTCTGCCAGGTGCCCGCGCGCGGCGACCTGCACGGACGCAGCCTGGCGCCGCTGCTGCGCGGAGACGAGCCCGGACCGTGGCGCGAGACCGTTCACTCGCAGGTGCTCTTCAGCACGTCGATCCGCGACCTCACGTCGGGCGAAAAGCTGATCGTACCCACCGAACACGGCGAGCGCCTCGGCGCCCCGTCGGAGCTGTTTCGGCTGGGCGATGACCCGCTCGAACGCACGCCGATCGACGACGCGGCGGCGGCCAGCCGCCTGCGTGCGCGCATCGAGGCTTGGACCGAGCGCTACCCCACCAGCTCGACCTTCGGCATGGCGCATGACCCCGAGCGCGAGAAGATGCTCAACGACCTGGGCTACACGGACGCGCACACCGGCGGCTAGCGCGCAGCCTCTACGCTTGCAACACGATTTTAGCGTACACAGGTCGCGAGCTTAACTCGCTTCTATACAGCTCGCGTACGCCGGAAGATCGATGCGCGGGGAAACCCGGTTGCGAATTCCGTAGGCGCTTGCTGGACTCGTTGCGCACTCTGCTCGCAACCTCGCGCACGGCCGTTTCGGCCGCGGAAGCCGCAACACGGGCTCCCCCCTCGCCGCCACCCCGCCCCCAAACGCTCGCATGGATGACCTTCGGGCCTTCCTCGTCTCGCTCCTCAAGCCCGCCACGTCGCCCGCCGAGGGCGACACGCTAACGCTCCAGGCCGACAGCTTCCCCGCCGAGGTCGACGCAGCGGACGTCATAGCGTTGCTGACCGACGTCTTCGCGGGCGGCGCGCTCGACCTGGCCGGCGCCGAAGTCGTCGACGGCAGCGACACCTCCGTCGTCGTTGTAAGGGGCCAGGGGCGCGTTCCCCTCCTGAAGGGTGACGATGGCACCGCGTCCGTCGAGTACACGCTCGAGGCGACGCTCGAGCTGCAGGCGGCCCAGGGCGAAGGCCAGAAGCCGCGCGTGCTCGCGACGGCGCTGACCGCGCGACCGAAGGACGGCTGGAGCTTCACCCAGAGCTTCGCGGCGCCGCTCGCGGCGGACGGCGACTTCCCCTTCGACCTCGTCTCGCTCACCGACGTCGTGCTGACGCTGCGAGCGCCGGGCGGCGAGCTGGCGGCGGGCAGCCTCGACTTCGCCGCAAACCTGGCGCTCGGAGATCAGCTCGCGGCCCTCGCGACGCTGCTCGGCGCCGGCCCGCTGCCGATCGCGGGCCGGATCGAGCTGGTCGACGGGCTGCCGCAGCTCACGCTGAGCGCGCCGGTCGTGCCCGACGTGACGGTCGGGCACCTGACCATTCCGTTCCACCTCGAGCTGGTGACGGCCCTCAAGAGCGTGGACGACAGGCGCGTGGTGGACGCCGACTTCGTCCTGGTCACCGGCGTGCGCCTCGGCTCGGCCGAGCTGCTCGCCCTGCGCGCCCGCTTCCAGGAGCTCAAGCTGCCGGCCGCCGGCGGCGACCCCGTCGTGGTCCCTCTCGGCTTCGACTCCGAGGAAGGCCTCGCGCTCGGAGGCCTGGCCGACCTCGAGCAGCTGGTCAACGACGCCGGCCTGGCCGAGGCGCTCCCGACGAGCTACGGCGCGGAGCCGGGCGTGAAGCTGAACCGCCTGCTGGTCGACGTCGACGTCGCGAACCGCAGCGTGCAGGGCGCGAGCATCGCGCTGGCGTCGGCCACGCCCTGGCACGCGTTCGAGGCGCTCGTGCTGGAGAGCATCGCGCTCGACTTCGCGGTCGCGTTCCCCGAAAAGAGCGTCACCGCCGAGCTCGCCGGGCGCGTTGCGTTCGGCGACACCGTGACGGTGGACCTGACCGCCACCGCGCCGGAGTACCGGCTTGTCGGCGACCTGGCCGAGCCGGTCTCGCTGACGGCGGTGATGGGCTCTCTCGCTCCCGACGGGGCGTCGCTGCCGGCGGGCTTCCCCGAGCTCGACCTCGACGAGCTGCACTTCGAGCTGGAGCCCACCAAGCGCAACTTCCGGCTCCGCGCGGGCGCGAGCGTCAGCGCCGGCCGCCTGAGCCTGTTCGGGATCCATCTCGACCCGCTCGCCGCCGGCGACCCGCCGCGGACGGCGTCGCTCGGCTTCGCGTACCGCCACATCGAAACGGCCAACGGCCTGCCCGAGGGCAAGGCGCTGCGGTTGACCGCGTCGGTCCCGAGGGACGCCGGCTTCTCGATCTCGACCGGCATGGCATGGACCCGCGAGCTGAGCGGCCCGCTGCTGCGCGAGCTGCAGACCGACGACGGCGCCGACGACGCCGAGCCGATCCGCCTGCAGATGGTCGCCGCTCCGCCCGAGGGCGACGACGCGCTGACCGTCGCGCTGGTCGACGCCGATCTCGGCACGCCGACGACGACGACCTACTTCCGCTACCTCGCGGACGGCGACGACGTCACGTCGGAGCTCACCGACAGGAAGATCTCGCTAGACGACTGGAAGGTCACCTTCGGGCTGCTCGGCGAGGAGTGGGACCTAAACGCCGGCACGTCCAAGGTGACCGAGCCGACCGCCGAGGGCGAGGCCGCGCCAGAGCACACGCTGCCGTTCCTCAAGCAACCGGACCCGCCGAAGGAGCCCGAGCCGAACGCGGCGGCGGCGCCGGCCGCGGACGACGATGAGCCGGACGACGGAGAATCCGGGGGCACGCTGAGCCAACTCGGCCAGAAGCTCTCCATCGGCCGGCCCAAGGACGTCACCTTCGAACCGCCGCAGATCGGCGTGACGATGCCGCTGACGGTGCACCTGTCGACGCTGCAGCTCGCGAGCGAGCTCAGGCTGCGCTTCGACTTCGAGACGTTCGCCTTCGCGGTTGACGGCGCCGCGCTCGCGCTCGAGTCCGAGAAGGCGGAGCTCGAAAGCGAGCTGTTCGGGCTGAAGTGGAAGTTCATCGGCGCGCCCGCGTCGGACGGGGGCGAGCCTGCGCGCTTCGCCTTCTTCCGGCTCGCGACCGGCGACTTCGACTACCGCCTCGAGCTCGCCGAGGGGGCGCGCGTCGAGATCTCGTACACCAAGGCGAGCAAGGACCCGATCGTGTTCGGCGTCGACGAGTTCGCGCTGACCGGCAAGGGGCTGACGCTCTCGGCGGCCGTGCTCGACCTCCCGGTGCGGCTGAACGGCGTCGACACGCCCTTCCGGTTCGAGGGTAGCTCGCTCCGCATCGTCGAGAACGAGCTGAAGGCGCTCACGCTGAAGGGCGCGGGGCCGCTGCCGCCCAAGCTGGTCGGCGACGCGATCGCCGACGTCGCGCTGCAGTTCGAGTCGCGCGACGGCGACCTGACGCTGGTCGCGGGCTCGGCCGAGCTGCGCGGCGACAAGCTGCTGAGCTGCGAGGGCACCCGCTTCCAGTTCCAGATCGACGCGATCGGGCTGCAGTTCGTGAACGACGGCGGCTTCCACCTCTTCTTCACCCTGACCGGCAGCGCCCGCATGGTGCTGGCGTCGGGCGACAGCAAGAGCGGCGCGCTGTCGATGTTGCCGACGATCCAGATCGAGCTGATCGACTGCCCGCTGACCGGGGACGCCGCGGTCCTGGCGAAGCACATCAGCTTCCTGATCGAGCTCCCCAAGCCGATCTCGTTCCCGCTGCTCGGCGCGTACGAGTACGAGCTGCGCGCCGTCGGCTTCCTGCCGAACTTCGAGGTGTTCGACGACGCCGCGATGCTGATCAGCGGTCAGGTCAAGTTCGCCCAGGGCAAGGGCGACGTCCACGACGATCGGCCGGACGTCCACAAGCTGTATATCGGGCTCCCCGAGAAGGGCCGCGTGATCCCGCGCGTCCACATGGACCAGCTGCCGCTGGCCATCAACATGGGCGACGCCTTCAAGCTCAACGGCGTGGTCGAGTTCTTCGACTCGCCCACCGAGAAGGGCTTCAGCGGAGAGGGCGTGCTGGAGATCAAGGGCATGCCGCCCATCGCCGCCGCCTTCGGCTTCTTCCGCGTGCGCCAGGGCGAGGACCTGCCCTTCGTGCGTGCCTGGTTCCTCTTCCTCGAGGTGCGCCAGGTCAGCTTCAAGATGCCCGTCGTCGAGATGTTCCTGCGCGAGGTGGGGCTCGGCTTCGGCTATCGCTACACGCTCGCGGGGATCCGCGCGGCGGACAAGGCCGGCGGCGACCTGAAGACGATGATCGCCGAGCTCAAGAAGCTCTCGCGCACGCAGGGCGACCTCGCCCGGCGCGACGCGTGGGAGCGCGACATCGAGAAGCCCGGGCACGACCCGCGCTGGACGATCGTGCTGCGCGCGATGTTCTCGCAGTCGTCGGCGGCGGCCTCGCCGCTGGCGTGGAACGAGCAGAAGGAGAAGGACCTGCCGTGCGCCTACATCTTCGATGTGGTGGCGGCGGTGCGGAGCGACCTCACCTTCTTCATGACGGCGCGCGCCTGGATCAACACGAGCTACGGCTACTACGTGTCCGAGGACCGCTCGCTGGCGCCGCTCTTCAGCGGCTTCATCCTCTTCCAGCCGCGCCAGAAGCGCCTGCTCGCGCACGTCGCGTCGAACCCGCAGGGCTTCACCGGCAACCGCCCGAAGATGCCGCCGTTCGCGCAGAAGGCGATCGAAGGCAGCCAGTTCTCGGCCACGTTCCTGCTGGAGCCGGGGCTCCTGCACTACGAGCTGGGCTGGCCGAACATGCTGCGCTGGACCAACTCGATCGGGCCGATGTCGATCGAGCAGCGCGGTGGCTTCATCTTCCGCATCAGCCGCACCGAGCTCGTGCTCGGCATCAGCTACATGGCGCGCGGGCGGATGAACATCTCGGCCGGCGTGAACCTGGGCCTGGTCGGGGCGTCGCTCGAAGCCCACGCCAGCCTGGCCTTCGGAGCGCGGTTGATCGCGATGGTGCCGTTCTCGGATCCCGACAAGCCGTTCGTCTACGGCGCCGTCGGCATCGAGCTGCGCATCGACGTGCGGATCTCGCTGTGGATCAAGATCCCGCTGCTCTTCACCACGCTGAAGCTGAGCTTTAACTTCCGCTTCGAGCTCGGCTTCACCGCCGCGCTCGAGCTCGGCTTCGAAGGCACCTCGGCCGGGCTGCGCGGGCACGGCACGGTCTCGGTCAAGCTGATGGGGCACAGCCTGCGGTTCAGCGTGCACGTCAGCTCGAACGCGGGCGCCGTCACGAACGCGAAGAACGCGACGCAGCGCTTCCTGCAGATGGGTCTGGAGGCGACCGAGGTCGAGCCCGACGTCCCGGGCGTCGAGACGGCGCCGCCGCAGCCCGCCAAGTTGACGGTCGCGGCGCCCGCGCCGCTCGCCGCGCCCCCGTCCGGGGGAGCTGCTCCCGCGTCGGGCGACGCGCCGGCCCCCGCACCCGCGCCCAGCCCCGCTCCGGAGCCTGCTCCCGCTCCGGAACCTGCGCCCGAGCCCGCGCCAGCTCCGCCTCCCCACGCGGTCGACGACCAGGCGGACGCGGAGCTCGCCTTCGCCGTCCCCGGCTACTCGGTCTTCGTGCTGCGCGACGCCGCCGACGGACACCACTACTTCGTGCTGCTGCCTAGCGCGGAGCGCCGCACCGCCGCCGGCGCCGCCGTCCCCGAGCGCGGCTTCCTGCCGCCGCCTCCGCCGCAGCCCGGCGAGGAGCTGACGGCGCCCGACGGGTTCCAGATCGAGAGCGACTTCCGGCTGACCGCGGGCGCCGACGACCTCGTCGGCGCGCAGTGGTTCAAGCCGTCGCTGGAAGCGGGGACCGAGGGCGACTGGAGCGCGCCCGAGACCGAGTGGCGCGTGAACTGGAACGCGCCGTTCAAGAGCTCCGAGAAGTTCGACACGCGCGACCCCAAGGCCGCCCCCGACGAGGAGGACCTGACGCTCGGCGGCTACCTTAAGAGCGCCTTCCGCGCCGACCCGAGCGGCGCCGGCGATCCCGACGTTCCCGCGGCGAGCGAGCTCGAGGATGCGCGCGTGCAGAACCCGTCCGACGACGCCTTCGAGGCGGCGGTGCGCGGGGCGAAGCAGCAGTTCGATGGCTCGCCCTACTTCAAGCTCGACGAGAAGACCGAGTACGACGCGTCGCTGCGTGACGCCTTCGACCCCGACACCAGCGTGTACGGCGACAAGCCCGCCCCCGCGCCGGCGGGCGGAGATCCGCAGCCGCTTCCCCAGAGCGAGGAGGACGAGCAGATCCACCAGCTCCGCGGCCTCGTCATCCACGACATCGTCGAGGACGTGCGCACGTACGCCGGCGGCGACCAGAGCGTCGCGGCCGGGTCCATCGCGTTCCAGATGGGACTCGTGTTCCGCGTGCCCCAGGGACCGGACGAGCTGCCTGCCTGGCTCGACGGCGAGACCGAACCTCCCACGCTCTCCCAGCGCACCGGCCGCACCGACCCGTCGATCAACGCAGCGGTGAGCGCGCGCGTGCGTCCCTACAACGTCCCGTGGACCGACTTCGGCCTGAACCCGCCGCGCTTCCAGAACACGCGCCACTACACCGACGCGGGCACGGTCGCGATCGCCTGGCGGCTGTCGTGGGACGAGCGCACTGCTCCCGAGGCGCTGCACCTGAGCCCGAGCCAGAAGGACCCCGAGCAGCACCTGAGCCACTACGAGGTGCGCCGCCGCGACCTCTCCGGCCGCAGCCCCGAGGTCGCCTTCCAGGTCAAGAATGCCGACGTCGTCTGCCGCGACGGTGGCGGCTCGCTCAAGGCCCTGCGCACGCGCTTCCAGCTGGTCGACCACTTCTCCGGCGAGTCGGCCGCGGACCTGGCGGCGCTGCCGCCGACCGGGCGCAGCTACCTCTACTCGATCACGCCGGTCGACGTGGCCGGGCGCGTGGGCCGGCCGTACACGCTGGTTGCGACGCGCTTCCCGAACGAGCCGCCGCGCGTGCCCGTCGACGGCGAGCTGACCGTGGAGTACGTGCTGGGTGCCGAGGACCGCGAGCTGGTCGCGTCCGAAGCGGGCCAGCCGGGCGCGCCGCCCGCGATCGAGCCGGGGTTGACGCGCGCCGACTACGAGCGTTTCGACATCCCGGAGCGCCCGGCAAAGGAGGGCGGTCAGGACGACGACGAGCGCTTCCTTCAGGTCGCGTGGTCCGAGCCGGCGGAGAGCAGCGACGCTCCCCGCGTTGCGGTCGACGACTACCGGCTGGTGTTCCGCCGCGAGGAGACGCTCCCGATCGGCAGCTACGGCCTGGACGGCGCGACGCAGCGGCCGGCGACGGGGCTGCTGCCGGTCAGCAACGCGCGGCCGCTCCCCTCCGACGTCGTGGTGCTGATCAGGCCCGTGGGCCCGCGCGGCGCGCGCCGAGCCAACGTGCCGCTCGCGACGCTGCGCGAGCTCGGCGTCTTCCCCGCCGGCGACGGCGCCGCGTGGCGGCCCGAGTGCTGGCGCGTGTTCCTGCAGACCGTCTCGACCAACCGCGTGCCCTCGGCGCTCGCGCCGGTGCAGCTCGCGCTGCGCATGCGCGCCACCGAGGCCAACGATCCGCGCGCCTTCGAGGAGCGCCGGCCCGCCGAGCTCGAGTGGCTCCCCCGTCCCCAGCGCCTGCCGATGCTGCCGCCCGAGGACGGGCACACCGTGACGGGCGTCGCGCACGTCCCGATGCCGGGGCGCGGTGCGGACGCGGGCTTCTCGGGCTCGGTCGCCGGCGTGGCGTACCGCACGCACCCGGCGGGGACGCGCTGCATCCGCTTCCGCTGGAACCAGGGGCCGAGCGGTCAACCCGACTACCCGCTGCCCGCGACCGCGGGATACGAGCTGGCGGAGCTCGACGCCGACGCGCAAACGACCGAGACGTTCGAGAGCAGCGCTCGGCTCGCGGCGGCGCTGCGGCCGGTGCAGGAGATCCAGATGATCGGCCCGGACGACCTGCTGTTCGCGCCGAGCGACACGCTCGCGACCAAGCACTGGGAGGCCTGGTACCCCGCCGCCGTCGAGCGACGCGCGCTGGCCGCCGGCGTCCCCGGCTCGCAGGCGAACGCGAGCCCGTGGTACTCGGCGCGCGACTCGCTGCTGGCCTGGCCCGAGTGGCCCGGCTTCCCGGCCACCGGCCCGCGCCCGGCGGCGATGCATCCGCTGCTCGAGCGGCTGGTCGATGCGCTCGAGGCGAAGGGGCTGCGGCTCGACGTACAGACCAGCCCGCCGTACCGGCCGCAGAACCTCGCCGACTTCCTCGCGGCGACCGCGCCCGATGCCGATCCGTACGGCTGGAGCGTGCTGCAGCGGCTGGGCCTGAGCGTCGCCTTCTCGGCGCGCGAGGCGAGCTCGGGCCGGCTGCTGGCCGGCGACGCGACGGTCGACGTCGAGCTGGGCGAAGGCGAGGAGAAGCGCACCGAGACGCACACCCTGCTGTCGCTCGTGTCGCTGTGCCTCGGCGAGGCCGGTGTGGAGCAGCCCGCTGCGATGCCGCACCTCCACGTGGAGCTGCTCTTCCAGCCCGGGCGCAGCGTGTCGCTCGAGGCCGGCGAGCCGGCCCCCGCGGGCGGCCTGCTCGCGACGGTGCAGGTCAGCCTGCGGCCGGTCGCGCGGCAGGTGCAGCGCTACGCGTCGGTCGAGCTGGCCGGCGCGGGAGCCCAGCGCATCAAGCTGCGCTTGGCGCTCGCGGCCGACTGCTCGGTCGTCAACCAAAGCGACCCGGCCGCGGGGCAGCGCGAGCTCGCGCTCGCCGACGCGGACGGCAAGCCGGTCGAACTAGAGCTCACCCTGCCGGTCGACGGGCGCACGCGGTTGTACCTGCGCGCGCAGACGCTCCCGACGGTCTCGATCGAGACCGAGCCGGACGTGTTCGCCGCGGTGCCGTACGACGCCGAGGGGGTCACGAGCCCCTTCGCCCCGGGCTTCGCGGCCGGCGAGGACACCGTCGCCGCGGCGTTCCGGCTTCCCGCGACGGACCAGGCGTCGACCTACTTCACCATCGAGGCCGCGGCGCTCGCGCCGGTGCTCGCCTCCGACGGCGAGGGTTGGGGCCGGCTGCGGCGCTACGTCGAGGCGCTGAACGCCAGCGGGACGACGGCCGACAAGAACATCGCCGTGCCGCAGGACGCGAAGGGCATCGAGAAGCTCCTGACCGACGCGCTGCCGTGGCTGCAGCGCTTCTTCGACACGAGCGCACCGCTCGAGGTCGTCGACGCCGCGGGAGGCGCGCCGGCCGGCGGGCCGTGGCTCGCCACCGCCTACCCCCGCGTGCAGACGCCCGCCCTCACGACGCCGGACGAGAGCGGCCGGCTGACGTACGACCACCTGCTGCACGACAAGTGGGCGCACAACTACCGCTTCTTCCTGCAGCCGCGCGGGCGCTACGACCAGCTGTGGCTCTCGCTGCTGCGCTCGCCGGTGCTGTTCCAGTCCGGGGCGTCGGAGCTCGCGGTCGCGCGGCAACTCGAGCGCGTCGACCCCGACGCGTCCGGGGGAGGTCTCGACGTCGTGCTCGACCGCGTCGCGCCGCCGGACAAGCCGCTGGTGCTGAGCTCGACGCTGCTCGGCCCGCTCCGCGACGCGGGCGCGCCGCGCACCTGGGAGGTGCTCGTCGCGCGCCACAAGGAGCAGGACCTCGCCGAGCGCAACCAAACGCTCGCTCGGCGCCTCGCGTACCGGCAGATCGCCTACGCGCTCGAGCGCCGCTTCGCGTTCGACGACTGGCGCAAGCCGCTCGAGCGCGCCGCGTCTCAACAGGCCGTCGACCGCGACGGGAGCAAGCCGGAGCACGCGATCGACCTGACGCCGGTCGCCGACCTGCACGAGCTCGCAGCGGGAGACGAGGGCCGGCTGCTCGGCGACTACCCCGCGGAGCCGGATCACCTGCCGCTGGGCGAGCGCAAGCTGCATGACGCCGAGGCGGCGACGCTCGACCTACCGCTGCGGCTCGGCAAGTTCCAGCAGGGCGCGCTCGCGCTGCAGTGGGAGGGGCTCCCCTTCTTCTACGAGCACCGCCTGTGGCTGGTGGCCCAGGCGGCCGCGGTCGCCTCGGACCCGAACGCCGTCGTGCAGCGCGACTTCGAGTACCGCTCGCCCGACCCGGTGGCGTTTGTCACGGGCTCGTCCGTCGGCGCGACGTCCTACGAGCTGCTGCTGCCGCTGCAGCGGTTGTGGGACTCGCTGCCGGGCGCGGCGCAGGAGCGCTGGCCGCTCGAAGACGCCGACCAGGACGGCGTCGTCGAGGGCGCCTCGGGCGAGCCGCTGCGGCTCAAGCCCGGCGCGGTGCCCGACCTGCAGGTGGTCTACCAGCTGCTCGCGGTCGCCGGCGGCGACGTCGAGGTGCAGGCCGAGGTCGGCTTCGACGCCGCCGAGGTCGACCCGCAGGGCAACCCGCGCGTGCCGAGCTTCGCGGTGCGGCAGATCGCCAAGCGCTTCGTGGCCGAGCCGCTCGAGCTCACAACGCCCGACGACCAAGCCGCCGGGAGCGACGCGCCCGGGCGCTACGTGCTGCGCCTGCGGTTCGACGACACGGTCGCGCAGCCGCGCACGCTCGCCGAGCCGGTCGCGGGGCTCGTCGCCCTCCCGGACGGCGCCTCGGGCCGCCTGCTGCTCGAGACGCTCGAAGCGGGCTATGTCCTGCTCTGGGAGGGCGCGCTGGCGGAGGCCGACCGCACGGCCCTGCTCGCGCTGGAGGGCGACCCGGGCTTCCGCACCGCGGTGCGGCGCCTGATCGACACGCCCGCGCGCGAGGTCGACGGCCACGAGCGGCGCACCGTGCGCGTCGACGACGCGAGCTCGGCTCCGCCCGAAGCGTTGCCGCCCAAGCTGTTCGCGTGTCGCGGGCTGCTGCACAACACGGGTTCGCTTCCGCTCCGAACCGCCCGCGGGGCGCTCGGCGCGGCCGCGGCGGGTACCGCGCCCGACGTCGACGCGCGCTCGGTCGAGCGCCTGCACACGCGCTGCAACCGCGGCGCGGACGATGCGACGCTCCTCGTTCTCGCCCGGCGCGGAGCCGCCGCGCCCAGCGACAGCCGGTCCCTTCTTCCCGCGCTTCTCTCGCCCGAGGTCCGCTCATGAACGTCCGAGTCCAGGGACCCTTTTGGCAGGCCGACATCGAGGCCGTCCGGTGGGCCGAGCCCGCCGAGGACACCGCGCTCCGCGCCCTATTCGTGCAGAGCGGCTCCGACGCCGCGGTGCACGAGCTGCGGCGCGTTCCCGGCACGCTGCTCCTGCTCGGCCGCCCGCGGAGCGTGCAGGCACAGCTCGCAAACGAGGAGCCCGCCTACGAATGGGAGGCCGGCGACGACGCCCCCGCCTCCGCCGGCACGGTGGACGAGGTAAGGCAGGCGCTCCGCACGGGCGAGCTCGCGCTGCTTCTCGTCGCGACCGACGCCGCGTCGCCGGCCGAGCTCGAAGAGCGCGGGGCGACGTGCCTCGCCGGCGACATCCACCTGACCTCGCTGCGTGCGGCGAAGAGCGGCGGGCGCGATGCCGAGGAGCGGCTGCTGTCGGCGCTCGAGCTCGGCGCGAAGCCGCTCGCGGAGCGCTACGGCGAGGGCGGCGCGCCGACCGTCGATCCCGGACGGCTGCTGTCGCTCGTGTCGTTCAACGCCAGCGGCCTGTCGGTGTTCGGCACGACCGTCGTCCCGTGGGGCGGCGGCGAGGCGCTCGCCGCACCCTTCCTTCTGACCCGCGGCGCACCGGGCGCCGGGTTCCGGCTCGACGTCGAGCTCGACCGCCTCACCGCCGGCGAACACGCGCGGCTGCTGGCGGCCTGGTCCGACCTCGCAGACCTGCTCAACCCGAAGGGCGCGGGGAGCCCGCTGGCCGCGCCGACGTGGGTCACGCTCGAGGTCGGGAGCCGCGACGTGCTACCGCAGATGTTCTGGCACTTCCAGGCGATCGTGTCGACGCCGGCGATCGACAAGCGCCCGGCCGCGGCGCGCCCGACGCTGCACTTCGATGCGGGGCGCTCGCCGCTCTTCCACCTGCTCCTGACCGACCGCACGCCGTTCGACCCGAAGAACCCGCCGGAGACGCTGGCGCGCGTCACGCCGAGCGACGTGACGATCGAGACCGTCCAGGACGCGGACCTGGGCGAGGTGCTGCGCGTGAGCGTCGAGGCCGCATCGGAGGAGGGCGACGCGCCGCGCCCCGACGCCGGCCAGCTGAGCTTCGCGTGGAGCGCGACGGACGGCTCCGAGGCCTACCGGCTGTCGCCGCTGATGCTCGCGTACGACGCGCTCTCGACGCCGCACCTGCTGCGCGAGATCCAGGGGCTGCCGGTGCCCGAGTTCGCGCCCGGCGAGAACCCCGAGCCGGTCTCGCCGGCGGCGGTGTGGAGCTACATGCCGCTCGCCGACGGCTGGGCCGAGCTGCCGGTGCCCAACCTCACCGAGCAGATCTACCTCGACGCCGAGCTCGGAAGCCCGCTCCCCTCCGAGCAGCCCGAGCAGGGTCCGCCGCCGCTGCTGCAGGGCGCGGTGGCCTACGACAACGAGGCCTACGTCAGCGACGCCCAGGGCGTCCGCCGCGCGCGCCCCGAGGAACAGGCCTGGAGCCTGACGCTCACCGGCTGCTCGCGCGTCTCCGGCACGTGGATGCTGAAGGCCGCGGACGGGTCGAAGGCCTACGAGCTGCACGGCGTCGAGCTCGCGCTCGACGCGCCGCGCATCGTCGTCGACGGGCTGCTGTGGCTCTCGACCGATCGGCCGACGCGTCAGGACGCGCTGCCGACGCTCGACGATTGGCGCTCGGGCCTGGTGTCGATCCCGCTCCGCACGCTCAGCGAGCGCGGATCGACCTTCCCGCCGCTCGTGCGCTTCGAGCTCGAGCAGCTGTCGTTCTCGCGCCGGTCCGCCGACGCCGCGGAGCTCGGCGCCTGGTCGTTCCAGCTTGCCTACGACAAGGTGCTGCTCGCGCGCGCGGAGGCCGGCGGAGGCGCCGGGGTGCTGCCCGCGGGCTTCCGCGAGGCCTATCGGCCCTGGTTCTGGCGGCGGCACCCCACGCTGCCGATGGTGCAGGCGCTGCCGCTGACGCAGAACCAGGAGCCGCCGAACCATCCGAGCTCAAGCCGCCAGCTGCTGCCCTTCGAGCAACCCCGCGGTACGACCCGCTGGCGCTTCGGCCTGCTCGGAGAGGCGCCGGTGCGGGGCGCGGCCTCGTGGCCGGCGCTGCTGGGCGCGGGCGACGCGGCACCGAAGCTGGGACTCGCGCTGTTCGGCCCGGCCTCCGGCCAGGGCGACGGTCCGGGCGAAGATCCGGCGCGGCTGCACGACTTGCCGCTGGCGGCGCTGTCGCTGCCCGGCCTGACGCTCGCCACCGACGAGAGCCCGAGCCCGCTGGCGCCGGCACCGGGCTTCCCGCTGCCGCTGCAGTACCGGCACGACCTTCCATACGCCGACGAGATCCAGGCGCTCGCGCAGCTCCCCAAGCCGGCGGACGACGAAGAAGAGGGCGAGGCAGCGCCCGACGCGACGCCCGCACAGCCGCTGACGCGCGAGACCTTCCCGCTTCACTGGCACGAGCTCTCCACCCGCGCGAGCCTGGCCGCCGCCGACGCGGTCGACGCGCTGGTCGAGGACGACGACGGGAACGCGTCGGTGGCCGGCCTGGTCGAGCCACGGCTGCTGCCCGCGTCGCCGAGCGCCGCCGTCGACGCCTATCCGGGCGAGCTGACGCTGGCCGACGGGATCGCGACGCTGAGCGGCGACGGCGCGCTCGAGGGCGTGTCGGGCGCCTTCGTCCCGCACGGGGACGGCGCGCTCCGGCCGGCGGGGTCGGCCGCGAACCCGTTCGTGCTGACCGCCGGCTCGCTGCACGCCCACGCCGAGCCCGGCGCGGCGGGCGAGCCGACCTTCTACGCCGACCAGCGCGGGCTGCGCCGCGCCGCCACCGAGGTGACGGCCGCCGCGGAGAAGCGCCCCGCCCTCGCGCGGACGCCGGTCCGGATGCGCGTCGATGCGGACGGGCCGGAGCTCGCGCTCGCGTTGACCTCGACGCTCGCGGCCGTACAGCTCGACGCCGCGGGCGCGCCCTGGCGGCTCTGGTTCCGCGACCTGCCCTTCGGCGGCACGGGCGCGGCGACGTTCGACCGCGAGCTGACGCTGTCGGCGCGCGCGGAGGACGTCAACGACCCCGAGGGCCGCTCGCGCGGACACGACGTGCTGCAGGGCTACGAGTGGCGCCTGGGTCATGAGGAGGCCGACGGGGACGAGGCGTTCCTCCCGCTGCTCGGCCTGCGCTTCTATCCGCTGGTGCTCGCCGAGGCGCAGCTCGCGGACGACGAATCGATGCACGTCGAGCGCTTGGAGGTCGTCGGACGCCTCCAGCTGCCGGCGGTGGAGGCGCGCGAGGAGGTCGACGGCTCGAACGCCGTCCGGCTGGTGTTCGAGGATGCGGGCCAGGGGCTCACGCTGACCGGCGCCGAGGTCGAAGCGCCGCACGGCGCCGACGCCGCGGGCGACTCGCCGGGCGACGAGGAGAACGAGTGGCCGCTCGAGGCCGAACGCGGCAGCGCGCGCGACGCGACGCGCCTGCGTTGGCGCGGGCTGAGCTACGACGCGGACGCAGGCGAGCTGACGGTCGACGCGGTGCTGCGGTTCGTGCTGTTCGGCACGCCGTGGGAGGTGGCCCTGGAGGGCCCGCTCACCTTCGGCCCCGCGTGGCCGGTCCAGGCCTCGCGGACGCTCCCCGTCGCGGACGACGCGAGCGAGAGCGTGCTGCTGCCCCAAAGCGTGGCGCTCACGCTCGACGAGGCGGGCGTCCACGCCGCGAGCCTGACCGTGCGGCTGCGCGTCGGCGAACCGAAGCGCCCGCTGCTCTCCGCCGACGCCGTCTACCCGCTGCTAGGGGCGGCGCCGCCGGCGCTCGTCGATCCGACGCTCTTCGCCAGCCCGGAAGACGGCGAGGGTCTGCGGATCGGTCCTGCGGACGAGGGCGGACCGGCTCCGGAGCTCGAGGTCCGCATCGACGAGACGGCGATCCAGGCGTCCTGGTCGCGCGGCACGTCCGACAAGGAGTGGATGCTCTTCCCCGGCGCGACGCTCGACCTGGCGCGTTGCCCGGGCTTCGCCGGCGTCGCGCTCGCCGCCGTGCCGAGCGAGGCGCAGGGAAGCGACCTGGTGCCGACGCTCGTCGCGCGCAGCGCGTACGCCGAGGTGGTGCTCGCGTGCCGCTGGGGGGCTTCGCTGCAGGACCGGGCCGACGCGGCGCCGACGCGGGCCGAGGTCTTCGGCTCGTCGGCGGGCGACCTTTCGATCGGCCACACGCTGTCGCTCGAGGACGGCGTGTGGACGGCGTCGTGGCTGCTCAACGGCTTCCTGTCGATCACGAACCTCATCTCGTGGCCGAAGGCGCTGGCGGCGGCCGACGGCGCGCCGGACGAGCTCGTGCTGCAGCCGGTTCCCGCGCCCGCCGAGGGTCCGGCGCTCGACCACGTGCGCCACACGATGCGGGTGATGCTGAACCAGCACGACCTGCCGCTCGGGAGCCTCGCGGCGGGATCGGGGAGCACGCTCTACCGCTTCGGCGAGGGCTCGGCATGGCAGCTCCTGGCCGTCGTCGAGCACCAGCTCGTCGACGTGGGCTTCGACGCCGACGGGACCCCGCGCCTCACCGGCGACCGGCGCTGGACCGCGCTGCAGCGCGTCGACCTGTTCGAGGCGCGCGGCTTCCAGCACCACCTGAAGACGCTGGTCGGCGCGCGCGCCCAGGGTCCGATCGGTGCGCGGCCCTACGGGCTGCTCGGCGACGGAGCGCGACAGCTGGTCGTGCGCGCGGTGCAGGAGCTCGGCGACGAGCGCGAGGACATGATGCTGGTCGACGCCAGCGCGCCGCACTGGATCCGGCGCTCGACCGTCGGCGCGGCGAGCTTCAGCGCGCTGCAGTTCCTGCCGGGCGGCACCCAGCAGGGCATCCTGAGCAGCCCGGACGAGTACGGTCCGTCCGATCCCGCCGACCCGGACTGGCTGCTGCTCACGCTGCCGTTCCTGGGACGGCTGCAGGACACGCGCGCGGACGCGCTGCCCGAGGGCGACGTCGATCGGGCGAGCCCGCTGCGCGTCGACCCGATCCAGCTGCTGTCGGCGGGTGCGTCGGGGGCGCTCGCGCTCGCGCTCACCAGCTTCGCAGAGCCCGGCGCCGAGGCGCGGACGATCGGCCTGGCTCCGATCGATACCGCCGCCGGGCGCACGTGGGCGCGCCTGGATCCGGCCTCGCTCGACGAGAACTGGCTGCGCATGCAGGCGCCGCCGGCGGAGGCGGCCGAGATCGTCGGGCTGCCGAGCGTGCTCGCGGCCCTGCCCGATACGCCCGCGCGCCTCGGCCGCTCGGCCGCGCTCACGAACGCGCTGCGGGCCTTCCGCCCACTGGCGGGCGCGGAACCGGACGCGTCGTCGACTCCCGAGGACGCGGTCGAGGCGGCGCGCGCCATCTTCGACGCGCCGCTCCGCGCGGATGACGGAAGCGCGGACGAGCAGCCCAACCTGATCGAGAACCCGACCTTCGCGGGCAAGATCACCAAGAAGAACATCCCGATCCTCGGCGCCGAATCGCGCCGCACGATCCGGCTCGGGCCGTGGACGCTGCGCTTCGGCCAGCCCAAGGGCCCGGCGACGATCGGCAGCAAGCTGCGGCTCAACCCGCGGAAGGACGGCGACGACCTGCTGCTGAGCAGTACGCGGACGACGATCGAGCCGTCGGAGATCCTGCTCGCCCAGACCGTGACGCTCGACGAGGCGGGGATGTACCGCTTCCAGATCCAGGTGCAGCCGGCGGACGATGCTCGCCCCCAAAAGGGCGCGACGCTCGACATCCACGCGATCGCGGGCGGCGAGGACGCGCTCTTCTCCGCGGTCCCCGGCGACCCGCAGGCGATCTCCGCCCAGGTCGACTTCGAGGGCGCGGCCGGAGCGAAGGTCGAGGTTCAGCTCGTGATCACCGCGCGGCGAGTCGAGCACGCCTGGCGGGTGAGCGCGCCCAGCGTGCGCCGCCTCGGTGAGCCGGCGCCGGCCGGCTGGTACCCGGTGGCCGCGCAGCTGCGCGCGCTGGCGGGCGGAGCGAGCGAGGTGCGCCGCCACGCCGCGGCGACGGTGCTCGCGGTACCGGCGTTGACCGCCGTCCCCAGCGACCGCTGGCCGCTATGCTTCGCGGTGCCCCCCTACCTCGGCGTCGCCTTCGAGGCCGCGCCCTCCGGCGAAACGCCGCGCGGGCTGCGCATGATGTCGGCCGAGCTCCTGTGCCTGGACGAGATCAGTCAGGAGCTCGCCCCCACCGCGACGCACGCCTTCGAGGGCGAGGGAGTCGAGCTCGCGGCGGTGCGCGACGTCGCGCGTGCCTGGGGCGAGGAGACGGCCCGGCGGCTCGCGCCGCAGGCCTCGTTCTCGGTGCTGCGCTTCCGGCAGATCTTCGAGCTCGGCGGCGGAGCCGACGGTGCGCCGCGGCTGGGCGTCGCCTACGAGTTCCAGGTACTGACTCCGCCGCGACCCGCGGCGCTCGCGCGACGGGTGCTGTCGCTGCGCTCGCCCGTTCGGCGCCTGCGCTTCAGGGAGGGCCAGTTCGGAGGCTCGCTCCCGCCGAGCGACCTGCGGCCGTTCGAGCTCGCGCCGCCGCGCACGGTCGGCGTGCAGCCGCTATACCTCACCGCTCCGCCCGACGCGGAGACGTCGCGCGACTGGCCCTTCGGCTGGAGCGGTCTGCGCTTCAGCGTCGAGGTCTTGGGCGGCGCGACGGGCATCGTCGGCACTCCGAAGACAGAGGGGGCGAACGGCGCGGAGCGCTGGTGGCAAGCGTCGCAGCACGCGGTTCAGTTCCGCTCGGCGCTGTCCGAGGACCGCCCCGCCGCCGGCCTCCCCAAGGACTTCCGCGCGCGACCGATCCTGAGCCTGCTGCCGGCCGTCGCGCCGCCGCTTCCGGAGCTCGCGCAGGACGGCGAGTGGCAGCCCGTGCTCCCCGGCGGAACGCGCTTGCTCGTGCACGGCGCCCGCGCGGGCGTGCCCTTCGCGTTCCGTCACCAGGTGCTGCGCCAGCGGACGGGTTCGGCCGAGGGCGTGCTCGTGTCGGGCAGCGTGCCGGTCCAGCACCGTATGCCGCGGCCGGTTGCGCTGCCGCCGAACCGCTTGGGCCGCGAGGAGGTCGCGCTGCGCCCCTGGGCGAGCGCGTTTGCGGCCGAGGAGGAGGTCAGCGTGACCCACTCGCCGCTCGACGAGGCCTTCTTCGCCGCCGACGGCGCCGCGCCCGCGCGCCGCGCCAACCTGCTGCTGCGCCAGCCGGTGCGCGGCGAGATCCCGGCCGACTGGGACGGCCGCGTCGACTTCCGCCTGCGGCTCGAGGGCGGCGTGCTCCCCACGTGGCTGAAGGTCGAGCTGTCGGACGACGCGCGCACGTTCGAGCTGGCCGAGGACACCTCGGCGGACCGATCGGGCCTGTACACCGTCGTCGAGCCGGACAAGCTGCGCGCGTACCTCAGGTCGGTGCGGCCGGGACACGGCCTGCGCCTCGACGTGCGGGTCGGCGATGCCGAGGCCACCGACGGCTACGAGCAGACCCTCTGCTTCCCGCTGCGCGTTACCGACGCGAAGAACGAGGTGCACCTGCCGCTCGAGCCACACTTCCTCTTCTTCGAGGACCCGGAGTACAACCGCCGCCTGGCCTCGACGCCGGCGAACGCGACGGGGCAGGTCTCGATCCAGACGCTGCCGCTGCCGGCCGAGCCGGCCACCGGCCTGGTCGGCGTGACGCTCGCGACCGATCGGCGCGAGTACGACCCCGAGTCGTCGCTCGCCTTCCGGTACGACTGGGAGGGCGACCTGGACATGCTCGCCGGCGACGTCGTCGTCAAGCGCATCGACTCGACCGGGCTCGAGACCACGCTGGCGTCGTTCCCCGCGACCGCCGCGGGCACGCTGCAGCAGCTCTCGCTGATCCCCGCCGCGGGCGCGCCGTCGACGCCGCCCAAGGCCATCGCCAACCTGCCCAAGGGCGTGCGCCGGCTCGTGCCGGGCGACGTGCTCCAGCTGGAGCTGACCGTGCGGGCGAGCGACGCGGCCACGGCCGAGGGCCGCTCCGCGATGGTCGTGCGCGGGCAGACGGTCGCGCTGCAGGTCGACGTCGTCGCCGACCCGGTCGTGCCGGTGCCGGAGGCCGCCTACGCCCTGCTGCGCAGCCAGCGCGAGGAGACGTCCAGCCACGTCGAGTGCGTCCGCTTCGCGTGGGGCCCGTCGGCGTCGCGCGTCGAGCTCACCTGCCCCGACGACCTGCGCGCCGGGCTCGTGCGGCGCCGGGCGGTGTTCCGCTGGATCGACACGGCGCGGCCGCTGACCGACGCGAAGTACGCGGTGCAGAAGATCGCGAAGAACGGCTCGACGCACGTGCCGAACGAGTTCTATCCGCGGCCGGTTACGTCGTAGCGCGGGCCCGTCGTTAGAGCTCGTCGAGCTCCGACAGGATGTCCTGGATGCTCTCCTCGGTCGGGTGGAGCACGATGGGTCCGTCGTCTGCTTCGGGCTCGTCGTCGGTCGCGCGGGGCTCGGGCTTCGGGCTGGGGGCGTCGGCCGCGATGCGCGCCACGGGAGGCAGGTCGGACTCCGCGGCCGGCTCGGGGATCGCGTCCACCTCGGCAACCGATGCGGCGCGCGGCGCCGGCTGCGCAGCGGGCAGCGTCCAGTCGACGCGCTCGTCGAGCCAGCGCGAGTAGCGCTCGAAGCTCCACATGCCCTCGCCCGAGCCGGTCTCGAGCACGCCGCGCAGCTTGAAGAACTCGCCGTTCCGCACGAGGTTGCGCACCGCGCCGTTCGCGCGCAGCACCTCGCACTCCGGCACGCGGATCTTGACGTCGGAACGAAAGCGCAGCCGCTGGCAGACCACGCCGAGGAGCGCGTCGGCCAGCTGGGCCTGCACGGCCTCGCGGCTCTCGGGCGCGAAGGCCGTGATGATCCGCTGCAGAGCGTCGGCGGTGCTGCTCGAGTGCACGGTCGCGAACACCAGGTGGCCGGTCTCGGCCGCGTCGAGCGTCAGCCGCATCGTCTCGGGGTCGCGCATCTCGCCGACCAGGAGCACGTCGGGATCCTCGCGCAGCGCGTCGCGCAGGCCCTGCTCGAACGACGGCGTGTCGCGCCCGACCTGGCGTTGGCGGATCAGCGCGCGACGCGAGCGGAAGGCGTACTCGATCGGCTCCTCGATCGTCAGCACGTGGCGCGCGTCGCGCAGGTTGATCTCCTGCACCAGCGCGGCCATGGTCGACGACTTGCCGCACCCGGTCGGGCCCGAAACCAGCACCAGGCCGCGCTCGGCGCGCGCGAAGCGCTGGAGCTCGGGATGGAGGTTCAGCGCGGCCAGCGTGGGTTCTTCCGAAGGAAGCAGGCGAACCGCAAATCCGACCCCGCGCGCCGTCCGTAGCGCGTTGATACGGCAGCGTACGCCCGCGAGCGTACGCGACAGGTCGGCCGACCCGCGCTCGACGAACTCGCGCCACCCTTGGGCTCCCAAGAGGGCCTTGGCGCCGGCGGTGAGAGCTTCGGGAGCGGGCGCCGGGCCTGCGGAGACCAGCTCGCCGCGCACGCGCAGCGTGATCGGCAGGCGGGGCTCTAGGTGGAGATCGCTCGCGCCTTGGGCGTGAGCGGCTGCGATCCATTCGTCGAGTTGCATGGGCGTTGCTCGCTCAACTGACGCGCGTGCATCGATTCTCTTCCCGCCTTCGTCGCGTCCCGGCGAAACCGCCGAGACGCCCTATACTGAGGTCTCAAACCCATCGCTCCCAAACATCACCGAACTTTCCGAGGAGGAGGTCTCTTGATGCGGCGCCGCCAGCTCACCCTCACTTCCGTCCTGCTCGCCTCACTGTTCGCATCCCCGGTTCTCGCCCAGTGCGAGGTCGACCAGGTGTTCCCCACGATCGTCGCCGGACCGGACGGGAAGTTCGGGCAGTCGGTTGCCATCTGGGACGACACCGCGCTCGTCGGCGCTCCGTTCGACGTGAGCCCGGGAGTCGGCACCGGCTCCGTGGCTGTCTTCGAACGCCTGACGGTTGCCGGCTGGACGCCGGCCGATCTCCTGGTGCCCGCCGACCTCGATCCCGGGGACAACTTCGGCTTCGCGGTCGCGCTGTCGGACAACCTCGCGGCGGTCGGGAGCTGGAGCGAGGATCAGCTCGGTACCGATGCCGGCGCCGTCTACATCTTCGAGCGCGTCGCGGGCAGCTGGTTCGAGACCGTGAAGCTGTTCGCGCTCGACACCGGGCCCGGCAGCCGCTTCGGCTACTCCGTCGCGCTGGAGGGCACCACGCTGCTCGTCGGCTCGCCCGGCGCGGTCGGGGCCGGGCTCACCCCGAGCGCTGGTTCGGCGTACGTCTTCGAGCGTAGCGGTCCCGGGCTGTGGTCGCAGATCGCCAAGCTGGGAGCCCCCGACGGCGCCAGCGGCGACCTGTATGGCACCTCGGTCGCGCTCTCGCTGCCGCGCGCGCTGGTCGGCGCGCCGGGGCACGCCGCTTCCGGGCCGGCCAGTGGAGCCGCGTACGTCTCGGTGCAGCCGTTCCCCGGGAGCTGGGTGCCGAGCGCCAAGCTCGTCGCGGGCGACGGCAACGCCTTCGACCAGTTCGGAAGCGCGGTCGCGCTCGACGCCGATCTCGCCGGCGTCGGGGCGCCGGGCGACTCGGACGTGTGCTCCTCTTGCGGTGCTGCGTACCTCTTCGCGAACTCCGGTCCGGGCACCTGGACCCAGACGCACAAGGCCGGCGGCGGCCCGATCGCCACCGAGCTGACCGGCGGCGACCGTTTCGGCGCGGCGGTCGCAATCCGGGGTACGACGGCGGCGGTCGGCGCTCCCGGCAACATCGACGCCGGCTTCGCGTCGGGCTCGGTCTACGTCTACAAGCAGTCGGCGGACCTGAGCTACGTCAAGACCAACAAGCTGAACGCGTGCGACTCGGTCAGCGACGACCTCTTCGGAACGTCGCTCGCGATGCACTCGGGGACGCTGATCATCGGCGCCCCCGACGTCGACGCCCTCGGCCCGAACTCGGGTGCGGTGTACTTCTTCTCACCGGACGTGATCGAGTTTGAGAACGACCAGATCACGTTCCTCTTCTCCGAGCCCGGGCCGCTCGGAACCGTGCCCGCCGACGGCAGCAGCGGCGGCGACGCCTCCTGCGACGACCAGCCCGGCTTCCCGCTGATCCAGATCGAGGACCAGCTCGACGACGATCCGGACTTCAACGGGCACCGCTTCATCCACCGCGGGCAGCTGTGGGAGATCGGGGTCATCGAGCACCCCATCCCGTCGCGCTTCGACTACGACGGGTACGACGTCACCCAGGCCGACGAGATCTACCACGCCACCGGCGCCGACTGCGACGCGTCCGTGGACTTCGACATCGAGGACAACTACCTCGACCCGGTCACGGGGCTCACGGGCAAGCTCGTCACGTTCACCTGGAGCAACTGCCAGGCGGACAACGACGGGATGACGCTGGGTCCGTTCGAGGTGGTCGTGAACATCTTCCTCGCGTCGAACACGACGTTCGCGCGCTTCGACCTGTCGGCGACGGCGACGGGGGTCGTGCCCTCGGACTGGGCCTTCTGGTACGGCCGGATCAACCTCGCGATCGAGGAGGAGCACCCCGACCCGCCGGAGGAGGACCTCGACTACTTCCTGCTGACGCCCTTCGGGCACCTGGTCAAGAACCCGGCGCTCAACCTCATCGGGGACTCCGGGCAGAACATACCGACCATCGCGGACGCGCTCGGGCGGCCCGCCAACCAGGCGCTGGGGATGTACGACGAAGAGGGTCGCGGGCTGTACGCGGCGACGCTCGACGACACCGGCCAGCGCGTGAAGAACTTCCAGTTCTACGGCTGTCCCGGGGATGGCTCGGAGGAGCCGGTCGTCAACATCTCGGCGCTCTCCTACCAGGAGGACGTGAGCCCCGACGTCCCCTTCCAGTCGATCTCGTCGGCGGTCGGACGCTTCCGCGGTGACTGGTACACGCTGGCCGACACGTATCGCTCGTGGCTGGACGGCGGCGCGCTCTTCACCCACAAGGGCAACGTCTCCGACCGCGACGACGTGCCCGACTTCGCCAAGGGCTTCCAGCAGGTCGGCGTGCTGGACTTCGGGCTGTCCAAGTACGCGAACCCGCCGCGCACCGTGTTGGCGCCGCCGCCGCTCGGCTCCGCGGCCGGGATCGCGTCGCTGAGCGTCGACAAGCGCACCGGATTGAACTACGGGCCGCTGCCCGAGCGCCTCGAGCAGTACATGGACTTCTGGGGCCTCGACAGCCTCGTGGTCGCCCAGTTCGGCACGCAGTGGGTCGACGGCGTCTGCTCGGGCGTCGGCGAGTACTCGATCACGCCGATGTTCGAGCAGAACGCGCTCGCCATGCAGGCCAAGGAGGACGAGCTCTCGCTGGCAGGGCGGACGCTCAAGTTCCTGTTGTACTTCCTCGACTCGCGCTATACGACGGCGGGAACGTCGCTCGACTGGGAGGACCTCGCGATCCGCAACCCCGCTGGGGATACGCTCGACACCTTCTGCCCCGAGGGGACGAAGCTCGTGCTGATGGACCCGTCCACCTCCGAGTGGCAGGCGCACATGAGCAGCGTGTCCGAAGCCCTCGGCGAGCTCGGCGTCGACGGTATTTACTGCGACAACGCCTTCCCCGAGCTGCGTCAGTACGACTTCACCGACGACAAGGGGCACGCCCCTGGCTTCGGCAGCTACATGACCGACGGCTTCGGGCGCATGTTCGTCGAGATCCAGGACGGCGGCGGGAAGGGCAACCCATCACCCGGGCCGGACTTCATGACGTACACCGAGTTCTTCTTCGAGGGCTTCATCCCCGAGTCGGACACCTACGGCCCCGAACAGGCCTGGACCGACTGGATGACGGCCGACGGCAACACGACGCAGGTGCCGCTGCTGAGCGTGCTGTACCACCACTACACCATCCTCGGGCCGCCCTTCGCGGGGTACTACACGCACGACCTGCCGCCCTTCAACTACCCTAACAACGTGCTCAACCTCGGCGACGACGCGGAGCGCGTGAAGGGGCGTTCGGGCGCGAACTACACGATGGCGTATGGCTGGGTGAACGGCTGTCCGATCTGGAGCCCCGATCCGGCGCTCACGAACCCGCGCATCAAGGAGTACTCGTACGAGCTCGTCGAGTCGAACTACGGCCTGCCCGCCGGCACGTTCGACGAGCTGCGCGCGGTGTGCGCCTTCGGCGCCGAGCTGGCGCGCGTGCGCGGCTTCACCGAGGCGGCTCCCTTCCTTACGACCGGGCGCCGCGTCCGCGACCTGGCGGACTTCGCGACGACGCCCGCGACCAAGGACGTGGTACTGATGGAGATCTACAACCCCTACGCGCCGACCACGAACCTCGGCCCTGAGACCGAGGCGTTCCCGACGACGCTCCACGGGGTCTGGAGCGACGACGACTCAGGCTACGTCGGCATCGCGCTCGCGAACTACACCGACGCCTCCTCGAGCGCAAACTTTACCTTCGACCCGGCCGCCTATGGGTTCGGAGGATCGGTCTCCGCCTATACGGTGGATGCCGGCGGAGAGACGCTCCTCACCGGCCCGTTCAGCGAGCCGACCGCCTTCGACCTGACGCTTCCGGCGGAGAGCACGCTCTTCGTGCGCATCAGGCCCTAGGCAAGCGGCAAGGGGGGAGCGTCGTTCGCCGCGTCCCGGAGGGGACTCCGGACGCTCCCCCTACATCGCTACCCGAACGAGGACACGTCAAACCATGCGGTTGCCCGCATCGCCCATCCTTCCCGCGCTCGCCGCGCTTACCCTCGCCGCCCCCGCCGCAGCTCAGCTCATCGAGCCGCCGTCCTTCGCGGCGGAGTCGGCCTACCCGTATCGGTCCGGCAGGTTCGTCAACTCTGGAACGAGCACCGCGCTCGTTCACCAGCACGAAATCCACGTGCCCGGCGCCCCCTCGCTGCGAGTCTTCTTCGAGGAGATCGGGCTCGGCCCCGACGACTACGTCGACGTGATCAGCCTCCGCGACGGCTTCTCGCACCGCATCACGCCCGAGGAGATCGGCAAGTGGCGCTCGTCGTCGGCCTTCTTCAACGGCGGACGGCTGCTGCTGCAGCTCTACGTCGCGCCGGGCTCGAAGGGCTCGTTCGACATCACGCACCTGCTCGTGGGCACCGAAGGCGACCAGGTCGGTGACACGATCTGCTTCGGCAACGACGACCGCGTCGCGCACATCGACAACCGCGTCGGTCGTTTCCTGAACAGCTCGGGCACGTCGGCCTGCACGGGCTGGCTCGCGGGTGCCGACGACTGCTCCTTCAGCGCCGGGCACTGCTTCCCGACGTACACGAGCATCGCCGAGTTCATGGTCCCGCCGTCGACGCCTAGCGGCGCGCTGGTGCACCCCGCGCCCGAGTTCCAGTTCCCGGTCGACCAGGACTCACTGGTCTGGGAGAGCGGCGGCATCGGCTTCGACTACGCGCTGTGCAAGCTGCTGACCAACCCGCTCGGCGAGTCGCCGGCCGCGAAGTTCGGCTACTTCGACCTGGGCTTCTATTACCCGTCCTCCGGGAGCACGACGCGCATCTCCGGCTTCGGCAGCGACAGCGGCGTCGACGACCAGACGCTGCAGACCCACACCGGGCCGTTCTTCGGCACCAGCGGCTTCGCGCTGCGGTACACCGTCGACACGACCGGCGGCAACTCCGGGTCGCCCGTGATCGACGAGACGACCGGCGCCGCGGTCGGCATCCACACCCACGGCGGCTGCGGCTCGGGCGGAGGCTACAACTCCGGCACCTCGCTCAACCTGCCGGCCCTGGTCTCCGACTGGGAAGACAACTGCGCGCAGGGCCCGCCCGGCGTGCCGGTCGCGGACTTCACCGCCTCGGTCAGCACCGTGGTCGAGACGCAGCCGATCCAGTTCCAGGACCAGTCCACCGGCATCCCGTCGAGCTGGGACTGGGACTTCGACGGTGACGGCACCACCGACTCGACCGCCAAGAGCCCGACGTACGCGTACACCGATCCGGGCACGTACGACGTGTCGCTGACGGTGTCGAACTCGTTCGGCTCCGACACGGTCACGTTCACCGACCTCGTCACGGTCACGCCGATCACCGCGGCGGTGATGCCGTACTCGCAGGACTTCCAGCAGGGCCTGCCGGCGAGCGGCGAGTGGCTCTTCACCAGCACGAACGACTTCGGCGAGATCATCGCCGGGTCCCAGGGGAGCGCTTCGCCCGGCTCCGGCAGCCCGTCGCTCGCGATGGCGTCGAACGTCGACGGCAACTACGTCACGAACGAGGCGCGGCTCTTCGTCAACGCGGCCGACTACGGCGGCCTGTCGGTCAGCTACTACTTCAAGCAGACCAGCGACGAGGACGACACCGAGGACGGCCTCTTCATCAGCGACGGCGTCAAGGAGGTGCTGGCCTGGAGCCACCAGGGCGGGCCGAGTAGCTGGACTCAGTTCGACGTCGACGTGACGGCGCTCGCGACGCTCCTGGGCGTCGACTTCAACGAGGACTTCCACCTGATCTTCCGCCAGCGTGACAACTACACGCTGGGCACCGACGGGCACCTGATCGACGACGTCGTGGTGACGCCGCTGCCGCACCTCGCCGGCACCGTCGACTCGATCTCGCTCGGCACCGGGGGCACGCAGCTGCTGCGGCTCGAGGGCGGCCTCAACCGGGCCAA